>JAKBJF010000020.1 GCA_021836125.1 Nanobdellota archaeon | reverse complement strand
TGGACCTAAACGTACTTACAAACAAGTCTTACGACACTTAGATTTGAAACTTCACTGCAGGAGACGATACATAGTTTGATTCTGTTTTTAAACGATACATCACAGTTTTCCGCTTTTATTATTGTACCTATCTCAAACAGGTTTTGTGGAAACCTCTTGTGCATATTGTTTGATATGAATCGTAACATTTCTGGAAAAAGATTCAATCTTACCATATTAATTTCTCCGCTCTTGGACTCTATTACTCCGGCGTAATCTGTTGATTTTACCGCTGTCTTTTCAAGTTGGGTAGACTTGTTTGTAAGTACGTTTAGGTCCATTTCCTCATAGCCCAAGCCGATTAGAGTATCCCTTATATCATCTTGGGCATGCGTTCCGTCTAGTTTTTTGCCCGCGGTATACGTACGTATTGGTGGGGTCGATAGTTTGTCTACACCTAAAAACCTAAGTATGTCATCTAATATGTCGACTTGATGTATAACGTCCTGTCTATAGAATTTTGGAGTCACAACCAAATTCTTGTTTGATATGGAAACCTTATAATCCGCGGATTTCAATACTTTGACTAAATCTGCAATGCGCACGTCGATTCCGAGCGTTCTCTTAACATAATCTGTGTCCAAACTGAAATTGGCCTGCTCAAACGACAGTTTGGTGTCTATGGAACCTGATGCTTGGGAAGGTTGTATTACTGTGACCTCTCCAAAGAATTGCAGATTAAAAATCAATGATTTTGTAAGAGTATTTACTGCACTTCTGCTCGGCCCAGTTATATCTAAAAGTATCTCTTTTGTATCTTCTGTTATAGAAGAGAAATCAGCATTTATTATCGGCGGCATCGCAAAAATCCTGCCTTTCGAATCGAGCCACACAACTGCTTTTGTACCGACTAAAGAGGAATAAGTCCTTCCCTGCTCTGTTCCATTAATTATTTCTTTATAGTTCTGCGTCTCCGTCTTGCCTAATGGCACAAAGTTAACATCACTCTTATCAACCTCAGAATAAGTTATCGGGAATTTTATTTTTGAAACATCAAACATCCCGATTGCCGCGGAGGCTCTTTTTCTACCAACTACAAAATCCAATTTTTCTTCTATTCCAATCAAATCTTTTAGCGCGTTGCCTATCGGCTTTCCGAGTTTAACTCTTAATATATTTACAAATGTCCTATCAGTTTTTTTTATAATTATGTTCTTATCCTTGGTTAAGGAAAGCTTATCGTGTCTTTTTACGTTAGAACCAAAAAACTGTGCTAAAAGAAATGCCAATGCGTATTTTGATATTAGCTCCGTCCTGTCCGAAGTCAATTCAAAATTTAGGTATTCTCCGTCGCTTTCCAGATCAAGCCCGTACTTGAAAGATATGTCTTGATAATCTTTTAATGTCAGTTTTGCTCCCAACAAGCCGTTCATTTCGTCTATAGAGCTGTTTATGACTACCATATCAGAGTTTCCTAGAGAGCCTTGCGTACTCTATTTCTCTAAGCAGGTCTAAATCTGAAAACGCGCCGTAGATAAGCCTTAGGTCGTTCGTTGCAAGCAGAAGTGATAGGGGCCTTTCCAATGCAAATCCCCATGCTATTATGTTCTTTTTTATCCCGAACGGCTCCAAAGTCTCTGGTCTGAACATTCCGGAATTACCTACCTCTAGCCATCTGTTTAGCTTTGGACTGAATGCCTGTATCTCTAGACTGGGCTCCGTGTAAGGGTTATAAGTGGGTTTAATCCTTATCTTGTCTATCCCCATTCGTTTATAGAACTCCGTTATGTAGCTCTTCAAATCCGATACTGTGAGCCCGTCGTCATACACTATCCCTTCAATCTGGTAAAACTCTGGCAGATGGGTTGGATCCAAAGTTTCGTTGCGAAACACTTTGCTTATCGAAAAGTATCTTGCAGGTTTATCCTTATTCTTTGATATTTTATCGTAAAAATACCTAAAGGTAGTCGCTGTCGTGTGTGCACGCATTATTAGGACCCTGCTTTTCTTTTCATCAAAAGGCATACGATAGCCTACAGAAAAATCTTTTGAATTTCTTTTGAAGCCATTTTCATACACGTTTTTCACCTTTGAAAGAAGCTCTGGAGGAAGGTTATTAACTCTTCCGTCGAGGTAAACCGTATCCTGTATGTCCCTGTCCGGGTGATCCTGCTTAAAAAGCATAACGTCAAAATTCCAAAAACTGGCCTCGGCGTAGTTACTCTGCATCTCCTCGAAGCCCATCGCAGTAAGATTTTCCCTGAGCATTTTTATGAACTGTTTTGTTATGTGTTTCTTGCCGTAAACTGGCGTCGGTATTCTCGCATTTAGAGAGTATCTACGAAAAGCGATGCCTTTCCAATTCTTTATTATGTCTGATGTAAGTTTATCAACAACTTCTTTATCGAACTCTTTCGAACGCAACACGGACGTACCCAGCGAAGTTATCTTAAGACTCTCTTTTATGTTTTCGTTAGCTACTATTAGTTTCCTTCTCAAAAACTCGTTTATGCTTTCTGTATCGGCGGGAACCTCTCCATGATTTATCTCTAACAAAAGCCTTGACTTAGACTCGATATTCTCCGCACCTTTACCGGCATATATCAACGTCCCTGCTTTTAGTTCGACTATGCCTTGTTTTCTAAGTAAGCCTATAGATGCGTTAAGTTCTTCCTTCTCAAGTCCTAATTTTGAGGCGTCGGAAAGCGAAACATTTCCTTTTTCAACCAACTTCCTAGTGATTATCAGCTCCGGCAGACCCGTGCTTAAATAACCTCTACCGATGTCCGTAAGCGTATAGACCATCGAGACTTCGTTATTGATAGTTACAAGCCCAAATTCGAGCAACTTTCTCGAAGAGGAAAGGACTGAAGCCTTGTCAAGTTGTATTTCAAGAGCTATGTCTCCAGCATATTTTGAGTTATCGGACAGACATTTAAGTATGCGCTTATCATTCGAACTCAGTGCTGCCACTGCTTCATCCACGTTCATATACATAGTTTATAGAGTTATTATTTATAGATAATGTGCGGGTAGTCAGTAAGAATGCATATCGAGTCTTAGCATGCCTTTTTCTACCTTTTTAGTCACATAGTAAGTGTTGGTAGAATATTGTTTTGAGAATTCGGCGTTCATTTTGCCAAATTCCCCAGAAAGGGCTTCCTCTAGACCGGGAAGAGGCGATATTTCCGGCGAAAACGGAGATCTTATCGCCTGAAATACGAATTTCGGCACGCTTAAAGCGGTGAGCCGCTCTTGAAACCGCTCTTCGTCCTTTAATTTATCTGATAAGGCCGAAACTGCAAAACATAGTCTATTTACAGAAGAGTATATATCATATCCTTCAAGCGGGTGCTCGTGATTTAACTCGTCCATGACTTTAAGTGCAAAATAATTTGCGCGTGATTCTGACATAAACCCTGCCGCATGCGCTAGTTCATGGGCAAGTGCATCGTCATAATTCGGATTCGCGTATAGTCTTAACTTATTTAATATAACCGGTCCGAAAATATAATCCGATTTTCTTGTTGAAAGCCCTAAAAGAACGGATGGTAATAAGGTCACCCCACCTATATTTCTTATATCTGGATGAAAAATAACATTTGAAGAAATCTCCTTTTTGTACACTCTCTTTATGGTATCTAGTATCGATCTATCGTGCACTTTCAAGTTGCGCTTGTTCTTGTTTGCGAAAATACTTTCTCGCGTGGTGACAAGCATGTACATGCCGTTTATCTCTGCTACTGAAGGATCCTCGGTCTTATTTTTAGAAAAGTTATCTACGTAAGAATCCCATACTTTCCTAAAGTCACTGGAGTATCTTTGTATATCCGATTCTATTTCCTCAAGTGTTATTCCTTTGCCACTATTTCTTATCTTATTAAAACCTACTAGTGTTGATTGAGCCGCGCCTATAAAGACGGCAGAACTAATTGGACCTACTAAAAACATAGAGATAAGTACCGAAGAAGGTATTGAACTAAAAATTTCTTGGATAGGCAAACCGGTCGCTGCCTGCGCACTTAAGGCACCTAAAGAGAACATAATACTTTGCAAGTATGTTGTAAGAGCGAAGGCGCCTGCAGATGCGGAAAGAAGCCTGTGCTTCGATTTAGCCACCGTTCGGTCGAAAACAGTTAGGAAAAAATGTATAGGTTCGATAGTTAAGAGTTTTGATAGAAGACTTGTCTTCTTCGGTCTGTTGGGATGTCTAACGAGAGTATGGTCTTGCATACCTAAGAAAGTCTCCTTTACTCCCTCGTAAAATCTTAGTCCGCCCTCCATCCCGTATCTGGATATGGCAGCGTCGTTTATGTAATCCAAATATTCAGTTTTATAATCGTTTGGGATTAACTGTTCAAGTCTTACTTTTGTCTTTACCATATAAATTGTATTAAAAAATTAATATTGCAACAGATATTTAAACTTTGATTCATAGGCATTGTGAATAGCGAATTCTCACCTATATATGCCCCTCTTTAACTTTAATTCGCCCCTTTCTTCTCGTTTCGATACGTAATACACAAATGACTTATATAATAAATCTGGATTGTATATGTCTTCCTCCGAAGTATAAAATTGGATTGGGATGGAGTTATAATCATTGTCAAACGCTTCCAAAATGAACAAGGGAACGCCCGCTTTCTTTAGGGATTTACGCAGTTTTTTTGGGTCCCTTACAAGATAGTAGAATGCGTTTATTACATCGCATAATCTTTCGGTTGCGCGTAACATGTCATATCCTTCGTGCGGGTAATTTTCGGACAGATCCTCCAATATCTTCTTCGCATAAAATTCGGCTATTGGTTCGCTAGCGGCTCCGGCTAAGTGTGAAAACTCGTGTCCAAGATATAAGGAATACTCAAGATTGCTTCCGACATCATTGATGTTTATGGTCGTTTTTCCGACTATTTTCCGTTTATGAAGCCTGCCCAGAAACGGCCTAAACCAGAATGCGCTTCCTACATCGTTTGGTGAATTAGAAAACGAGTATTTGATAGATTTCCGATTTGGCACTTTTTTTAAAACATTTTTTATGGAAGCTAACGTTTTTTCTTCTTGTCCTCTTGTCTCAGCTATGTCCCATTCTGTCTTCATTGATATGGGAAAAGACAGCATTTTGTACAGACCGACAAACTCTTCTAGAGTTACTGCCGTTTCTTTGTCGTTGGAGAATCTAATTTTATAATCGTTAACTATTCGATTAAGTTCAACTGAATATGAAGCTAAGTCCTCTGATATCTCTTCTTCGCTAATCGAAACTTTATTTCTCTTCCAAAAACTAACTTTTTTTACTACGTAATTTGCGAGCGAACCCATCAAAAAACCAGAAAGGGCTATCGAAGAGAACATGTATAGGCCGGTCTGAGAAAGAAGGGTCTCTGTAAGTGTTTGCTCGCCATTGCCGGCCATAAGCTGCGCTGGTATGAAAAATAGCGCCGGCAAGAAATAAGCCATAAAATGGGCTAGAAGCGAGGATACCCTTACCCCATTAAGTATTGAATCACTTTTTGTGTAATTCCCCAGCTTATTGTATACGGCTGTGCTTGAGTTTAACGGGGAAAGCAACCCAATCGCTTTTTTTATTTTATATTTTAGTCCGTGTGGTTTCACCGTACCGTGGCGTATTATGAGTTCCGGTGCTAATACGCTTATCAGACCTGAATAAAAGCGGTATACGCCACGAATTCCATATTTTTTTGCCGCATTAGAATTAAGATAATTCCTGTATTTTAGGAGGCTCGGATAATCAGCTAATAATTTCTCCAAGTCACTGTCGTCCTGCGACAACGCGACTGCTATTTTATATTCATCAGGTGTGTCTGAGCTGGATGACATAAACTTATTATAAGGTGTGACAAGAATTTATATTATGATTATCGCTTTGACTGGCGTCCCAGGTACTGGAAAACATTCTGTAGCTAGTCTTTTTTCTCGTGAAACTGGCTATAATGTAGTTGACGTGAATAAATTGCTTGGTTCGGGAGGTTTAACAAAGGAAATAAGTCCTGCGGAACTAAACAAGTTGGTCGGGCTAGGACTAAAGGACAACAGCGTGATAGTGTCTCACATGTCGCACTTTTTAACGTCAAATAAGATTGGGTTATTTGTAGTGCTAAGGTGTAGGCCGGACGTGCTAATTAAAAGACTGTCCAAAAGGGGATACAGCAAAGAAAAAATATATGACAACGTATTATTCGAAGCGATTGACGGCGAATATATAGAGGCGTGCGAATTGCATGATAAGGTTATGCAGATAGACAACACAAGCAATCTGCGTAAGACTGTAAAAAAGATGAAGCTTGCCATAGCCGGAAAAACCGTATCTGACAGAGTAGACTATAGCAAGTACATAAAAACGATAGAACAGATTCTTTGAATTAAATTTATCTGCTTGATGCTGCCTGACGTTCCGTGTCGATCCTCTTTGATACCGGGAAAGACACATCTTTGTTCTGTGCAGCAGACATAAGCACTTCAGAAAGCGCATCCGAAGCCTTTTTACCTGAAAACGATGATTGGAATGTGCCCTGGGCAATCCATCTTAGTGCAAGATCTACTCTTCGGATAGGAGAAACATCTACCTGTTTCGAAAGCCTCTGTCCTGCGATAAGCAATCCCATCACTTCTTCTTTTGGCGCTGAATTTTCTATTGCCCTGATTAGTACTTCTATAGGATCCTGTCCAGCTTTACTTATTTTCTCAAACGCTTCCTCAACGAGTTTATACGTTGTGTAGTATCTCCCTGACATGATTTTTGATGTTCGAAGGTGCTTCTTTCCCTTATGGCCAGGTACCATTAAGTGACCTATCAAACGTTCCACTATGTTTACTCTAGTTCTTGCAAGCCTCTGCTGAGAAAGTCTGCCTGCGCTCTTTGGGAGAACAAGCGGCTTGAGCCCAATTACATTTTTCAGACCAGCATCCTTAACTTCTGCTGTCAAAGAATATTTACCGAAAAGTTTTATGTTACTGAAGACCTCTTCCTTAATCTCTTTATGTTTCTCTTTCTTTGTCTCTGTCTTTTCCTGGACTTGCACTGGCTGCTCTTTATTCACATTTTCGTTTGTTTGCTCTTCCATTAGATCTACCTTACTGGCTTCTGTTTCCTGCCCTTTACAAGTTCCTTTATTGATATCCCGTTAACCTTAGTGACTATGAATTTGACCCCTGGGAGATCACCGCGTGCACCCTTCTGTGCTCCGCCTATCCTTTCTACCATTACGTCATTGTGTTCATCGACAAATGAGACTCCCTTGCTGAATGGAATGTATGCCGTTATTGATTTTCCGTTCTTAGTAAGCTGCACTTTGCAGGATTTTCTTTTACCAGAAGATGGCTTCTTAGGAGTTATTTCGACTTTTTCAAGAACTATGCCTTTTGCCTGCGGTGCTCCTTCAAGGGGGTCGTATTTCCTCCAAGAGCCTATAAAATGTGCCTTACTTCTTCTCTTGCTGAATCTGACTTTTGCCTTTCTCTTTAGCAACATCCTTCCGTTGAATAATCCGCGTGTTTTTGTCATAAATTTATTTAATATTGATATCAGTTATATTAAAATACCTTTGCATCAGAGTTTTTGCTATCCTGAGCCTGCTTAAAGCGAGTTTGCCATCTATAGAAGCCTGTATTTTTTTGCTGTTTGTTGTTTCCGTAACGTAACCGGAAAGCACTTTTACTGGTCTTATTATATTTTCCAGAAGCCTTACTGGATCGTCTGCATACTCGACTATCAATACTTCTTTGCTGAACATCTTTTCGAGCATCTTGACGTTGACGCCGTTTTTTCCTATAGACATCCCAGCCTGGCCCTGATTAACGACGAATAGGAACTTATCATCCAGTTGCATACAGTCTTTAGGCATAACGCCCGTTGTGTTCGAGAATACGCTCATGGAAGATAGTGTTTCGCTGTCTAGTTTTATATTCATATATTTCACTTTTTAAGACCTAGAACGACTATGTTGAACGATTTTCCAAGCGCGATGGAAAGCGCTTCACTGTCACCCTCATATTCATATTTTGGAATGTCTAAAGTGTTAAGTGTGTTTATAAGATCCTCGCTTGCATTCGAAGCGAATACTATTGCTGACACCTGGCCGCTCTTTGATGCTCTAAGCGTAGAATTAAGTCCTATGTAGACTTTATTGCCCTTTATCTTTTCCTGTATCATCTGTTTTAGCTTCTTTTCCATTCTCTTTTACCACTAACTTTACTGAACCAGTTCCTATTGGGATTACCTGATTAGACATAACATTATTAGCAACGTATTTAAATGCATCGGTTTCATGGAACATGCTAGCTTCCATAAGGTGTTTCAATGGTATTTCAAACGATGCTCTCGCAAAAACAGATTCTGTTTCACCGCTCAACCCGTACCTTCCGATTCCCCTTACTTCGCCGTCTACGCACATCGCATCAGCTATTAAAAGTATATGCCTGTAGTCTACAGTAAGACCGCCGGTCTGAAGTGCTTTTGCGACTTCTTCGATTATAAGATTTCGTGCGGCTTCTATCCCTATCACCTTTGCAACTTCCATAACGTCGTTGGACGAGGTCCTGCTTTGGTCAACCTCCTCAAGCGAAAGCACATGCTGAAGGTTGCTTCCGACCGTTTTTATCCAAAATTCGCCGTCCTGTGTCGAATTAATTATCGCGCGGTGTATCCCTGATACTCCCGATATTGTCTCATCGTTAAGTTTATTCCTAAGTTTTATGAGTTTCTTTACTGAATCCGCCGATTTGTCTTTTATTATCAGAGTATCTCCCTCTACGGACATGCTTTTTACCAGCTTCTCGAATTTTGCCTGTATATCCCTTAAAGTCAAACCGTAGGCCTTTATTGCGTCCCTATTACAATAAAATTCTATGGATTTTTTGCTCAATGAAAGGGCGTATGAAGAGAACAGTTCCTTCGCTTTTACCTCTATTATACTGTTCGCAAAATCGTAAGCTTTCTGTTTTGAATGTCCCTGCTCCGGCTTTAGATATATTTCCATTGTCGGTGTAGATATCTCCTTCTTTGCATCGAACACTTCAACCAATCTTGGAAGTCCTGACGTTGTGTTTATTGCCGTCAAACCCGCGGCGTGCTTTGTTCTTAACGTAAGCTGAGTACTTGCCTCACCTATGCTTTGTGCAGCTATTACACCGACGTCTTCTCCCGTAGTTATCAAAGACCTTTCGTAAACTTTCCTAAGTTCTTCAATATCCGCATCTTCCCCATACTTCTTGCGGTAAGCTTCAATATATTTTTGAGGTATTTCCATATTGTCTATATCTTCAAATCTCCTTTGTCGCTTAGAGACACATCAAGGCCGTCTTCTCCATACGTGAACTGGATTATCTTCTTGTTACCTAGCCTTACGGATCTGTCATTATAAACTTTTATGTCTTGCAACGCGGACGACAGTCTTCTCTGCATGTAACCAGTTCACGTA
>JAKBJF010000019.1 GCA_021836125.1 Nanobdellota archaeon | reverse complement strand
TCTTTTAAGATTTAAAAGCAAGTGTGACTTTAGGTTCAATATATAGCCCCGTAGTATAGTGGTCAAGTACATGGGCCTTTGGAGCCTGTAACACCGGTTCGAATCCGGTCGGGGCTAAGTTATTTAGGGGATATATACAGCATCTTGAAATTGCACTGATTTTTGTAGTTTTTACAAAGCTCCTATATTGATTTCTCTCCTTTGACTTAACGCATTTCTTTTAATGTTCTTACGTAGGGATTTTATCTTTTCAACGATATTGATTAATTTTTTCTCGTTATTTTTGTGTAGGCCCATAGAGCTATGAACACAACAATGCTCCAAATTAGGCTATCAGAAATTAAATATATCCAGTTAATTTCAGAAGGAAACTGATGTGGTGGTGTAGTTACAGATGTACCTCCCAAACTAAGCCATCCAAAAGGAAATCCTTCAAAATTATTACTGTTGTTGTAAGGTAACGCGCACCCCCCGATGCACTGATTAATATTGAAAAATGTTAACAGTGTAACAACTACACCCAGTATAATGGAGATAAGAACGTTTTTGTATCTCATATTAGTGGCTAAGTAGTACGCTATTAAATACTTTTACGCATTTTATGTGTCTTAAATATTTGTTTATTAATCTATTTAGTATGTCTGGAATTTCATTTACACCCAAAAGTACACTTGCGTTTTTAGTAGCAGTATCGTTTATAGCTTGGCTAGGTGGAATGTATACCTCTAATTCTTCAATAGTTTCTATAGCAGAACCGATATTCATTCTTACATTTGCAATTTTAATAATATTCTGGGTTTTGAGCATAGCGAGAAATATAAAAGGTTTCTAAATTTTTAACTTTATTACAGCTACATTCAATCCTAACCTTTTAATGGCAGTTGCCAATTTATCTGAATGCCTTTGTCCGTACAAAATAACAATATTATTATAACTTTTAGCGAAGGCGTTCACTTCAGAGATTACTTTATTTTCGCGATACGGTGCGGTCTTTCTTACATATCTCGAAAAATATAATAAACTTGGAAGCACCATAAACGCAAATCCAAAAATTAAGGTTGAGATATAGATAACGGAAAAATGAGATGTAAGCAATAATACGGAGTCGATAACAAATATTGCGCCAATAAAAAACAATAATAAATTATGAAACATTTCGAAAGAATGCGAATTAATTTATAATTTTTTACTATTTTAAAGTATAGAAGGCTTTATATACTAGTTCCTTTCTATAAAACGATAATAACAAGTAAAAAGGAGGTAAAATATGAAAAATAAAGGGCTAGACAAGATTTTAGCTGTAAAGAATAAAGGAATTAACTTAATAAACGCTGCGGGTAGAAAAATTGATAATGCGTCGTATAAAACCTGGAAAAAAGTATTGTACGCTATTGGGTACATTATAGCCCCAATTAGCGGAGTCTCTGCAGGCCGGCTACTAAGTGCCTCTAATGCATATGCTAATGCCGCAGCGCAATATGGTTACAATTGTTTTACGGACTCAAGCATGAATACGTCTTGTTTACAAGCTGCTCAAAACGACTATGTTAGCGGAATAAGCCTTTTAGCTGTAGCCGCGCTGTCTATTGGTATGGTGTCTTATTGTACATACAGGGATTCCAAGATGCATGAACTGAAAAGAAAAGAGATGGGCTATACAAAGCAAACACTTTTAGATGACTTCGAATCCAGATAAAAATATGAAAGATGAAACCATGCTGTATATATCTTCTGAATGAAAATTTTGCTAATGAGTTTATTCTTGAATTAGAAAAAAATAAGTCCAGATATTATACCGATAAATTGGAGAATCTTAAAGCGAAATTAGTTAAAGACCTAAACTAATATTCTGATTAAAATAGCGTACACTTTTTGGTAGATAGCGCTGTCTCAAAAGAAAGCTAGCGAGGTTTAATTTATTTATTTTTTATAATCTGTTATTTTTATTGGTTGGTATATGCGCTGAATCACAGTCTCTGTTACAGGAATCCATTCAAATTCATCCCCGTCATTAAACGGCGGTAATCGAAGGCTCCTCCTTTTTCTTTGCATTTTGGTGTGCCGTTTATACAGTGCGGAGAATATATTGAGGTTCTCGGGATCATCGGGCTCCTGCACTTCCCGTTTTTCCATGCTTTCAGAGATGAGCATTAATAAATCCGATTCTCTAGGTATATCACTGATACATTGGACAGGGCCCCCGATAGGCCGCCAGACGTATAACTGGTCTATCTCAGCTCTTGTCAAGACTACTAGATTTTTATACTGCGCTTCAGTAACGACCATTGCCTTTTAATGACGATGTCTTATATTAATACCTTATTGTATTCTAAGGCGTGCGCATAAGTCTCACAACATACATTATTGTATTGATTTATTCTTTTTAGATAGCTGTTGTAAAGTTAACTAGTGCAATTTCTAAACGCCGTATATCCCGTTAAGTTATTTAGGGGATAATGCTATCTAATTAAAATCAGAATAAAAGTTATAATTTCACCATTTTAAAGTATAGAAGGCTTTATATACTAGTTCCTTTCTATAAAACGATAATAACAAATAAAAGGCAGTAGAAAACTTATGTCAAACGAACAAACTATCGCAGAAGTGTTGGGGATCAGAAGGAACAATTGGAAACCTTTACTAGTCTCATATGCCGATGTAAACCCGGATGATGGGTACAGAAAGAAAGTGAAATTATTAGACGACCGCCAAGGTAAAAATATGAAACTTGAAGAAACGTTGAACTTGAGAATCAATGTACCTCAAAGATTGCAGCCCCCCTTTAGGAACCCAGCTAGTTTAAGTTTTATAAGCGGATTATGCGAATTTGCAGGGATCGTAGCGGATAACCTAGAAAGAAAAGGGTATATCGCTGTTAGAAATTTTGATCCGAAGAGATATGATTCAAAGCCGAGTAAGGATAGAGTAGTAACACCGACGGATTTGATAAATCACCTCATATTCTCGGGGGGTAAGGGGCTTTACCAGCTTTCGGTGGATATAGTAAAGAAGCAGGGTTTCTTCGGTAGAACTGACAAAATTGGCACTTTATATACGAGATACCTTCCTTCGGATAGAACGGGACAGTCTACTGCTTTTTATCTGAGCCCTAAAATGGTAATTTACGGACGTAAAAATGCGCAGCAACTTTATGAACTTGAACGAGCGATTCTAAGAGATGTAAAGAGGGTTATGGGATCTAATCAAACTATAGGAAGCTTTGAGAAAGAACTATATCTCTAGTAGAGATTTTACCATCTAACGAAATTAATCTTAAAAGAGTCATGTACGGACAGTACTCTTGTAAGAATAAGACAGAAGGTGTTGCTTTTAAATTCAGAGCTATAATTTAGATTATATAATTATAAATTTACTATACGAAATATGATTACGCGTTATGAAGATAAACTAAGTATCCCTAAGAATATCTATACTACAGACAAAGAAAAGTTTGAGAAGTATATCGAGAAAGCATATGCTGCAATAAACGGTGCGACTAGTATAAGAAATTTTCCATAAGTGCATATAACAGGAACAAGGTTCCTATACCGGAAAAGATGCCCGAAAATAAGAACCAGTAAATATTTATTTTCTCCTTTTTAGACTTAATTGCGAGGGGCACAAACAGTATTGTTGCTACAGCAAATATAAGTATGGTAGAATAGAACGGGTTCTGGAACGAAGAAAGTTTTTCAAATAAGTCCAGAAACGCAAATGCTACGGCTGCTAGTATACCAAAAATGACCCACCGCATAACTATACTTAATAAACAACGGCAAATTTATAATCGCTCCTTCATAAAAAGAGATATTCTGGAAAGTGTACGCTAGTAATATTTCACCATTTTAAAGTACGGAAACCTTTATATACAATCAGTCGTCTTTAAATTAAACATGGGAGAAACTGAACTTACAGAGCTAAGTAAAAGAGTTAAGTGCATGGATGAAATTATAACTAGCGGCGCAGAGAATATCCAATACAAATCACTCTCAAGTATATTGCCACCGGCACGAAAGTCCTTGCAGGTTATCGTTTATGATCTACAGCAGTCAAAAGCAGAATTTTACGTGTCCATGGTATGTCCTTACAGAGCAAAGGGACTTCTACAGGGCATCGATGCTAGTAATAGCGGGTTAGAGAAAAAATTTAAGGAGCTAGGGATGGCTTCGTTAGACGTTAAAACCAATAATAGGGATGAAATTGCATTTGAGCTGCAAGGCACGCTGGATTTGGAAACGCCAAATGAAATCAATGCAAAGGATAGTGGACTATGCATGTCCGATATCTCTGCAGGTGGCAGCATAAAGAAAATAGTGCAAGGTATATATGCGGATGACACCAAGCACACTAAACAGACTTTATGGGTTCTCGATGAAAAGAAGAATGATGGCGTACTGTTTGAGTTTGATCTTTCAGAAGACCCCTCCCTTATGGTTGACAGCGAAACACGCCCTGCCATATACAAAATAAAGGATGGGCAACGCATTGCAAGGACATACAAAAATCAGACATCATTCTTGTCGGCACAGGAAGATGCACTTAAATTTGCAAAAAGAAATCAAAGTATAAAGTCGATAAGCACATACATGAACGGTAAACAGATTCAATTTTTAGACTTTCTTAAGGATATGCGAAAGTGGTATAATGTTCAGGCGGACCCGGCTTATAGCTGAATCTTCATGAAAAATAGGTTAGAAAAATTACTTTCAAAAGACCGTTCAGTGATAAGACCACGATGGCGCGCCCTCAAAGGATACCTTACAGGATTTGCGTCAGAAATGCGTAATTTAAAGTTGCCACTTGCCTTTTTAATTGCTGGAGAAGCGGCTGATAGAGTCACTACGTGGCTTGGCTTTCAACATGGCGCAATGGAGGCAAATCCATTAGCGCTGCAACAAATGGCCATGTGGGGCCAGATACCTGAATTCATTATATCCACTGCAGTTAGCATACCTGTGACATACTGTCTGGGTAGGGCAGCGGATTACATGCTTTTTAAACTAAACAATGGAACTGGGCCAAGACGCTGGTTTACAAAAAATCTTTTTTATGGAGTGGGGCTGTCAGAATTAAATATTGCGGCAAGCAATTATAGTCTTATAACGAGCAGCCCCTTCTTAAGTTATGTTTTAAATTCAAACAAGCCGTTTAATTTCGGCTATGATTTTGGTATGTCACATGGCATGAGCCCTACAACCACGGGTTTCATGTTCGCATCTCTTGTTGCAAGTGCTCTTTATTTTATGCCAATGGCGTTCTCTTATCTCCTGAACAAAGACCGCTACAGCCCATAATACAATATATATTCCGCAATTCACTTCCGGTGGTTTTAGTATCTCCTTATAAATATTAACTTAAGATAAAGCCGACTGAGTCTCAATAGCGTTAATCGGAGCAAGACCAGTCGATACTGATAGAGGAAGAGACGGCATAATTTTGCTTAAAGGCCCAAGTGATGGACTTACAAAAGTAATAGTTCAAGTAAAGGGTGGCGAGCAACCTAATCCCAAGTCAGGTCAGAGATTTAGGGGGGACTATCGAAAGAGAAAGCACGAAAGAACATTGGCTTATGGGATTTTTCTCAGCTTGGAAGATCCTACAAAAGGAATGGTAAATGAAACAATTGTGTCGCCAGTTCAATTCTATGATACAAATAAAATTTTAAAGGAATAGAAGCCACTTTAATTTGGAAGTAATATAATTTGACTTTTTTCACAACTTTAAAACTTTTTGCACAACGCTGCACAAGGTCGAACGTATATATACGGATATCTTATTAGATCAGTATGCAAGGCATTAGCATTGTTATCTTATTGGTCGTGGCTGCACTGATTGTGTCTTCGCTCTTCACCATCGGAATACTGAGTTTTCCAGTGCTGTCCACGTCGCCGTCTCAGGGCCCAGCACCGTCCAGTTCATCCCCTTCCAACAGCTTCTCTGGTAACGGCGTCAATGTGTCTTCGGTCAACTATAGCAGCAACACCGTGGAATTCGTGATAAAGAACACTGGTACAAGCACATTGGACATAAATTATGGCACGGTCACGCATTCACAGGAGCTGTCGTCCAACCTTCTTTGCATCCATATGGACCTAATACCCGGAAATAGTACCACGTGCAGAGTGAGCAACGTATCCGGGATGAATGGAACTAATCTTAACGTTTACGTGTCCTACTCGTTCAACGGCTCCGAGTCTAGTCTCAGCGCCGATGGTAACATAACAGCAAGGCTGACAAGCATCGTTCCTGTAGTGTCCCGTATCGCGAATTATACCAATGCCACCTATCTTACGACATTCATCGAGAACGGCCTGCCGCAGGGGACAACGTGGCACGTTTTATATAATAACGTTTCTGCGCTTTCATCCGCGAATAAAATAGGGTTTTATACAGGTCGCGGTACGTTTACGTTCTTTGTGTACAGTGTAAACTCCTCCGGATGTGGATTTTATCCGTCACCGAGCGGAGGCAAAGTAATAGCAGGCTCATCCCAATTCGTTTCGTTCTATTCGGCGTGCACAAGGACGACGTTTATTTCACCGTCACTATCCACGTTTCCGGGCTATCCTTATTCAGGTATGTGGCAGATAACATACAATGGACAGATCCACTCGGCCACGCTCGGAAACATCCTGGTATTTGTGTCTAATCATTCCTACGGGAACACATCCACGAACCATTATAGCGGGAGTGTCGTCATCTACAGCCTCTTCAGCGGGTATCCTCTGCACGCAAACTGTTCACTCAATAGCGGCTATGCAGGTCCTGGGTCGACCGTTAATACATCAGGCTCCTCAAGATGGTTGTGTACTACCTATTTCAACGAGTTCGGGCTACCATTCAGGCAGTCGTGGACAATTTCGTTTGGAGGTGCAAATTCTAGTTCATCAACAAACCTGGTCATGTTTTCCACTCGCCCAGGTGCGTACAACTTCGTGGCGTATCCCGTCGATGTAAACGGCAGCCTATACACAGCGATGAACGGCTCAGCCAATATGTTAGCTGGTTCGGATGCGTACCTGACCTATAATCACATTTCATCTACCGCCCAGCACACGCTGTTTATGGAGTCGGGTCTGCCAACGGGATTGAGGTGGTCCGTGCAGGTAATAGGGACTCCTAAATGTGCAGTCGGTCCTGGGCCTCACTGCGAGATAGCAGGCATCGCGATGACCAACTCGTCCACTACTTCCAACATAACGTTCAACGCCGCGAATTCGACCATTTATCACTACTCATTCTATGTCCCCGGCGTCGCATCGGGCATGGCAGCTGCATCGTATGTGGCCTCTCCTTCGTCAGGCAACCTGACTCTCGGCGCAGTGTACCAGATACACTTCTCGCTTTCCAGCACTTCACCGACTACCTTCAAAGAGAGCGGTCTTCCTTCTGGCACCCTATGGAACGTCACCTTGCTGTACCCTATATGCGCGATACCATGGATAGGTACTTACCACTGCGACATAGCTCTTATGACGATAAGCAACAGCTCTACGACCAACACGGTAACCTTTGCTTCGCAGAGTTCCAGCGAGTACGGGTTCACGATACCGAACATAACGACCAGCGGTAAGCTATATGTTCCTTTGCCATCACACGGGCTTGTCAATGCTAGTTCAACAGTCAACGTTGTCTTTTCGGCCCACAACGTGACCAATTATTCCATAATCACGTTCATAGGGTCGGGGCTTCCTCGTGGTGCCTCATGGAACGCCAGTCTGTTGTACCCGCTGTGCGCGATACCTTGGGTTGGCACTTACCATTGCATGATGGCTCTTATGAAAATAACCAATCACTCCAATACGAATATAATAACGTTCCGTACGCCTATCGGTTCGGAGTATGGATTTGAGGTGCCAAACACCACGTATAGCGGCGTAGCGTATGTCCCATCGCCTAACTACGGGCTTGTAAACTCAAGCTCTGCGGTAAACGTCTCATTTACCGTTGTAAACAATAGCAATTACTTCAACGCATATTTCGTGGAATCAGGTCTGCCGCTTAATGCGACATGGACGGTCTCAGCGCTGTTAAATAATCATACAGTCGGCACAATATCAAGAGGGGTTAATGTCTCAACGACAATACAGTTCAGGCTAAATGTCACATCTGGCACATACAGTTACTATGTGTATAATTCAATGCCTTATGTGCCATTCCCAAGGTCCGGGACCATAAAAGCTGGCAACATATACAATATAAACTTTTCAAAGGTAAACACGACATTCTCAGAGGCAGGGCTGCCAGCAGTAGCCACATGGAGCGTGATGTACTACGGGCGAACTGGGGTATCAAGAGCGCCAGCAAACATCGTCTTTTCTACCCCACCGGGAACGTTTGCGTACTCTGTTCAGTCAGCTTCGAACTCTTCCGGAAATTGCACTACTTCTTATTCTCCCTCTCCAACTTATGGTAATCTCACATCGGGAGGGTATAAGGTGATAAACTTCAGTAGATCCGGCACATCATGTACGACAACTTTCAGCGAATCTGGTCTTCCATCCAATACATCGTGGTCTGTGACATACGGTGCTTCTACTTTATCATCGATCTTTTCTGCGATCACCTTTACTGGCTCTTTGGGTTACTACAATTTCAGCGTGTCTTCTCCGGCAGTTTCAGGCTGTACTTATTCCCCTTCACCATCCACTGGCACCTTGAAGAGCGGCAGTGCACAGGCGGTAGCGTTCACCAGCTCTTGCGTTACTAATTTCACGCAGAGCGGGCTTCCACATACACGCAGCTGGTCGATGATCTATAATGGTACGACGAAGGGAGCAGTTGCCAGATGCTTCAATGGCTGTTTCTTTTCTGCTTCAATCTACTTTTCGGTTTCGCCAGGAACCTATGCTTACTCAGTACCCGTCGTAACAAACTCTTCTGCTGGCTGCACTAGCACTTACACTCCAAAACCATCATCGGGTACGGCATCTTCCGGCTCATCGGTGCCGATAGTTTTCAACGGCTCGACTAGTTGTACCACCTCCTTTACAGAGTATGGTCTTCCGTCCGGCGCGAGCTGGCGCATAACATTCGACAACACAAACAAATCGTCATTTAACAGCACCGTACAATTCGTTACCGGTGCTGGCGGCTATGGGTTCCGCATCCCGACCATCTGCTATCCATCACTTAACGGCACGTATTATATACCGAGCGTTGGAAGCGGCACTGAACAGGCAGGCAGTACGAAGAGCTTTAACTTTACGCGTGGCTCTGGTTGTTAACACCGAAAATAGCGGGCACGGGAATCTTATATGCACAGTTTTGCAAGGGGTTTTTCTGTGCTTTCGCCTATATATAGGTACGGATAGGTGAGTGATTACCTAGCATTATTGTTGGTGTAGTAATCAGTTCTTATAATGTATCAGTCATTGTCCAGTATCTCCTATTTATAATCTCTCCTTAATAAAACCGACTAAGTGACCAGCCCTTGGATCTTCTCCTGAGTTCCGTATCCTACCATCGCGCAGGTAA
>JAKBJF010000008.1 GCA_021836125.1 Nanobdellota archaeon | reverse complement strand
TACCTGCAGCTGAGCCCTTCTAGGATTTTCTGCACTGGTATTCTACTTTACTGTATACAATTTCGCGAAAGGGGCATAAAAAACTGTGTCTATTAAGGTATCGCATTATAAATATTACGAATTTTATATTTCTCTAATGAACCCGTATTCGCTTCTGCAACCGATTAGTTATTACGTCGTTATATCGAGCATAATCATAATCTCAATCTCATTTGTCATACAGTCAATAAAGCTGAAGTTAAAATTCGGCGTGAAAAGGGCAGTCAATCTTGTGCGTTTTGAAGTTTTGAGATTCTTGAAGGGCTCAGCTGCAGGTAGGATGGACGCAGTTATAGCTGGAGGTCTTTTACTGTCACTTTTAGTATCAATAACCGGCTTTTTTGCTTCATTATATATTGTGAGGTATGTGCTGCTTGTAATCTCCACACCTTTTTTGGTAGGGCTAGCCATAACTCTGGGATGGAAAGCGGTGCATATTGTCAGAAGCAAAAGAACGGAGGAGGAGCTAAAAACCAACAAGGAGTTTTCTTCTAAATCCGAAGTGCTGCAAATTTCTTTGGCTTCCGTTATAATCCTAACTATAATACAACTTTTACTAGAATGGATGCCGAATCTGGATTACATAAGCAACATAATAGCGACGATAAGGAACTTGATAGTCGCCTTTTATTACATAAGACCATCTTTGAATATCTTAAACAATTTCGATAGACCTATCTCTGAAATGCGCGTGCCATTTAACATCAGCGAGCTACAGAGCTCCGGCTCAGACATGCAAAACGTAAAGATGGGCGTCGGGAAGCTGAGCGAATTTAACAGTCTAGAAATGGCTTCGTTGGATTCATGCGTAGAGATAGGCGCATGTGAGTCGTCATGTCCAGCCACAGCTGCAGGAAGGCCGCTTTCTCCTCGCGTGCTCATCAGGAAACTGGCATTGCAAAAAAACGCTGGTAATCCAAATGCAAACCCTCTTGATGTAATAAACGAAGAAGAATTGTGGTCATGCACTACTTGCGGAGCATGCGTTAATAGTTGTCCGGTAGAAGTAAAACATCTTGATGTTATATATGACCTAAGGAGAAACCTGGTCGAAAATAACAAACTGGACAAAGATAAATCGGCGCTTCTAACTAATCTATATCAGGAAAGAAACTCCCTCGGATCGTCGAATGCTGACAGGAACAAGTGGCTCCTTGATACCGGTGTAATGCGGGCCGGGGACAGCAAACCGTTCGAATACTTGTTATGGCTAGGATGTATGGCAAGCTTTGACCCAAAGACAAAACAAAGTGTGCTTGCAATGTTGTCCCTTTTGAAGGAAGCCGGCGAACTTGACAAGGTAGCCATACTTGGCGGGGAAGAAAGCTGTTGCGGAGACCCTGCGAGAAGGGCTGGAGAGGAGGCGCTATTCCAGGACTTTGCATTTAAAAACATAGGTCTTTTCAAGAAATACAACGTTAAAAAAATGCTTCTTGTGTGCCCGCACGGATGTAATGTGTTTTCAAACGACTACAGAAAACTAGATCCGTGGATGAATGATGTGAAAGTTTACCATGAGGTAGAGCTGCTTAACGAATTGCATGACAGCGGAAAACTAAAATTCAAAAATACTGGCGAAGAATTCGCAATACACGATCCGTGTTATCTATCAAGATACAATGATGTTATACAGCCACAAAGGTCGCTCCTAAAATCTGCAGGAAAGGTTTCAGAACCGCAGAATCATGGAAAGGAAACATTTTGTTGCGGGGCCGGCGGTGCGAATTACTGGTACAAAGTGCCGGAAAAGAAAAGGATAAGCCATGAGAGATCGGACCAGCTTTCCGATACCGGTGCTAAGAACGTGGTGACAATGTGCCCGTTCTGCAACAATATGCTAAGCGATGCCGTGAGCGTGCAAGGAAAAGACGAAAAAGTGACAGATATATCCGAAGTTTTGCTGGCATCATTAGAAAAGAAAGGCAACTAAGTCAGCCCCTAAGGATTTTCGTAAGCTTTGGAACAATATTATAAAGGTCGCCGACGATGCCGTAATCGCATTCAGAAAATATAGGCGCACTCTTATCCTTATTTATCGCTATCACTGTTTTGGAACCGCGCATGCCAGCAATGTGCTGTATCTGTCCGGATATGCCTATCGCTATGTAAAGTTTTGGATTTACTTTTTTACCGGATAGGCCTACTTGTCTTTCTTCTTCTAGCCAATGGTAGTCAGCGCAGATGGGTCTGGAACCAGCAAGCTCAGCGTGCATTACACTAGCGAAATCGGTTATTATAGATAAATCCTCTTTCTTGCTCAGACCGCGTCCTATACTTACTATTATATCCGCTTTGGTTATGTCTGTAGAGGTAGTAGCTTTCTGTATTTTTTCTCCAAGTTCTACAGAAGATTTTGTTTTTAGTTCAATTTCATTTTTTTTTGGGGAAGATTCAATCTTTTTAGTTTCCTTCAAACCCTGTGATACGGTGAATACCTTTGCGTTTGATTCTTCTTCTAATACCGTTTTGCCTCCGTAATAAAGTCTTTTCGTCGTGGTTTTTCCATCTTTTATTCCGAACTCTATTATTTCGGATTTCATTTCTGCGCCTGATATTGCCGCAGCCATTGCTCCTACTTCACGGCCGAGAACAGTTGCGCCTATGAATATATAGTCATATTCTTTCATGTACGAAACTATCTCGCGTGCTAAACTCTCTGCAGGCGAGTATTCTCCGTTTATAACGATTATTTCCTTTGCACCAAAGTCCTTGAGACTTTCGTAGTCCTTTGAATATGCCATAAAACCAATCTCAAAATAATCACACAGCAATGATGACATCTGGGCGGTTACCAGTGGCCTGTCGGAGAACAATAGAGCTTTCATGAAATTTCACCCTTTATAATTTTGACTATCTCTTCTATTCCTTTCCCCTCATCTTCATATATGATATGTTTTCTTCCGCTCTCAGGGGCCTTATTTCCAATGATTTTGTCGATACCATCATATTTAAGTGCCGTCTCCTCTATCGACATAGGTTTCTTTGCCGCCGCCATTACTTGTATTAATAACGGCAACCTCGGCTCGTTTGCTTCCTGCGTAACCGATACAAGCAATGGCATGTTAGCGGATTCGACTATGTCGAAATCGTCCGATTCTCTAGTTATCCTTACTTTATTATCGGCTATTTCGGTTTTTATTGCGCTACCTAAAAGTGGTATGCCGAGAAGAATCGAAAGTGCACCTGGCACCTGTGCTGTATAACTGTCTGCTGATGCATACCCGATAATTATAATATCGTACTGTATTCGTTTTATCCTTTCTGCAAGAACCTTTGCGGTAAAATCGGGAGAATTTTCCTTAAAGCCCTTCACTATTATACCCTCATCCGCGCCCATAGCCATGGCTTCTTTCATTACGACGGTTGACTGTTCGGTGCCGAATAGTATCCCAGTTACTTTGCCGCCGTATTTTTCCTTTATTTTTACTGCCTCTTCTACCGCGTTTCTGCTCAGGTCTTCCAACCTATATTTTGTGTCAGAAAACACCGGCTCTCTAGTCTGAGGATCTATCTCTATATCGTTAGCTATCTGCTTTATGCACACAATTATGTTGTAACCCATCGTAATACCCAATAGTTTGATTATATCTTTATGATACCATCAATCTTTTTATAATATGATATACATAACCAAGTATGGATGAGAGGCCAGGACGCAAACTCAATCTTAAAAACCTTTTTATAAATACGGCAGACAGGTTTGCCGATAGAGAAATATTATACGCGGATAAGGAAAGGTACACATTTAAGAAATTCTTTGAAAGGACTAAGGGACTTTCAGCAGGCTTAAAAGAGATAGGCGTAAAGGCCGGGGACATCGTGTCGGTTTTAGACTGGGATACGAACAGATACATGGAAGCATATTTTTCCGTACCTATGATGGGCGCTGTCCTGCATACCGTAAATATAAGATACCCGCCAGAACTGATATATTACACGATGCAGAATGCCGGTGATAAATATGTTATAGTCCGCGATGAGTTCGTGCCGCTAATAGAAAAGAACAAGGAGCTTTTTGATTTTGTCAAAGGATGGATAGTTTATAGAGAAGATCACGGCAAGATAGAAACCTCACTAGGCCCCTCATATAATTATGATGAACTTATAAAGAAGCCGGACTACGAGCTTCCAGATGTAGACGAGAATTCGACCGCTACAGTATTTTATACCTCGGGTACTACAGGCATGCCGAAGGGAGTCACATTTACCCACCGGGATCTTGTCCTTCACACTTTGTCTGTTTCGAACGCTGTGAAAGCGCCGCCGCTTAACCTTTCGGATAAGGACGTTTTTATGACTGCTGTACCGTTGTTTCACGTTCATCAGTGGGGAATGCCCTACGCTGGTCTTATATCCGGCAATAAATACATCTTAGCGGGAAGATATGATGTAAACGTTTTTCTGGAACTGATAAAGAACGAAGGAGTAACATTTTCTGCGATGGTGCCTTCTATTCTTTATATGATACTTAACTCGCCTAAAATAGAGGAATATAAAGAGTACTTGAAAAACTGGAAAGTGATAATAGGCGGATCTGCCCTCCCGGAAGGACTTGCATTGAGAGCCAAGCAGTTCGGGATATTGACTCTCGGCGGCTATGGAATGTCTGAGACTGGTCCAGTCATATCGATAGCTTCGTTGAATGATAAGGCCAATAAATTGGACGATGAAAAGAAATTTGGACTCTTATTGAGTGCAGGGTTGCCGATACCGATGGTTGATGTAAAAGTCATAGACAAAGAGAAAAAGGAAGTTCCTCATGACGGTAAAAGCATAGGCGAAGTAATAGCAAGGGCGCCGTGGTTCACACAAGGATATTATAATGACCCGGAAAATACCGCAGCACTGTGGGATGGTGGTTGGCTGCATACCGGTGACTTAGGAGTGATAGATGAATACGGATACCTGCACATAGTTGACAGGGAGAAAGACGCCGTAAAAAGCGGCGGCGAGTTTATACCTACTATAATCATCGAGGATGTAATAAGCAGGCACCCAAACGTCGGCGAAGTCGCCGTCATAGGCGTACCAAATGAGAAGTGGGGAGAAAGACCGATAGCCCTTATAGTCAAAAAAGGTGAACTCACAGAAAAGGACGTGCTTGATCACCTTCAGAAATTTATCGGTATTGACAGAATTCAGAAATGGTGGATACCGGACAGAGTAATATTCGTTGATTCGATGCCGAAGACAAGCACTGGCAAAGTCGATAAAAAAGAGCTAAGAGAAGAATATAGCAAACCAGAAAGTAAATAATTCCAGATAACGGAAATTTTCCGCATGTGACAGCCTACTTAAACTCTTGATTAAGTAATAGCCGCAGAATCAACCCGCAATTTTTTGCGACGATATATTTATTAATACGCAACTTTAATTATAGTTATGACATCGAAAGACGCGTTAAAGGGCATTGTTGACAAATTTAATTCAATGGACGAACTTAAGAACGATGGGAAAGCATGGAGCGCTACCAAATTTCAGTTCAAACCTTCGGATTCGCAGCCATACTACTTAGAATTTAATGCAGACGGCTCTATAGCGTTAAACGACGGTGAAATACAGGATGCTAAGAACGTTTTTACCGCAGATGACGCGACATTCGGGGACGTTTTCACAGGAAAATTAGACAGTATGAAGGCATTCTTGTTCAGGAAACTTAAAGTTTCAGGCGATCTATCTTCCGCACAAAAGCTGGTTTCATTACTTAAGCGCGCCCAGTGAACAATGGACATAAAAAAAATAGCCGTAATAGGTGCCGGCGAGATGGGTCACGGTATAGCCGAGGTTTTTGCAATATCTGGATTTTATGTAAACCTCATAGATTTAAAACAGACCACACTTGATTCCGCGATGTCAAACGTTTTACAGAGCATCAATAAACTTGCGGAGAAAGGCAAGATGACCGACCAACAGGCGAAAGAATCTTACGCAAGAATGAAGACATTCACTGACATGCAGTCCGGTCTTAAAGACGTCGATTTTGTAGTTGAGGCCGTCCCAGAGAATCTTGACCTTAAGAGTAAAATATTTACACAAGCCGAAAATTTCATAAAGGACGATACAGTAATAAGCTCGAACACGTCGAACATCCGCATAACTCAGATAGCGTCCGCGATGAAACATCCAGAAAGAGCGATAGGAACCCATTTTTTCAATCCAGCCGTTATTATGAAACTCGTAGAAGTGGTCAGAGGAGAAAAGACAAACGATAAGACCTTCGAAATAGCGTCTGAACTTATAAAGCGTACAGGAAAGACGCCGGTAAGCGTTAAGAAAGATACTCCTGGTTTCATAGTAAACAGGATAAATGCGGCCGATCTCCTGCTTTTCGGGCTGATAATAGACAAAGGTATCGCAAAACCAGAGGAGGTCGATGCTTTTGCTAAAGGCCAGGGCATGGTTATGGGCCCGTATGAGCTGATAGATTTCGTAGGCGTGGACATAGTCAAAGACTCACTGGATTATTATGCGAAAGAGATATCGCCGGACTACGGAAAAGTGAAGGTTTACTCTGATATGGTAAGCAGAAAACTTCTTGGCAAGAAAAGCGGCGCAGGTTTTTATGATTGGACCAAGGGCAGGCCTGCGATACTGACTTCAGCCAACCCTACCGACAAATTGTCTCTTATGGATCTATTCTCAGTCGAGATAAACGAAGCGGTAAAGCTGCTAGAAGAGAATATCGCAACTCCTGATGAGATAGAGACGGCGGTAAAGTTAGGCATGAATAGGCCGTTTGGACCGATATCAGTTGCTAAAAGCCTAACAAATTCTGAAGTTAAGGAAAAATTGGACGAGCTCGCGAAGAGATTCGACTGTGATGTTTTCAAGCCATCGGTTAGTATATCACAAGGCAAGATGCTTTATGCTATCGATGGCGGGCTGCATAAGGAATCCGAGACTCCGTCAGGAGAAAAACAATCTGGCTTCAAGTATGTGACTATCGAAAGAAACGAGAAAGTCGCCAGACTATTAATAAACAGACCAAAACTAAATCTAATAAACTTAGACGTTTTGGATGAGCTTGATAGGGCAATCGCAAGCCTGTGGAGCGATCAATCCGTAAACGTTTTGTTGGTAATGGGCGAGGGAGGGATCCTTTCCGCAGGCGCAGATCTTTCGAGTTACTTCGCCAACGACGCTCAGTTCATAGCATTCTCCAAAAAAGGACAGAATACATTCAAGAAACTGTCCGAAATACCAAAGATAACGATCGCAGTCATGGAGGGTTACGCACTTGGCGGTGGTTTTGAGCTTTCACTCGCATGCGACTTGAGAGTGGCGACCAGTTCGGTGGTGATGGGTTTCCCTGAAGTCACGCATGGTTTGATTCCTGCATGGGGCGGTTCTCAGAGAATTGCCAAACTTATAGGCGGTTCGTATGCATCCCGTTTGGTATTGACAAGTGAGAGAATAACGGGAAAGGAAGCATCAGATTTCGGATTAATATCAAAGATATTCGACTCTGACATTGTGTCTAACGCCATGCAGTACGCTAAGGAAATATCAATCAATTCAGCACCGATAGCAGCCGCGCTTGGAAAAACTCTCGTGAATAAGAGCGTTGAGATATCCTTAGAAGCCGGTCTCGATTTAGAATCGATAGCCAGCGGCATAATTTTCAATACGGAAGACTTAAGAGAAGGCTTATCATCCTTTATGCAGAAAAAGAAGCCGGAATTCAAAGGCAGGTGACATGGAAGCGTATATAGTGGACTATGCAAGAACTGCGTTCTCTAGGTCAAGGCCAAAGGAACCGGAAAGGGACGTTTTCAATTCCATAAGGATGGACGACGCTTTGGCGATGCTTATAAAAGAATTATTGAGGAGAAAACCAATCGACGCCAATGAGATAGGCGACGTCATAACTGGTTGTGCATTTCAGTCGGGCGAAAACTGGCTTTATGGAGGTAGACATCCAGTACTGCTGGCAGGCCTGCCTACAACCGTTCCAGGAGTCGGAATGGACAGAGCATGTTCATCATCAATGATGTCAATAGCAACAGGCGCAATGGAGATAATGACGGGAAATTCCGACATAGTGTTGGCCGGTGGCATGGAACATATGACGCATGTGCCGATAAATGATAACCCTTTCATTTTGCCGAGTTATAAACTTCTAGTTAGGCCGGAATATGCAAAGTACAAGATGAATATAGGTTATAATATGGGGTTGACCGCGGAAAGACTCGCAGAGGAGAGTGGAATAACAAAAGATTCTATGGATGAGTTTTCCCTTCGAAGTCATATACTTTCATCCAAAGCGCAGAAGGATGGCTGGTTTAAGGAAGAGATACTCCCTATAGATGTAGAATATAACGGGCAAAAAACCACTATAGAAAATGATCAGAGCATCCGGTCCGATACAACTCTTGAACAGATAAAGGGGCTGCCTCCGGCTTTTAAGCAAGGCGGCGTCATAACCGTTGGAAATTCTTCACCTCTTAATGCTGGCGCATCACTCGTAATGTTAATGTCGGAAAACGGAATAAAGAAATACGGATTCAAACCATTGGCCAAGATACGCTCTATGGGTTGGGCAGGAGTAGATCCTGAAGTTATGGGAAAAGGCCCGGTGCCCGCCAGCAAAAAAGCGCTCGAAAAAGCAGGATTAAAAGTCGATGACATCGATTACTGGGAGATAAACGAAGCTTTTGCCGTAGTCGCACTGTATGCTATTAAGGAGCTCGGCATCAAACCGGATTTAGTAAACGTACACGGCGGCGCCATATCGATAGGACATCCTTTGGGCGCAAGCGGCGCAAGGCTCGTTGGAACTCTCTCAAGGATACTTAACGACAATAAAAAGAAGCTTGGAGTAGCGACACTGTGCGTAGGAGGGGGCCAGGGATTTTCGATAGTCCTTGAAAAGACTTAAAATGGATTTTTCTTTGCCGAAAGAAATTGAAGATATAAGGAAAAAGGCGAGGGATTTTGCCGTCAAGGAGTTCACACAGGAATTGACTTTGACGTGCGACGCTACAGAAACTTATCCGGACGATATAAGAAAGAAGGCGTATAACGCGGGGTTCATCGACGTGGGCAACCCATGGGGTATGTTGGTTTCGATGGAAGAGTTCTGTCGCGTAGATCCGGGAGTGGGGATGTCGGCTTTGGTTCCCGGTTTCGGTTCTGAGGTGATAATGCTCTACGGCTCAGATTATCAGAAAAAAAAGTATCTGGAGCCAGTGTTAAAGGGCGAAAAGATAAGTGGTTTTGCGGTGACAGAGCCGATAGCTGGAAGCGATGTAGCAGGAATATCCACAAAGTTGTATAAGAAGGACGGTAAGTGGATACTGAACGGAGGGAAAATGTTCATAACGAACGGCACCATAGCCAATCATTTTTATGTTCTAGCAAGATCCGCGGAACCGGATTCACCCGAGAAAAGACATCACGGACTAAGCATGGCGATAGTCGAATCCGAAATGAAAGGATTTTCGTCAACAAAAATAACTGGTAAGCTCGGTATGAGAGCTACGAGCACAGCGGAACTTAAATTTGACAATATAGAAATACCTCAAGAAAATATAATCGGCGAAGAGGGGAAGGGATTCTATTACGTTATGTCTTTCTTCAACATAAGCAGAATATACGTTGCAGCTCAGGCCTTGGGCACCGCAGAAGGGGCTCTCGACAGGCTAAAAGCTTATTTAGCGGCGTTAAAAAGCAGAGGGTCGCCGATGGCAGATTATGAAAGCGCCCAGTTTCTTCTTTCCGAAACAGCAACTGAAATAGAAGCCGCAAGGATGTTGATGTACATGGCTGCGGATAAACTTTTCAAGTTTGAACCTGATCCAGTAATAACGAGTATGGCAAAGTACTATTCTGCGTCAGTCGCAGCAAAAGCCACCCGCTCCGTGATGTTGTTCATGGGTCTCGACGGCATAGCCACCGACATGGAAAGATTTTACAGAGACTCAAAGATAACAGAGATATGGGAGGGCACCAGCGAGATAGAAAAACTTGTCATATCAAGAATGTTGATGAAAAAATAAGGGACAAATATGTTAACAGAGGAACAGGAAGTTTTAAGAAACACAGTCAAGGACTTCTGTGAGAAATATCTCGTAAAATCCGCTCTTGACATAGAAAGGAAGGGTATAAGCGATGATATAAAGCAGAAGCTCGCTGAAAACGGTTTTTTGGGAGCTTATATACCGCAGGACTGCGGAGGTTCCGGACTGGATAAGAAAAGTTACGCCTTGATGCTGCAGGAGTTCGCGGGTTACTCGCCTTCCGTAGCTTTTTGGATATTTCTGAACAATTCGATATTTTCAGAGCTCTTGATTAAGAATTTGGACAAGACCATTTGCAGGGAGATACTTGAAAAAGTCGCCGCTAATAAAGCCACCGCGGCGGTTTTGTTCGAGGATGTGCTAAAGAACTCGATTGCGGCGCCGCAGTTAGAAATCGATGAAAATCTCTCCGTAAAGGGAGATAACAGTGCGTTAAAAATAAAAGGCAAACAAGATTACGTGCTAAACCCGGGCGCTGACTTCTTTATTGCAGCCGTAAAAAAAGGATCCGAAGACGGTATTTTACTTTTAAATAAAGGAGTGTCTGTCGTCGCAGACAATCCGCACCTCGGCTTTAGAGGAATCCGGTTTTCAAAGGTTGTCCTCGATTCTCCGATGAAAGACGCAGTTTTTCTTTCGACAACGAATGGCCTTGACTTGATACGAAAGACATACAACAATGCGTCTTATGAAGTAGCCGCAATTGCTATAGGTATCGCAAAAGCAGCTGTAAGCGCTGCCATCGACTATGCAAAGACAAGAAAAACGTTCGGGTCCGAACTTATATCCTTTCAGCCGATTGCGTTTTCACTGGAAAGTTATATTTCCGAGATTGATAGGATGGAAAACGACCTCTATAATTCGACATCACCGGAAGACCTCAAGAACGCGCTTCGTGCAAAACTTAAAGCAGTCGAGATGGTATTAAATGCGTCGTCTCTTGCACTCCAGGTGCACGGAGGGTATGGGTATATAGAAGATTTTAAGATAGAGAGGTTTTACAGGGATTCGATGGCGCTAGCAGTATTTACTGGAAATCATTTTAACGACATGATAAATCTCTCAAAAATCGATTTTGGGGATAAAAGTGCAGTTTATTGATTAAGTCCGCCGATAAAGAACCAAGTCCCGTGCGCAGTCGCACACAGTTTGCCCTTTCCGTCGAATATCTCTATATACGCGAACGATAATCTTTTTCCAGTCCTTGTAACGTGTCCTTCTGCGATGACAGGGCCATTTTCAATAGGGTTCAGAAAAGAAATACTTAAATCAACGGTGACCTGATTTCTTCCCTCATTCTGCGTTAGCACCGCGCATCCCCCCGTGGCATCTGCAAGAGTAGCTATTGCACCTCCATTCATAATGCCGCCGGTCCTTGTCAGCTCTTCCTTAAATTCCACTGCTATTTTGCATCTACCCTTAGAAACGGACATTACTTTTATGCCCACGTTCTTAAGGAACGGATCTTCCTCTATAAGTCGTTTGATTATGTCCTTATGCATATATTTTTCTCTTTTTCCAGCATTTTATACTTTAAGTATCATATGAAATGCCACCGCCGTATACCTCAATGGAAATAGTACAGCGCAGCCCGGCGAATAGAACGACGGATCACCGGAACCGGTAGTATTTAATTGTTTATAACTTCTGAGCAGCCGGTTCGCATTTATAAATTTAAAGGTATATAGAAACAATATGAAAAAAGCTGACAGAAGCTTAATGTTGGCAGGGCTTTTGATAGGGACAGGAGCAATATATTTCATCATTTCGCTTGTAATAGCAGAAGCCGTTTATCCAGGTTACAGCGTAGCAAATAACACGATAAGTGATCTTGGTGTAGGAAGTTCTGCGCTCATATTCAATTCATCCGTAATATTTCTCGGTGCACTTATTATCTTAGGGTCGTTTTTCCTGCAGAAAGGACTAAGAACCGAGCTTTTTCCGTTATTGATATTCCTTACCGGTATCGGCGCTGTCGGCGTCGGGATATTCAACGAAAACTACGGTGCAATACACTTATTGTTCGCTCTGATAACATTCCTTTTCGCAGGGCTATCCGCCATGTATTTTGGATTGACAGAAAAAAATATAATAAAATATCCGTCACTGATTCTTGGCGTAATAGACATAGTATCTCTCGTGCTCTTCGCAGTCGGTATTAATTTGGGCTTAGGACACGGCGGCATTGAACGCCTGATAGTTTATCCGACGCTGTTATGGGCAGTTTTGTTCTCTGGTAACCTTTTAAACAAGTAAAAAACCATTCTAAGTAATTATGTGCGCTCTCATGCAAAAGTTAATATACTCTCATGTTCATAATCATAAATTCATATGGCTGAGACAAAACAGAATAAGTTCAGATTTAAGGCGATATACGCGGTAATAGCCATCGTCGTTTTGGCAGCAGGAGGATTGACTTATTACTTGTTGTTAAGTAGCTATAGTTCGCCTATGACGATGGTAGCCGCCGGCGATAATGTAAGCGTCTACTACACGCTGAGTTTCACAAACGGTACGGTATTTCAATCAAATTTTGGAGGTCAGCCATTCAGTTTCATAGCCGGTTCAAACAGTACAATACCTGGTTTCGATAACGCCGTATTGGGTATGAAAGTCGACCAGACAAAGAACGTTACAGTTCCACCAGCCGAAGCGTATGGTGATATTAATCCTAATCTTATAATAATAGTTAACAGATCCGTATTTGGAAACCAGTCGGTTAAGGTCGGCGAAACCGTCGCCTCCGTCACGCAGCAATATGGAACAGTCACAGCGGTGAATGCGACTAAAGTAATAATAAATTTCAATTCTCCACTTGCAGGCCAAACACTAGTTTTCGAGATAAAAGTTCTTAGCATCAATAAATAATCCATTAAAGTAAAATGGAAATAATAATCTCGATATTAATACTTCTTGCTTCAGGCGTTATACTCGGGCAGATATTTGATAAGTTCGGCCTACCCGACATAGTCGGTCCGATACTGAGTGGGGTAATATTAGGGCCAACAATTATGGGGCTTATAACCATAAACAGTTCATTAATCGGCATACAGGACATATCCCTTTTCTTTCTAATACTTTTATTAGGACTTGAAATCACTACAAAGAGCTTTACATCGCACCCGAACAAGAGCATAATACTGTCATTGGCAAGTTTTATCATCCCGATGCTTGCGATTGCAGTCGTACTCTACGCTTTCTTTTCTCTTAGCATTAATCAGGCAGTAATAGTTTCTATCGCAGTTGCAGTTCCTTCGATATCTATAGTTTCTGTGCTTCTAATACGCAAAAAAATGCTCGGTACTGAAGACGGAGACAGGATACTGTCCAGCGTCGTCATTTCAGACATACTCGCATTTATAATACTCGCTGCAATATCTAACTCCCTGGATTTGTACGGTTTTTTGGGCCTGATCATCACGGTATCCGTTTTTATAGCTATTATGCTCCTTATAGCGAAGATATTGAGGATATACTCTCACAAAATAAGCGGATTTTTCAATTATGTAAGCAGGTTACGCAACGGCGAGACGTCGATATTCGCAATTGTCATACTTCTCGGCCTGATAATAGCTTCTTTCTTAGAGTTGGTAGGCATAACTTTTGTCTTAGGTGCTTTCTTTGCAGGCATGCTTGTAGAAGAATTAATAATAGGAAAGTCCTTATTTAGAAAATTGATCAGAACCTTCAGAAGAATAGACAATAGTTTTTTTATACCTTTGTTCTTTAGCATAGCTGGTGCTACCGCAACCCTACCGAATCCTACATACGTAGTAATGATGTTAATCATCATAGTTATGAGCGGCGGGCTGAGTACCTTGCTTATCAAACACTTCGGAAGAGGCGTTTTCTATAAGCTTTCTCCAGTAAGTTCTATGTCAATATTGGGCGGGAGAGGGGCCGTCGGGATTATAATCGGCAGCGTTGCCCTTGCAGCAGGGGTGATAACGCTTAATTTCTATTCAGTAATACTCTTTGCGACGCTTATAATGTCTTTGTTCTTCCCGATTTTTTTTAAACCAAAGTTCATAAGGATGACGATGAAGCGCCGCAAGTTTTTTTTATGAGGTTTTTGCGTGTTGACCATCCGGTAATATTTAAATAGCATTAATTTGATTATTGTAGGTTATGAAGCTGATAAGTAACGTTGTACTTTCGATATGCCTGATTTCCATTGTGCTGTTCAGCATAGGACTGTCTCATGCTTCGTCGGGATCAAATTATCGGTTCACGCAGAACGTCAATCAGACAGTTATAATAACGACCGGAATAAATGATATAGATACTTTTTCGGCGTATCCTCTTGCAGATCTTGCGGGTATACAGGTGATCGCGATTAATGGTACAACCATTACTTCCTCGTTTGCACAGAACCTTTCAGCGCAGGGCATAAAATACGTTATACTGCTAGGCGGACCAGCCGTAATCTCAAACTCTTCTCTTACAATACTAGAAAGTGCAGGCCTGAATGTTACTAGGATATGGGGCGTGACGGCCGTGCAGACTGCACTGGAATTGACGCAATACATAGCGCCAAACAGCGCTTTCAAATGCGCAGTTTTTTCTTATTACAACGAGAGCCCCAACATGAATTTTCCTTATCATGAGTATGCTTCTATCCGCTCTGCAAGAAATAAGTGCCTATTTTTCCCAACATATTTCTCATATGTTCCCGCTTATGTGATAAGTTATCTTCAACAGGCAGGTATAACAAACGTCACTTACGTTGGTCCCAAACCACTAAATCGTGCTCAGTTGGGTAATCTTACGGGTTTCAACGTCACACAAGTCACGGGTAATTTCTCATCTACATTGGATAATATAAGTCAATTGAACCCAAGAACTTCACAAAGGTTCCTCATAGTAGGTGAAGCAAACAACGACTGGAACAATTCGATGGTACTTGGCTCTATGCCGGCACTTAATTCCAGCTTTGCGATGGTTTACAATGTTTCCGCGCAGATGCCCGGTATTATAGCCACTATAAAATCAGGAAACTTTTCTTTGGTTCGCGTTGTAGGCGAGCCGTCGATAGTCACTCAGATAAATCAATATCTTATGAATAATGGCATAGTGGCATCCACAAGCGAAGGCAGAGGTCTTGGCCTTAATCTGGACGTACTGTCCAAATTTAGAGATGATATGCACGAAAGCGCAAGATACTATAAACCTTTGTTTAACGTCACCATAAATCCAAACATAATCGGCCAGATGATAAATAAGACTTTTGAAGAAATAATCACCTATAATAATACCCTACAGCAGATCACGCAATACAACAATACCATTATACCATCGCTTTACACGATGCTAAACAAGACTTACAGTCTGACACAGGACGCAAATGGGGCTTTTTCCTCCGGAAATTACACGTCGGCAGCACACTTGATAATAAGAGCGATAAATCTTTTGCACACAGGACTATACGACTCGATGCTAGAGGGAGCTTTGAAAAATGACTCTTTGGAAGTGTCCCGCAGCACAGAGAATGAGCAAACAAACCATTTGAAACAGAGCATTGACACCGAAATAAGCTCTATAAATTCAACCCTTACACAGATAAATTCAAGCAAACTTTTCAGTAACTTAAGTTTGAATATTAGCGGGCGAATTGGTTCTATATCCAATCTTCTAAGCGAGCTAAAATCGTGCGCTCAGCAAAATAACGCAACATGCGTTACGAATTTGGCAGAGCTAATAAGGGAAAAAGTTTCGGAACTTAAATCGTCCGTTGCTTCGTCCGGTCTTGATACACACGAAGACATACCCGGTATTGGTTCCGTCGGCTCAGTTCGTACTAATTCAAGCCAGAATCTTAGCAGTGCCAGAGTCATAGGCTTAGAAAATTTCAAGATTATAAATGGAACATGCAATTCGTCCGGGCTTTTTCTTCCCGTTTCAGATGTGAATGAACAGTCATACTTAATAACAAACGCATCATTGGTATACGCAAATATTTCCGTTCCGTCTTCGGCTAGCGCAGTCCCGATAGTTGAATCGAATTCGAGGTCAGCAGATCACAAATCTGTTTTGTCCGTTTTCCCGGCGATGTCGCCTACGCTTCCGTATAATCTTACGCTTGACACAACAACGACTTTCGTTTTCAATGTCAATTGCATGTTGGCGCCGCAAACAACTTATTTCATACTCCTTAAATACTCTAGATCTACGGAGGACGGAGTATCCGAAAATCATACTGCATGGGGCAGAGTGTACCCTGGGTTAACAACCTATTCTTAACGCAAGCACTCTTAGTATATTCTGAAATTAAAAAAACTTTCGAGTGCAGACTTAGGTTCGTAACGCGCATTTATTCTTCGGCATCTGTGCTTATGATCAAAGCAGTTACGATGTTGCCCCACTTTAAGATATTTTAATTAAAAAGCTTATAAACAGACACGCTTATAATAATAGTTTATGGAGAGGGTTTTAAATCCTAAGTTTTTTAAGTGGCAGACCTACTCCTATTTATCTTGAGCTTTTTGAGCCAAAAAAAGATAATTTGTTGGGTTTTTACTCTTTAGTTCACACTTATTTTGGATTTCTTTGCTTTTTTACCGCAAATAAAGGAGGTAACGAAATGGAAAGTGAAGTAGTAGAAAATGAATTGGCGGATAACCGCGTTGAATTCGGCGTGCTGCAGAGAAGCACTACGGAGAACCAAAGTCAATGGCTTTTTGGGCGCATGTTCTCAACAGCAAAGCCAATTTATCACCCCAAGCAGACTTTCTAATCTGCACGAAAACCGCTCGTTTTGCATGTTGTCCAGTCTATTTTGGACAGTAACTATGCCTCTTTTGCCATTTTTTGGGATAGTATTTGCGGTGGTGCTGCTTGTATTGGCAGAGCGAGCAGAGTTAGAACCGGAATCGCTTAGGCTCGTACTGATATCACTTGCTGCGACAAGGCTATTTGTAGGCTAAAAGCGAATCGCCCGATGAATCTACTGGAAGAGGGCCCGTATAACAATAATTTTATGCGGTAAGGAAAGAAGTTCCGTAGCCATATCTATACTTATCGAAGCTGCAATAAACTTTATAGGACTGTTCCCTATTCTTATACTAAATTGATCATGACTTCCACTTCTCCTTGCGCTCACAGCAGTGCGGTTTTAAGTTCATGTAATTGCCCCATGTTTACGGCGAATAAACGTAGAATTTAAGTTATATCAAGTTACTTGGTATGAAGACGCATTCATCATCGCAGCAACCTTTGTTAATATCTGATTATTATTAAGTAGTCCTCTATAAAAGCGTATATACTAGAACTGCCATATATTCATGTGAAGGTGAACTAAACTAAGAAAAATTTGCCGAAATAGGAAGGGCTACGGTCCTTCAACCATACCATAGCTATGCAATGGCTATAGGCGATTCTTCCCCATTCGGAGGCGATGGTTTATGGCAAGTAGAAGTTTAGATGATTTCGTTGGAGAAGACGAGATTTCTTTAAAAGACAGTTTCCTCAATTATTGCAGTAGCTTTTACACAAGGTCAAAGAACAAAGTCGCGTGTGGATTAAACAGCACTACGTGCGGAATACTGCGCGGTGCTTTGGTCGTTTATTGCTGCGGTATGTCGTTTATTGTAGGATTCCCGGCTTCACTGCCATTTCTCGCCATCGGTGCAATTAACCTATATTCTGCTTTGTCTAGAAGCTAGAAAACAAGAGGTCTGGCTTTTTATGGAAGAGAATAGAGACGTTCATTTGAAGGGGCGCTTGTATGATTTACTGGCCGAGGTACCAAAAGAGGAAGAACTGGAGCTGGCGGCACGCTATTTGCTTGAGTATCCCCAAACAGTAAAGAGCAAGATAGAATCCAAAGAGATAAGAATACCAAATTCCGGTGAAAAAAGACAGAAACTAAGCAAACTTGACGATATAATAGAGCGCATAGGCATTGTATCCCGGCAAAAATACAAAAAGACCATAAGTAGCGATGTGAATCTTTCAAAGAAAGAGGAAGAAGCTTACGGTGTGTTGTTTAACACCACGCACAACAATTACAGGACTGCCTTTTTTAACCCCATGAGCGACAAATGGACGAAAATAGCGGACATGGCAGAGTCATGTGATATATGCTGGTATGGCAATCAGGTGAAGCGGTACAGCCAAATGCTGGCAGAGGACTGCAAATTAAACGGAGGCACAATAGTGTATGAAGTTTATCCACGCAAATTCATCAAAGGACCAGTTCATGAAGAACAGAAGAATTGGCTTTCAGTTCTTTGTGATAAGTTAGGTACCAAAGATGGAAGACTGCGTACGCTTAAGGAAGTATATTCGGGGGTTAAAATATTTTATACAGATGTTATGGGCCGTTTAGGCATTAAATGTGAGAAGCCAGCAGGGAAGTTGAACGAGGATGTTACAAAAGCCTTCTGCAGGTGTTTCTTAGGCAAAGACAAACACGGCAGGTATTACCTTTACATAGATATAATAGAAGGTGCAAACCGGGATAAAAATCAGCAGTATATACATGATCTGTACAGGTGGAATTACATTGACGGCTACGGCGCAGTAAAACTAGGACTCCTCACAGCAGTATGCATTGCAAGGAAACTCGGGGTAGAATACGTAGTCGCAGGCGATACTGGCATAGCACAGATATTTGAAGAAATAGGGGCCACTAAAATAAGGATGGGAAACACGAAGATAGGGTTACAGGCAAAGCAAAATCCAGGGATTAACGAAAGCATTGTAAAAAGCTGGTTTTATGGAGAAAGTGACAAGAGTTATTGTATTTTTGTTTGAATACTGGTCACTATGATGCGTAGCTTACGCGGAATACTAGAAGTCATTTGTTTGCTTTATCGTATATGTCTTTTAGTGCCATAACTACTCCGGCATGCGCGAACCCCTGTGGAAAATTCCCGAGAAACATTGAATTTTTTGAATCTATATTCTCGCCGAGAAGCTTTAATGGACCGCAGGAATCAGCTATCTTTTCAAGGACGGCTAATGCGTCTTCTTGTCTGCCTAAAAGAGTATACACTCTGCTGAGCCAGGAGGAACACAGAACGAACGGGTGGTTTGGCCGGTCCTTTTCTTGAAGTTTATACCTGTACACCAATCCTTTGTCTGTGAGGTCGGTTTCTATCTTCTTGAGGGTTTTCTTGAAAACGTCACTATCGACATCTATAAATCCATGCAGCGGAAGCACCAGAAGTGCGGCGTCAATGTCGTCAGTGAATGAATGCTTGACGATTACGCCTTTTTTTATACAGTTATCGATTATCCATGCTTTTATCTTCTCCTTGTTTGATTTTATTTCAGTGACATCAACGCCTATTTCGTTACCGAGATACTCAGCACAATCCAGGGCAACCCACATCAATACCTTTGAATATGTGAAGTTCTGGCGGAACGGCTCTTCCCAAGGCCCATTATCATCAAGTTCCCAGTTTGAGTTTATCCATGATGCTATTTGTTCTACAGCACGCCAGTTGACTTTTATGAAAACTTTGTCTTTGGTCGCTTTATAATAAGCCGTAAGAGCATTCATGAATTCCCCTTCCGCGTCCAGCTGTATCTGTTCTTCTGCATGATTGCCTACACGCACCGGCTTTGAATTCATAAGCCCGGAGAGCCATGGTATTTGTCTTTCATGATCTGGCCTAGTACCGCCGACACCATAAAATGGTATAAAGGGCTTTCCGGAATAGTTTATCAAGCCTAAAAAGAATTCTATTATTCTCCTTCCATGCACAACCATGCCGGATTTTATTAGTGCTTCAGCCATCATGGACGAATCTCTAACCCAGGAGTACCTATAATCCCAATTCCATTGCTTGCCTATCGACTCTGGCAAGGATGTAGTGGGCGCAGCTATGATGCTCCCAGAGGGACTGTACATAAGCCCAAGCATAACAGAAAGTGAACGTTGGTAAAGAAGCAACACGTTCTGCGGTATTTCTATAGGTCCATCGGGGAGACCCATTATTCCATCGGGTGGAAGCATGCCTTCCCAATATTTAAGGGAGTGGTCAAGGCTTTGTGAAGGCGAGGAGGATTGCGCTACCTTAGTTTCATTTTCTTTATGTGCTTCGTCAATAAAATACTCAAGTCTTATCTGTCCAAAACCATTTACGGTAAATTCTGAAAGACTCTTGCTTTTTACCTCGAGGCTATCAAAAATAACCTCCAAAAAATCCTTCCCCTGCGGATTTCTGAAAACTATAGAATTATCGCGTTTTTCTGCAGTCCCCGCACATTTGCCATAATTGAAAGTGGGCAATATGTTTACGTTCATTTCCACATCCGATTTTATCTCGCGTATAAGCATCGGTTTCACTGGAATAAGAAAGTCTGTAACGCTGCTTTCCGCATCTTTTGATTTAAAGACAGTCTTCAATATGTTTGGTGCTATATATTCCTGTTTGCCCCTCAAATCTCCCACGCCAACGGTGCATTTCCCACCGACTTTGTCGTCTAAGATTGAACAGAAAACTGGTGAAGAATCGAACCTAGGCATTGGCATCCACTCAACCGAGCCATCGCTGTTTATAAGTGCGGCTGTTATGTTATTGCTGACCATTCCCGTTTCTTTTAATTCCTTTATAGATTTCATCGTATCTCCTTTAACACTAAAACATATGGTTGTACGCAGATTATAACTATTTTATTATATCAGTATTTTAATGCACATAACATCATGCCGCTTTTTAGGCAGCGATCGTCGAAGTACACTCTTAATACATCATCAGCCCATATTTCTTAATTCACCGACCGGAAATTATAGCCTCCAAAAACGGATATCCGCGTTTTGCATGGGCAAACTGAATTATTTATAGTCAATCCCATCATAGTTAAGATTATAGATATCGTTATGAAAAACAACATAGAGACAATACTTGCAAAAGCCCGTAATCCGGCCGTGAGCGTGGCCACAAAAACGCCATTATATCAGGGCTTTAAGAGTGGCGCAAAGAGAGCCGGGAAATTCCTTCTCTCCTGCATAGGCCTTGGTGCATTTGATGCTCTCCATCCGAAAAGCATTGATGGTTACGCAACCAAGGCGGGCAAATGGCTCGGAAAATACATGCCGAATTTATTGCAATTCGTATTTCCAATATCATCACAATTGTATCAAGTGGGACTTATGGCAGGCGACTTTGGAGCCGGTGCTTTAGCACTTCACAATCCTAAGGCATCTAAGAAGGAAAACCTTGCGAATCTTATTACTGGTCCTGCAAACGCCGTAGGCATGGATTATTCATCCGCGTCAATAGCCGCAGGAAAACCCGTGTACCCTCTGCCAAAAGCAGACTGGGGATGGAGAATAAATGCTTTCAAGCACACTGCGTACGGGGGCTTGGCAAATCTGGTAAACGCTCCATCATTCATACCAGGACTCCTTGCGGGCTATGTGCTAGGCCTGCTTTCGCTTGCAGTTTATGGGGGAGTAAAGGCAGGATTGTGGCTATATAAAAATTCAGAAAAAGTCAAGACATGGGCCAAGGGCATCGGCACAAGGATACAAAATGGAGTCGACAGTGCCATCGCCGCGGTAAAGAAAGAAACAACCGGTGCTTACATGTATATGACTAACAAACTTAAACAAGGTTATACTTATGTCACGAACGGCTTAAATGGGTTCGCAAATAAGATAATACCTGAGGCCCCAGCAATAAGCCATTCATATTTAAACATCAATCCGCAAGGGTTTTTTTCTTAGGCTAACTACGTGCTGCATCTGCCGCGCATATAAATAGTGATTATTACTAAGTATCAAATGGACATATTATCATCTCAGTGGTTCCTACAGCTATCTACAATAATCATTTTCGTTCTTTCGTTGCTGCTCGCAGCAATGTTAACTGTAAAATACGCAAAAACCAAAAGTAAAAGTCATCTTTTTTGGTCATTAGGATTATGGTGTTTTACCATCGGCGCACTTTTGGAAATAATCTTCGCATTTGGTATATATTCAGATGCGCTAATGGCTGCATATCTTTTCATAGTCGCGATACTCGTCGAATTTTTGGCTTTGGGTTCGTTATATCTTCTAAAGAATAGAAAATTTGTCCGTTACTATTCAATATTTTTTGCGGCATCAGCCGTATTTACCCTGTATTCCGTCGCCATGCCTGGTATCAAAAACATGCTCTTAAATTACGTTGTAGAAGGTCCTCCACCGCTGATCGTAACGCTAGCATCTTCGATAGCGACCTTTCCAGCAGCGATTATTCTGATAGTCGTTGCGGCTATGGGATACAGAAAGAGGCACAGTAATAAACTGTTATCCATAATAACTGGAGTCGTGGTTGTAAGTGTTGCAGGCACGCTTTATATCGCTAGTTTTCCCTCTTTTTTGTATTATTCCGAATTCATCGGGATAGTGTTGTTATGGCTGGGTTTTATATAGGACGTGTCATAAACTCCAAAAACTAAAAAAGTTTAAATCCGTTCAGTTTTTAATCAGAATATGAACAGTCTATTAATCGTCGTCATTGTCGTAGTCATTGTCGTTATCGCTGGGGTAATATTACTTTTTCCTAATTCTCCGTCTAATGCTCTGCAGTCCAATAGTACAGCGCAAAACACCAATCAAGCTCGCAATCAGTCGTTTTCAGCAGTCACTAACATGAAACAGATGCTAAACATATCCTACGGACTTCTTTCAAACATCAGTAATATCAACATGTCGTTGCTCGCAAATTTTAGCATTAAAACCATTTCGTCTCATGCGACCAGCCCGAATTTGACCAAGGTTTATACAAACGGGTCTGCGTCCGGAATTTTCTCCAAGTCGGGAAGACTCCTGAAAACGTCCTCTTTCGGTACGGAGATCAACAATATATCTGGACAGTTTAATCACTACGTGCTTAGGTCATTTTACTTGCTTAATGACAGCGGATACGTCAAATGCAGTAGCGTTTTAAACAAGAGCGTAAATTCTGTAGACTGTCCTTATTATTCGCTTTCATCCACAGGGTATACTGCCTATCTTAATTCTTTAATAGAGAATCTGTCCCTTGCTAACGTTGTTCAGGGAGCGCAAATAAACAACTCCAACATAAACACAAAATTTATTAAAACGGAAAGTTATCTGGGTTACACGTGTTCTCTAATGAATGTAAGCGGTGACTACGTCCAGCACTACCAATCGAATGACACTTATTCGGTTCATATAAAAAATACTGTATGCATATCAGATTATTCTGGAACGGCAATGTTTTCAAGTATCAACATTACGTCAGAATTCATAGAGCCCGGAATCGGTTTCGTGAACACTACATTCATAGAAAATTTGAAGGATACGACAATATCATTTGCGCCATTATCGACAAGCGCACTACTTTCAAAGCCAGCATACATAAATATTACGTAGCGCCGCGCGAGTTTATTCCAAGTGTAAATTTTTACATCTTTTTGTAAAAGAATGCAGTCAATACGCGAATGGGATTCCAAAGATATAAGGAATAAGAGCAGATAAATCATATGCTTTTACATCATAGAACGGCCCAATCCTCATTAGAGTACATGATGACCTACGGCTGGGCGATACTGATAATAGTGTTAGTAGCTGCGATATTGTACACTATGGGCATATTTTCACCGGTTAACACCTCTGTTCAGGCCGCCACGGGATTTGCGCCTTTCACATTTCTTTCTCAGTACTGCAGCCCTGTTGGAATGGTTGTAAAACTGGGAAATTCTATAGGCACTACAGTCACAATTTTCAATGCTTCTATTCTAAGTGCACAATATACATCGACGAGCAGCACAACTCAGCTAAATACGACCGTTGCTCCGGGTCAGAATTTTAATCTAGTCTTCTACAATACCAGTTGTACCACGGGAAACTTTTATAGTTCGGTTATATCCGTGTTATACGGAGAAAGTACATCGTCAGGATTACTAAAATATAAGGCAACAGGAACGATTTCCGGAAAGGCGACTTCAGTAAACGAAATAACATTTATGGAGTACGGCCTTCCTGCAGGAGCAGTCTGGTTTGTAAGTTATGATGGGCAGGGAAAAAGTTCCGGCGGGGGCGTCCTGTCCTTTCTTAATCTCGGTGGAGAACAATTCCTTATAGAAAATACCACGATAAACGGAGTAGTATACTATCCCACTGCCGCTTCAGGTGTTTTGATAAACAATACGCTAATAGTAGATTTTATACCGATACGCGATATGTTTGTAGCGAACGGCGGTTCTTCAACAGTTTCCGCTATAAACACGAACACCAACACTATCGTAAGAAACATAACCGTAACAAGCAACCCGTTCGGGATAGCTGTAACACCGAGCGGTCATTATGTCTATGTCACGAGCCACGGTAACGCATTTATTTCCGTTATAGACACGAACCTGAACAAGGTGATATCCAACCTGTCTATAGGCACTAACCAGTTTGGGGTTACCATAAATTATAACGGAACAATCGCATATGACACCGCTTATGGTGGTGGAGGTTATCTTTATTCGATAAACACCTCGGATTTATCGACTATATCCTCATCTAAAATAGGGGGCGCACCAGACGGCATCGCCATATCTCCGATTTCAGGTCTGGTTTTCGTTGCGCAGAATACCAACGATTCCGTAGCTGTCGTTAGCCCGTTGACTTTGAGCAAGATACATTCTATACGCGTAGGTTCCGCACCGACAAGCATTGCAGTGGCATCGGATGGAGCGTATGCGCTGGTGACGAACGATGGCTCAAATACAGTATCAGTAATAAATTTATCGAATTATAATGTCATAAAAAATATATCCGTAGGAACATATCCTTATAGTGTTGCAATATCCCCCGACAATACTGAAGCATATGTTGTAAACATGAACTCGAACAACGTATATGTGATAAACACATCGACATACACGGTAATAGCACAGATACCAGTCGGCGCAAGTCCGCAATCCGTTGCAATAAATCCAAATGGTGAATATGCTTATGTTACGGATTACAATTCGAACAGCATATCCATAATATCTACGTCTTCAAACAGTATTGTAGGCACGATAACGAACGTTAGAAATCCAAACGGTATAACGGATGCACCCTCGGGAGGGATATAAATTTCAAACACTACAGCATAAAACTGGGTTTATAATGGCGTAAATCACAATCATACAAAAATAAAAATTAAATTTTAAAGCATTGACAGATATTTTTAATCCTTAATCAAAAACCCTTATCGATTTTTTAAGGAGATTGCGATCCCGTCTGTCCAGCATGCGTCTTGGCATGAGCATCCAGTTCTTCCGTTGTATTGAAAGTAGCACCGCATTTCTCGCATTTTAATGCGGCGGACGGTGCCTTTGCCGGTGGGACGCTTGGTGTCTGCGGTGCATTCTGCGTAGCAGGAACCTGCGTACCGGTAGACACTGCTGGAACTTCTGCAGCTTGCGGTTGGTGAGTCTTGGCATGAGCATCCAGCTCCGCCTGGGTTTTAAACCCCGCCCCACAAACCTTACATTTCAGTTTATGTCCAAACAAATCCATATCAATTTTAATAGCCAATAATATAAAAACTTTTTTAAAAATCGGTATAAATTTCACGTGTTCTCTATAATAAGAATTAGCCAGCGATAAATTTTTGTACACAAAACTTTATAAACAAACAATATAATAGCAGTATTATACAGCTATGAAAAATTCCGGTTTGATAGTGACCGTCGCGATAGTGTTGGTAGTTGCAGGTCTGCTCGTGTACTTCCTGTATCATCCTGCTCAAAACAACGTCTTTATTAGTCTTACAGACCCTGCGAACGTGCCGATAGGAACTCAGGGTCTCAGTATAACATATTCTTCTCTTATGGTGCATACGATATCAGGTAATACTAGCGGATGGGTAAACGTCGCGGGAAGCGGCACTTTAAATCTTCTTTCAATGTTGAACGTAAGCTCGATTTTAGGGGCGCTGTATCTGCAAAACGGTTCATATATAAACCTTGTAAGATTCAATGTTACTTCTTCAACTATTGAAATAAACAATACCGTTTATCCTGTTACGCTTTCAAACAATCAGCTTACCGCATCTGTTCTTCGCGATGACGGCGTTAATGGCACAACTAACATCTTGCTCCAGCTTTCTCCAACAGTTATGCCGATATTAACACGAAACTCGACAAGATTTATGTTAGTACCATCACTGAGAGCAGTAATGGTCAGCAATTCGGCTTTGAGAGGCTCTGCAGCAGGAGATCGCCGCGACTTAAATAGAGAAGAAGAACTTGCGCTCAATCAAACAAGGCTCAATATAACATTATCAAACGCAGTACTGTCAACTGTCGGAAATACGACACAACTATCTGTCGTCGTAACAGACAACTCGAACAATAGCGTTATTTTGAGGCACGTCACAGTATTCGGAAACCAGTCAGTGGTTGCAGATCACTTTTCAATAAATTCACCAGGAATCGTTTCAAGGGACCAATCAGGCAATTTTAGCTCCGGCGATAACAGTTCACGCGGAAATTTAAGTTACAGTTCAAACGAATCTGAAAGAGAAGTAGAATATGAAGGCTTGGCTCAAGCGGAATTCAGAACAGTCAATTTCCTAGTTAATCAAAATGGAACGCTTACACTCCCCTCATTAGAGAGCAATTTTGAAAATGCAAACTACAATTTAAGTTCTGGACAAAGTGTTACACTGACGTTCTCCAACCCCATACTTCTAGGAGAGAACAACGTACTGGTAAAGTTTGTTACCAATTCCACTTACAGATTGGTCGTACAGGGTAATCAAGGCGCACGTGCTACCGTTAACGTTATAGCAAGTTAGTAACCAGCGATAAAGTTACTGATAGACAATTCTGAAGTAAGGATATTCAATGTATGGATATATTTACTGCGCAGCTACTTTCACTATATTTGTATCTCCTAAAATAAGAATAGACAGACCTGAGTGCAGAGGAAAACTGCCTTACCCCATGTACATACGGGATAAAAATTATCCAAAAAACGCTTGCAACAACAAAAAAGACAATCGGAAAACAGAGATAACACAATACAACAAACGGTAATAGTGTCTGGTTTATAAATGCGCAGTGCTTATTCTTCTTTATCAAATCAGGATCATATCTTGCATAATTTTAACCGTATTCGAAGGTCTTATATGTACTATAAAAATGGTGAAGAAAGATTTGGTAAACTGGATTCTCGGGTATACGCTTTTTTTGCTGCCACATTATTCAAAGGTACATATCTCACAATAGCACGCGACATAGCGCAGCAAAAAGCACGCTGTATTCTCGACGTCGGCGGTGGCACTGGCGATCTTATCAGAGTGCTAGCGAGAACTATAGGAAGTGCAAGATTTTACTATGTAGATCCTTCTGAAGCGATGGTGCGCATGGCGAGAAAAAAGTTTGATAATCCAGATATTAAGGACAGAATTAAAGCGTCATTGGGCGACAGCACGCACGTACCGTTCAATGTAAAGTTCGACCTAATTATATCATCATTCTCGTTTCACCACTGGGCGAAGAAAGAAGAGTCTTTAAGATATCTACTTAAAAAGTTAAATTCCAAGGGGAAGATAATACTTTACGAACGAAATAAAGACGAAGCGCACGGGATATATTCTCTGGGAAAAGATCATTTTTTATCGGAAAAGGAGACAGGAAGCTTAAATCTGAAAGGGGCAAAAAAACGCATCAGACGGCTAGGGAGCCTGCTTATTGTAGAAATTTGGAAATAGATACCCTGCATATAATCGGAAATCAGCCGTTAGCACTGTAATTATATTTGTGGAATAAGACAGTAACTTCCTACGCTTATGCATAAGTCCCTGAATTGGACGCAGTTCTAGCCAATGTTGTCCCCATTTAATAAATGTGCTTGCTTTTAGTAGACTATTGTACAGCATCACTTTCAGCCCTACCGCTTAAAAGAATAAATATGACTTGTTTTCACAGTATTATTGCGGAGGTGCGCATATGGCAAGACTTGATGAACTTACAGAAAAGGATAGAAACGAAATGGCAAAAAAAGCCCTTCTTAGGGAGAATAGACTTCTTAAACTGATAGATGGATGTTCGACGGTTCTGTGTAAACTTGGCAAGGTTACTTACAGAGACGTGCACAACTGGTTTACAGAGGAAACATCAGAGTTCAATGGTTTAGGTTTTTATATAAAGGACCACGGTCCGAATACGATGTACGGCGGGGATTCTCTGGAGATAACATACGATGGAGAAAAAGTCCTAGACGTGTACTATTGGAGTACTGCTCCTAGCGACCCTTCCTATGAGGTGCGACATTACGCAGAAGGAAAATGGGAGGGCGAACTAGAGAATCTCATAAAAAACGTCAATGAAGAAGCGAAGAAAAAGGCCAAAGCGGACAGACTGCGGGCGGCCGAAGAGGAGAAAGAAAGGCGTGATCGAGAGCTTTTAGAAGAGGCAAATCGTTCATTGGAAAAGAGATTGAAGAACTTGGGCCCGTATATCTAATCATAAGTAACCCCAACGACAGTTTTTCAGATAGCCATACTTATTATAGCGCTCACTGCTAACCTATCTTAGGTATGAACAAACTTGTAAAAGGCCTGGCGCTTGCACTGTTCGCTTCTGTAGCTTATGCATTGTGGTCTATATTAAGTGATGTCGTCGTGTCATTGAACCGAGTTAACTACTTCGATTACCTGATCATATTCGAAGCGTCTCTTACAGTCCTTTCTTTGGCGTTGGTCTTCGTGTTCAAAGGATATAGAAAAGAGGGCAAACGAAAATCAAATAAGCGCCTGTTCACGTACTCCCTTTTAGCAGGGATGTTTTTTGGGCTGGGCACCATAATATTCTTTGCGCTGATAGGGAACCAGAATTATCCGTTTGTAGCTTCCGCTTCATATATTTCAGTCATACCTTTCGTTTTTTTCATCGCAAAGGCGAAAAAACAAGACCCTAAGCTGCTTGCAATTTTGGGCACAATAGCAGTATTCGCCGGTCTGGTCTTTCAGATTATTGGACTGTATGGATACGATTTTTATGCTGCAGCGCCAATAATCCTGCTTACAGCCTTGATGACAGTTTTTTGGACAGCCGGATACTATATACTGCTCATTTCCATGGTGTTTAAGGGTTATAACATACTGAAATCGGACGTGTTAATGGGGGTATTCGAGTTTTTAACCGTCGGAGTATACGGATTGTTAACCGGAGCTTTTCGGGAGATATTTAGTCTAACGTCGCTTGAGGTTTTACTGTCTATTTTGGTCGCTGGATTTCTGCTTTTGGGCGGGTTATCAGAAGAATTTTCATTTAGACTTCTAATCCGTTTCAAGGAAAAGTATCTTGATCTTTGGAATGTTCTGGTAAGTTTAGAAATTGTAGGTATAGCGATATTCTCGATTTTCTTTTTAACGTTGTATTATCCACTTCTGATAGCCGGGTTGGCTTTGATAATTGCAGGAGTAATTCTTATAATCATATCATGAGCTGCCATCCCATAATTCCGGTGGAAAGGATTTCATTTTGAGATAAAGCTTTTTATATGGTCTCTCTCATAGTGCTATATGGTTTACGGGGCACTGCTTTATTCTTATAGAAACATCCGCTTGGGCAGGTTATATGATTATGATATGGAGCCGATAGTCGAAAAGATTAACGGCGCGGCAAGGCCATTTTTTCTGAAGACATGCAATAGACTAGAGTTGTACTGCGATTCAGACAGCAAACAATCTCTCGAACATTGCCTTTCAGACGTAAAACGAACGAATGAACGCTCTAAACCTAATGTTGGAGAGATTCTTTTTGATGATAAAGTTGTAAGTCACGTTTTCAGGGTAGCTTCTGGCATGGACTCTGCTATTTTGGGTGAAAAGGAGATTATCGGTCAGATAAGAAGCGCGTTAAACAGTTATAGGGCATTAGCCGACGGTTCAAAACAGTTAATTTGTTTATTCGAAAATGCTTTGAGGGTGGGAAGAAAGATAAGAAGAGAGATAGATATAGGCGACAATAGCGGATTATACGGCGCGGTGACTTCTCATATTTCAAGCAGTTACAGGGCTGGCGACAAAGTAGCGATAGTCGGTTCCGGCAATGTCATTAAGGGCGTTCTTTACGACATGAAAGAAACAGGGCTCTCTATAAACGCAACTATCTTCAGCAGAAACACCAAGAAATCTGCTGCGTTAGCTGAGTTATTCGGACTTAATTACTCAGACTTCAACCTCTCAAAAATAAGAAACTGTGACATAGTTATTTCTGCGATTAAGGGAGGAAACTATACGCGTCTGAGCGGACCAAGGCTCATAATAGATTTATCGGTTCCAATCGCATTTTCAGGCGACAATGTAATTGATTTGGAATATGTGATAAAGGAGATCTCGGCGTCTTCAGTCACCGTAACCAATATTTCCGCCGCTGAGAAAATAATCCTTGCTGAAACCGCACACTTTCTTGATAAAATTGCTTACATACGATGATATGGACGACGAAGTGATGATGTACGTTTTTGGGATTAAGCTTACGCCCGCGTGGTGGAAACTAGCTAGTATCAGCAGGCGTTCCAGATTATTAACGCTGCAGAATAAAATAAAACAGATTGAAAAAGCGGATGGGACGATTTTAAGGACATATTCATCGCTCAGGTATGATGTAGACTTGATACTTTGGTTAAGTTCAAAAAAAGAAGAGACGATACTAAAATTTAAACTCTTTGTTGAAGAATTATTCGGCGATTGCGCTTCTGTAGAATACGGTTTTATGTCCATATGCAAAAAAGGGCCTTCCGAAAGCGTCAAATACAAATTCTTTGTAGCTTATCCAATGAAAAAATCTAACGATTGGTATCTGCTACCAAGGGAAAAAAGGAACAAAATAATGTCTGAACATATAGCTATGGCCAGGCTGAGCACTAACAACAACGGAATAATTTCGTATACGACTAAGTCTTTCGGTATATCAGACGATGAATTTCTTGTCCTATACGAAGTAGAATCGATTTCGCATTGGATGCACGTAGTGGAAGAATTAAGGCAATCCGAATCGAGAAAATGGATAACCAACGAAAAACCTGTGCTTGTAGGAATAGAAGACGAGTCCTTTTTATATTTAAAACGAATCGGTTAGCTATGATAAACATCGGACTATATTACACTGTAAAACCCGGCTTCGAGCGGGAATTCGAGTCGCGATTCAATGAAGCAGTTCTTGCGATTAAAAACTCGGGTTTCGGATGCATAGATGCAAGACTTTACAAAGACGTAGAGAAGCAGAACGAGTACCTTTTATACACGGAATGGAAAGACAACGACGGCTTTAGGAATTTTATTAAGAGTGAAGCTTACAGAAAAACTGTTGAAGCTGGAAGATCGATAATAGAAGGCGTTCCGAGGCACCGTATGTTTACCGAATCAAAGCAGTTGTGATGCTTCTGTAATCAGCGGAAAAAATAATTAATGCGCTCAGCTATAATACTGTCAAGTTCTTCCTTGTAGTCTACATCCGCATAATTTTTGTTTCTGAGCGCTCGTTCCATATGCGAAAGCACAACATTAGCTTTAGCGTAAATCACATAAGAAGGTTTTATTTTTTCTTTTGGTTTAGGCCCTGTGAAGCCAGACGTCAGAAAAATCAGTGAAAGGTCTTTTATTCTGGACTGTAGCTCCCTTAAACCACTAGGCTGCGAGGAAAAGTATCTTCCAAGGGATTCACCAAATCTTTCAGCATATGCGTTTCCAAACTGGTTGTAGAAACGATCGACGACTTCACTTATCCTCTTGTCCGTGAATTCAGGCCAGTCCCTGTTTTGAAACAGCCTTTCTATGTTTTTTCTAGCATGCATATCTCTATTAGAGCATAACTTGCTTAAATAAACACTATTTAGATGAGGCCGTTGCATAATTTCTCTGCAAGCAGCCCTTGCTACCGTACGCATGTCTCTTGCATAAAATGACCTCGCAAGTTTCATAGCGTGTTATAGATTTCGATATAATATTTAAGCACAGCGCGCGTGAAAAGATAATGGATTTAGAGCGCCTGTTAAAGGATCTAGGAGCAGACCATCAATTTCAGTCTGATAGGCACCTCTGGGAAGACAAAAACTTCTGGAAAAACCTTAACGATGGGCTACCAAACAGAGTAAAGAGAATCAAAGTCGATAAAAGCGGTGATAATTATAATATAAGACTGGACTTCAAGGAGAGGTTGGGGAAGGAGGTCATCGAGAACATCGCTATGAGTCTTGGATACGAGACGGCGTACAGCAAAGGAGGCAATCCAGACGCACTGTTTATCTACAGCACAAGATATTTTCAGACAGAAAAGGGGATCGGTTCGGAACGAAGATCACTAGGTCATATCCCTTTAAACGAAAAGAGTTATTATGTGCATGATGACATGTCCGTATGCAATGTAGCCGTAGCTAGGATATTGACGAAGTACATAAACTCGCTCTTTTAAGACGACTGAAAGCCATTACGGTGAAAACTACCTATCATTCGTATTCTTCGCTACGGAAATCACTGGAAGTTGAACGTAGTCGCCAAGAGGAGCAGACTTAGTGCTGTCCCTATACGGACACCGGAACCGCTAAGTGGATACAGTATCCAAATTGTTGAGATTCTACATAAATGACAACGAATTCGTCTCCAGGAAATAATCAAATAAATCATTGGTGGGTGGAAAAGTCAGCTTATGCACAAACATAATTTGGATTTGCAGCTCCTTATAAAATCTATAGGATTTACATCCCAGTGAGTTTCAAATCTTTCAGTACGCATCCTTTCCGCGTGTGAACGACAGTATCCCCGCGATTATCAATATCGCGAGCGATACATACAGTGCGGAATAAACACCGGACATGAAAGCAGACGACACATTGCCTATAAGTTTGCTTGTTCCAACAAATATCTGGAACGCAGCGCCATTTGGTATGGAATATGCAGCTACGGATATCACAAGCACAAAGCTGAACATTATACCCAAAGAGCTGACAGTTCTTAAAAGACCGTTGGTAGCGCCATAAGAACCCGCCTGCGCGTTAGCCATGACGGCCCGGTTGTTTGAAGGGAAGAACATCGCCGAACCGATGCCGGACACTACGGAAGCCGCTATTATGAGATAAATATAGTAAGAGAGCGTTGCCGTGAGATTCAGATATATAAGAATAGCAATGCACATAAGCAAAATTCCTAGCGTAGCTATTATTCTGGCGCCGTGTTTGTCTGACAACCCGCCCATATACGGTGCAAGAAACCCGCTAAGTACATAACCAGGTACTAAAATAAGGGATGCATCCAGAGGTGAGAGCCCGCGTACACCCTGCATGTACATTATTATCAGAAAAGCTATCGCAAGATACCCAAGACTCATAAAAAACGCAGCAAGAATACTTGAACGAAGGATGCGGTTTTTGAACTGCCTTAGATCAAGCATCGGATTTTTTGACCTCAACTCCCAAAATATAAAAAACGGTATCAACAGTACGCCAGTGAAAACCATAGCTATATCATAAATAGACAAAGATGCCGATATTGAGTTTACGGCACCGTATGAGATTAGGAGCACCGCGGCTCCGAAAACAAACATACCTACGAGATCCATCTTACTCTTGATTATAGGGTTATCCTTTATGTATTTCAGCCCGAGGGCTAACGCTATCGCGCCTATGGGGACATTTATGAAAAAGATATATCTCCATCCAAAAAACGTTGTTATCACACCGCCGACCACTATCCCCAGCATAGCACCTACGTTCCAGCCCAAAGAAGTGAAGCCGAACGCACGCCCCCGTTCCTGAGGCTTGAAAGTATCGGCTATTATCGCACCGCTGTTAGCAGTCATCATCGCACCACCAACGGCCTGAAAAGCCCTTGAAACTATGAGGAACACGTCCGTAGGAGCAAGGCCGCATGCGAAAGAGCTTATCGTAAATATGAGGAAACCAAAATTGAATATCCTCGCCCTGCCAAACAGGTCACCTATGCGGCCGAGCTGGGTCGTACATACAGTCACGACTAACATATAGACTAATATTACCCAGATTATCGTAAGAAAATTAGAATTGAGCTCGCCGACTATGGTAGGAAAAGCCAATAGAACGACGGTGCTGTCGACGCCGACCATCATAGTAGCAAGGACGAGTATCGCAAGTATGGTGTTTTTCTTTAAAGCGTCCTTTATACTAGTCATATTGACTTTTATACCGACATATGAATAAAAACTTAACCATAATCTATTAAACTACGGAATAATTTTTTGTGTCATGATAGTGCTCGAATGCGTATATGGCAGGAGAGGAAGCGGATTTAGCATATTAGTGGACAGGATCTGGCCGAGAGGACTTACAAAAGAGAAGGTAAATGCAGATATCTGGATGAAGGAGATAGCGCCCAGCACCGAACTAAGGAAATGGTTCGGACACGATGCCGAAAAATGGGAAGAATTTAGGGTTAAGTACAAAAAAGAACTAGCTAATAGAGATATTGTCGAAAAATTAAGGGAAATAAAGAGGCTGGAAACGGAGAAAGGCAAGATAATCTTATTATTCGGAGCAAAGGATGATAAACACAATCAGGCAGTGGTTCTAAAGGAAGTTCTGGACAGTTTAGACTTTGAAGTTTAATACAATGTAACATTATATATCTCGCCCGCATTTAGAGTGAGTGTCGTCCGATATTGCGCTTTGACAGTTGGATAAACAGGCCATGGCACTTACCAACTTCAACAATGTATATGGACATGAATAGACTTAAGCAATTATACGGGAAAAGGCGATAATGCGTCGGTCGTTTTTTCATTTCATACAAAAGAAAGGAACCGTGTCTTTGATGTACATTCTTAACGCTTCAGATACTGTTTAATTTATGTGCGTCATTCTTTATTATGAGTGGCGTCAACATAAACGTATCAGAAGGCAAAAACGTTCCGGCACAGACAATAATGACCGGAAGGGGCTGTATAATCGGCCAAAGTGGCTCGGGTAAATCTTATCTTGCCGATAAACCCATA
>JAKBJF010000007.1 GCA_021836125.1 Nanobdellota archaeon | reverse complement strand
ACACATCAAGGCCGTCTTCTCCATACGTGAACTGGATTATCTTCTTGTTACCTAGCCTTACGGATCTGTCATTATAAACTTTTATGTCTTGCAACGCGGACGACAGTCTTCTCTGCATGTAACCAGATATCGGTGTTCTTATCACGTTGTCCATCAAACCTTCTCTACCGCTTGCGGAGTGTAGGAAGTACTGCACCGGGTTCAGTCCTTTCTTGTAATTTGAGGTTATGAAACCCCTTGCCTTAAGACTTTTATCATATTTCTTGAAGTGTGATGTCAGTCTGCCTTCGAATCCGGCACTTATTCTGACGTCTCTCAATAGCTGCTGTCCTACAGCACCTACCGTTGGAATAAGATTTATTACGCTTCCCTTTGCACCGGTCGTTATCATGGTTTCTATCATGTTGCCTTTCTTGTTTATGAAGGTGTCTATTACGTTCCTTACTCTACTTCTAAGCTTGTTAGTAAGGTTAATTATCCTTATTTCAGTGGTCTCGTCATAGTTCTTTATTAGAGCGTCTACCTCTTTCTCGCCGTTGTCTATGACTTCTCTTATTTTCTCGTCCGCTATTGACGGCAAGTCGAAGTCTGATATATTGGCACTCATACCAAATTTCAAAAGTACCATTAGCCCCAACTTAGTTGCGTGGTCTATGAAATCTGCAGTTGTTTGCGAGCCGTATCTTACGAACAGGAACTGAAGAAGACTTCCATTTTCCTTTCCTATAGTAGCGCTGTCTATGACTCCGCTTTCAAGCCTACCGTTCTTTATTTTAACGTAATCGTCATCTTCCTTTGACAGTTTGTAGGTGCTGCTTATGCTGTCAAAGTTCAAGTCCTTTGGAAGAAGCATGCTGAATATCTCTCTTCCTGCGTATTTTTCTTTAGTCAGATCAACTTCCATTCCTATGTTTACAAGAAGAAACTCTGCGTCCTCTTTTGAAAGTTGAATGTCTCTGTTGGTCAGCAATGCGCATCCGGATATGTAATCTTGTGCAGCTCCGATAAGTGGAAGTCCGTGCCGGTGATACGATGTTGTGTTTTATATTGATTATCATGTCTGCTTCTGCGAGTGCTTCCTCGTTTTGCAAAACGTGTATGTTCATCTCGTCCCCGTCAAAATCTGCATTGTATGGGAGCGTAGCGGTAGGGTTTATACCGAATGTTCTATATGGTAAAACCTTTACATAATGTCCCATTATTGATAGTCTGTGAAGGGATGGCTGCCTGTTGAAAAGTACCATGTCGCCGTCTATAAGGTGTCTTTCTACGATATAGCCTGGCTTAATTTCATCCGCGATGTTTTTCACTGTCGTGTCGGTTATTTTCTTCTTTATACCATCTGGTGTTATGACATAATTTGCACCTGGATACTCTTTGAAGTTCTCTATGAGTTTCTTTAACCTATTCAAGTTAAATTCCGTAACATGTTCCGGGTATGTGAGTTCCTTTGCAACCGTTATTGGTACACCGACTTGTTCAGTACGCAGGAACGGGTCTGGGGCTATTACTGACCTTGCACCATAATTCACACGCTTCCCAAGCACGGATCCCCTGAATCTTCCTTCTTTTCCCTTTATCCTATCTTCGAGTGTCTTTAATTTCTTGCCGGATTTATGTCTGGCGACAGGTACCTGCGCGACGCCATTCGATATAAAAGTAGTAGCATGGTACTGTAATAGGTCCCAAAGCTCGTCTATTATTATTTCTGGAGCACCAGATTTTATGTTTTCCGCTAGTCTTTGATTAGTTCTTACTATATCGGTAAGTTTGTGCGTAAGATCATCCTCACTCCTCTGGCCGTTTTCCAAAGTTATCGACGGCCTGATAGTTATCGGTGGTATTGGCAATATGGTTATTATCATCCATTCTGGTCTTGAATAGTCCGGATCCAAACCAAGAAACTGCAGATCTGAATCCTTTATCTTCTCCAATCGTTCGAGTATATCAACAGGCGTAAGTTTTTGGCCTGCAAGAAGGAACGTGTAAGGCTTTTCCAGTTTTGTCTTCTGCTGTTTTTCCCTGCAGAACGGACATATGGCTATGTTTTTAGCGTGTTTTATTATCGTTTTTATGAATTTATTCTTTTTCTGGACTCCCTCTTGAGCTTCTATCCTGAGTATGCTTTCACTCAGTTTCTTCAACGAAGCTTCTGGGATAAGTATCCTGCCGCATGAGTTACATGTAGCGTTTATTATGCTATAGACGTATTGTACCGTCTTTACGTTGAAGACTGGCCTTGCCAGTTCAAGATGACCGAAATGTCCGGGGCAGTCCCTTATAGTATTGTTGCATGTTTTGCATGCAAGGCCTGGATCGGTAACCCCGAGTCTTAAGTCTGCTAGACCGCCGTCTATCGGAAAACCGTCTATATCATACAACTCTGAAGATGTAACAGAAACACTGCTCATCTTTTGTATGATTTTCGGCGAAAGAAGCCCGAATTCTATACCCATTATCTTATTGTATACAAAATTTGTGTCCAGTTTCATACTTTTCTCCCAAGCAGTATCTTTGGATATATGCCTATCGATTTCAGTTCGTCCAATAGTATCTTGAAAGATGCCGACACCTCTATAAGTTTAATCGGTGCATCTTCACCATCAAGGTGGCAGTATCCCGTCCTTTTTCTTACATTATAAACAGATATAAGCCCGCACTTTGAACAAACTGGTATTGTAACCTTGTCTGAATCGAACCTTTCTTTAAGAGAAAGTGCAGCACCATACGCCACAAATACGTCTTTCTCCATCTCTCCAAGTCTAAGACCGCCGCTCTTCGATCTTCCCTCTGTCGGCTGTCTGGTAAGCAATTGTATCGGTCCCCTCGCCCTCCACTGTATCTTGTTTGCTACGAAGTGCTTAAGCCTTATATACAGCATGTCACCAACGAATATTCTTGCCTTCATTTCTTCGCCGGTTATACCATTATACATAAGCTCTACTCCATTTTCTCTAAAACCGAAAGAAGCTAATTCCTTTCTTAGAGATTCTTCGTCTTCGCCAGTGAACGAAGTTCCATCTATGTACCTGCCCCCCATAGCGCCTACTTTACCGCCTATAAGCTCAAGCAAGTAACCCATGGTCATTCTTGATGGTAATGAATATGGGGAAAAAAGAAGATCTGGCACTACTCCTGATAATGTAAATGGCATATCTTCCTGATTCAAAAGCATGCCGACGACTCCCTTTTGTCCGCTTCTAGTACCAAACTTGTCACCTACTTCCAGTGTCCTGTCCTGTCTTACTTTTAATGAAACGTACTTATTACCATCCGCTGTGGAGGTAACGAAAACATTGTCGACCACACCACCTTCTCCTGTCTTACATTCCACCGATGATTCGACTTGCTTCTGTAAGCCAAGCCTGAATTTATCTACTGATGAAACGAATCGTGGAGGAGACACTCTGCCTATAAGGACATCTCCACTGTCTATCTTTGCACCGGGAGGTACTATACCGTCATCGTCTAAGAACCTGTAAGAATCTTCCGATCTGTAACCTATAACGTCCTTGTCCGGCACACATATTGAATCTGTCTGCCCGCCGATATATTTTGTCTCTTCGACTTTGTAAGGCCTGAAGAATAAAGATTTGAAAAGCCCCCTCTCAACAGAGGACTTGTTTATTATTACTGCATCGTCCATATTGTAGCCAAGATAGGACATGACTGCGACAACGATATTCTGCCCGAGTGGGTGTGTGCTGAAATTCTCACTGTCGTATATTTTTGTCCTAACAAGAGGTATCTGTTGATCGACGGCTATCATCGAATCATTGTCCATCCTTATGATATAATTAGTGGAATATATCCCGACACCCTGCTGCACGCTTTTTACAGCCGTAACATTTCTGTGCGCGTTACTGTGATTTATAAAGGGCAAAAGCGAAGCCTGCGTGCCGAAAACTGAAAGGGGAGTTATTTCTAGGTGTGTGTGTTCTTTTGTTACTTCATCCTCTGAAAGGGCAGTATACGCACCTTCTTCTTCATCCGCATCTAAGTATTCGATCTTGCCGGAGTTTATGAGATCGTTCCACGTTATGTGTCCCTCTGCAAGCAGCTTGACGTCTTCCTCCGTCACCAAAGGCCTGCCGTTCTTAACAACTATCAACGCCCTCGTAAGCCTGCCACCATCGGTATTTATCATGACACTCGATGTTTCTTCTATATATCTGGTGTTTAACGAAGAAGGAAGCTTTCCGGCGCGCCTATCTTCTATCAACGCTTTTATAAGACCCTTGCCGTCGTCGCTCTTTCCAACTAGCTTTCCGTTCAAAAACACTAAATCCATAGCACTTTTACCCCGTATTTCTTAAGCTCAGCGGATATCTCCTTTTCAGAGACACCGTCGATTGATATTCTTGATAGTAACGCTAAATTCTTTGTAAGTCCGATTTTAGGACCCTCTGGCGTCTCAACGGCGCAGAATCTTCCGAAGTGGGTGCCGTGAAGATCCCTAGCACGGTAATTTTCTCTGTTAGAAGTAAGAAGAGACTCTATCTTCCTTAAGTGTGAAACTGTAGAAGGAAAACTTCTTCGGTCAAGATGTTGCGTTATGCCTACTCTGCCGCCCACCCATTGTCCAGTTGCAAATGATGACCTTAATCTTGAAGTCAGTTGATCCGCTGTGAATATATATTCTGGTGTGGGTATCTTGTCCTTTCTTATGCCCCTTTCAAAATTATATTTCGCATCATTAAGAACCTGTCTGAAAACAAACCTAAAAAGCATGTCCATATTGTAATATTCTGAATGCAAGCGCTTGTTTGAGTAGTGGTCCTTGTCGACTTCCTTTTTCTCTTCAGCCGATGCGAGCAGTCTGCGTAACACAAATATAAGATACTCAGCCTTAAGTCCTCTCGACGCATTCGTCCTCCCTAAGAAAGGAAACAGAAGCGAATCGATATTAGTTTCCGCGGTTTCTATTGGGTGCACCGAGTGCAGACTTTCACCAACTGCTATAAGAGATTCCTTTTCGGTTTTCTCTGGAAATGCTACTAAGTTAACATGCAGCGTGTTTTCCATATCTTCATTGCCGCCTGCAAGAAGTTTTATCAGTTCTGCGTCACTGGTGATTCCGAGCGCCTTCAACAGTGTAACCGCCGGGAAGCGTTTTATTTTCCCGAAAGTAACATAAAGTAGGTTATTAGATGATAGAGATACAGTGTGTGGTACTTTTATATCGTCAGCATCTGCAAATATCTTTGCGGAATACAGTATCCCTTCCTGACTGTCTTTTGTTATCAGGATATTGTTCGGTGCAAGATCTTCAGTAGTTATTATTATCCTTTCCGTGCCGTTTATTATGAAGTACCCGCCGGGGTCGTTTGGATCTTCTTTTATTTTAATAAGGTCCTCTTTTGAAAGCCCGAAAAGATTGCAATATTTAGATTTCAGCATTATCGGCATTCTGCCTATGACAACTTCTTTCTCTTTTATTACTTTTTTATCAGCGATGTAGGAGACCATCAATGTCATGGATGCATCATAATTAAGGTCTCTTATCCTTGCCTCCATAGGCATTATCGGCCTTACGGTACTGTCTATTTCTCTTATGTCTGGCTTTCCTACCGTTATTTTTCCAAGTTTTATTAGAAATTCAGTCACTCCTGCCGGTTTTATCACTGGTTCTATCGTAGAATTGCTATTGACTATGTTCTGTAAGCCGTTGTCTATGAAATATTCAAACGACTTTATGTGGTGCTCAGCTATATTCATGTCCTTGATTGCCGCATCCAACAACGCCATTCTTTTATCCATAAACACAAGTTACTTTACTACAAACCTGTAATATTTTGCCTGCCCTGCGGTAGGACTATTACGGTCTATCTCGATTATTGCACCTTCCTGAGCACCTATTTTTGTAACTGCAGGATCATTCGCCTTTATTTTAGGTAAGTCTCGTTTTGTAACATTATACTTATTCAGAAGACTCTCAACCTCATCGTCTGAGAGAACCCTATACTTTGGGGATAGGCGGTGGGTAAAAATTTCGATATCCAAGGTTACCTTTTACACTAAGTAATTGATTATTATTAGAGTATAAATATCTAGTATATAAAGCTTTCTATCGGGAAAATTATATATTTACGCCCTATCTTTTCGTCTGCGCTTGGGTCTGACCGGGAGATTTCGTGAGTATTACAAGGGCAAATGAAAGCATAAATATTTCCAAGGCACCGACTATAGGTATTATCGGTAAGACTATCGTCAATATCATGAACAAACCTGCGTTCGGCGACGTGTGGTTTATACTCTTTATCTTATCCACTAATTTAGGAATGCTCAGACCGTACATTTTTGAAAGCAGGAACACTATCGCGGCTGCAAAAACTACGCCGCTTAATATCTGTCCTATCACTGACAGTCCATAATTAGAAAGTGCGTTGAATGCGCCATAAATAAAACCGCTAACGAGCCCTATTATTGAAACCGTGTAGGTCATATTCATGTCCTTGGTCATAGACTTAAATCCATTTGTAATTGAACCCACGTAATTAAGTTGCTGGTTTTTGTTCAAAGAATTTATTCCATCCTTAAGGGCGAACATATATGTGCCGGTCACTAGCGCGTACAGCAACCCCCATAATGAAAACAGGATTATAGAGCCGATAGTAAAGCCTATGCTACCCACATAAAGGATGAAGAACAGCGTTGATAGTCCGCTGGCTATTGAATATATGACTGCGAGAATCACTAAGAAGAGTACGACTAAGATCCCGTATTCTTTAATGTTTTTTTCCAAAAACGAAATTGAATCCTGCCAAATATCACTCGCCATATTATTATAATTATCCCAAGCTTTTTATATGCGATTCCAGATATGAAAATCCGCCTCTTGCATATGCGCTCTTATTCAACTGATTAAAAAGGGAAATGGTACTTATCATAAACGCTATAAGCAGGAAAGAAAGCGTTGCGCCGTCGAAAATGAACTTATAAAACGTTGAAAAACCGACGTTACCCCACAGATACATAAGAACCGAACCAAGAACGACATAGAATGCAAAGACCATCAGGCAGCGCAGAAATATCGGCTTTGTCAGTTTATTTGACTTTGAAAGTGCAGTGAAAGGCCCAAGGTCCTCATAAACCGTCAATACGGAAACGAACAGCGTCCTGGGTCCAAGATAGAATACCGGTACTATCAATAGTATCGCACCGCCGAGTGCCAGCAACCCCTGAAGCAACGCCGATACCAGAAAACGCGGATAAGTCTTCAGGCTTATTAAAAATATCCTGCCAATGCTCGCTTTAAGGTTATTGTCGACGGCGTATCTTATCATTACTGCAAATTCAATAAATAGGGTTGAAAACAGTATAAAAGCGAGAACAAATGACAACGACATCGCAACCGTCATATCCCCTGCCTGATAAGCGTACACGTTGTTTAATGGGTTCTGAAAATAAAGACCTAGATACTGGTATATGCCGAAGTAAAGGAATATCAGCGTAGAGGCTAGTATCCCTATGAAAGGCAACCACATTCTTGGCTGGCTCAAAAATGAAAGCCCGCTTATCAATGCCCTTTTAGCGCTGACTATCTGGACCATATAGAAGGTAAGTTAGTTTGGATTAATAATCTTTATCAGACAGAACATTTGATAGCCTGCCGCTCGGTAAAACGACGTTTTTGTAGTAATCGCAGACGCGTCTTAGAGAACACAGGTTGCACTTCGGCCTTGATTTTATACATATATTTTTGCCGAATTCCACGGTTCTTATGTTAAGCATCCTTCTTTCCTTCTTTGGCACAATGTCCATTAGAGCGCTTCTGACCTCCTCTGGTTTCGCGGAATTTACTATCCCTAGTGCGTTTGCAACCCATATAACGTGCGTATCACACGCTATAACATCCTGCCCATATCCGTAAGCCATGACTATATCCGCTGTTTTGCCACCGACTCCCTTCAGGCTCATCAGTTCTTCTCTCGTCTTCGGTACTTTTCCATCGAAGCTGGATATCAGCTGTATGCATGTATCTTTTATCGCACGTGCCTTTTGTGCGTACAAACCGGACGGTTTTATTAATGAAGCTATACTTCTTACGTCTGCATCAGCAAAGTCTTCCGGTGTTTTAAAACGCGAAAAAAGCTTCTTGAAGCTAATGTCTGTCATCTCGTCCCTGTTTTGTTGTGATATTATCGTTCTTATGAGTATCCTGAACGGGCTCTCGGCCTGATGCCTTACATCAGGATATCTTTTTGAAAGGAACCTGGCCAGTGCGACTGCTTTTTGCCTCTGCGATTTAGTGTAGCTATGCATATCTTTTTTAAAAGTGCCCGTAAAATACTAAAAGTATATAAACTATACCCAGTCACGAATATAAATAATAGCGCATGAAATACGACATAAAAAACGACGGAGTGAAGTATTTAGTAAATAAATACGACATAGATTTTGATTCTATAATAGACCGCATAAAGGAAAAGAAGTACGATAAGGTCGCTATACAACTTCCGGACGGTTTCAAACTCCATGCACTTGACATAGCAGAACTTATATCCAACAACACCTCAGCGGAGGTTTACATATGGGGTGGCAGCAATTACGGAGCCTGCGACATCCCGATAGGCCTAGACAAAGCAGGAATAAAACTTTTGATAAATTTCGGACACGCAAAATTTAGGGCAGACGAAAGAACAAAGCCGAAAGAGATAAAAAATGATAACGATAGGAGTTGACGAAGCCGGCCGCGGCTCGATAATAGGCCCTCTGACAATCGGTGGCGTCGCTTTGGAGGACAAGGACGCGAAGACCCTTAAGGACCTAGGTGTTAAAGACTCGAAACTTCTCTCGATAAAAAAAATAAACGAACTTGAGCCGAAAATAAAGGAGATTGCAAATGGATACAAGGTCGTCGCATTGTCCCCTGAAGAAATAGACAATAGGTTCGACGATGAAAAGAACTTGAATTATATGGAGCTTGACAATATGATAAACATAGCAAGATCGCTCGCAGGAGAGAGGCTGATAATCGACTCTCCAAGCGCAAATACATCCAAAATAAAAAAATACGTTGAAATCCAGATAAGGGACAAAGAGATAATAGCCGCTAATTATGCTGACAGGGACTATATAGAAGTCGGCGCTGCATCCATACTGGCAAAAGCCGAAAGAGAACGGGAAGTGTCGCGCATAGTCAAAGAAATAGGCTACGATTTCGGTAGCGGGTATCCATCGGACCCGCGCACAAAGGAATTCTTGGTAAAATTAAGGAACGAAGGCCTGCTTGAGGACGAAAAGCTAAGAAAATACATAAGAAAGACCTGGAGAACCTTCAAGAACATAAAAAATTTGACTTTGGACGACTTTTGACCGCTTAACCGAGCTTATCCTTTAATGATTTTGGTATCTGTACGGCCTTCCATCTTTTCTTGTCAATTAGCACCTGTGTTATGAATCCGTCGCATATTTCGTCTCCGTTCCTGTCTATCGCAAAATTGAACTTTATCGCCTTATCAGACAACAATTCTGGCGTTATCCGTACGTTCAGTAAGTCCCCCAGTACGGCTGATTTGTGGTATCTCGCATTTGATTCTACTACAACGAACATCGCTTTCTTGTCTATTATCGGAAACCCGTCGCCTATCTTTTCAAGTGCAAATTGCTCCAGCGCATCCGTAAAAAATCTGTAATATCCTGAATAGTGCACTATGCCCTGTAAGTCAGTGTCGTATATTCTTACTTTTTCCTTTATCACGAATTCTTTCCCCATATCGCCTACAATACTAATTTCACGATCAAGGAATTAATAGTTTGCACGAGAACGCCATAAAAATAATTTATAGGCAAAACACATAATTTAGTTAGTGATATGAGATTTATACACGTCGGCGATACGCATATAGGGAAAGTCTACAAGGACGAGCGACGAAACGAGGACGTAAAGGATTCGTTCAGACAGCTTATAGACTATGCTATAAAAAACAGACCTGATTTTATAGTGCATGCTGGCGATCTTTTTAACGAAGGAGATCCTTCGCTAAACGACCTTCTATTCGTGACAGACGAACTAAATAAGCTAAGACAAAACGGTATAAAAATTTTCATTGTTCCTGGTTCCCACGATATCGGCATGGGAGAGGAGGACAGCATAGTCGAATTATTCGACAGAAACGGGCTCCTCGTGAATCTGAATTCAAAACGTTATATAAAATATACCGACGAAGGCGTGATGCTGAGAGGGGAAACCTACCATAACGCGTTCATATGCGGGATTAGGGGAAAAAGAAGCAGGGTAGAGGACGAAATATTCAAAAAACTAAAAATAGCGTCTTCAGATCCTGCCTGGATAAAAATCTTCCTATTCCATCATACGATATCCTCGCTGGGCGAGCAGTTCAAAGACCTGGACACGGAAAGCCTCCCAACCGGGTTTAACTATTACGCTGCGGGGCATTGGCACGGTCACAGGGACAACATACACTATAATGGAGGAGTTATACAATACCCTGGCTCGACCGAATACTGCGACGAGAAAGAGATGGTCGACAACCCTGACAGGGGCTTCTACGTGGTGGATTACGGAAGCGAAGGGATAACTGGGATGGAATATGTAAAATTGAAGACTAGAGAGCGGGACATATTCAGAATAAACTGCGATGGCAGAAGCGCCGACGAGATAGAATCGGAGGCGAAGGCTCTAATGAAAAAGAATGACGGCAAACTGCTGATAATAAAGTTAGAGGGAAAAATGAGAGGGCAAAGGGGAGAACTTGACGTCGCATCCGTAAAGAACTGCGCGTTATCAAACGGCTATGTTTACGTCAGCGTAAATTCGTCTAAATTGTCCGATAAAGACGCGACCAGCATAACACTACAAAGCAAAGACATAGCCAGCGTAGAAAAGGAATTTCTAAAGGCGAAAGGCTACAGCGATAAGGAGATAGAACTTGCAGATTTTATGATGTCTGCCGCAGAGACCAAATCGGACATAAGCGGAGTTATAAAAAGAATAGAGGATGCGATGCGACAATGATATTAGAATACGTAGAAATGAAAAACGTAAGAAGCCATACGGACTCACGCATAGAGTTCACAAACGGAATAAACGTAATAACCGGAAACACCGGAAGCGGAAAATCCTCAATCCTAATGTCGATCGAGTACTGTTTATTCGGCAAGATAGCGGACAAAAGCGACGCTGGCATGATCCTTAGAAGAAGGACAGAAAACGGTTCTCTGGCGCTAGGCGTAAAGGAAGACGACCAGTCTTATACCGTAAAGCGCGGGCTGAAAAGGATAAAAGAAAACGTAAGAAATGACGATTCCATGAACAAGGTGCTTAAGGAAGGCCGACAAGTGGACCTGCAGAATCGTGCCACCGATCTGAACGTTTATATTGCCAGCTTACTCGGCATAAAATCAGAGTCCCCAAGGCGTGCTTTCGAAGCGATAACGTACATAAAACAGGACGAATTAAAGAACCTGATATTCGAGACGACGCAAGAAAAACAGGAGTACATAGACTCCCTCCTACAGCTGGATAGATATGCCAAGACTTACGATTACATGAAAGCCATTATCGACAAGATTAAAAATGAACTTGATGCCGACAAGAAGGCGATATTGTTCATAGAAGGGGAGAACGAATTGATAAAACTGGAAAAACGCCGTTCGGATATAGGATTAAGACTCGAAGAGCTTAACGCGAAACGCGACGTACTCGAAAGGGAGCTCGGACTGGCATCTTCAAACATAAATAAGACAGAATCGGAAATAAAATTCGCGATGGAAGCGAAGGAAAAACACTACATCGCAGCTTCCAGGTTAGATGAAAAACGCGCCACTTTGCAGAAAAACAAAATAGAGGAAAAGGAACTGGAAAAGAAGCTGGAAGACACGGAAATAAATGAGCTTAAAACGACGCCTGAAAAGGAAACTGCACTCATAAACGAAAGGCGTGAAAAGAACACGCTAAAACAGGAAAAAGAAAGGGGCCTGAACAAGATACGCGAGTCCTTCTATAAAACAAACTCAGAATTGACAGCCATGTCGAAAACAAAGGACGAACTGGACATGAGCATAAAAGAGTATGAATCAAAGCTCGAAGCCCTTAGAAGAACAGAAGAAAGCCTAAAAGCGTCGATTTCGGAGAGAAAAAACGAGCCGGACGCTGACGAGTTATCCGGCAGAATAGAACAGCTAAACGAAACCATCGATTCGCTGAATAGAGAGAAGGAGCAGTCCCTTTCGGATAAAATTTGTAAAATGTGCGGCAGTGAGCTTCTTGACGACTCGCACCTGCAGAAAGAGTACGCAGAGAAAATATCAAAATGTAAAGGCGAAATAGAAAGATACAAAAATCTAATCGGTGCGAATAAAATACCAAAAAAGACGCTAGAATTGAATCTTGGGAAATTAGGTGTGGAAATAGAAAACGCGTTAAATTCATTTGAGATTTCAAAGGAAAAGGCGCTTAAAATCGATATCGCAAGCAAAAAGTCCGATCTTGAAAATCACAGCGAGCAAATGAACCTGATCGTGTCGGAAATAAGTGGATTAGACAAACAGATATCCGCGATAGATAAGGAACTTGAAGAGCTAGTGAACATAAGAAATAAAATAAACGAGATATCTGCGGCCAAGAACATGCTGGTTACACTGAAAAAGTCGAATAGCAGCATTGAAGAAGAAATGGCAATCCTGGAAAAGGAATTGGAAGAAATAAAATTCGACGGGGCGCAGGTAGGTGTGCTTGAATCCGACCTTAGACAGGCTCGGGAAGTATATAACAAACTTTCCACGGAAAGCGCAGAATCAAAGCGGGAAATGGAAATAAAAAATCTTGAGCTACAGGAACTCAATGGGCAATTTACGGCTTTGAAAGAAAAGATAACTAAAAGGAAGTCCTTAGAGGCCAAGATAAGAAGCGATGAATCTTTATATGAAAAACTCAGCGGTCTCAGAGACGACATAAAAGACATACGCGGATATGTTCGCGACAGGTTCATAGAGGAGTTTAAATCAAATTTTCAGATCAAATTCAATGAGATAAGGAGCAATACAGATTATATCGTTGACATAGACAGGGACTATAACCTTAATGTTATCGCCGAAAACGAAGTTATGGATGCAAGGTCTCTATCAGGAGGAGAAAAAACGTCTGTCGCACTGGCATACAGAATAGCTCTTTCGTCTATAGCGTCAACACTTGGTGGCATATCTAAAAACGAGCTATTGATAATGGATGAGCCTACTTCCGGGCTCGACAAAGAAGACATAAACGCACTTTCTGACGCGATAACTAAGATAAAGGGGATAAAACAGATAATAATCGTAACACACGAAGACACGATGAAAAACATAGCGGACAGGAACATAATTATAAGCAAGCCTTCCGGAAATTCTATCGTAAAAATCTCAGATATCTGATTCTGCAGTTTTTAAGACGTCAAAACACGAAAACTTGCAGGGAGGGAGATTTGAACTCCCGAACCCACAAAGGGAACAGATGGCTCAAACGTGGCTCTTGAGTCTGTCACGTTTAACCAGGCTTCGCTATCCCTGCATAAGAATTATAACTATTTTTCCTAAATTAAAAGGATATCACTTCATGCCCAATTGGCTTTCGAGTTCCTCTATGCCCAGTTTGTCCCTGAAAGCGGGTTTTATAGCACCCTTCATACTCTCGTTGTTAAGATCTTCAAACAGCCTGCGCAAAAGTTCGTCTAATTTTTCGAATTTTTTAGCCAGCGTGTCCATTAGGTCCTTTTTCTGTTGTATGTCCTCGTCTATGTCTTCGTGCAAAGCCGCTAGGGCTTCCGATTTTGTCTGCAAATCTATGTGTTTTAGCTCTATCGAGGCCATTGGCACGCCTATAAACACGTCTTCACTCTGCATAGGATTGATTATTTGTTATAGCTTATAAACGTGCCACCCTGCTTTTCGTTTGTGTAAAAAACCGCATTTTACGGACAAAGCTTAATATAGTAAGTCTCCTCTCTAAAGTAGCTGTACTGGTGCGAAATAGGCATGCTTTTTGCCTGTTCGTAACTTCCGTGAAGATATGGCAGAAAACGCCGAATACTGCGATGAACAAAAAGGACAGCACGTTGACTATCTAGAAAAAATATTGGAATGCGCTGCGGATTCCGAAAACTTGCTGAATCTTTCAAAAAATGAAGCTCCGTCATTGAAAGATATGGTATCCGCTATTTCAGAGCCACTGCTTTATTCAATAGCACTGGAATACGACCTCAAAAACTCGAGGGTGAGAGGAGCCTGTTCCATGTTAGATGTACTGCACACGAATAACAAGATGAAAGGAGATACTACGCCACTGGAAACGGCCGGCCCGGTAAAATACTACGATGCCGACACGGGTGCCGTGACAATAGATCCGATAAACGGCTCAAAAATATGTAAAGGAAACGAATTGCCCTCGGTCTACGCCGTCGGCTTAAAATTAAAAATAGATTCGAAAATTAAGAATCTTAAGCCAATAGGCTTCAATGCTGGGAAAAATAATTTCGTTTCAGAAAAAGTCAAAAGATGCTTGTTTATGGATTATGCCAATGAAGAAATTATCGAAACGACTTTGTTAATTCTAAAAGACAACACCGAGATACTTGAGAAGGCTCGCAATGACGATGCGACCGCGCCATCAAGCTTGGATAATATGCTCGATGGATCTCAATCGGAATATGGACCGATGAAAGAGTTTTATATTATTGATAAGGGCAAAAAAACCGTCAGGCCGGTTACCGGAGAACTTTATGAAAAAGTTTTAGATGAGATTGGAGAAGAACTTAGTACTACAGCGTCAAGTGAACTAATTAAATTCGATGCAAAGAATATAGAAGTTTACTTCAACGGAAAACAAGTAAAATATTCGGACTTCCTGCTAGACAAAGCAAGGGATAAAAGCATGGAAGGGCGTCATATGATCTTGCATTTACTACAGTTGTCGGAAGTAAAAAACGACAAGATATGTTATCCTTCCACTATAGACGGAAAGACCGTTTATTCGACTGAATCGATCGATGATTTCTTAACTAAGCTTAAGCCGCTGTTTTATGAGGACGAAAAAGATTTCAACAGTTTACGTAAAAAGCTTAAGTCTTCTAAATACGAATACGATCCTTCTGTCTCGTAAGCAAGATATTAGTAGTGAAAATCTCAATATTATCTATACGAAGCCCCGTAGTGTAGCGGTCAAGCACGTAGGCCTTTGGAGCCTGAAACACCGGTTCAAATCCGGTCGGGGCTATTGTAATTTGGGGATATATACAGCAGTTAGAAATTGCACTACTGCTTGGATTACTTTATTAAATAGCCAAAATATAAAAGATTTATAAATTTCTCTTGATTTTGTCAGTTATGACACAAAAAATATCTTCCGGAACAGTGCACAAGATACCAAATGACTTAAAAGAGGCGATATCGACAGACAAGAAAGCTTTCGAAAAATGGGAAGACATTACGCCCTTAGCAAGAAACGAGTGGATTTGCTGGACGATTTCCCCAAAGCAGCAACAAACAAGAGATGAGCATGTTACAAGAGTCGTTTCTGAGTTGAAAGAAGGAATGCGAAGACCTTGCTGTTGGATAGGATGTACTCATAGAAAAGATAAATCATTAAGCCAATCAGTAAAATGGATACTGTTGGACAAGAAGAGAAAAGATAAATAATCTTTACAACCTTTAGTCTCATTTTAGGTCGATAGTATTATCCCTCAATAAAGATGGCGGGATAATGCCATCTCACGCAAATGGTACTCTTTTCAGTGCTATCTCTCGGAAATTGGACTACCTTTTAAGGCTAAAGTTTCTCTAATAGTACATGGAAGATAATCCAAGAGAAAGGCCCTCAGAAAATAATACTTTCAATAATGAACTGCAGGCAGAGGAAGTATCTAACCTAGAAAATTGGCGAGAAAAACTATTTGAACCAATCTTTGCCCTAAATAACAGTACAAAGAAATTTCTCGATTTCTATGAGATGTTGCACAAAAAAGTGACAAATGAACAATTTTCTGAACGACTCGGACTTCCAGCAGATAAAATTGCCATAATGTTATTTGGCGGTAGTGAGGATCCCAATGGATTTGCTAAATTTATGTATAATGTCTTTGGGCTTTACGCAGGCAATATAGATAGCTTTAATGAAAGCTTAGCATGCCAGCAGGATTTTTATAAAAATAATTCTATAAAGGTCGGGATAAAAGATAAATCGCCAATGATAGTATATATAAAGGAGCTGAATGAAAAAACAACCAGACTTTGTGACAAGTTAAGGAATAAAGGCATGCCCCCCAATAGGGGGTATTTAGAACTTACAGGAGAGGAATTTAACGCCCTGCTACCATCAGAAATGGATAACAAACAGAGTGGCATAGAGCTTCTTGTTAGAGAACAGACCCCAAATGAAATTACCAACTTAATACTTAATGAATATGTAAGATTTCTCTTCACTTTAAATTTATCTACTATTGAAGAATTGTCTACTAAGTATTTCTCTGCAAAAGATAATAACCTGAGAAAATTTCTAGAATTATTTGGCTTTTCGTTTGTAGACAAAGAGTTTAATAAAATCGAAGCCTCTCCAAAGGCTATGATTGCATTTGAACCCTGCAGTGACTATATAGATTATAATAAAAAAGAAAAGAGACCTACTAGTGTGATTGAAAACTTAATGGAATTGTGGGAGGTTTTAAATCGACCAAATAAAGAGCTGAGATTAACACAATACAAAATAGGAGTTAATGGAAATATCGATTTTGAGAGAGAAGTCCTAGCTGCGATATCCTGTGCGATAGACTCTTACGAACCTTCGAGAGACCTGTATCTAGCTTTTAATAAAAACGATAGATTAATTTCCATCTCTAACAAGTGGTTTGGATATAGGGGCGATTACGGCAGAAAAACTGAACTTAAAAATAGGAGTGTAACAAAGGAACAAACTATAGAATTATTAAAAACCTTTGCTAAGATCGGTTTTGTTTCGGATATTTGTAAAACCACTGAAAAGGAAATAGTCGAAATTAAAATAACGTTACCCAATACACACTACGCGGAAGCACTTTGTGATGTAATAAATGGAAAAAACTAAGCAAAAAACAAAACCTTATAAGAGAAGAAAAAGAAAGCAAAGGAGCAAAATTAAATCCGATAAATATCGGAAAAGTAACTTACATTACTTTATAACCAATTATAAACAGCAGCTTTTGCCTAAACTCAATATAAAAACAAGTAAAATTAATGCAAATGCACGAATTAGTTTACATAATAAATTGACAATTAGAATATTAAAATCAAATGACACTAAGACGGGCGTATTGAATACCTCACTACAAAAACAACAGTTGAAAGAGACGTTGCCAGAACGCAAATTAACTTTAACTATCAAAGACGTGCAGTATACGCATTTTCAAACTCTAAATAAAATTATAAAGTCGATTACGTCGTTTACTATCAACTACACAAAAGGAGTAAGACTCAGTTTAAGCAAGAAATTAATTAAAAGAAGTTTTTTAATTTACAGGATTGCACATAATGTTATGGAGGGAATACCAGATTTTGAATCTGTTTGCGGTATTGTAAACGACAATCCTAATAATCCAAAAGAAAAATCAGAACGCTTTCCTAGGGGAACCAGTGATAGAAATAGAAAGCCGATAATAGTTATATTAGCAGAAAGCAAAGAAAACAGGACAGAACAAGATAACGACTGGCGTTATGCAATAATATACGCATTGAAAGAGCTGTTTAGAGAGCTAAAATCGGAATATCCGTCAATAACCTTCCGTAAACCAGTTGATGATGAAGATAATGTTTTAGTTGACAGGCTTACAGAATTTTCTTTAGATGAATTTAGCTTAGATAACAAGATAGAAGTATGGGATTGTAACGAAAAAACGGACTTGGACAAGTTCATTAAGGCCACGGTGCCTCGCCTTAACGTCGGTTTATTACAAACATTTGGTATACTAATTATTATTGTACCTAACAAAATATCTAATTACACTAAAACTGAATTACAAAAGGCTACGGAAGACGCAATAGACATCCTTTTACTAAATCAGGAGAATAAAAATGATGCGCTTGTTTACGGGATATTAGGCGCAATAGGTGGTTTTAAACAAGGTTTAGAAAATTATCAAATGTCGCTTTCTAAGTTGATGTATGAATTTTCTATGTTTGTTCGACGAAACAGAGACAATGAAACCGATGTAACGCAGTTTCCATTAAAAGTAGTTACATATTCAATACTAATCATGGCATTGTGGCGAGATTATCATGAAAAAGAGAAGTTTGGAAATGATTTATATAAATTTTTAACAGATTTAACAGAGCGGGGCATACTTAAAAGCGAAGCGAAATCTTTAGACGGCAATATTGTGCCCGACATTACATATACTGAAAATGGTGTGTCTACAGCTATAGAAATCGAAACGTTTGTTGGCACTTTGGAGCCAATGAAGAAATTCGATGAAACAATTTTAAAATATAAAGGGAATGACTATTATAAAAAGATTGAAGTAATTCTTAGACCGATATCTGCATTGATTCACTTAGAAGAAATAGAAGATAGACTAAAAAAGCATAGAGCGGGAATTTTGTATGATAAAGAAAAACAACTTGAAGTTAAAATTATAGGTTTAAGTGATAATAAATTAAACCTAGTTGATTTTAATGATTTTAAGAACAAGGTTGAAACCTTATCTCAAGGTGGTTAGTAAATTTTACTAAGATAACTTCTGCAACGTTTTGCTATAGACCTTACTTTTATTTCCTTCCTTTATAGCCTTTTGCCTATACCATAGCGTGCTTTTGTTTATTCCCAACCGTTTACGCTCTTCTGGCGTTATCGACATTATCCGATTACGTAATTCTATGTTATCATTTCTATGACCTTCCAAACTATAAATTGTAGCAGTGCCTAAAGTTTAAAGGGTGTTGTTATGGATAATTCTGAGCTGGAAGGGTTGATTGAAAATGAAGAGGAGCTTTTTAAGATAATCAATTTTTGGGATAAAGCGGCTGTCCGTTTGGGTACCGGCTCTACTACAAAGGATTATGGTTTAAACTCATCCCGCAATAATGAAGTCAAATGGTATCTTGGAAATTACCACGGTTTTACTGCGGACTTGGACCATGGTTTTTCCGGTGCTTACGGCGAATGGGACAGATTAGGGCTATATTATAAAGGGAAACTTGTGCTTAAGGTCAATTATTCCGGTCATAGTAAATATGAATACCAAGTAAATTTCTCAGACAATGACAAACAGTGGCGTATGGCAATGCGCAGGCTCCTAAAACAAAGAGGCATAATAGAAAGAGACAAGAAAGCCTACGAACACAGAAGAGTGCGTGAAGAAGGGATAGGTAAAGCAAAGATGCGAAAGCGAAAGATGCTCGCGGAGATGAGCGAGCGCGATTGGCAAAGAACGCAGGAGCTAAAAAACTCTCTTAATGGCTTTGAGCACAGTTGAGCGACATAACTCCTCAAACGCACACGTATAATATGTTTCGCTAAGTTTTATTTTATTAGCCTCTGTAAGCACTGGATTATAGTTTATTCCGAAAATCGGGTCAAACGCCAGTTCATAAGCTTCAGAACCATCAATTTATCGTTTGAGACGTCTCTTAGAATATTTTCTAGGCTAGTATACTTCTCTGCCATTGCCAGTTATTTATAGATGCTTTTTTGTATTTAAAACCTAAACCTGTCCTTTTCATGAGTCTGTAGAAGGATGGTGCCGACTATGTAAATTCTTTTCTTTCGAACAGCACGAGCCCTACTATCATAGTAACAAAGAAATAAACGACTAAGATTATTATCCCCTCAGGTATCGTAGCATTATAGGCTGCTACCGATGAACCGCCACGGAATCCTCCGGGAGGTCCGCCTGAAAAACTGCTAACAGTACTCGTCGGTGGCGGATAAGGGTTCATCAGCACGTTTCCAATTATCTGCGCACCGTAAGTTATCATAAACCAGGGTTCCACATGAGCCAGATCCGCTACCAGTGTCTGCACAAGCGAAAAGACAAACAGCAGCAGTATGACTGTGGTAAGGATCGCGACAGTGCTACTCTTAAACATGGAACTAAAGAAGAAGGTTAGTCCTAAGGCAGAAATCATGTACAAAACGGAAAAACCAAGCGATTCCAAAAACTGGTTTGGCACGCCAGCCGAGCCGAAATAATAAAACCCGTTTCCTATTGTCATCAGAGCGAACACCGCAAGAACAGCAAGAGATGCTATAAGCGCCGCCAGCCACTTCCCTATGTAAATTGCAGACCGACGTATCGGGTTACCCACCAGGAAATAGCCCGTCTTGTTCTGGAATTCGCCGGATATAGCATCGCCTCCGAAGAATATCGCAGATAGTATTATTATGAACGTGCCGCTTTCTCCCCACCAACTGCTGTAGAACGCCAGCGGTGACGATAGTGAGTCGGAAGGCCTGAAATAACCTATAACGCCCGTAAGAATGGAAGCTACCGCTACGGCAATTATAAGCAGAACGAAGAACCTTCTGGATCTTATATAATCAAGAAAAGAGTACTTAAGCATCGTCAGCGTCTGCTCGATGCTATTCGGGACCACGTTCTTTTTTCCTAAGTTTAATGTTTCCATTCTATGCCGTCTCCTTAAAGACGCTCAGGTAAGTCTCTTCCAATGCCGACGTTGATGGCTTGAAGCTTATGACTCCTATCTTCAGTTTGACAAGGCTTTCCAGCAGCTTCTGCTGTGTCTTAGCGACGTCACCCGAGACTCTCAGATTGAATCTTTTTGTATCTAGAACCTCTGTGCTCTTTACTCCTGGAAGTTTTTTTATCTTTTTTATAACATTAGCCTGCAGCGGCTTCAGCACAGATACCTCGATTATTGCCGCACCACTATCCGAGAATTTTGATGTCACCTCATCTATTGGCCCATATGCCATCAATTTACCGTGATTTATGAGGGCGACCTCATCGCATATCTCGGACACTTCACTTAGAAGATGGGAACTCATGAATATCAGTCTTCTCTCCTTCTTCAGGTCCTTTATTATTTCTCTCACTTCGTTCATCCCGCGGGGATCAAGTCCTGAAGTTGGCTCATCCAGGAGGATTATATCCGGGTCTCCCAAAAGAGCTGCTGCTATATTTATTCTCTGCTTCATTCCCTTTGACATCCTGCCGACTTTCTGATCAAGCCACTCTTTCATTCTTACCTTATCAGCTACTTCTCTTACGCTTTTTTCCAAAAACTTACGCGGGACCCCCTTGAGCTCTGCTACCATAAGCAGGGCTTCTCTCTCGGTCAAAGAAGGATATATTTCCGGCGTCTCAATCAGCGTTCCTACGGACGATAGTGCCCTTCGCTTTTCTTCATGCACGTCTACGCCGTTTATAAGCGCGTGACCGTCTGTCGGTCGTATCATGTCCGTAAAAAGTTTAAGGGTTGTTGTCTTTCCTGCGCCGTTTGGCCCTAGAAACCCGACGCATTTTGCCCCCTCGATCTTTAGATTTAACTTTGAGACGGCTACAAATTGACCGTATCTTTTTGTCAGATTGATAGCTTGTAACGAAGGTGTCATCACACTATAGCTAAACATATTCTGTATTAATCGTTATCTTATACACGGTCGATTTAATAAAAAAGACTAAATCGCATTCGTTTTACAATTTTGTGAAAAAGTAGACCTAAAATTCTTAAATCTGAACATCGAATTTGCAATCACGCTTGAGGATTTGCCCCCAAGCATGGATCGCGCATTAAATGAAGTCGCCTTCGAATCATAAAAAAAGTTTGGGGCTCCTACTTAAGGTACGCTCCCAAAGCCAATGTCCTTTCTTTTAACTCTTTCTCTTTTGTCGCTTCCGCCAGTTTGTCTGTAGCATCGCGTTCCCGCTGATGCCGCCTATCGAGTTGCTCTTTTATTATCAATTCCCTTCTCGGGAGCATCTTATCAAGCTTGCCTTCCCATACGCCGCTCTTGTCATATTTGGACACCGTAAAACTTCCATATGTAGTACGATATTGTTGATGATTGCAAAGGAAGGAAAGGGTTAAAACTTCCTGTTTTTGGTAAGAGATTCTCAAGGTCGCACGAGAATAATTCAGGTTATACTGCACGGAAAAGCCGTTAAGGTCGTTTATAGACCCATGATCCGCTGGATGGGAACCAAGATTCACATAGCGATCCCCGTCGGATACATACTCTGACTCTATTGGAATCCCGCCCAGACCTTCTAATACATTCAACCAAAAATCGGCTATCTCACTTAATTTGCTCTCTCTGTCTACAATTTCGTCGAGACTTGTTTTTTCTTCCATAAATCACCTCTGCACCGTCCTTTGGTGTTGTGCTCTTGCACAACTAACTATGAAAGTATCTTAGATTAATATTACCCTGTAGTGGCAAATATTGCACGTATATATTAGCCAAAGATAAACTTGCCTAGAAGGAGAATATCATAACGCCCATGTATTGATCATAATTATAAATGTATCTCAATAAAGACAATTTAAAAGAACTTTTCCATTAAAAGAAAATCGTAAAATTTGCCGTCTACCTTCAATACTTTTCTTTCGCAACCTACTACCTTAAAACCATTTCTTTCGTATAGCTTAATCGCAGGTAACCGCTTTGCGTTGACTGAAAGATCCACTCTTAGTATCTTCCTGTTCTTCTTGATGACCGATATGGTCCCTTTTAACAGCTTTATGCCGATGCCTTTAGATCTGTACGCATTGTTTAAGTAAACGCTGTGTAACGTCGCGATGTGCTGGACCTTAATCTTCTTATGGAATTCATATTCGATTATTCCTATGGGTTTACCGTTTGCAAGTGCGAATAATGCGGTTTTTATTCTTCTTTTCCATTCTTTCTCTGTGAGATTTTTTTCTTCTGCGTAAGAGCTGCCGAATGCAGTGGGTTCGCTTTTTAACGCTTCCAGACGCAGAGCCCTAAATTCTTTCCATCTGCTTGGCGGAAGTTTCTTTATGCTTATCGACTCCAAATCCATCTATGGTATGATATTGCGTATTATAATTCTTAATCTTTTCCAGTTTCTTTATGACCTTCTGCATATGCAGAATGCGATGCTGATGAGTCTGTGCTTTGCGTATTTCTGTTATTAGATTAACTTCTCAAGTTCAGCAACTCGTTCTTTAAGAACGTCAAATCCAGACTGCCAAAATGCTTCGGATTTTATGTCTATCCCTATCTCTTTCAGTATTTCGCTTGGTTTTCTGGAACCGCCGTACGAAAGCAGCTTTACCATCTCGTCTCTTGTCGCCTCTGGGTTCTTCCCGTATCTATCGTACATCGCATAAGTCAAAAGGCTGCCAAAAGAATAGGCATAGCAGTAGAAAGGCGTGTGGAATATGTGTGGGATATAAGACCATTCCCATTTAAATTCCTCGGGTATAGAGACGGACTCTCCGAATTGTTCCTTTAGGCTCTTGTAATACATATCGCAGATCTCATCCGTGCTCGCCCCTTTCTTTATGGCTTCATGGGCCTGTTTTTCGAATATTACGAAGTAGGCCTGACGCGTTATGGCTGCGTATGCTTTCTCTATTTCCCTGATAAGTATGGTCCGCTTTATCTTTGGATCTTCTGTGGTCGCCATAAGCCGGTCGTTCAAAATCATCTCTGCGAATATAGATGCTGTTTCTGCTAGGGGCAGTCCTGAATTGTGCGGCATGCCGTCTCCTGCCAAAATAGGATGGGACGAGGCTAAAAGCGAATGTATCGCATGACCGGATTCGTGCGCTATTGTGGAAACACTCTCTATGTTTCCGGTGTAATTCAACAGGATGTAAGGCACTCCCTTTGCGGACCAAGGTTCACAAAAAGCCCCGCCTCTCTTGCCAGGCCTTGTCTCCGAGTCGACGTGATCCTTTTCAAAGACCAGTCTTGCTAAATCGCTGAATCTCGAATCAAAAGCCCTGAACGTATCGAGAACCTGCTCGACTGCGTCTGAATATTCCATTTTTTTATCGACGGTATCGATAGCAGTATACAGGTTGGACCTAGAAAGTTTATCCACTCCCAAAAGACGTGCTTTTACTCCGAAAAACCTCTGGAAGATCCCGTTGTTTTTCCTGCATGCAGACAATAGCGCCTCTACCGCTTCATCTTCTATGCCGTTCTCGACGTTCATCCTGGATATCGGTGTCGAGAAGCCCCTGAGCGAAGCCTCATCGTCGTAATCCTTTACTATGTTCGAATATATATCAAAAAGGAGCCGTCCATTTGCCGCATATTTGTTAAAACGCGCCTTGTACGCCAAACTGCCCATTTTAATTTCCCGACCGGTTATCAGTAGATTCAGCTCTTCGTTAAGGAATAGTTTGGTTTTTCCTTTCTTGTCTTTAACGGCTTTTCTTCCGTCTCTGACAATGAAATTAAAGGCGCTGGTCGTAGTATCATAAAGGCTTTTCCATGCGCTGCTTCCTGAAAGGTCTTTTATAGATATGGCTTCTTCTGCCTTCTCGTTTAAATCATACTTGCTAAGATTTCTTATGTTATCTACGTAAGCTTTGTAATCGTTTTTAGTCGGCATTATATCTTTCGCCCTGTGTTCATCCAGGCTGCCGAGCCAAAGTTCAAAGAATCGGAGCCTGTTGTTTGCGACTGTGACAATTTCCTCGGTTTTTTTCCGAAATGCGTTTATTTTTTCAGATTGGGTATCGGCAGCAAAACAAAGCCCCCCGTATGCGCCGAGTCTAAACAACTTTTCCGTTATTTTTTCCTTTAAGGCTATGGCGGTTTCCAGACCGGCCCTGTCCATAGAACCAAGCGTTGGTCTGAGCCCTTCAAATTCTTTCACGTCTTTCTCTATCCCCGACAAAAAATCGTCAAACTGTTTACCTTCCCGGTATGCTAGCACGTCTGTCAAATCCCATCTTTTCTGCTTGAAAACCATGTTATCTACTATATGAAAACAACACCTATATAAGCATAAGATTCACGATGTGGCTTCTTGATGCATAACTGGTTCTGGTGCGACGTTAAGCGGGTCTCTATCGTCCCCTTCTGATGTCATTAAGCATTTTTCTGAACTGTTTGTAGTTTATCTCTCCCCTTGCATACCTTCGTCTAAGTATCTCTTCAGGGATGTCACTATAACCGTACCAGTAATGCCGATGAAGATGGTGCGAACTTCCAAAGAACACTCTGAAAAAAAAGAATAGCATGAATAAGAAGAATAAAATTCCAAATATGCCCGGTATGACGCTGAATACATAAACGGAAGACCCGGAACTATAACTTAAAAATCCGAAAGACAGCGCGACTATTGTCCAAAAGATGACCAAGGGTATCCATCCGAAACCCAAGTACCCATGGTAGTAAATTGTCCTTTCCTTGTCTCTGCGATTATGCATAATTCTTGGGGTATACGGCGATATTTATTTTTGCTGTTCGTCGTCTGCGTAGTTCCTTTTTTCCTCTGCTCCTATTTCTGCTTTTGTCGAATATTTACGGATATTCGGAGGCGGCGTTACTTCCTTCTCTAGTTTTATTTTACCGCTCCTTTTGTAGGATAATATGAAGAAGAATACCGCAATCGAACCAAAGGCTATTAGGTCTGTATATGAATTGAAATCATCGAGAAAGTTTATGTTTGAACTTGACAACCCGAAGAACAGGTATTCGACATAACCCGCGGCAAAGAAAACATATCCTATCATGAATGAGAGCGCCGCAATGAAAAGTACAAAAAATGAGAAATACTTAACACGGCTGGTGTATAATCTGGCGGCGAGAACTAAAGCGTTTGACTTCATTCGTTTCCATAATATGATTACTGAGATCAAGGTCATGAAAGAGAACAGTACCGAAGCTATGGGGTAAATCGTGTCGAAGCTAAGAATCAGTTGGACCATAAAAACCTCTTGAAGTTGTATTTATACCACTTGTATACAACATGTGCTATCACGCTTATGTCCAGCATGCCGAGCGACTGTATTATGATGAAAAGCTCGTCCGGACTGCCCATAAAAGAATAAAATACAAAAAGGAGGAATATTATAAAAAATACGAATCCAAAGGCCATTAACTCCTCGAGTTCGGAAATCGTGCTGTTAAGCCTTAGGAAAAAGGACGCCGCCGGTGCTCTATCCTCTATGTGCTTGACTATCGTCAGGCATATCAATGAAGCGAACACGGTGCTGAAAATACCAGCCGCTGCGAGATATAAATTTGATACGAGCAAAAACGTATCATAAGCAGACAGCATATACAGATTAACTACAATCCATAAAATATAAATTAATCATAAAAGCGAAAAATTCGCTTGTTTTTGACCTTTTTAATCGTCCATCGACAATCTGTCGCTTTTACTGTCTCTCTTTATCCATATCTTTTTCCAAGGCAGATATCTTCCTTTCCAAAAAGAAATATCTTATATCAGAAGCTAAAAATGACGCAAGTCCAAATATCAGGCTGCCCATGACAATGAGCCCTTCTAACGAAGTCCCCTGATTAAACGACCAATAAGACGATGCCATTGCGGCGGACAGGCCGTAAGTTGCATCTCGGATATTTACATCAAGTATCTCGGACGGTGTCTCGAATATCTTTCCGCCTTGGTTACTAAAGCCCAAACCAGGGCCGTGCTTGCCGTAAACGACGAGCGTTTTATCCTTTTTCAGCTTATACCCCAATAGCGCGAGTTTTTTTGCGTGTCTTATCTCGAAATAGTTCTCTGCGGAATTGTTTATTAGAGAGCTTACTATAGTTCCTCTTATGTAATCTAGGCTTCTTCCCTCAAATGAGGAAAGTCTCATAGGCATGAAAGGGTAACCCTGATAGGATGCTCTTATTGAAGAACCATCAAAGTATTTTGAGCACAAATACGGGATGACTATATCTTCCAAATAATTATTGTCCAGCTCCTTGTACTCTTTTCTAGAAAGCACTTTCTGCTCGAAATTTTTATGCAACAGAGTATGCATTTTTTTGAAGCCGTCTTCCATGCCTAAGGATTCTAAAAAAGAATCTGACAATGCATCGTGCACGTCTTCTTTTAAGATGTCTATCAGTTCCGTATTTGTTTTTGACATTATATCTAACCTCCTATTTCGTACTTTTGTGTCTTCATAGCCATATCCATGATTTTGATTTAGTGAATGTATACTTCACATAGCCAGTATTTATTTCCAGTTCCAAACCAGTTGTCGAAGGATTTTATCACTTTTGCCCCGCGACGATTATGTAATTCCAGTGATGCGCCTTCCTTTGCGTGAGCTAATATTACATCATATCCTTGCCGCTTGGCTTCGGCAAAAAGCGCGCCTATCAGCGCACTTCCTATGCCATGCTCGCGGTATTCGGGAAGAACTGCTAGTGAAACGTGATAAAATGCCTTTATGCCCCTGCGAGCATAATCTTTGGTTATACGATCGCTATCCGGAATGCCCTTATATTTCTGTATTGGTAGCCCGTAAGATTCACCAAGGACTTTGCCGTTCTTTTCTGCAACGAATGCAATCGTGTCTTCAAGAGTTAGCAATTTTCTTTTGCTTCTCTCTGTTTCCTGTATATCTGGATGAAAACACCTCTTTTCCAAGGAAATAAGCTGGGCTTTAAGAGATAACCAGTCTTCAGGGTTTAAACGAGATATCTTTATGTTTTTGTATCTATCGATATCTGTCCTGACGTTGTCTATATCGTTCATATTTGTTTCTTGCATGTCCAGTTACCGAACCAAAACAAAGGTTCTCACCTTGAATTTTATGATACAGTATTATATAAATACTTTACTTCTTTAAGGTAGTCCTTGTTTTAGTTTTAAATGAATTTTCAGGCGGTTTTTAAGGTTGTAAATTTTACATATTTTGGTTTATAGTAAACTTTATATAGCATTCCCTTCTTTAACTATTATAAAACATGGAATCAAATCTTCTACCGAGAGACCTGATGAAAGAGGTATTTGATATAATGCGAAAAAACGATAAATTGTACGTCCTGATGAAAAGCGACGACGACAAATCCGAGGAAAGGATAAAGGACGTTCTTGGAGATGAAGATGTTGAGTTTATGGACATCGCCGATGTCATCGAGAAACACATGATAAAGGAGTTCTCGGATGCCATAAGCATATTCGACAATGAGACGATACTCGACAGATTCGGCCTCAAGCAGTTCACTGAGATAATCTATGACTTAAGTTCGCTAAACCAGAGCAAGAAGATGCTTTTTAATTATTCGCTTTTCGGAAGGAGAGACAAGGGCGGGCTTGTGCAAAATTCAGGTGGAAAAAGGATAGGCAGGAGCGTCGTTTATATCCCATCGAAGAATGAGAAGGACATTGAATCTCTCATTAAGAGATGGGCAGTTAAATACAGCAAAAGGAGGGTAATAGATTTTGAATAGATTATGGAAAACGATGAAAGACCGGGAGTTACTTTGAAGGTCGCGGAAGCGATACAGTCAGATATAGGCTACAATGTCGTAAAGATAGATTCTAATTCAATGAAACAGATAGGCGTAAGGCCTGGGGATTATGTCGAGATCGAAGGCAACCGGAAGACCGTAGCGATGGTCGAGCGTTCGTATCCTGCGGACCTTAACATAAAGATAGTTAGAATGGACGGCACTACCAGAAAAAACGCGAAAGCGACGGTCGGGGAAAGCGTAATCATAAGAAAGGCTGAAGTGGCCGAAGGAGACAGCGTTACTCTCGCACCGATGTCAAACACGGTCGTGAAAGGCGCTGAAGAGGTCATAGCAAAGATGCTAAACGGAAGAGCAGTGACAAAGGGAGACATGATAACTGCCGGAGGAGGCAGTCGCAGGAACGTAAGCGACTTTTTTGGAGATGATATTATACACATGACACTTGAAGGTATATTCCCCGGTGCATTCTTTGGTCTGTCGGAATTGAGGTTCGTCGCTACTTCAACGAGTCCGAAAGGGACTGTGGTAATAACCGAGAATACAGATATAATAATATCCTCCGAATCTGCGAAGTCCACGGACGAAACAAAGGTAAAGTCTGTAAGCTATGAGGACATAGGCGGGATTGAGGATGCAGTAAATAAGATAAGAGAAATGGTCGAAATGCCATTAAAACATCCGGAGATATTCATGAGGCTTGGCATAACTCCTCCGAAGGGTGTCCTATTGTATGGTCCGCCAGGAACGGGAAAGACGCTGCTGGCAAGAGCCGTAGCAAATGAAAGCGATGCGTATTTCATATCGCTTAACGGTCCGGAGATAATGAGCAAGTGGGTTGGCGACGCTGAAAAGAGGCTTAGAGAAATATTCGAGGATGCGGAAAAGAATTCTCCTTCTATAATATTCATAGACGAGATAGACGCCATCGCCACGAAAAGGGAAGAAAGCGTCGGTGAGGTGGAGCATCGCGTCGTTTCGCAGCTACTTACTCTAATGGACGGGCTTAAAAGCAGGGGTAAGGTCGTTGTTATAGCCGCTACGAATAGGCCGAACGCGATGGATCCTGCGCTCAGACGACCTGGAAGATTTGACAGGGAAGTAATGATAGGCGTACCTTCCCAAGAAGGCAGATTGAGCATATTGAAGATACACACAAGGCGCATGCCGATAGGAAAGGACGTTGATCTTGGCTATCTTGCCGGAATAACGCATGGGTTTGTTGGTGCGGACTTGGAATCACTCATAAAGGAAGCGGCGATGAACGTCATAAGACGAAACATAAACGAACTTAATATAAAAGAAAGCGAGAACATTCCCAAAGCCGTACTTGAAAAACTTATCGTGATGATGGACGACTTCAGGGAGGCGCTCAGGTTTGTAAGACCGAGTGCAATGCGTGAAGTACTTATAGAAAGACCAAACATACACTGGGAAGATGTAGGCGGTCTTGAAAGAGTCAAGAAACAACTGGCGGAAGCCGTTGAATGGCCGATAAAACACAGGGATGCGTTCAACAGAGTAGGCATAACTCCTCCAAAGGGCATACTGCTTTACGGGCCGCCAGGAACGGGAAAGACGCTGCTGGCAAAGGCAGTGGCAACGGAGACAGAATCCAATTTTATCGTCATAAAAGGACCTGAAGTATTCAACAAGTTCGTTGGTGAAAGCGAGAAGAACATAAGGGATGTCTTCAACAAAGCACGACAGGTAGCTCCCGCGATAATATTCATAGACGAGATAGACGCGATCGCCACGAAAAGAAACGGGATGGAATTTAACGGCGCAGCGGAGCAGACGGTGAACCAGCTTCTTACGGAATTGGACGGAATAGAACCTCTTAAAAACGTCGTAGTGATAGCTGCCACAAACCGTGTGGACAAGATAGATTCGGCAATATTGAGGACTGGAAGGTTTGACAGTTTAATATTCGTGCCTCCGCCTTCCAAAGAGGAAAGAAAGGCGATACTTTCGGTGTACGTACGCAAAATGCCTATGCCGGAACAGGAACGCAAGAAACTGATAGACGAACTCGTGGAAAAAACGGAAGGTTACGTAGGTTCTGACCTGGAACGATTATCGAAGGAAGCCGGCATGATAGCTCTTAGGGAAAACATCGGTGCAGATTCGGTGTCTGCGGACGATTTTTATAAGGCTCTTGACATAATAAAGCCTAGCCTGACGCCGGACGAAGTCAAGTCTTACGAAGAGCAGGCCAAGCGCATATACGCAAGAAAGAAGCCACAGACTCTCGAGCAACCGAATTATTTTGTATAGGCTGTCATGGAGTACGAGGCACTTTACCAGCTGATATTGAACGATGAGCTTGCGTGGGAACATCTGATAACCTCCATAATAAGGGAGGAAGACATGGACCCACTGAACATAGACATAATAAAACTTGCGGATAAATTCGAGGCAATAACGTCGAAATTGAAGGCTGTCGATTTTAGGTTCAGTGGCAGGTTCCTTCACACCCTGGCAATACTGCTGAAAATGCAGGCGGATCGTATGCTTGAGGATCTTCTGAACAAAAAGACAAAGGAAGAAGCCAGGCTCGACAGGTACATAAGGGCGATACCCGCCGGCATATCCGTTTCGCCAAAGCTGCCTATAATAAGAAACAGACCGATAACTCTGGCTGAGCTGATAGACACGATAAAATCGGCCATGCGTGCAACTATAAAGAACAGAATAAACTTCGAGCTAAAATTTAAGGAAGTAAAGATAGAAGATAGGATAGACATGCTTATAGAAAGACTTACTAAACTTTTTGTGCTAAACGAAATGATAAAGTTCTCACAGCTGTTAAAAAAGGGAGATAGAGAAGATATAGTATACACTCTGCTGCCTCTGCTTTTCATAACGAACATGCACAGGGTGGAACTTTCACAGGAGGAGCCGTTTACTGAGATATATGTCAAGAACCAAGGAATACGTTGAAGCACTTATATTTGCATTCGGGGACGGGATATCGCTCGAAGAGCTAAAGAAAAAAACAAAGACGAACGAGCTTATAGTCAAAAAAGCTGTTGCCGATCTCAATTCCGAATACAAAGATAGAAAAAGTGCGTTTGAAATAGTAACTGAAGGAAGTTTGTACCGCATGAGGCTCAGACCGGAGCTTATTTTCCTGGCGGAGGAGAACTTAAGGACCGATCTAGGTAAGGGCATACTTATGACCTTAAGTGTTATCGCTTTGAAGGGAAAAATAACCCAAACGGAGCTGATAAAGACCAGAGGTTCGATAGCTTATCAGCATGTCAAGGAGCTTATCAGCCGCGGACTTATAACGACACAGAGGGAAGGAAATACAAAAATCCTTAGAGTGTCACCGTCGTTTTACGATTACTTCGACATAAAAAGCGCGGAATTTAAAGACTTAAAGGAAAAAGTAAAAGAAGAAATCGAAAAAGACAGTAGCATAAACGTGCAGTACACTCCAAACTGACGGGTCTTAGATTATAATCGTTCTTTTCTTCAATTCCTGCGGTTTTTCTTCCTTTTTAGGCTCTGGTTTTGGTTCCTGTTTTGGAGGCTGCGGCGGAGCCTGTTGTACGGGCTGTGGCGGCGGCGGTACCGCCTGTTTTTCCTGACTGACGTTGCTGATTGCCGATTGTATGCTTTGTTGCGTTGCCAGCATCTCTTCCGGAGACGGCTTTTCCGGCTGCCATACGTAATTTACCGTATCTTCCTTGTATCTTGGCAGTAGATGCAGCAGTGCGTGCGGTGAGAAATTGCCTTTCGCAAGCTCCTGAGTATACAGCATATCGACGTTCGTGGCACCTTGTGAAAGCATCAGCGCATACATCAGTGCTCTTGTGACGCTTAACATACCGAGAAATTCGTTGTTCGGTATTTCGTAAAGATTGCTGTAATGCACCTTTGGTATGACTATCGTGTGTCCTTTTGTGGCCGGATTTATGTCTAAAACCGCCAATATATTGTCATCCTCGTATACTTCCGTTGATTTTATCGCCTTTGAAGCTATGAGGCAGAAAACGCACTTGTCTCCTTCCATTTTTGTGTATTTTGCTCGGTTTACTACGAAAATTAGGGTTTATAAAGATAAAAACCTTTAATTAAACATGGCAAAAGGAAGTGTTAAGTTCGCAGACGCGGAAAAGAAGCTTGTAGATGCCGGATTGGCATTCTTGTTTCTAGGCCTCGGACTGGTCTTACTTGCATTAGGATTTGTGCAAGCACTGTACGAACTCACACCAAGCATACAGACACTAGGTGCTGAACTTATAGTAGGCGCAGTAGTGTTCGCTGTAGGCATGTGGGTATTCAGATACAGAGTCTAAATTATTTGTTTTGTTTAATTTTTTTAATTGTTTTAGTTGCCGCGCATTCACGAATAGGCAGATGAATTCTCTATCTTCTTTCTGCTCGCGTATTTTGTTTCATTGTTTCCGTCCATCTTGAGTTTCCTTTCATCCGCGATCGCTTTTTCGTAGTAAGAAAACGACGGGGGTTCTACGGATTCTCCGTTTTCCAGCCGTTCTCTCTGATCGTATATTGCTGCGTTCTCTGCGGCCTGTCTGACTATATCGATGCTTCTGCCGGAAAACCCTTCTGTCATGCTGGCCAGTTTGTCTATTGACTTTCTTGGTAAGTGCTTCGCATAAAGCGAAAGTATGTCCACCCTGTCGTCGTATTTTGGATCGTAGAACTCTATCCCGTGCCTGATACGAGATTTTAGTGCTTTATCAAGCGATTCGTATGAATTCGTCGCACCTATGACTATTAGGCCGCTATTTGAAGGTTTCAGCCCTTCGACTCTCGTAAGGAAAGCGTTTGCAACCCTGCGGTTCTCAAGCGCGACCGGCTGGCTGTCTTCGCTCCTTTTTATCAAGAGATCGTCTATCTCGTCCACGAACAATATCGTCTTTCCGTACTTTGAACTGAACGCTTCGACCGTGTCGAATATCTCCTCAAGCCTGCGCAGCGGCTCGCCCATGTACGCTGAATGATGTATGCTTTTCGCTCTTATGTAAAGAAAGTTCATCCCCTCTTCAGATGCTATCTTCTTCGCCATCAATGTCTTTCCGGTGCCTGGCGGCCCATAGAACAGTATCAAAGTGGATGCTGATTTAGTGGGATTGACCATCGTAATATTGCGCATCTGTTCGTACCATTCCGGATGCATCGCAGGAGTTATTATGTCTCGTTTTACTCTGTCTTTAAGGTCCTCATAGCCGCCGAGCATCACTTTTTCCTCTCTTTTTATCTCTACTCCGCAATTCGATAGTCTTTCAACAAGTTCATCTTTAGCGCCTTTTGACTCCTCTGATTGGAAAAGCCTCTTTTCGTTCATTACGACGTTAGACCACACGGAACCGAATATATCGACTGCGAGGTCAGTCCTTTCTGCTATCTCACGCTTAAACGTTATTGTTACGGTCCCGGAATTCACTATCCTGCTCTGTCTGTAATCTATGGTAAAAAGTGTGCAGTCTCTCAGCGGCGTGTTATATGACGCTTGTATGCTTTTCATCTTGAATTCTGCTACCTTGTCGAGATTTGTTATCGTGACCATAAAAGTTTGCGGGTAATCTCTTTTTACGTAGGTGCCTACCTGTGAAGAACAGATGTCCAAAAGGGATGAAACGGCATTGTACTGCTGGGGCGAACCATCGCAATCCATAATGACGGATATGCTGTCTGTGTTCCTGTCAAATGCGTATCTTGCGGAAAGCACCTGATCGAGTGTCTTCGGATGCCTGGAGTTAATATTCATGTTAAGAAGTCTTGAACACGTATTTCTTATCCTTGGATTCTCCTCTAGAGTGTGGTTTATGTATGCGTCTATCGCCTTTTCGATCCTCTCCAATAAGGAAGTTTCCTCGCTCGGTTCTTCAGTCATAACAGCTATCTTTAGACTCATTTAAGTATATTAAATTTACAAAAAGACTTCGATTTAATTGTAAAATTTACAGAGATTTACCACATTAATGCGATTGCGGCAGCTGCGAAGATCGCTTCGATTCCAGCCAGCATAAGCGGGATTTGCCACTCCTTGAATTTTCCGGTTCTCAAGAACAGATGAGTCATAGAGTATATCTTTTTATCATGCGGCGACTTTAGGGTGCCGTCCTTCTGTATAAGGCCCCACGAGTGGGCATGAAAACGTATCCTGGCCTTTAGTATGAATTCGACTATCCATGGTATTATCAATATCATTCCGAACGGGGCCATATTCCCTATTATTATAACCGAAGCGAAACCGGCTCCCAACAGATACGTCAAACTGTCTCCGGGCAATATTTTTGAAGGATAAGCACCGTAGTAGAGATAAGCTATCAGGCTGGTCACGAATATCATCGCTATGCCGAAAGCCGAGTATTGCTGTGTGTGATATGCGAACAGTGCGAGAGCAGAAAACGCAACTATGCTCATTTCAACGGCTATGCCGTTAAGGCCTTCCAACATATTGAAAGAATTCGCTGCAAAAGCTATTGCAAGGGGAATAAACACTATCGTGTATAAAAGTTCAGGTATCGTTACGCTGCCTATAAAAGGCAGGCTCACCACCGGGGAGCCGAAATTTATTGTCATTATCGGTATCGCGGCAACGAGAGTAAGCAATGGTTTTTGCCATTGTTTTAGCCCTCCGCTGAATTTAATGTAATTTTTTGATATGCTTTTGAGCGAGGCTTTTGACGTTCTTACGCGGCTGCCCATGAGATCATCCATGAAGCCTATGAACGCAATTACTGCGACGCTTACAAACGAAGCCATTAAAAAATAAGAATTTATCTGTGAGCCGATTATAAAATCGCTTGCAAATACGAATGACATCACGCCTATGAATATACCGAAAAGCAGCAATATACCGCCACCTGCGGGAAGCATCGGTCTCGAAAGCTTGTTTATGTCCTGCTCTATAAACCCGCTTCTTACTAGTATCGGAATTATAAAAATTCCTCCCGCTAGGACCGATATAAAAGCTAACAAAGCTGAAACCAACAGTTCAAGTATCATTTTAAATTTCTGCAGGTCAATGTATTTAACTTTTAAAAAAACGCATTAAGCGCACAAAAGATTATATGAAGTGGTTAAGACTTACGGTTTTCAGCCTGAAATCTATAAGTTTGCTTCTTTTTGAAATGTCATGTACATATCTGCATGCAGAGTCGGATTTTGCTATGAGCTCATTGAAGTCCTTGGTGTCGGTTCTTATGCCATTCATGGCCTTTCTTGCGCTTTCTCTCACTACCCATACGCCGAGAGGAACGAAATATTCCGGAGTTATCTCTCTTATGGCTACAACGGAAAATTGTCTTTTCATGAGTTTCAGCTTCTCTAATACGGCCAACCTTACCGCATAATACGCTCCGGCAGTATTTTCAACGTATTTTGTCCTTCCAGAATACTGTTCATAGTCGCTCTTACCAATGTAGAGCTCGTTTCCGTTGTTCCAGGCCTCTATAAGTTCGAATGACCATGGCCCTTCGAAGAATAATACGGTAAAGTTGTTTCCCAGAGTACCTCCGCTCATTATAAAGAAAACATCCTCAGTGCTGTACTCCTTTATCTCTTCTATGATGTTCTTGCCTATGGAATCGTCCACTGCAGTTATACTCCATTTTGTCGGCACTATCTTCCGGCGAATTCCTAGACCGCCTACGCTCAACATCTTGCTTATCTTATCCTCGTATATCCCCTCCCCGTACAAGTAGTTTATTGCGTCGAGGGATTTAAAATCGTGATCGTAATATACCTTTTCTACCGGGCGGTCTAGGAATTCGCCGGAAGATAGTGC
>JAKBJF010000018.1 GCA_021836125.1 Nanobdellota archaeon | reverse complement strand
TTAAAAAGAAAGAGGGATTTTACGCCCGCATGGACACCATAGGTGAATTTGTGCTTGATGTCATATAGACCGATCAAAGTTGTTCAAAACAGCGTTGTGAAATAAGTCCGAATCTGTGCAAAAAGTCCTAAAACTGTGAAATAAGTCTGGCTATGTCTATAAGTCCATTTTGTTTACAAAGTCGCCAAATAAAGCTACTTTATAAACAACGCCGTTCAAAACCGGTCCTTTAAATCCAGCTTTAACAGGTCCTCTATCTTCACCAACAACGGCGCCGAAAAAGCTATATTCAACTCCCTGGTCCTTCCATACCTACCGTGGCTTTTGACCCTGGACATTATAAGAGAATTGTAGTCCATGTCCGCTATAAGATCAGATACTCTTCTCAGTGTAAGGCGCTTCATGCCATACCTATCTGCCAGCCTGACATAGGTATCATATACCTCGCCGCTGTAGACCTTGCTCATCTTCTTCTTTTTCGTAGAAGATATTACCGAAAATAATATTAGTTTGCTCTGTTTGGTCATTGATTTTATGACCTCCTCTGTTATGTTCTGTTCTAGAGTGTCTGCCGCGCTGTCAAGGTCCTCCTCTGTTACGGTGCTTCTACCTGTAAGCTGGGCCATTTCTCCCGCAACGCGGAGCAGATTAAGGGCTTTTCTTATGTCACCATGCTCCTGTGCGGACAAAGCAGCGCACTTCTGAGTGACCCCCTCACCTAGCGCCCCTTCATAGAAAGACTCAGTCACCCTTTTTGCGAGTATATCCTCTATTTGCATGGCATTGTACGGCTTGAAAACAAGCTCGACTGGGCTTAACGAGCTTCGGACCCTCTGATCTAAGGAGGACTTAAAGTCTATGTTATTGGATATCCCTATTATAGACAGCTTTACGTGCTTCATTGACTCGTTTATCCTAAGAAGACTGTAAAGGACGCCATCTCCCGCGTTCTGGACCAATTTCTCTATCTCGTCCAATATAAGAATAAGCGCTTTGTCTTCAGTGTCTACAGCTGATACAAATTTCTTATAAAGAGCGTTCACCGACAGACCGCTGACAGGGACTTCTACGCCGAAGACCGTGCACAGGTTAGATATCAAACGATACTCTGTGTTGTTGTTTTCAAGCCTGCAGTTTATGTAAATGGGTATTATACTAACATTCTTATCAGATGCTGTAGTAGATAGGCTTTGTGCGACATGCCTGGTAACCAAAGATTTCCCCGTTCCAGAGAACCCATAAACCAATATGTTCGATATTCTCTCTAGCAGAAGACTCGGTGCAAGGATGTTCGAAAGCTCCTCTATTTCTATGTCTCTGTGAAGAATTTCGTCTGGAATAAAAGCGGAGGAAAGCGCCTCTTTATTTTTGAAGATTCTTTTTTTCTGTAAGAATGTGTTGAATATGTCCTTTGGATCTACTTTTTTGGGCCCGCTGTCCACCGACACAGAAGGATGCTTTTGATTTTTATTGCCAGTGGAAAAATCAGTTGTCATAAGGTCGGATTGAATTATTATATGATGCTATTAGCATATAAATACTTAATGCAACTTTAGTTGATGAACTCTAGTTAGATAACTTAAGTTAACTAAGAAGATAGAGACACCATAGTTTCCTATGGAAATTTATTAAAATTTATATAATGTCTTCTAGATTTAGTTATACTTAGACTACTACTTATTATACTATATAGAATAATAATACTATATAATATAAGGCTCCAGTAGAAACGTAGGTCTATTCCATAAGAAACAATTTTAAAAATAGAAACCTTCAGAAACGTGCTTCTAATCGAAGTTTACTTGATTTCGTGTCGAGTTAAAGACATTCCAGTGGAAATAAGGGTGTCTCTGGTCGTTTGCTTTTGGAGATGTCTATTTTTATTGGAAAAAATACAAATTTCCCACTTTTCAATAGAAAAGCTTAAATAGAAAAGAAAACTACCTTTCTAATATTTAATTTATGGGAAAAATAACAAAGGTATCACAGAAAGTGGAAGGTATAGAACTTTTATCAAGTATAAACATTAAAACAAAAATCATACATTTCTGTGAGAATTTGTGTAAAACCGACACTAAGAAAAAAGAGGACAAAATAATATTACTTTCAATATTACCTTTTATGTTCACATCAACGTCGATAATCAGGCTTTTGTCCTTGCTTTTGGTAATACCCGCCTTTCTGATTTTTATAAGAGGTTTATATGATCAGAATTGACAGTTTTAACAAATGGCGACTCAAAGAGGCAAACGTTCCTTATTTTAGTTCCATCGGGTTGATTTTATCCCTATCTCTGTCAGTATTATTCATAGTATTATCTTTTGGCGTCAGCAATGCCGTATCTTTCCAGGTTCCATGCACAAATTTAACATTCACTACCACTGCGACCCTAAGCCAAAATTTAGATGCCAACAGCTGCTGGATTATCATAGACAAGAACGTGACTTTAACTCTTGCCAATTATAACATAACTGCTAAAGGTATTATCAATAATGGCACAATAATTTTTACTAGCCAGGCTTATGATATTATGGGAATGTCAAGTTTCTATAACCCTGCACATTCTGTTCTGAATATCTCTGACTTTGTAAACTATGGGACGACCTACTTGCAGGAACCGATTTTGAATGTATCAAATGTTTACAATTATGGCATTATAAACGATACTCTCATCTCCAGAGGTTACATTAGTTGTGCCGGGTCACCCGTAGCCTTTAAGTCTTCCTATGCCGGTTCTGGAGGTGGCGGCACGCTTTATGGCAATGGTTTCGTAGGGTCCGGAGGCGCCGGCAAAGTCGGCCTGGTGATCAATGCCAACGTTTTTTATAACAACGGCAGTATATATGATACCGGCTTGGATGCAAGCCCGACCGCTTTTAATTGGTGCTCTATTTTATGGTCGACTGGAGGGGACACCCTCGCGACTGGCGGAAATTACAGTCAAAACGGTACGACACCTCCGCAGACACTGCTCTCCTTTACACAGAACTTTAGCCTTCTGAACAGTGCAGGCGGAGGTTGGGGGCTTCAAGGGGACGGCGGCTCTGGAGGGCCTGTAGTTGAGATCGTTCATAAGCTATCGCACTTTAAGTTGGGTATTGTAAATGTGAGTGGCGGGAGGGGTTTTGGCGGAGGAGGTTCCGGCGGCTCCGGCCAGGTTTTTGTCTTTTACAAGCCTTTTCCCACGCTGAATTTCACCAGCACTTTATTGTACAACTGCAGACAGGGCCTTCTGATAAACAAGAGCCTTACACCTGTGGTAAAATTGATGCTTCCAGGCTCTTATGAAAACATAACCGGCGTGTATAAGGATAACTCCGTCTTTTCCGCCTATGTCAAAGATTATACTCAAGACTACGCGCTGTTCAATTTTACTGCACCGGGGTATAGCCCCGAGTACCAGACCATTTTGGCCGCCTATAGCAACAATACTTTCACTCCCGTGTCGGACAGGAATCTTATATGGTATTTCGACGACAATCAGAGCGAAACACTAAATTTTGCAGTGTACCTCAACGGCATGGCATACACAAAATACTCTAAAATAGAGTTCAACCGGGTCAATTACACGACAGATCAAAACGATACGATCGCGATCCCGTCTTTTAGCGGACAACCATACTCTTATAAGATATGGTTTTATTGGGGAGGCAGTTATGTCAGCACAAACTCAGTGCTAAGCCAAAGCCCGTATTTCGATCCTTGCGACCCTGCCACGTTCTATAATTACACGCGCTATGTCTCATACAACGAGACAGAGGGGTTAGCGACGTTAAACGTTACGGCCAGCTCGTTTCCGGGAGCTTATGGTTTCAACCAGAGCATCAAAAACCTTACTAAGGAATTGAACGCCTTGGAGGGAAAACTAGCCGGTTATGAGGCAGTAATAGGGCAGATTCAATATTCCTACGGCAGAACGGACAACTACATCAAAAACCTGAGCAGCCTCTACACGCTGAATTATGACAGACTATACAACATCACGAAGACAACGCCGGCCCAGAACGGATTTTCCGCGGAAACCGCGCATTTGCTCATCATAAATTCGTCGGGCAATGCGGTCCTGGACATAGGCAGTATAGGAAACAATAAAACGTATACGCTTACTGCGCACGGAGGCGATTCCTTTGTCATATTGGATGGCGCGTCGTCCACCACGATTACCCTGAATGCAAGCAATGTCGCCAGCAAAAACACGGCAGGTGCACTGTCCAGCTTTATTCAAAAACTTTCTTACCCATTCCTGCTGGTTTCCCGCTCAATAGCTGCATTTTTTGGTTGATATGGAAGAGATAGAAAAACTTTATGATGCCGTCGTTAAATTAAACAAGCGAATATCAGAGTTGGACCAGAGAAACGTAGAAATAGAATCTATACTGTCCAGCCTGCCGCCTCCGCAGCAAAAGGAAGATTTTTACATTCTCGATCAGGAAAATACGGTGATTGACCCATACAATATTGGAGGGTACAAAAACGTGTCAATGCCGAACGGCGGTGCTATAAAAATCAGGTCCAAATCTTTTTGCGCTAATGGGAGGCACATAATAGAGAACCAGGAAAAAATTCTGTTTTGCACCAAATGCAGCGCAATAACCTGCACTGAACATTACTTTGGGGTAGACAGCGAACCCTTTTGCTCCAGTTGCTTGAAAAACGAGCTCAAGGACATAGACGACGTAAGTTTGTACATCATCGCGGCCATTGACGGCGGCTTTTCCCTCCATAAGTTGAAAAGATTACTTAACGTGGGGCACAAGGAGTTTTTGGGCTCCTTGTCTGCACTGTTAACTTCGAAATACATAAAGCAGAACCTGTTTTTTTCTTATGGATTGACGGTCTATGGAAGGAGAGTGCTTGCCTTGGCGGAAAATCTGTATGATTTTTCGTTCCTGTACGACCGCAAATAAGTATGGCATCGGACACCAACAGTCTTATTCCCGAGATAATGTCTAAAATAGACAAATACGCAAAATTTGCTGACATCTCGGATATAGCATACCTCTTTGACAGGCTGGTCAGGACATCCGACATTGACATGCAGTCCTTTTTGTTATGTAGGGTATTGTCTGGATTAAAGAGGATAGAGAAGGCTTTCCCTATGATACAATTTGCACGCGATCCTCCTTCCATAACAAAACTAAGCGATGGGATAAGGGTAGGAAGCCTTTCTGTTGGCGGGGCAGAGGTCCCTTTCATGCTCTCAAAAGATGATCTGAATAAGAACATACTTATAGCCGCATCGGTCGGCCACGGCAAGACTTCTCTAGTATACAATATATTATCAAGATTATGGCAGGAGGATGTAACATACATACTGTTCGACGTCAAGAGAGACTACAAGTCGTTGGGATTGGAGGACAAAACAATTTATTTTAATGGCCTTAACCTGCGGATAAATCCGCTGCTCCCGCCGAATAACGTTAAATTCAAAGAGTGGGCGGCGCACCTGGCCGACGCGTTTGCGCACTCCTTCTCACTGTTGATAGGCAGCAGAGATTTTTTGCTCGACAGCCTTAATAAGTTTTACGCAGCGGAAGGCCACGGCAATAATTTTTCGCTCATCGGGCTTATCGAATTTTTGGATAAGATGCCGGTCAAAAACGAATACATAAAAGTCGTAAAGGGGAGGCTGAGGGCGTTGTCTTACTCTACAGACATATTCAATCATAGAGAAGGTATCTCTCTGTCGGATTTAGATGACAAAAACGTAATATTCAGCATAGATACTTTGGGCATATCAGAGCAGGGGTTCCTACTCGCGTTTGTCCTGTCATCCATATTCTATGCAAACATAAACGACCCCGGCAAGAGGAACAAACTGTATAAGGTCATCGCTATAGACGATGCACACGCCCTTTTAGACTCCAATAAAGAGCGCGATTATGCGATGGGCATACCTTTGCTTCATCAGATGATCTCCAAAATGCGTGAGTTGGGCGTGGGATTCATATTTTCGGATCAACAAGTCTCCTCTCTTATATCAAGCGCAATACAAAACAGCAACACTAAGTTTATAGGCCGTATAAACCTGATAGGCGATTTCAACAGTCTTTTCAGTTTCCCAATAAACTCCGAGATACCAGACATGGTGTCCTCGTTGAACACGGGAGAGTTTTTGTTGCTGTCAAACAAAATAAAACCATACGGCGTATTAAAGGCAGATCCAGTGAGGATACAAAAAGACATAGACGACATTTTTGTCGGAATAGCCACGGAAGCAGAGCCGGATACCACCGGAAAACAAAGCATATCCGAAAGCGAAAAAGTCTTCCTGCAGGAGATATCCTTATTGCCGACGTTTAACACGTCCAGCCATCTAAAAAACCTCTCGCGCGTTCTAAGCGAGGGCGAATTTTATAGCATCAAGAAGAGACTGTCAGAAGAGGGATTTTTGGACTCTGTGTCGGTTCAAACGCAGGAGGGTAAGTTTTCGAAGTTTTTGTACATAACGGAAAAGTTCAACAGCTCACAAGATGACTTGCGGGTCCAAACATGGTCAAAACCGGATATAACAAAAAAAATATTGCGCGATTTGGTAGTGCAGGGTCTTAGGAGGTCAAACGTATCGTTTCTTGAGGACGAAGTCGGGATCCTAGTGAAAGGTTTAAGGAAGATATATATAGTCTTTATGGACGACGGTTCCGCACTGGGCAGGCTTGTGGAGACCGCATTCGACAGGTTGATAGCAGTCGTCGATGATCCATCCAGAGAGGGCGAAATCTTGAAAAGTATAAAGTCCAACCAGCGCGCATGTAATGCCAATCTCGGCATTATAAAATTCTGTGAAGTGTATAATTTCAACCTAAACTAATGGGATAATTATAAATTTATAAACTGCTATATATATGCTAGTAATATGGCCACTCTGCATAAAAAATTGTCAAGTACTGCGATAAAACTGTCCGTTTATTCCGCTCTCCTAGATTTTGGTTTGACGCTTTCCGTTCTCCTGCTTAACAGCAAGTACCTTCCGGCGGGGATCACCGGTTTTCTGGTGAATATATTTGATAATGCGATAACTTACCTTTCGCTGGTCATAATCGCTTTTTTCGCCGCGGCTTTCCTTCTCAAGTATAAAGAACGCGTTGTCAATGTTTACCTGAAGGGATCCAACTCACAGGTCAAAATTAAAAAAATAGTCGTATACAAGACAACCAATGCAATCACCGAGAAGCAGGGCCATACCGCTATCATACCCAAAGCGGCTTCTCCAGAAGCCAATGCGATCGCGCAGAGGTTCGTTAACAGAAAGAACGAATCCTTTATAAGATTTAACGGAAACTGGTATAAGTCCGGGAACGAGCGCTTTGAAAAAGTGTCAAGACCTGATTATTCTTAACCGATGTAGCCGTCTTTCTTCCCTTTTTCTTTCTCCTTTTTGAAATGGGAACTAAACCCTTTGGACAAGTCGTTTAATTTCGCTTCTATTTTTATCAGGCTATTTACGCCGTCGTTATACGCTTTCATCAGTTCCTCCTTGTCATAGCGCTCTTTCAATGACCTTAAGGGTATAATGTCCAGTTCTAGTTTGAAAAGAGAATCTAGTATTTCGTTAGCCTCATCCATTTTTCCCTGCTCTTTTAGGTACTTATTGAAAAGCATCAATGAATAAGTGGTCGGATTTGACAGTATGTAGAACATTATGTTTTCCTCACCAGATACGTGTGCGTAAAGCTCGTTTAATATCGCCAAAAGGAACGTCTCCTCATCATAGAAGACCCTGTCATCGAATCCAGCCCCTGGATTTAGATAATAAAAGAACCTTTTGTCGACAAGTTTTTTCGATAGCTTGTCATAGTAATAATCAAACGTTTTTTTGCCGTTTTTAGTTGCCATATCCCCTATTTTTTACAATTGCGCAATTTAAGTCTTTTAAATCTACAATTTTGAAACCAGTCTCTTTTATGTCCGAACGTATTTTGTCTGCTTCGCCCCAGTCATTTCTTGCCCGGGCGGCCTTTCTCTTTTCCGCTAACTTTATAACTACATCGGGTATCTGATAGTCTTCTACTATTCCAAAGACGGAGTTCATTTTGTTTATTGCGTCCATGGCTTCGTTATAGAAGAGCTCGTCAACCTTACCATTTTTTATGTGTGAGTTGACCCTCTCGATGAGTTTAAAGAAAATTATAAGGGCATCGTGCGTATCCAGATCGTCGTTTATGGCGTTTTTGAATTCCTCCAGTTCTTCTGCCGAGTCCATCTCCCTCTCCAAGCCGGTTATTTTGGGCGTGCTATGGAAAGATTTTATTGTTATGTCTATGTCATCGAGAGTCTTTTCGTATTTTTTCAGAGTTTCAAGCGTAAAGTTTACTTTTGTTCTATAATGTGAGTCCAGCATGAACAATCGGAATGACAGCGGATCGAAACCGAGTTTTTCCAAATCGCGAAGCGTATAAAAGTTGTGCAAGCTCTTCGACATTTTTTTACCGTCTACCAATAGGTGTTCTCCATGTAGCCAATGTCTAACGAATTTTTTCCCAGTGAAAGCTTCGCTCTGTGCTATCTCATTCTCGTTGTGCGGGAATATCAGGTCGACTGCTCCGCAGTGTATGTCTACGGTTTCGCCTAGGCTCTCTAATGCCATCGCAGAACATTCGATGTGCCACCCTGGCCTGCCTTTTGGCATGTCTTTATCCCAATATACGTCTCCGTCCTCCTCAGTCCACCCCTTCCAAAGTGCGAAGTCCGCCGCATTGTCTTTGTTGTACTCGTCATTTCCTATTCTCGACTGCCTGTTTTCAAATGTGGCTCCAGAAAGTTTTCCATAGCCATCGAACTTCAAAATCGAGTAATACACCCCATCCTCCGCTGCATAGGCATAACCTTTTCGTTTTAGCCCGTCTATCATCGCTTTTATGTTCTCTATGTTCTCCGTGGCTCGCGGATATCTTTCAAACTGGCTTATGTTTAGTTTTCTCATGTCCTCAAAAAAAGCCCGGGTGTATATGTCTGTGTACTCTTTCAAGCCCATCCCTCGCGCTTTAGCGTTCTTTATCGTCTTATCATCTACGTCCGTTATGTTCATTACCTGTTTAACCCTGAATCCATTATAGATCAGTACGCGCCTCAGAACATCATACAGTATAAACGTTCTAAGGTTACCCAAATGCGCAAAATCGTAAACAGTGGGTCCGCAGCAGTACGTCTTTACATCATTACTATCGGACGAAGCCACTTCCTCAATCTCTTTACTGGCAGTGTTGTACAGGCGCATAAACAACTTATAACCACCTTACTAATAAAGTTTATTAATACGGACTTCTAATCTCTGTTATGTCTATCTTGAAGCGCGCAGGTATGTGGTTTGGGGGCGCGATGCTCTTCTTCGGCCTGCTTTCCTTTATTACGTTATTCTCACTGAACACCTCTGGTGTATTGTCTCCGCAGTATTTCAATAGCGCCCTGTCCCAGATAATAAACTCGTCGGCTTCTCCAAGCATAACGGGTAACTCTGCCCTGAATTCCACTCAAATAACTTATTTAGAGAGCCTTCTCGGGACATTCCAGGCAAACAATCCCAATTGTAACGTGCTTTGTCTTGTTTCCCAGAAGGTAGGTAACCAAACAAACTTGAGCGCTCCGCTAACTGCTTCAAGCCTTAATCTGTACCAAATAATCATAGAGCTGATGGCTGTCTTAGGGGCAGTCCTAATATTCTTCTCGTATCCTGACAAGTACGCTAAGCTTACGGCTTTCGGGAGAATACCCCTATCTGTCGCAATAATCTCCTTTGTCTCTACTTACATACCGCTAATGTTTGTAGTGCCTTATCTCTTCTCAGGTCTAAAAATAGGATCGTTTACCTTATCTGTGCCTGCAAGTGTGGTAACTCCATTCACCAGCGTAGTTATAGTTCTCGATATTGTATTTGGTGTCATCGGAATTACGCTTCTAATAATCAGTGCAATTCTCCTCGCTAGGAAACGCAGGTTGTCGCAGAAACCATTGTCACCGACACAATTACAAGTCAAAAAAGAGTAAGGCCTGATGCGTGGCTATTCAATTAACCAATACGCCCAACAGGTTCCAAAAAAAGATTTAGAACATCGATATCACAATTTTAGGATCCGAAACAGCTTAAGTTTCCTAGATGTTGTAATAATCGCACCATTATTTATAAGTTCGCATAGTACCCGAAAATATCTCCCACTTATCCTACTTTTGTCCTGTTTTATGTCCGAAGTCCACCTTACGACTGCGGGGTAACTTACCTTTAAAATATTAGGTATCTCTGTCTTTAAGACTCCTGACCTGGCTAATCGTCTAGCTTGCTGCTTAAGTTCTAGTGGATACATCTTAAATTCTCTGTCGTCTCTGCTCTTGCCTAACCAGTGGTTTAGGGCACGCATCCCTACCCCTAGCCTTATTGATATTTTCAATCTGGATACCCCTAACTTGTATAGGTTAATAGCCTCCCTTTTAGTCTTCTCAGAGTATTCCACATTCTTGAAAGTTGCAGGGATATCCCAGCGCCAGATCGTGGCTGGTGCGATGTGCAGAATCTGGGCTGCTTTGTTCTTGCTTAATCCGTACTGGATCATGGCTCTTATCTTGGCTTTTTCCTGCTCTGTATAATGTCTTCCTGTCATACCTATTCTAGGAAGGAGATCACTTAAACCACCTTCCATCATTTGACAAAACGGGCTAAATTTTGGGCGCCGTTCTGGAAGAAGCCAAGCTCGTAAAACGCGACTGGCAGGCCCCTATAAGCATTCCGTGAGGCAGATTTGACAAAATCTACCTTCGGAACTACTGAGAGAGGTGAGCGCGGGAATCGGACCCGCATACTTCGTTGGCTGTGTTTTGATTACGCACTGACGTAAATGTCATTTGC
>JAKBJF010000017.1 GCA_021836125.1 Nanobdellota archaeon | reverse complement strand
ACCTGCGGACTTAAGACTGTGAGAAGAACTTCATAAGCATAAAGAAGGAAAACGGCAGTGAAAGTATGCTGACATTCAAACCGGAAATATTCCCTAAGTTCTCGAAGATAGTAACTTTTGATATCGCTGTCAAGAAGGAAGGCGATTCTGTTACCACTGCAAACGAGGATAGAGTCGAAAGAATGGCAAAGAAAGGCGAGATAACAGATGCCATGGTGAAGAATCTTGGCGAAGCTTTAACGGAGATGAAAAAAGTATGAATTTAGAGAATAATGAATACCTAAGGGAGATTGCTGACAAAGGGGAGCGACTTGACCAGCGCAAACCGGTACAAAGACGCGCAATAAACATAAAAAGAAAAGTTATAAACCACGCGGACGGTTCTGCGTACGTTGAATTGGGGCAGACGAAGGTTATGGCCGGCGTAAAAGTGCTCGAAGGCGTACCTTATCCTGACAAGCCCGACGAAGGATCACTGATAGTCAGTTTTGAACCTACGGAATTGGCCGATGACTACCCTAAAGACAGATTGATATACGGAGTAGAAGTGGGCCGTGTTACAGACAGAGGAATACGTGAGTCTAGAGTGATAGACATGAAGAAGATGGTTATAGAAGCCGGAAAGAAGTCTTTCTTTGTGTACATAGACATATACGCGCTAAACAACGATGGAAATCTACTGGATGCGTCCAATATAGCGGCCTTAGCTGCTCTTCTTGACGCGAAATTCAAGAGAACGCCAGAAAGCGAACCTGAAAGTTTACCTCTCGATCTGCAGAAAATGTCGTTCAGCAGCACGTTTGTAAAAATAGGTAAAAACGTTTTCCTGGATCCTATGAGACTCGAGGAAAACGCCTCGGATGCGAAAATCAGCATAGCCGTGAGCACAGCGGTAAATTCCATGCAGAAAGGCGGCGTAGGGTTTTTTACACCGGAAGAAGTAGATTTCTGCATCGGTAAAGCGTTCGATCTTGGCGGCGAATTAAAAGATTTATTAACTAGTTCGCCTAAATAAGGATTATATGGAAGAGTATAACAAGTTCGAAAAGGCAAGATTGATAGGGGCCAGGGCGCTGCAGATAGCTCTTGGCGCACCAATACTCGTTAAAGCTGACAAGAACAGGGATAATTTTATAGACATAGCAAAGAAAGAACTTGAAAAAGGGATCCTGCCTCTCACCGTAAAAAGAGAAGAATAAATCAATTAATAGGTAGTTTCTCGTATAATCCATATGGTGTTCGATTCATTAGCCGATAAACTTAAGGAAGGGATAAAAAAGCTTCTCAACTCCACCGGTAACGAGAAAGTAGAGGAAGTTCTTGAGGACATAAAACGCGCACTATTAGAAGGCGACGTAGAACCCGGCGTAGTCGATAAATTCATAGAAAAGGTCAGAGCGGACATAAAATCCAACAAAGGCAAAGGCCTTTTCACAAAAGAACGCGTCATAGACGTGATATATGAAAACCTTGTTGTCATACTCGGAAGCGGCGAAACAAAGCTTGAAATAAACACCATTCCCTACAAGATACTACTGGTAGGTCTTTTCGGTTCCGGAAAAACTACTACAGCCGCGAAGCTCGCGAATTACTACAAAAAGCGAGGCTACCGCGTACTTCTGCTTGCTCTAGACACCTTTAGGCCGGCCGCTTTTGAACAACTTACTCAATTGGGAAAACAAATAAACGTAAAGGTCGTCGGGGGTGGAAAGGATCCTATAAATATAATAAAAGGCGCGGAAGCCACATTCAAAAACCACGACATAATAATAGTGGACAGCGCTGGAAGAGACGCGCTTGACGAACAACTTGTAAAGGAAATAAAAGGCATTCAAAACACCCTTAAACCGAACAATATCACGCTAGTTATACCCGCCGATCTCGGTCAGAATGCGGGAATACAGGTAAGGGCATTTCATGATCTCTTGGGGCTAAACAACATAATTCTTACCAAGACGGACGGAACCGCAAACGGCGGTGGTGCGCTTACTGCAGCGTACATAAGCGGCGCAAAGGTCACTTTTATAGGTGCTGGAGAAAAGATAAATGACATAGAAGAATTTGATCCGAAGAAGTTTTCTTCACGCTTATTGGGCCTTGACGGGCTCGAGAGCATCCTCAAGAAAGCAGAGGAAGAAAACGTGAAAATAAGCGAAGAAAGCGCAAAAAAGATAGTCAAGGGGGACTTTAACTTAATTGACATGTATGAGCAGTACGCCAACACTAAGAAGATGGGGCCTCTTGACAAAATAGCGAGCATGATCCCTGGAATGCCTGCATCCGGCAAAACCAAGGAGCTCATAGAAAAACAAGGGATGAATATAGGTAAGTTCACAACAGTGATGGATTCAATGACAAAAAAGGAGCTTGAAGATCCCAAGATGATAGACTCTAAAAGGATAAGCAGGATATCTCACGGAAGCGGGCAGCCGGAAGAAATCGTCAGGGAACTATTGGACCAGTACAGGAAAACTAAGCAAGTAATGAAAATGGCTGGTAATAGACAAGTAGCTGGATTAATGAAAAGATTCGGTCTTAACCTATGAAATGCGCGATTTGCGGAAAAGAGATAGAAACTACATTTCTTAATAAGATAAAAGGCAATGTACTAAAGATAGACGGAAAATCGAAGGTTGTTTGCAACATCTGCTTCAAAAATAATAAAAACGATATAAAGAAGAAGGTTAATAAGTAAGCGTATCAAAAATCTATGTATAAGCCCTCGTAGTTCAGCTTGGACAGAACGGCAGACTTCTAATCTGCGTGTCACAGGTTCAAATCCTGTCGAGGGCAGTAATCTTTTGGGATAGTGCTATCTACCGAAAAGTGTACACTTTAGGATTAAGAACTAAAATTTAGATTATATAATTATAAATTTACTATACGAAACATGATTACGCGTTATAAAGACAAACTAAATATCCCAAAGAATGTTCCTGCTGGAGATAAAGAAAAATTTGAGAAGTACGTCAAGAAAGCATACGGCGTAAATAAGAAATTCTGGAAGATTGACGTAGCAATTAAAATCAAGCCCGTCTATTCACGTGCGGACTTCGATAAACGAGCAGGGTATAAAACAAAGACATGGAATTGCGCGTTCACTAGCGACCAAAAAATAATAGTAATATTTGCACCTTCGGTATTCGAACGACTGACTTCACACAAACTATCTGGCTATCTACAGACATTGATTCACGAGATGAATCATATCTTTTACATGAACTTTGTGGGTACATGCACACCGATATGGCTTTTTGAGGGATTAGCCATGAACATGGATGAACTGGAAGATAAAAAATGTAGTGGACAGATTAATGCCGCGTATCTGAGATACTCCTTTTCCAAAGAAGATTTAAAAGAAAGCGATGGAGATGCAAAGGAATTCTATAGAAACAGCTACTTAGCTACACGCCTTCTAATAAAGAAAAGAGGAATACGAGCAATCATGGGCTTTCTCAAGAACTATAGAAAACACAGGACTAAAAAGACCTACGATGTTTTGTACAAAAAACTAAACAGCATGATAAGATGACTTTCTATTTTAGTGTATCAAGTTATGTCATTCCGTGGTATAGCATATCCTTGAATAAAGTAGCAACTAGTCGCATCTACCAAAAAGCGTCAGTAAGTTACTCTTGTAACTGGTTCGAGTGCTGTCGCATAATCTCTCTGTAGGCGACTTCCCTAAAAATAAACTGTTTTATGAACAATACGCATTATATTACTATAGAAAAAACACTTGTTGTAAAAAACAAAGCTAAGCTGTTAGTACACAGACCTACTATAAGAAAAGGCTCCCTGCTCTTTTCAGCGTCTTTGATTTTCTTGGGTGTATTTTGGGTCTTCCTTGCTTTAGACGTGCTGCTTTTTCAGGGAAGCCTGTTCCAAAAAATCGGGTTCTTACTTATTAGCAGGGCATTATCGTATATGGCGATAGTTGTTGCCTGTTTTTATATATTAGACGCGATTTTAGTGTGGAAAAAAAACGATATCTCCAGCATATTAACATTAGGATTATTGACCATAACAGTGCCTTTTAGTGCTATCTTGATAATATTCGGCCTTGGTATTCTTGCTTTTACTTTTGTTTCTCTTGCTCCTCCAGAACTATCTCTTGCGCTTATGCTTATTGGGATTTTTAGCATCGGCTTGAATGCTATAATAGCTATTCACCTTTATAGAGAGTGGGATATTCTTTATTAAAACAGAAAAATGATGAAGGATCACATTAGAAGTTTATTTTGCAGCATACTCGAACTCGTATCATAGTTTTTTCTATCCTTTCAACATAAATCTTACTTAAAGGCACTATAGTGGTTTTTCATTTTACAGCAGGCTTATCTTTCACTATAGACTGCACGGCAGTTTATTTAGTTTAAGATTTAAATAGCAGCTAAGCTTAGTATGGCAATGCAATTAGAGAACTCATTCATAGCCGGCCTAAAAGAGAAGCTAGGGCTTGAAACGAAAAGAACTGCTGCCGTTAAGAAAGAGTGGAAGAGAAGGTTGGAATCTGTTATTGGTGAAATAGATCATTCAAGGATAAGAAGGAGCAAGTTTGTTACTGATCGAAAGCTAAATGATCCACGTCTCGCTTACACCATTTATTTCGTGCAACACAACAAGTCTACGTGGGTTATAAGGAGCGGTTTTGACCCAAGTGGAGATTCTCTTGCCGAAAGTTGTTATTCACTGTATGGATTTATAATCGCAGGAAAACTTCCAAACTGCGAGGGACACTCTGCCATAGCTTACATTGGAGACTACGATAAATATAATGATGAGCTTAAACTTTCAAAGGTCGATATGGTGCCGTTCAATACGCTGAGCGACTTAGGTTACCGTAAGCTATAGACATCCGGTTATCTGACTCTAAATGCGCTTGACTTACTAAGGACTCCTAGTCTCTGGAAAAGGGTTTTAAGCAACACTAGTAATGCTACGCCAAGCGCTATGGTTATTATCCCTTCGGCAGGTACACCAAACAATAGGAACGCCGCGGCTATCCCTAATGCGGGCGGGTGTTCACTGTCCGTCTCAAACAACAAAAGAGAGACTACGAAAAAAACTATGCTGAACGAAAAATAAAAATTTACGTAAGTTGAAAGCTGGAAACCAAGATAACCGAAAACTGCCGCTATGATATAACTCTTTACAAATCTTTTTCTTTTTGCGGCCTTTGAATAAGGCATCAAAAGGAGTGTGAAAGCACTGCTCGCAAAGGATGCAAATATCAGGGCCGAAGAACCGCTTATTTTGGTTATGTAAAGGTTCAATTCCTGTAAAATGAACACTATCGCTACGAGCGCAACAGAGCTTAAAAATATCGGTATCAGCACGTTTCTCCTGTTTAGCTCGTGCTTTAATGTCTTGTAATCCCTATGCGAAAACTCACGTGTGTGTCGGCCTGATATATCGTGCTTCATCAACTTACTCCTCGTATATCAATAACATTAACATGCTGGGTATAAAGCGTTAAACTGAGTCAATAAACCCTTTTAGTATTTCTTCTAGGCCGTTCTGGGGTTTGTAAATCGATCTTACTACTTCGTAAGGGACTCCTTCAGATCTTAAAACCTTGTATATCTTTGATTTTTGTCTGGCATGGCCTTCTCCCACTATCACTACGATACTTGAGTCGGTCTTTTGATAGTAGCTGACAGCTATATAGCCCATCTCCTTTTCCCTCGTGCCATTGTTAAAAAGGACGTATAACATTGCGGCTAAGCGATTTTCTGGCGCGTTATTAAGCTGTGCGTCGCATCTTATGATCTCGGTTCCGGTTTCCTTTATCGCTAAGAGAAGCTCTTGATTGCCTCTTTTTTGTGCATCGTATGTCTCATCTGGATCAGAATCTGAAGACTCTTGTTCCATCAGTACGTATCCCGGTTTTATTCTGCGTATTATACGCGCCTGATTAAGCTTGTCCTCAAGAAATCCGTGCGTTTCCCCCATTATGATCATTCGTTTTGTCGGCATATCATGAACTATTTAATTAATAAAGTCATTATTTAAATAAAATTCATATTTTTATGGCACACTTAAAACGGCTTTTATCCGACATAAAAGAATGGAGTATGGGAACTTCGCACCTGTGCAAAGTCGATAAAACAATGCAAAAATTGATAAAAGGGATCGATTACCATGAACTTTTCAAATTGTCGGAAAATTACCATAGAGGAAACCCTTATGAGTCCCTTGTTATTGCAATAATATCACAACAGATATCGGATTCAGCCGCAGATTCTATAATAAGACGGTTAAAATCCTTATTCGATGGTAGACTCCCATCGCCGGGAAGACTACTAAAAACCAACGGAAAAAGATTAAGATCCGCCGGAATATCTCCACAGAAACTATTGTACCTTAAGGATCTCTGTAAACGAATTAAGAACGGGTCTCTGGAACTAAAAAAAATGAACAAACTTGAAAACGAGGATATAATAGGCGAATTGGATGCTGTAAAGGGAATAGGGAGATGGACTGCCGAAATGTTCCTTATATCAAACCTTGGCAGGTTGGACGTATTGCCAGCTGATGATCTTGGGATAAGAAAAGCCATAAAAAAAGCTTACGGACTTAGAAATTTGCCTGAAAGAAAAAGTATAGAAAAAATATCGGGAGACTGGGCGCCTTATCGTACAATAGCGGCGATATATCTTTGGAGAAGTTTAAGGAAATGATGGCTGGAAAGTAGATACGTGCGAAACCACTCCAAATCGACATTTATATTTAAAACCGCAGTATACAATTGTTATGACGAAATGCGTGTATGCGGGAAGTTTCGATCCTCTTACAAACGGGCATGTCTGGATGATATCCCAAGGGGCAAAACTATTCGATGAATTAGTTGTGGCCGTAGGCGTGAACCCCGAAAAAAAACCAATGTTCTCCTTAGGAGATAGGCTTGAAATGCTGAAAGAAGCTGTTAAAACGAATAAAAATGTTACGGTAGATTCCTTTGAAAAGCAGTTCCTGGTAAATTATGCAAAATCCATAGGCGCGAGCTATGTCCTTAGAGGAATCAGAAATTCTAAGGACTATGAATATGAAAAAGGAATGCACAGGATAAACTATGCACTTAATTCGGAAGTATATACTGTTTTTCTAATACCGCCGGAAGAACTTTCGGAAGTCAGTTCCAGCGTGGTTAAAGGACTTATCGGTCCGGAAGGCTGGGAAGAAGCAGTAAAAAAATACGTGCCCGAAGCAGTATACGAAAGATTGATCCGTCTTTTCCACAGGAAATGAGGCTATAAAAAGCAGAAAAATTTATATTCTAGGACCTTTCATATTATAGAATGTGGGGAAAAGATTATGGACAGCATAATAATTTTGGGAATGATTTTCCTGTATATGCTGATATTGTTGGCTCTCGTCATGAGAAACAACAGATTAGCAGTTAGCATATAAGTAGGAAAATCAGTGAAAAAGAGTGGATGTTCTGGGTTTGATTTGCTGCTCCCTGTGCTTTTGACTTTGAGCTGGTATACTTATATCTCTAGAAAGCCATCGCTTCCTTATACATGGATACTGAAAAAACAGAAAAAAGTCCTCTGGAAGATTCTTTCAAGCTTGTCGATTCATCCCGTAATGGCCTCTCCGAGAAGGAAGCAAAAGTAAGGCTAGATTCATACGGTTACAACGAGATAAAAGCTAAGAAAAAAAGCTCGCTGATCACGTTTCTTTCAAAATTCCTCGGACCAATACCGGTAATGTTAGAATTCACGTTGGTGGCTTCGTATGTTCTGGAAGATTATGCGATAACTTATATAATACTGGCAATGCTCATATTCAACGCTATAATAGGTTTTATCGAAGAACATCATGCCACCAGCGCTATAGAGCTATTAAAGGCGAGGCTAACGCTAAGGAGCATAGTTTTGCGAAATGGCGAGTGGATACATGCGGCGGCAACTTATCTCGTGCCGGGCGATGTAATACGATTAAAAGCGGGCGACATAGTACCAGCGGACTGCAGAATAATAGATAATGAAGCAATAATGGTGGACGAATCCGTACTTACGGGTGAATCGCTGCCTTCTACGAAGACCACTGGAAAACTTTGTTTTTCCGGTTCGCTTATAAAAAGGGGTGAAGCCACCGCATTGGTTCTTTCAACCGGAAAGAATACTTATTTCGGTAAAATAGTGGAACTTGTGAAGGACACGAAAACAAAGACTCGCATAGAGGGTGCGGTAATGGGAATCGTAAAACGTATAATGGCCATAAATGCGTTCCTTATAGTTATAGTTGCGATTTATGCACTTGTTATAGCAGAACCTCTTTCTTCTGTAGTGCCATTCATACTCGTACTTATGATAGGCTCTGTACCGGTAGCGCTGCCGGTGGCATTTACAGTAGCTATGGCATTAGGCACAAGGAAACTATTAGACAAGGGTGTGCTTCTAACGAAATTATCCGCAATAGAAGAGGCTTCTACCATAAATGTACTATGCTTGGATAAGACCGGCACTATAACCGAAAATCGTCTTGTACTGGGTGAGCCAGTACCAAACAACGGTTTTTCGGCTGAAGATGTAGTTGCGTTAGCACTCCTTACGGTGCGCAAGGAAGACCAGGATCCTATAGACAATGCCATACTTGAATATGCAAAAGCTCACAGGATAAAAACGACGAAATACAAGGTAGAAAAGGTAATCCCATTTGACGTCGATACGAAGAGTTCTAGTGCGATTGTCATCTACAAGGGCAAAAAAATGACTATATCAAAGGGATCGGTAACATATCTTAATAAAGGATTGAACAAAGATGTCAAACAAAAGATGGATGCGGAAGCAGATAACCTATCCAAAGGGGGACTGCGGACCATTGCCGTTTCGATTAAAGAGGGTTCTGTAAAACGTCTTGCTGGCCTGCTTACTCTATATGATAAACCAAGAGCAAACATTGGACAATTGATAAAGGAACTGAACGGATTAGGTCTGTCTATAAAAATGCTTACAGGAGATAACGTTTACATAGCAAGGCACATAGCAAAAGAAATAGGAATGGGTGGTGAAATAGTAGAAATAGACAGCATAAAGAACAAGACAGACAAAGTCCTATCTGCAATCGTCAACAGAGCCGCTGGATTTGCGGATGTTCTGCCAGAAAACAAGTACTCAATAGTAAATGCCATACAAAACGGGGGATTCTCAGTCGGAATGACTGGCGACGGCATAAATGATGCACCTGCTCTTGAAAAGGCACAGGTAGGCATTGCGGTGTCAAACGCCACCGATATAGCAAGAGCATCCGCCAACGTAGTGTTAACACTTCCGGGTCTCGGAGTCATAATAGACACTATAAAGGAAAGCAGGAAGATTTTCGAGAGGATGATAACATATACAGTGATGAAAATTGTAAAGATAGTACAAATAGTGTTTTTTCTTAGTATAGCATTTATAGCACTCGGATTTTTGCCCATACTCCCGTTGCAATTAGTGGCTTTGGTGTTCTTGAACGACGTTTCAAGCATAACGTTGGCAACTGATAACGAACAGTATTCAAATAAGCCGGATGCGTGGGATGTGAATGCGATAGTGTATGCATCGTCCATAATGGGCGGACTCCTACTTATAGAAACGATAATCTTCTCGATTTTAGGTTTGTATATATTTAATATGGGAATTCCTGCTTTTCAGACGTTTCTCTTCTTAGTATTCGATGTAAGTATAGAATTGACAATTTTCAGTATAAGAGAGAGAGGACATTTTTGGCATTCTAGGCCCAGTAATGCGCTCTTACTTGCGACGATTCTCGGGATGGCTCTCGGAGCAGTAATGGCTTATTTCGGGATACTTATGCAGTCGATATCTATTAGTGAGATAGCCAGCGTATTCGCGGTGTCGATTTTATCGCTATTAGCGATAGATGAAATAAAAGTGATTTTATTTAAGAAATTCTCGGAGTTCAAAAGATAAGACTCAAATCTACGGTTTTTTCGTTTTATTTCGCGTTCCTTGGCTGTAAGACTATTTATTGGACGTAAGTGGGTAAGCTATTAAACGTTTTAATACGATATAATATCAGTTATCTACGTATAATTATCATGGAAAAAAATGTGTTGGTACTTGCTGCAGGCGAATCTTCACGGTTCTTTCCATTCTCTGAAAAAGCCCACAAAAGCGAATTTATACTGGGTGGAAAACCCATAATCGAGCATATGCTTGATATCCTTTCGAGTTACAAGAACACCAACGTCGTTGTAGTAGTCAGAGAGAACGGCAGGCTGTCATCACTTACAAAAAAGTATCCTCGCGTAAAAATCGCTGTACAGCGGGAAGCAAAGGGCATGCACGATGCCATAATGTCTGCAAAGCATCTGCTTAAAGGCGAGTTCCTTGTGATACTGCCTTATCATTTGGAGATTGCCTTGAGATTAAACGTGGTATTCAAAGCAAAAACACCTAGCATACTTGTAAAAACATACGCTGAAGGAGATGAACTTACAAAAGGGATAGCCTCCGTAGAAAACGGAAAGATAACAAAGCTGATAGAAAAGGCGAAGTTCCAGGGGGGCAATTGTTCTGTTCTTGGCGTTTACAAACTGGATCAGGAATTCATGGAACGATGTTCCGTATATCCGAACTCCGATGAGTACACCTTCGAAAAAATATTGGCTCAGTACGCAGATAGCGGGAGATTAAACGCAATAATAGAAAACAAAACCGTTCACTCGCTCAAGTATGCGCACGACCTTCTTACATTAAAGGAAGAAATATATGACGTACTCCTAAAAGCGAATAAAAAACACAAAAAAAAGATAAAGCTTGGCAAGAATTCCATAATAGAAAAAACAGTAATAGTATCCGATGGCGTAAAAATAGGCAATAATACAACCGTAAAAGGGAGGTCTTTCCTGGGCAAAAATTCGTTCATCGGGGATAACTGTCTTATAAGAGACTCATTCATGGAGTCCGATTCTGAAGTTGGTTTCGGCACCGAAGTCGCCAGGAGTATAATAGGAAAATCTTCACACATACATTCCGGTTATTTGGGGGACTCAATAATAGGCGTAAGAGTAAGAATAGGCGCGAACTTTATAACTGCCAACAAAAGAATAGACAGAAACAACGTAAGGGTTACAATAAAGAACGAGAATGTAGATTCGAAACTCAATGGACTTGGCTGTATAATAGGTGATGATGTACATACGGGAATAAACGTGTCCACAATGCCTGGCACGATAGTGGGGCAAAGATGCATAATAGGCGCAGACACTCAAATAAAAGGCACAATTGAAAGTGATAATCTTGTGTATGAAAAACGGGAAAATATAGTGAAATTAGCGCAGGAAGTCAAAAAATGAAAAAGTTTTGTATAGTTGGAGGCTGCGGATGTAAAGTCACT
>JAKBJF010000006.1 GCA_021836125.1 Nanobdellota archaeon | reverse complement strand
GAAAAGAATTACACTATAATAATCCCTAGTTCATTCTTGCCCCAAGAGTCTCCTTTAAAATCGGCCATTGAAACGGGAAAGGCAGAATTTAGATATAAGGATAACGTCGAAAGAAGAGAACTTAAAGCAGATATAAAACAGGTTTCGCTTAGTGCACATTCCGATCAGAACGGGCTTGTAAATATAGTTGAGGCAATATGTCCTTCAAAGAAAACGCAGATTCTTCTCGTACACGGCGAGGACGAGCCGCAAAAGGCACTGTATTCAAGATTAAAGACACTCGGTTACACGGTGCATATCCCGAAAAGGGATGAAGAATTTTATATCTAAAAATCGCAATGCTACTTAATTTTAAAAGGTCTTTAATGAGATCTTAGATCTAACAATCTTTTTGCTTTATATTTTTCTTTATAGAAAGGCACATCTTCCTTAGAGACTAAATTCAAAGACACGCTTATTAAATTATCTTTAAACATAAATTCAAATTCCAGCATGCGCTTTTGTAACTCTAATTTTAAAGCGTGCTCGATTTCATGCTGATCGCCTTTGTAATCCCCACGTTCTATATAAAAGTGCAAATCATCAAGACCGTTTTTCTGAGATATTTCGGCGTACCATTCCTTTGTACCATAAGTTTTCCCTATATGCATTACAACTTCATCTAGCGAATTTGCAGTAACCTTTCCGACTCCTATGTGTTTTATATCATCTGATCTATCTAAATATCTACACAAAATTGTGCCATCTTTAAAAACTTCTTTTATTTCAAAAACATCATGTAAATTATATTTTATGAAGACCATGCCATATCTTTTTTTGTGTCTAGTTTTGCTCGTTATTATCAATTCGCCAGTTTTTCCTTTCATTTCGTTTAATCCATATATTTTACCATCATTGTCCTTTAACATATAATGAAAATTGTAACTGGAAAGGAGGAGGTTGTCACTTGTCTCACTGTGACCGCAACTTAATACGCCTTCCGTGCACGCGAAAAGATTATTTATTACGGAATATCCTATAACATTTTTCAGTATTTCTACTCTCTCCGAATTTATTGGTTCCCCGCCAACTACTACCTTCGCTTTGTACTTTTTAAGTATACGAGAAAATTCCCTTTGCTCATTTTCTGGCATGCTGTAGAAGTTTCTTATAATCATCGAAGTTGCCCCGCACAGAAGCAATTCTTTGTTTGATGGGACAACTTCATCAACGTATTTAAGCATATCCATTATATTTTGTCCTGGCCATAATACCATATCAACTAATCCAAATCTTTTTATAAATTCTCTGAAACCGTAACCACTGGCTGCGGGTTCTCTTGGGAGGTTTGTGACTACTACTGAGTCCTTTCGCACGCCCATCGCCCTTAACATTTTTATACCTAGTACATTTAAGTCTTGAGATGTAGCAGGACTATAATATATTTTTTTTGGTTTTCCGGTGCTTCCTGATGTTTGTAGTATAACATAGTAACCCTTTCTTCTCGGAACAAATTCGCTTTGCGTAGAAGTGATTAAAGTTTTACCATCAATTTCCGGTAGCTCCAACAATATGTCATCTATTGGAATATTTTGTTTAATTTTGTTTTTCGCTTTTTGGTATTCTTCCTTTGAGTAAAAAGGAATATTGTCTATACATTCGAGCAAGGTGTTTTCTAAAGTTGGTTTCGCCATACACTAACAAGAAAGGAATCTATATTAAAATGTAATTATGTTGTATTATATCTAAAAATGCATTGTTGCTTACCTTGGCCAATACATTCAATTTCTTCTATTTTGCCCTTTGTTTTGAAAACCTCATCAAATAATAGCCTTATTGCGCCCTTTGTCAAATAACATATTGGCGATGCATTTACACCATAAAATTTAACATACTCTTCAGCAAAAGGGTTAATTTCGCATCTTGCGATAGCATCAGTTTTTCCAATATCTAATTGTATGAAACCCAAACCAGTAGCAGCGATAATATTTTCAGACATAGACACAAAACCTTCTAAGTTACCTTGTCGTTGTTCATACTCTTCGACGAGAAATTTGATACTTTCATACATGGTGTTTTCAAGCAAGACTGGTTCTTTGTCTATAAAATGTTTCATTAATTGTACGAATAGACGCATATTTAGCATAACACCGGTCTTTCCAAATAAGTCTAAGTGGTAGTTTTTATATTGTATTGTATTTGTAGATAGCATTTTCTGTATGAAATCTGTTGGGTTCTCTGCCATATTCACTTTGTAACTAGCCCATTATGGTCTATCTTCATAGGTATGAGCTCTCTGTAGTGGTCGGTTCTTCTTGCTTTTATTATCCTAAGACTTCTATCATACTCCCCGCCCATACCCGTATAAGACAGGCTTATTACAGAGTCGCACAAGTATTGCAGGCTCATGAAATTCGCTTCTAAAAGTCCATTCTCAAGTTCATAGATCATAATTGAAGTAATATCGATTGTTTTAAGGGCGCGTATAAAATCTAGAATGAATTTCCTGAATTCGAACTCATTCTTAAAATAAAGATAAAGTGAAGATACGGAGTCTACAACAAGTCTGTTTATGTTCCTGTTCTTTAATGAAGAAAGGACGTCTAGATATTCAAAATTTATGGGCGACAAAAATACTATCCTTAATCTACCAGACTTGATGTGTTTTTCTGCGTCTATCCCCATTGTCATCATGTCATTCTTTATGTCCGTCTCAGACTCCTCGAAGGTCAGATAAACGCAGTTCTCGCCCTCTTCAAGTCCCTGTTTTAGAAATTCTATTCCGAATATCGTCTTTCCGCTTCCAGGACCCCCACTAACCGTTACTGCAGAGCCCTTTTCAAAGCCCCCCTCCATTTTCCCATCTAATCCAGGTATCCCGCTTTTTATTCTAAGAAACTGCATATTGTAATATAGATTAGGAAGTTTAAGAATATAAATTTAAATGAGTAATACTACACTGCATACTTAAGGGGCTTTAAAAGCGTGTATGAGAGCTTTATCTATCTTCCAGTATCGCCTTCATGCATTCATTATAATATGGGCAATACTTGCATTCCCATACCTTCTCGTCGTCGAAATAGTATTCTGCGGGCGGAATTTTCTTGCTTCTTAAGTGTAAATCCAAGTCTTTGAACCTAGCCATAACCTTTTTGTGCGCATTGTCATCGTAATCGACTCTAAACTGTCTTATCCTCATGTTCTTTTTGTCTATGTATACGAGCAGACCGTAGTCTGCTTCCTTTGCGTTGAGGTATAGCATTATCTGCATTACGTGCTTATCTTCCGGTTTTTCTACCTTTGACACGTCAGAAACTGTCTTAGCCTCGATTATTATCTTTTTTCCGCTCAGGGTGACAACATAGTCGTCTAAACGCCCAAAAATAGAGAAGGAAGCGTCATCGTCCTTGTGGTCTATTCTTATGGGTTTTTCATCTTCAACAAGACTGAATGCACTGGACGCCTTTAGAGCTTCGGCAAGAAAGGAGTGCAAGTTGTTACCCAGAGCGAAAATACGTCTTGCCGAGGCGTCTACCGGCTTTGGACTAAGATAACCGTAATAACTTCTGCGTATGCACGAACCTATTTCGCTAGGAAAATAAACGCCAAGTTTCCTTGGCCGCTCTTCTTCGTCTAGATACTCGTCTACCACCGCACCAACATCCACATCAATTATGTTGTTGGTGATATCTTCTTCCATAAGCAATCGTTTTATCTGATTGAAATACAATTTATACTATTTATATTTAGGAGAAATTGACGGTTAACGCGCAAAAAGAGTATCGTATAGAAAAGGATTTAAAGACTTCGCTTTTAATCTAATTTATGGATCGCAATCTACTGCTCTATGCATCTTTAGTCAGTCTGCTGGCTTTCGTGCTTTTGTTTCTGCTGATATATTCGGGGATAAGTTCCGGGTTTGACACTGCGGCTTTTATGTTTTTAAATGAAACACTAAACGTACCGCAACTTAACTACGCATTTGCTTTTATATCCGTATACGGCAGAGAGTTCTTCTGGATACCTGTTGTAGCTTTGCTTTTGCTGTTTGGCAAGACTAAAGAACAAAAAGCCGCTGTATTGCTTGCCGTTGCGTTTGTAGTTGTAATAATAGTGGGCTTGCTGCTTAAGGAAGCATATTACAGGCCTAGGCCGTTCCTAACTGTGCCGTCAACAATACTCTTGGTAACTCCGGATATGGACTCGTCTTTCCCTTCAGGCCATGCTATGATAGTTATGGCTGGTGCGATAGTATCCCTTTTAATGCTTAGGAAACGCTATTCAATACCCTTGCTCGTGGAAGCAATTGTCGTTTGTTATTCCAGGATTTATGTAGGCATGCACTATCCCTTAGACGTTGTCGGCGGTGCACTTCTCGGTGCGGGCATAGCATTTTTAGTTGTTTATGTAATGAAATCCCAAAAATTAGAAAAATTTACCGATACTATATTGTCGAAGTATAACAAAGTTCTTCACAGAATAATCCCCTCTTGGTAGTTAAGAGGCCGATTTTATGTTGTTTTCTATAGATTTTATTGCGGACGCAGAGCAGATAGGTGCAGAGTCGTTGATATTATAACATATTTCCGCAGTTATGTAATTCGCTTCGGTAGTTATTCCGACGTTTATTTCCGAGCCGCTTAAGTTAAACGCAGAAAGTATCTGTTCGGGAGACATGCCGCTGCCGTTTTGTGCGAATATTATCGGTACTCCACCCCGCGTAAGACTAATACCAGCACCAGTTTCAAAGAAATTACCACCAACTATGGAAAATGGCACATAGCCCAATGGATCGTAATTATTTAGATACTGGCTCTCGTATGTCGTCATCTGTTGCAACGGCTGGCCTTGGTTATTTGCGGTTTCGCGAGTTATAAAATCAACTTTATTGGAGGAGTACTTCAGATTTGGATTCAGGAAGTTCAGGGTCCAATCCCCTTCGCTCGCTTTATAGAATAGCGCATCGTTTTGCGGCGCACTTGAATATGTAGCGTTTAACGTAGGAAGAGAACTTAGAGTCACGGGAACGCCATAATAAGTCCAATTGCCGAAGTTACTAAGTGCATAGAAAAGCGCATATCTTTCAATTGCGCAGAACTCGCAGCTCTCTATTCCTACAAAATCAACTTGCAACGCACCGCCATTGAGCACAGGTGCATTTCCTTTTATATAATTCCAGCCGTTACCTATTGAGGCATACTTTCCCGTAGAGGGAGAATTAAAATAGAGAAAACCAATAACAGAAGAGATCACTATCACCAACATCACTACTAAAAGTTGCCACATCTTTATCTTATACGTTTTACCTTGCTCTGTCATTTATCTTTTTGTGCAATAAACTATTAAAAGATATAAATCTCCATAGATGCAGATATTGGATATCTATGGAGTTTGACCTTACGTATAGCATATCGAGAGGAATGTACCTGTTGAACGGCACAAGGGTGCTGTTATTCCCAAGGGGCAGTCTAGAAACCATACAGGATTATGTTAATGGGATACTTGGGCTTGCGACAAAGAGCTTATTAAGAGACGCCATGCAGACGGCCGTATTTTCGCTTCTAACCGATTTCTTAAAGTCTGGCAAGTTAAAAAAAACCTCGCCTGAAAAGATGTTTGTAGAAATCGCAGACTTGCTCTCGTTTATCGGCTTCGGTAAGTTTAAGTTGATGACCCGCGACTTCGCGAGTTTTGACGTTATAATAGAGTCAAATTCAAATTCCATACTTCGACTGATAAAGCCTATGAATTACTGTTTTTTGTCAGAAGGAGTCCTAAACGCGATTTCACAGGCAATATTCGGCAAAGCCTCGACAATCGAAGAATCTGCGTGTAGGAGCGCCGGCGACTCGGATGTAGACAAATTTAAAGCGACGTTCACCAATCAGCAAGCCACCTTCAACTATGTTAGCCTCGGAGCGTATAACATAGATCCTAAGGATATGGAGCACATAAAGTTCACTTTCGACGGCGTTTCTACGATGGTAAACGATATACCCGTTGAAATAATACCGATTACGTTCTTGCCTTATTTCTTCAGCAGGCTGAGGAGCATAATAGGGGTGAGCGTTTACGGATTAGAATACGGCATGGCAGAACCTTTGGCAAGACTTTTTCCGGCAGCACAAGTGTTTGATATAAAGTCGAAGTACGGACTTAGAGGGGTCGAGGCACTTTCTCCGGTGATGGGCGTCGGAAGGGTAACCACAGTGCTGAACGAGCAGGGGAATATGAGCGAAATCCAAGTCTATGACAGTTTCAACGCATTACATGTCGACAACCAACTAGAAAAAAGATGCAGCTTGCTTTCCGGATTATTAAGTTTCATGTCATTTAAACTTGCAGGCTATAATATGAGTTTAAAAGAGTCCGGCTGTCAGGCAGTTAATAATACCTATTGTAGTTTTATATTCGGATAGCGCGACCAGAGTCTTCATAGGACCAATAGAATGAAAGTACAAACTTAAAGTCTATAATGCAAAAATACTATACTTAAATAATGAAACCATATAATTACTCTTATCGGGCGCTTAGCTTAACAGGAGAGTCTCCGACTGAAGCTCGGACTACGGGGGTGCAAATCCCCCAGTGCCCAAATTAAAGCTGACGATTACAAAAACGGACTATCAATCAATTAAAATTCTGTAGAGATATACGGCGTGCTTAGGCGTATCCTTCTAAATTCTTTTTTGTCTCCCGCTTTTTTGCCGAACGCAGGCGGTCAACGTAGCTAGAATCTACCTTTGACATTCCAAGGGGAGTTATCTTATACACAGATTCATTGCCGTTTTGACCTTTTTCCAGAACATAAATTACCGCTTTCGCTTCTAGCGCTATCTTTGCCAATGACGGGATTCTTATCTTGTATATGTCTACGCCAACGCCTTTTAATTTGTAATAATCTACTATGTAAGTGTTTTCTATCTCTTCTTTGCAAACGTAGGCTTTACCGTTCGCTTTCGAGATTACTCCGTCGTTTGTTAACAGTTCCGGGCCTCCAAGCCTTTCACTTTGCGATAAAATCGTATTAAAAAGCTCTTTATCCAGATTTTCTTTTTCCTTTAGAAAATTTATTCGTTCTTCTGCGGTTATTGGAGCTGTGTTCTCCAATAGCTTTTCCAGTCTGGATTTTTGGGGATTTTTTTCCACAATAGATATAGATTGCAATTAGTTAATAAGCTCTCCGTATCGTCACTTGCGATTAACCCGTCGTTATTTGGAATTCACGATGTCTAGAACAAGTTCGTAAGGTTTTTTCGATATCTTTTCTTCATTTATATCGAGAAAATCAATCTTGTACAGGACTAAAGGTATGAGCAATATTGCAATGTTTGTCCCTATCGAAGGTAGTATCGTGGCAAGGTAAACAGTACTGAGACCGACAGCGTTCACTAAAAACAGCAAAAATGCGGAAAAAAAGACGATCAAAATCCACTCGGAAATCGATGTTCTCGATTCTAACAGGAGTTTTTGCATCTGTCTTGCGGAGCTTAAGACCCTTGCTTCCGATTCCAAACTATCGAAGAGACTGGAATCCTTCGCCGTTTTTAACGGTGCATCCGCGACGGCGTTCGTTAACTTCCTTAATGCAATATATACCCGTTCGTCATCCCAATGGGAACCGAGCGCTATAACTTCTTTGCAGAAAAAGGATATCGCAGGCAGCAATTTTTTGGTAAAGAAATTCTTGTCAGAGATGCGCCTCGCCACTATACTCAATGCGATCAATGAATTTACCTCCTCCGAAATACCGCGGCGCATATTATCCAAGCGATCACTTGCAGCGGTTATGAAAAAAGCAGCTATTACTCCGTATATTATGCCGACAACGGCGAACAAAGAAGTTGCGTCTGCTGATGCAAACATTTTAAATGGATTAAACGCTAAGACGACCCCTATTATAATTATAATAACGTATTTCACAGTTTGGTGCATTCAATCTCTGGTACGGCTAAATTTAAATAGACTTTCTAATTCTGTACGTGCACAACCCAGTTTGAGTCGCTTCTAATGGATTCTCTTTTTAGATATAGGCGCCTGGCCGCATTTACGTGCTTGATGAACAGTTGTTTAAACGCTTCACCCAAACCTAAGAATAAGTCATAATCTAACCCATCGACCTCTTTTTCAATGCTTTGGTCTTTTATCGCAACAGCAATGACTTCACGAGTTGACCCGTCGTCAAAAGTCGCATTTCCATTCATAACGCTGTACCATTTGAAATTTACCAGCTCCCAGTCTTCCATCGCACCCATATCCTCTTTTCTAATCGTATATACGACCCCCTTCACCTTGCCATCGCCTTTGCGTATAACATACATTTTGAAGTCAGCCCCCCAAGACTCCCTTATTATTTGTCTTGCAGTTTGCGGCAGACCGGGGATTTTTAAGTCCGGTATATCGTTTACTCCTTGTATGCAGAGGACAAAACCGCTCAAAATCGCAGGCCTGCTATCCAATGGCTTTCTCCCGGTTATCGCCGTTATTACGTCAGGATCAGCTGCAGGACCGTAGGCAAAGAAACTAGCCGTTTTATCTTTCTCAGCGCCATTTTTCGCATTAAGGTTTCCTTTTTGCATGTCACATATAAGCACCAAAGAGTTAAAAACTCAAAAATATAATGCCATAACTTATAAATACTATGCATTTTCTTATTGTATTCAATGGATAATACCGAAGATAAAATCAGAGAAGAACTTGCCGAGCGTTATATAAATATGATGTCCTACGACAGCGAGGACTATGCAAGAGTGCTTCGCAAATCAAAGGGCTATTTTCTTAGGGAAATAGTCAAGTTATCCGCTTATGCCTCGGTTTATGATCCCAAAGTTCCTATAAAAAAGGTTTTGACCCTCGGGGATGCCTTGCTAAAACCAATAATATCAAATAAAAAATTACTGGAGGAGATAGGGGAGTATATTGGTATTTCTACCGGCGCAGCGGCTATTTTAGAGGGATTGCAGCCAGCACGTTTAAAGGAAGACATAAGACGCACTTACACTCCGGCAAGTAGAAAAGAGAACTTACTCGCGCTAGAATCGCTTCTTTCAGGTGATATTGATACCGATTCAAAGGAGGCGATAAGCCGCGTGATTTCTGTAGTGGATAAGGAGTACGCCGCACAGGACGCAATGGTTTCCAGCTTGGCTTCGCACGCAAAATCTTACGACCTTAACTCGGCGCTTGAAGAAAGGACAATATTGGAAGAAGAAAAGAAGCTTTACCCGACAGTCGATGACTACATGTCAACCACAAGTGACGAGTTACTATATGACACTGCGAAATTGGTCAAGGTAGGCATAGATTTAGGAATAAAGAAGAACGTTAATGAAAAACAAGTAAATACGGATAGCGTAGAAGCTTTGTTAACTTACCAAAATTTAGGCACGGTTTTTGCTAATTCCTTCTTGTTTGTAACTAGGTATATGCGCTACAGGGCTTTAAAACACGCAGAAGTGCTCTATGGGAAAAACGCGGTGGACAGCTATAGAGATGCACACAAATTAGACCACAACAAGAGGCTGGACCTTAAACTGGAACAGGTATAGATTATAATGATAAGCTCAGCGGCTTCTTTAAATGAGTATCAACAACTATTTAACCAGTGCTGGCGACTAAGATAATAAAGCAATAATGATTTATGGAAGATTTTGGACAAATGTCATTGAAAAACGAATTGATAGAGTCACTTAAGAACATGGGCTTCAATTCGCCCACCGACGTTCAGAAGGAAACTATCCCCGTCGTATTAGCTGGCAAGGACGTAGCCGTTCGCGCTAGAACCGGTACAGGGAAGACAGGTGCCTTTGCAATACCCTTAATACAGATGTTGCTGGAAAAGCACAGGTCAATGGGCGTTCTCGTTCTTGTTCCGACAAGGGAACTTGCTCTCCAGGTTTATGACGTAATGCGCAAAATAGGCAAACCACTAAATATAACCTCAACAACAGTGTATGGTGGCGCATCTATCAATATGCAGATAAGTGCCCTAAGGAACCTGCCAAACATAATAGTGGGCACGCCGGGAAGAGTAATAGATCTGATAAAGAGAGGGGCGCTCGACCTTAAGGGTATAAAGTTCCTGGTCCTAGACGAAGCCGATACGATGCTCGACATGGGTTTCATAGAGGACGTAGACTACATACTAAACAAAACCCCCCAAGACAAACAGACAATGCTTTTTTCTGCGACGTTTCCGAAACAGATAATGTCAATAGTAGACAAACACCTTAAAGCAGACAAAGTCGTGCTAACTATAGGAAAAGAGGAGGATATAACCGCAGCAGGAATATCTCATTTCTACGCGATAGCCGACGGCGTTGAAAAATTTGCATCACTAATCGCTTATATAAACCAGTACCAGCCAGCAAAGGCAATAATATTCACAATGACGAAGATGGGCGCAGACAGGCTTTTCAGCGTTCTTTCAGACGAAGGCATGGATGTGACGCCGCTACACGGGGGCATGACCCAAGCAAAGCGCGAACATTCACTTAGTAACTTCAAAAGCGGCTCAAGATTTATGATATCAACAAATATAGCGGCGAGAGGGCTGGACATAAGAGATGTAACCGATATAATAAATTTTGATGCACCAGATGACCCCTTTGTCTATATACATCGTGTAGGAAGGTCAGCGAGGATGCATAAAGAGGGCAGAGCTTTCACAATATTCTCGAGCAAGCAGAAGGGTCTTATAGAAGACATAAAGAGGACAGCAAACATCGACATGCAGTACATAAACCTGAACACCACTGGCATAGATAAATCGAAGTTTCAAAAGCATACTTATTACAGCGGATACCAGCAGCACAGAGGAGGCTATGGCAACAGGATGCAGAGGGGCGGCCACAGAGCAGGATACGGACATGAAGGTAGCCCACACAACCAAAATCGCGGATGGCAAAGCCAGAATAGACCGTCATATGCTAATCCACACAGAAACTTTAGGCGCAGAAATAACAGACATGGCTTATGGGGCAATAATCAAGAACAATAATATGAGGCTAGTTTCTCTGAACATATGGCATGGGACGCTCCTCGAAGAATTGTTAGACTTCCTTAAGAAAGAATCATCAAATACCGACATTTTCGTTTTTCAGGAAATGGACGAGTGGGACAAACCTAAGAATGTAGGGGGTCCTTCTGACAGGCCCGGCGCCGCTAAATCATATTCGTCAATAAAGACTGCATTGAAGGATTTTATAGCATATAAGTCCGGTGTGTATATACCTCAGTTGGGCACATTCCTTTCCATATTTGTGCGTAGAACTCTCAATGTCGACAAAAAACTTACGGTAGCCTTAACCGGTAGGGTCAAGCTTTTTGGGTTCACTACAATATCAAAACTTTTGTGCTTAAGGGTGCATTCAGGAGAAGATACATTTTGGGTGTGCGACACGCACGGCCTGCTCGTCAGCGGCAAATGGAGGGAAGACACTCCCGAACGCATTCTGCAGTCGAAGAGTACGCTTTCTACGCTGTCAAAATTAGATGGGCCGAAAATCCTCTGCGGCGACTTTAATCTCCCGCCAAACACGGAGACCATGAGTATGCTCGGCAAAAATATGGACAACATGATAACAAAATATGACATACATAATACGCGAAGCGAACACTATCTAAAAAATGCAAAATACGCAAACGGCGCGGAAATAACGGATCACATACTCGTTTCGGAGGGCATAACAGTCAAAAATTTTGAGGTCATGAAGGAAGAAGTGTCTGACCATCTTCCTCTTTCTATAGAATTTGAAATAAAATGACGCAAAAATTCAGGTCTTTTTAAGAGATACAACCGCTTTGTATTCGCCGATTTCCACGTCTTTGCCAGTTTTATTTGTACTAAAAACTATTTCTTCAGTTTGAGTGCTTTTCTTTATAGTGCCTTCGAACATTTTTATTCCTGCCATCAAGTCGTGACTACTGGTATTTACGTCCATAACAACCTTCTCCGATATAGTCATCTTTAGTTCTTTTCTGTAGTCGTTTATGTTTCGTATGAATTCCCTTGCAATCCCTTCCATCAATAACTCTTTCGTTATTTCTTTGTCGATAGAAACTTCCATTTTATCAGACGGCACAATTTCTACGCCCTTTACGTTTAGAGCTGCCTTTATGAGTTCGGTATATTTTTCATCAATCTCCCTGCCCCTCACCACTACTTTCTTTAAAGGCTGCCTTACCGGTAATTTATTCGAATCCCTAAATTCCCTTCCGCGGCTTACGATGTCTCGCACATAGGCCATGTCAGTTTCTAATTTCTCGTCGATTTCCGCTTTTTGCTCCGACGGCCACGAATCCAAATGCACGGATTCACACAGGTTTTTTTCGTCGTTTTTCAGCATCTGATATACCTCTTCAGATACAAAGGGCATGAGCGGCGCACTTACCTTTGAAATTACCAATAACGCTTTTCGCAGTGTTAAAACGGCGGCATCTTTCACGTTTTCATCATCGCTTCTGAAACGGTCGCGGCTTTCCCTTACGTACCATACGGACAAATCCTCTATTATTTTTGCTATTTCACCGCAGTATGCGTCTGTATCATATTTATCTAAGTATTCTGTAGAATTTTTTATGAATGAATTAAGCCGGTTTGTTATCCACATATCAAGTATGTTTTTCGAAGTACCATTGGCAGATTTAGCTCTTCCTGCTGCGAATATTCTGTAAAAATTTTCCACATTAGACAGCCTGTCAACGATCTTTTGGTATGTCACCTTAAGGTTCTTTTCGCTGAAATTAAGATCTCTGGCGAGCATTAGTGGTGATTCCATAAAATAGAATCTTAATGCATCCGCGCCATACTTATCTAGGATTATATCTGGATCGGGGAAATTGTGCTTGGATTTCGACATCTTAGCCCCGTCTTCGGCCAATACGATTCCGGTGACGACTACGTTCTTGAAGGGAGGGCTATCAAATAATAGAACTCCTATAACGTGCATATAATAGAACCACGTCCTTATTTGTCCGATATACTCTGATACAAAGTCGGCAGGGAATATCCTGTCAAAGTCAGTGTTGTGCTCGAAAGGATAATGTTTAGAAGCGTATGGCATGCTTGCGGATTCAAGCCAGCAATCGAAAACTTCGGGTATACGGTTCATGACTCCTTTACATTTTCCGCACTTAACGTGTATGCCATCCATATAATCCTTATGAAGATCTACGTTGTCAGTTATTTTTTCAACTGCGTTCTCTTTTAGTTCGTTTATACTACCGATTATCTTCATCTCATTGCATGAAGTGCATTTCCAAACCGGCATAGCAGTGGCCCAGAATCGATTCCTGGAAATTGTCCAGTCGGGTGCAGTTTCAATATTATGCTTGAAAGCACCTTCCTTTAAGTGCGCGGGATACCAGTTTATGTCTTCGTTCCTTTTAAGTGCCTTGTCCTTTATTTTTTGTATATTTATGAACCAAGAATCGACAGCATGGTAGAACAAAGGAGTTTCACAGCGGTAACAAAAAGGATAGGAGTGCGAATAATTATCTGCTTTGAACAACAAGCTTCTTTTGCTTAGGTCGTCTATGACGAGCTTATCGACGTCCTTGAACCACATACCCAACCATTCCTTTGGGCCGCGCTTAAGTTCACCGTCACTGCCAATGTGCTGCACCAACGCCAGCCCATATCTTTTTATCATATCATAGTCGAACTCACCATAGAGCGCAAGATGCACTATCCCAGTACCTTCTTCAGATGAAACGCCTTCTCCGCCGTCGATTACTACATAAGCTTTCTCGTCTTTCTTGGCTAAATCGTATAATGGATAGTATTCTTTACCCAGCAGGTCACGGCCATCGAATTCTGATATAACGCTATGCTCCGCATTTACTTCGGAGAGTCTCGCTTTTGCGAGTATAAGCTTCTCTTTACCGACTTGTAGTTTGACATATTTCATGTTTGGATTTACTGCTAGTGCAACATTACCTATGAGTGTCCACGGCGTAGTGGTCCATGCCAGAAGGTAAGTTTCACTATCGCCTTTTAACTTGAATTTAGCTACTGCCGTTCTTTCCGTGACCTCTTTATAGCTGTTGTCCATAGCTGTCTCAGCTTTTGCAAGAGGAGTCTGGCATCTTGGACAGTACATGAGTATCTTTTTATCTTCATACACTAACTTTTCGTCGTACAATCTTTTGAAGATATACCATACAGACTCCATGTATTCGGTGTCCATAGTTTTGTACGCGTTGTCGAATTCTATCCACTTACCAAGTTTTTCGACGGTTTTCTTCCATTCATGTGCAAAGTACAGCACCTTTGATCGGCAGGCTTGGTTAAAATTCTGTACGCCCATCTCTTCTATTTTTTTCTTGTTCTTTATGCTAAGGCTTTTTTCGACTATGTTTTCTATCGGTAATCCATGGCAATCCCACCCCCAACGTCTTTCAACTCTGTATCCTTTCATAGTCCAGAACCTTGGGAAAAGATCCTTGCTAGTAAGTCCCAGTAAGTGACCATAGTGTGGCGTACCAGTAGCGAAAGGCGGACCATCATAGAATATGTAAACTTTATCTGCGGGCTTACTTTCAATCGATTTCTCGAATATTTTGTTCCTTTTCCAGAATTCGGAAATCTTCTCATCAGCTTCTTTTCTTGGCATGATAACTCTTACATACTGTTAGAGATATTTATCTTTTAAACATCGATAGTCGTTACTCACCAAGTTACCAATAAAAATTACGTAACTCTGAGCTACATCGCAAAAATTTAAGCAAATCTCGCTTTAAAAGTATTACAAGATTAAGTGTCATTTATTTGTAAAAATCACAAAATTAATCTATTTATACTAGATACAATCACTACTAGTATGTGGTGAATGAAGATATGGAAAAACTTGAAAACGTTTTTGACAATACAAAGAAGGCGTGCGAGGCATTAGGAACGCCCAGGTCTTCACTTTTGACAAAAATAGTTGACACGATACAATCAAGCGGCGTACAACTAGAAAGCGGATTTTTGGTCTCTCTCGGCGACTTAAAGGACAATGGCGTTACGACTGACGAGATACTAAACGACATGCCTTATATAAGCCAAGCAATGGGGCGTGAAATATATATGATTGCTACGCGTGTTGGCGAAGGTTTCATATTCAAACCGAATCGTGAGATAAAAGGCATGGAGCCCGGAGTTTATTCATTATTTGATGCTCAATTTAGGCATTTTTCGAAAAGCTCTGATAAAGATCCGGATGTTGCGAGCTTGTACGCCTAAATTCATTAAGCAGCACGCTTCGCTAGTCTTTGCTCAAGTAGTTTTCATTTACGGCACGTTAAGGTTAAAATAATAGAATATTTCTGCTATTATAGTGGAAGAGGACATAAGAGCGTACATTAACGAGGGCGCTGAAGCAAGGAAGGCCATCAACGTTGAAAATATAGAAGTCTTAGGAGGCAGGCTATACTCGGCTATAAAATCTGGACACAAACTAATTACGTTCGGAAACGGCGGTTCTGCCGCTGATGCACAGCACATGGCAGCCGAGCTAACCGGGAGGTTTTCATTCGAAAGAAAATCCCTACCAGCTATAGCACTTACGACAAATACCTCCGCGCTTACGGCAATAGGAAACGACTACTCATATGATGAGGTCTTCTCAAGACAAGTTGACGGGCTTGTCGAGAAAGGAGATTTTGTCGTCGGCATAAGCACGTCTGGAAATTCGCAGAATGTGATAAACGCATTGGACGCAGCGAGATCTAAAGGCGCGTTTACTCTCGCGCTCACCGGCAAGAAAGGCGGAAAGATTAAAGATCACGCAGACAGCGTAATACGCGTAGAATCAGAAACAACGCCAATAATACAAGAGGTACACGTCGCCGTGATACATTTGATCTGCCTTGTGCTAGACAAAAGACTTAAAAAAGATACAGTAGATGGCTAAGTTACCTTTATACTAATAATAACGTGAAGGTTCCCTTAGGCTCTTATAATACCTATATAGAACGTAACCTGCGCCGGCAACCGTAATAACTACCATGCCACCGAAGGCTATGTAACCAACGTTTTTTATGTTTTCTATTTGTGAATCAGCAAGGATGCTTCCTGCCATCGCTATCGGAAGAGAGTTACTTAGCCCACTCTTTATTTCAAGCAACCTGCATAATCTTGACACCATGTCTTCTCTTAGCTTGCACTTTCTATATAAAACATAACACGCATGAAAATCATTAACGTTTTGCCATTTTTATATAGTAACTGCTAAACTTTACAAACTCGAACCGGACGTAAAAATCAGTGAACGATATCCATAGATATAAATCTCAACTGTACTTACTTAAACGCGAAATCGAACTCGTGCTAGTCGCTAATTTTTGTGTTTCTTTTTTTGAGATTTTTTGTCGCCCGGCGGATCATAAATGACGACAGTATGGCTGCATTTTGCGCAGACAAACGTCGGTACGCCCGTTTCTTTGTTAATTGCCATCCCTTCCGAAGGGATGTTACGCAGACAGTCGCAACTGCACGTTTCATTCTCACAACCGTTGCACATAAGATTTAATGGTCACTGAAATATTTAAGTTTCACGACGGCAAAACCGAAACTTAAAGATTAATACCCTGCTAAGCAACAAAACGTATGGTTTTTAACTCTAAACTAGACATGATTTTAACAGGCAGGAGTATACAGATCTATCCGGTTAGTCCTAACCGGTTCAAACCAGCGTTGTAGCTATATTATCAGCTATATCAATGCCTGCTTCGCTTCCTAATCTTATGTTTTCAACAGGCCAACCCGCTTTCGTACAATAGAACAGCGCCTCCATCAAGGAGTCGTTATCGTTTATTCCACTAGAAACCTTTAAACCCAGACGACTTTTATCGATGGCAATCTTTCCTAAATTCGATATTATTTTTTCATATGTGTCTATGCCGTTATAATCTCCGTGTTCATCGTCAAAAACAGGGGTACCGGTGCTTATACTAAGGTAATCCACACCGAGTTCTATGACGGCGTCATAAACAATTTTCATTATGTCTTCTTCTACGTATCTGCTTTCTATTATAACCCCGCATTTTTTATCGCGCGATTTTACGGCCTTTACTGCCTCAGAAATGTCCGCCACTACCATGTCCTTTCCGGATTTGGCATATGACAAATTTACGTTAATCTCGACGGTGGAGGCACCGGAAGCCACAGCTTCCTCTGCTTCCACAGCTTTAGCCTTGCTAGTAGTGGAATTGCCATATGGATATCCGACAACAGCGACGGTTTTTATTTGAAAACTATTCTTCGTAATTGTCTCAGCGGCAGAATCAAGGTTAGCAAGCGGTACAACAACCTGCTTGAAACCAAGTTCAGAAGCCTTGTTTAACATCCCATCTAACTCGGCTCTTGTGACGTTTTGTTTTAAGTTAGTAAGGTCGAGATTTGATATCACCCAGTCTCTCACTTCTTTATTTGACTTGAAAAACAGTCCCGGGTCAAAATGTTCTACGAGCAAGTCTAGAGGCATTTATAAGTTTATTTTTTTTAAAATATAAATCTGATTTTTGTGTTATGGGCAATTAGACTGGCTTATAGTCTCCTGGGTCCCATTTGGAGCTTTATAGCTACACGTACCATAGACATTAGACTGATAGCAATAGTAAGTTGTTCCTTGATAAGTAAGCGATGCAGTACAGAACTGGTTTGTGTAATAAGCTGGGTTCGTCGATGCTTCATAGCAATAGTCCCCGCAGTTGTGTATGAAAGTCTGTATATCGCCGTTCTGCGGTGAAGGCGGACTAAACTTGAATATAGGGAGTATTATGAAAACTATCGCCAATATCAGTACAACTATCGCTATAATTATGAGAATAACAGAACTTATCGGGAGACCCTGGCCTTTCATTTAATTTATTGTTTAAGCAGAGTTTTAAACTTTAAGTAGAAGACGCGCCGATTTTAGGCATTTTTATCAAACAAACGAACTAAAGTTTAATTCCTTTTTGTATCTAGTTTTTATTTTTTCCCACGGCTTTTTTTACGGTTTCAAGCCCTATCATTGCACAGTTTATTCTGTTCGCGCTTATCTTGCTTATCCCAATAAGTCTTTTAATGTCCTCTAATCCAAGGCCATCAACTACGGAAATTGCTTTTCCAACAAGGAAATCACACAACTTTGAAAGTGATACCGTCGATATCACGCACCCGTTTCCCTGGAAGGATATATCGTCTATCTTTCCATTTGATGTTTTTATGTAAATCGAAAAGGCGTCACCGCAGGATTCAGAGCTTTCATCCGATTGCAAATCAAAATTTTTGAGTTTTCCGAAATGATGCGGACTCTTGTAAAGGTCTATCATATCGTAATAAGCCATCTCATCCATATTCTTGCTTAAGGAACACGCATAATTTTAATACTTTTTCGCAATAAACAAAGCGGAAATTATTGCTTAAAACCTTTAATTTAAGTAAATACACATATAATTATGTGCGCAAAATGTTCGGAAAGAAACTGCAAATGCAATTGCACAACATATGCATTTGGCCAGAGTTTTTGTCCAAGATGCGGTCATGCTAAATAATTAGCAATCAAAAGAAATTCGTAAGAATTCTATGGTTACATATAGCATCCTTTAAAGCTATAAATATAAAAAATATTCATAATAATCTTTTATGGCGGACCATAAGACGCTTGGACACAAAGTAGTACCGCGTAAATATAAACTTCTTTTAGAGCCAGATTCTCAGAAATTTAAGACTTATGGAAAAGAGACTATAGATTTAGATGTAAACGAGCCAACGAACACAGTTTTGCTTAACGCCTCTGAAATGCAGATAAACAACGCATGGATAGAGGTCGACGGAAAAAGCTATACAGCCGCCGATATAAAGTTAAACGAAGCGGATGGACTGTTGAGCCTGGGTTTTCCAAATGAATTTTCCGGCAGGGTTAAGCTAAAAATAGACTTTACCGCGGAAAACAATGATAAAATGCACGGATTCTACAGAAGCGAGTACAAATCAAGTGGTGAAAATAAGCACATTCTGACTACGCACTTCGAGCCGATAGATGCAAGGACAGCCTTTCCGTGTTTTGATGAACCAGAGTTCAAGGCGACTCTAGACGTTATACTGCGTGTTAACGATGATATGGATACAATATCAAACATGCCCCAGAAAAAAGTAAAAAGACTAGATGGGGTCTTAAGTGGCAAGAAAGATGTGCACTTCTATAGGACACCTAAGATGTCTACATATCTGCTCTATGCAGGCGTAGGGCATTTCGAACGCTCAACAGGAAAAAGTGGAAAAACTAAGCTTAGCGTTGTAGCGGTGCCTGGCAGGAAGGAAGAGCTTGTGCTACCAAGGAAAAACGCCGGAAAGGTACTGCGATTCTTTGAAAATTATTTCGGTATGAAGTTCCCTTTGCCTAAAATAGACCTCATCGCTGTGCCCGACTTCCCGATGGGTGCGATGGAAAACTGGGGGGGCGATAACCTTCAGGGAGAGCAATGTCCTTTGCAATGAAAATTCGCCAGAGTTAGCTATAAACAATTCAACAAGTGTTACAGCCCATGAGCTTGCTCACCAGTGGTTTGGCAACCTCGTGACGATGGCTTGGTGGGACGACTTGTGGCTAAATGAGAGCTTTGCGACATTGATGGCAGACAAAGCATTAGACGCATTATTTCCAAAGTGGAAGAGTAGCATCAGCTATATTCCAACTACGTTCGGAAGAGCCTTTTCTTACGACGAATTGATCAATACGCATCCTGTCGGAGTGAAGATTGATAGGGCGGAAGAATCAAATGCCCTTTTCGATGCCATAAGCTATTCGAAAGGCGGAAGCATACTTCACATGATAGAAGATTACGTCGGTAAGGACACGTTTAGAGATGGATTAAGGCACTATATGAAAAAACACAAATATTCCAATGCGACCAGATCTGACCTTTGGGACGCAATATCTGATGCATCAACAGGGCACAGCGTAGACGCTAAACGAATAATGAAGGCTTGGGTAGAGCAACCCGGCTACCCGATAGTCTACGTAAGCAGGCGCGAAGACGGCAAATTCGTCCTTAGGCAACGGCGTTTCCTTAGGTCTGAAGATGCGAACGGCACATGGCCTATCCCAGTACATTACAAAACAAATAAAGGAGAGGGCTTTCTTATGATGGACGAGGCTGAAAAAGTATTGGATTTGGACGCGGACTGGATAAAACTGAATTACGGGCAGCACGGATTTTATAGAGTGTCCTATGAACAACTTATGGTGGATAAATTGGCAGCTGCAATCAAAACCGGAGAATTATCTGCTTTGGATGCGTGGGGAATCGAAAACGACATGTTTGCCCTTGTAAGGGGTTCGAGGATACCAGTGTCCCAATATATGAATTTTGCAAGCAAATTCGCAGAATCGAGTGAGTATCCACTTGCATCCTCGATAATAGGTAGTTTAGGATGGTTATTATACCAGCATAAAGATCACGGAGACGAGGATATGAAGAGTCTTAAGGTCTCTATAGGGCTTTCTTTGCTCGAAAAGCTTACTTTCTCCAAGTCAAATGAGGACACAAGCTTAGACATATCGCAGAGGAATATAGCAGTGAGCGCTTTGGGCGGTTCAGGAGTAAAGTCGACTGTAAACAAAGCAAATTCCATCTTTGAATCTTATGTAAACAGCCAAAACATAGACCCGAATTTAAGAGGTACTATATACTCGGTAGTGGCGATGAACGGCGGCCACAATGAGTACGAACGCTTGATAAAATGTTACAACAATGCAAGCGACCATATGGATAAGCTATCGCTTCTCAGTGCTTTAGGCTTTTTCAGAGACCCAGCGATAATAAAGGAAGCATTAGAGTTCGCTCATTCAGCAGAAGTAAGGCCACAGGACTCATTCAGGGTCGCGATGGGCACTATAGCGACACAAGAGGGCTTGAAAGTGTTTTGGGACTGGCTTAGGCCGAACTGGCAGGTTTTGAAGGGCAGATACGGCGAAGGAACCGGGTTGTTAAGCAAATACGTAGAATTATTGTCAGCTACTTACACTATAAACCAGAAGGAAGAGATATCCACTTTCTTCGCAGACCCGGCGAACACGCGTGAAGATCTTAAATCCCCACTTAAGCAGGCGCTAGAAAGAATAGACCTGAACATAAGATACAGAGAGGCAAACGGTCTTCCTATAAATTGAAGTAACGGTTAAATAGAGTCGGCTTTCTTATCATAATTTATGACAAGTCTACTGGAAATATTAAGCGAACGAAAAGACGAAATAAACAAAAAATTGAGTTCCGGTGCATTACACGTTCATCAACCAGACAAATATGAGGATGGCATAAACTACAGCTTAGTTAAAATATGTTATCCTCTAAGCAAGTTGATAGACGTAGCTTCGCAGTTAGGACTAATTAAGGAGGACGAGACAATAGACCTATTACCGAACGTCGATATAGATGGATTCACTTCCGTGGCCACGCAGGTTATAAGAAAGACACGCGCCGGATCGGCAGTCCCCTTCATAATACTCACTTATTATACAAAGGAATCGATAGACGGGCCTGAAAAACCCATGCTCGAAGTCTATGCCAGAGCAGACTACTCAGATGAAGCCGCTTGTAATAAGGACTGCAGCATTATAAATCCAAGATCTTGGTTTTTAGCCTACAAACCGAAAGCGAGCAAGGGACAACTTTATAATGTCCTTAGACTTACAGAGGCTTCTGCACCTTACAGAGACGCATTAGAGCGTGCATATAATGCACTGCGTTGACGATTCGGTATAAAACAGTTTTTGACATGGAAAGCTCGGATAAAGACTTCTTCTTACAAAAGAAAAAAACAGCGGAACTGATATTGGCATCAAAAAGGTATCATGCGAGTTTCGGGAGGCTCGGAGGCCCAACAGGATTTGATTTTGAATCCGCAGAGGTTTTAACAAACAAAAAAATAAACAAGTTAAGTCAAAACACGTTTAAGAAAGTACGCAAAACTATTGGGCTGGAGACTTGGTTTTTCGAGAAATCCATACTAAGAGACCTAAAGACAATAAATTCAAATGAATACGTAACATTTCAGCAGCCTTTCTCCGGGGAGGATATAATTACTATGAAAGCTGGCGCAATATTTTTATTCAGGAGTGAGAAGGTGGAAAAATATTATGAGGAACGCCTTCGCAGACTACCTGGAATAGTAATACATAACGAAATCGGCCGGGTCCCCACAGAAAGAATCGATGCGCTTTCGGTCTTCGCAAATACCCTCAAAGCGCCAGATTTTTGGCAGAGTATAACCTCGGTGCTTGGCGTTCCGCTAAAAAGATACATAAGCTCAAAGCGTGCTAAGCCAGCAAAGGTTTTTTCGTACATGAAGAAATTAAACTACAAACAAATAAAGGCGTCTGAACTTTACCATTCGTATTTTGGGAGCAAAGGCGGTCCAGCTGGACTAAAAGGTGCCTCGATTCTAAATGTGATGGACAAACACATAAATAAGTTTAGTAAGGCAACCAATAGAATTGTCAAGGAAACAATCCTAAAAAAGAGTGTGCCTCTGGACAAGAGTATCATTGAATATTTGGCTGCGATAAACAAGAATCCCGACACTACGACCGTCGGATCATGTTCCGGGGACCATTCTGGGCAGTACATAACAAGGGATGCCGTAGAGCCATGGGTGATGTTAGCTTTTAAGACTAAACAAGCAGAGAACAGATACGAAGGTAAACTGCTTAAACTTCGCGGCATAAAAGTCGAAAGAGTTGATGATTTTCTTTATTGGGCGCCTGGGACCAGGGTAAATAAAAATGTGCCCAATCTAGAGGTTACAGCAAAAAGCGAAAAAGAACCCTTGCGTTTTTGGGATAAGATAACCTCTGTGTTGACTAAAGACTAATCATTATAATGCAATCAATACAAACGCTACAGCAGATATAAGCGACAGGGTTATATGCAAAGCAAATATGTGAGGTTTCAGCATTAGCCTAGTCATATTACGTTGTGAGTGAATCGGAAAGGCCGGCGTTTTGAAATTAATAGTTTCTAATTTGAAGGATTTCGAGAAATCGTCGGAATTTAAGAATGAGGCGATCTCATCCCTTCTTTTTTTGTAGTTCTCACGGTAAGTCTTGTACATCCCGTCAAAAGCCCAGAACACGAAAGGAGTAAGTATGGCGAGTAAAAGTATCTGCGGTCTCCCAAATTCCAAAGCTATCACCATAAGAGCAGACCAGATGGAGATCTCCCACCCGCGTATTTGGAATATTAGGCCGTCGTATTTATCCATCGTGTTTTGCATCATTCTTAGTTCTAAATACAATATCGACAATTTATTTCGGAACAGCCGTTCTTTGTATGACATAACGTTATAATAAATTTTGCGCCTTATTCATTAATATGTTTTTGAGCGCAATTGCCTGCGCATTTCTACTATCAAATCGTTCAAGTAAGCGTGCGGTACGAACTTGTCTGGATATGACTTTAAGTCTTTTAGCAATTCATCAATTTTGAATATCTTAATCCCAGACACCTCTTCAATTTGGAGTTTTAGAGACTTGGGATCTATGTCTAGCTTCAGAAGATACACATAGCAGAACTCATTGTTGCGTATTTTTTCATAAACGGATTGCGTCTTTATTACGCCGAATAACTGCATGTCTTCCTTCTTTATGTCGATGTCCAGCTCTTCCTTTGTCTCCCTTATCGCCGCGGATATTGGATCCTCACCGGCTGCTATGTGACCTGCAGCGGATATGTCGTATCTATTTGGGAAAAGGTCCTTTGTTTTTGCTCTCTTTTGCATTAGTATCTCTCCCTTATCATTGTAAATCCACACGTGTGAAGCGCGGTGCCATAAGCCCGTTCTATGGGCCTCGCTCTTTAATTTCGTGACAGCGAGCGGTTTGTTATCTTTGTCATATATATCAATAAGCTCATCCGCCATACGTTTTTGCCAACAGTCAAAATTTCAATGTTTTTAACGTTTTGAATAGTTTGTCTATCTCCTCATAAGTATTGTAAAGATAAATGCTGGCTCTTGCAGCTCCGTTTGCGTGCAGTTTGTCCTCTATGAACGGCTGCGCACAGTGAAAACCAGAGCGTATCGCTATACCCTTTCTGTCAAGAAGGTAAGCAACATCATGTGAATGCAGGCCCTTTACGTTAAATGAGAATATACCGCCGAATTCCTTGCTTTTGCCGCTGTAAACTTCAAGATTCTTCAATTCCTTTGCACAATTATAAATATGATCCACGAGCTTTTTCTCATAGTCCTGAATCTTGTTCAACCCGATCGAATCAAGGTAATCAATTGCGGCAGCAAGACCATAAGCACCCTCTACATTAGGAGTGCCAGCTTCGAATTTTGCAGGAGTATCAGAATATTCCACCTTATCTAACTTAACGCTCTTTATCATCTCGCCGCCAAGGAGAAAAGGCCGCATTTTATCGGCGACTTCTTTCTTTATATACAGTACGCCTATTCCCATCGGACCGAGCATTTTGTGACCGGAAAAGCACATAAAATCGCAGCCAATGTCCTTTACGTCGATTTTCATGTGCGGTATAGACTGGGCCGCATCGACAAGCGACAGTGCACCGCCATCATGTGCTAATCGAGATATTCTGCGAACATCGTTAATCGTACCAGAAACATTGGATTCTTGCGTAACCGTTACCAAGCGGAGGTTCTGTGGGAGAGCTTCATAATAGCCCATATCTAATTCCATGTCATTGTCAACATCGACTACGTCCACCTCCACACCTTTGTTTTTGAGGTTAAACCAGGGAAGGATATTTGAATGATGCTCCATGTACGTAGTCGCGACGCGTTCTCCCTTCCTTATCTGTAGCGAATTAGCCACGAGATTCAGGGATTCTGTCGAATTTCTAGTGAATACTATTTCGGACGGATCTGCATTCACGAAATCGGCGACGCGTTTTCTGGCATTTTCATAGGCTTCCCCTGCCTTTTCTGCGAGGTAGTGTATGCTCCTGCGCGGATTCGCGTTTATATCATAGAAACTCTTTATGGCATTAATCACCTTTACTGGTTTTTGCGACGTGGCCGCAGAATCAAGATAAACGAGTGGAAAACCGTTTACCTTCATCTTGAGTATTGGAAAGTCCTTTCTTATTTTTTTAGGGTCAAGTTCAACCATCTAATTATTAGCAGTAGACCGCATAAATATCTAAAGCCGCACGGCGGGCCGTAATTAAGACTTAAATCTATCGCGTTTCCATAAATTCTATGCGCGCGCAATACTTATTGATAGCTTTGTCGGTTATATCCCTGTTTCTGGCGGTTTCGTCAGTGCATGCCACATCCGTGAGTGCGACGTTTGATACCCTTAATTCTTCAGTAGGGATAAACCAAAATGTAGTCTTTAATATATCGGCATATTACGCGCAGAATTCTTCATATGTAGTTCTCTTAAACAATACGCCGGTCTTATCTGGCAAGATTCCCGCAGCATTTTCTGGATACACCTTGGCAAAACTCAACGTTTCCAACACATTATTCGGAAATTACAAGCCCTGCATAAGATTTTCTTTCATAACGGGGGAAATATGTGCAAATTCTACTTTTTATATCGTACCGACCACAAATTTCGGATTTTTGGCGCATTCAAATTACACTTTGCTATACAATAACAGTTCGACTCTCGACATCTCGTTGATAGACAGCGGCAATACACCTATAGACGTAACTTGGTCGCTTCCAAATATCGCAGGAGTGCACTTTTCCTTGCTTTATATGCAGAGTTTCTCAATGACACCGGGAAAAATTGAAAGCATCCCTATAAACATATCAAGCACAGCATCGCAGCCGGAAATCATGAATTTCTCTTTCATCGCTAATTTCTCTCAGTATTCAGTAAGAAATAATTATTTGAGCACGTTGATATCCCCACGGGTAAATATAAATTTTACAGGTTTTAACGTGATAAACCAAATAAATAGCAACGAATCTGAATATCAAATAAACATTTCTGACAGCAATAATATACCTATAAACGTAACATTCGAGTTCGAACTCTGTATAGTGAGTAATGGACAATGCAACGTGTTCTTTTACAACAAATCAGTTCCTGTTTCCTCCTCGTCTAAGCACATAAACATAACACTACCGAACAGCTCGGTATTGTCAGTTCGCGCAATGTACCCGTCGAGCAACGGATCGATGGTTAGCACCCAAATATTTTCTGGACAGGCGCCACAAGGTGGAAACATAACGAATCCCCTGATGTCATACACAGATATGGCTTATATCGCCCTCACCGCAGCCATAATCATTATGATAGCAATTATGCACCTAAGAGCTAAAAAGGGAACGCCAAAATTAGGTGGCAAAAAATAGATGGATGAAAAAAAGGATTTCGTCGGCAAATTGACGAGTTTTCTGTACAAAAACAAGGTGAAATTCAGGGACTTTGGCTATCTATTAGGCGTAGTGGTTCTTCTTTTTGGCATAGAATATTTCTTTTTTCCGACGAATCAACTATTTTATTATGCAATCTCAGCGATAGCGGTCGCCGCTTCAATATTTGGGCTGCGAACGGTAATAGCCAGGGCATTTCATATAAGTCTAAAGGAGAAGATATGGCCAGAGGGCGTAATTTTTTCCGTGGTAGTAACTCTTTTATTAACGGCAGTAACGGGTCTGCCTCTTCCGGTGCTAGTTTCGGAATCACCATCCTTTTCCAGGGCGATGACCTTGGCAGGTCTGCAGAAAGATGAGATAAAAGTTCACGAGAGATGGTCAGTGTCCCTCTTTTCTTCGATGGCTATGCTTGCCGTAAGTATGCTGTTCCTTTTTGCGTTTACAAAGTACGATTTTCAATTCTTGCTTCAATCCGCATTCATTTTAATAGCATTCAATTTCGTAAGTTTCTTGCCGTATTACAAATTCGAAGGCGCACTTCTTGCTTATCATAATATTTTGTTGTACGGAATACTTTTACTGATTTTGTTTTTGACTGTCGTCTTAGCACCAATTACCTTATATGGTGCATTCTATGCTACCTTAGGAGTATTCATAGGATTTTGTGTCGTTAGTATCGCGACACGGCAACTCCACTTATGGTGAAGATGAAGTTCGGTATAGCTTTTGATCCGAAGAATAAGGATGTCAACGAGCGCATACCCCAGATAATAGACTCGCTAAGAAAGACCGGCAACGAAGTAGTGCTAGAACACTCAATCAAAAAAACAAAAAAACTTAAGGTCTCGTCTTTAAGATCAATGTCCGTTGACATGATAATAGCAATCGGAGACAGTTTCAATATACTTAGGATATTCAGGGAACTATACGAAAAACAGACGCCCGTCCTAAGCGTGTCCTTAGACAAAAAGAACTTCCTTTCGGAAGTTAATGTATCAGAGTTTGAGCTGGCGATAGAAAAGATATCCAAAGGAGAGTTCTTCAGCGAACAACTGTCAAGACTGAAAATAATAATAGATGGTAAGGAACAACTTCCGGTTCTAAACGACGTAGTTATAGTGTCTAAATCAAGTTCTACAATTTGCTCGTACTCTCTTTTTGTTGGTGACAGGTTGCTCTTTAAGGACACCGGTGATGGGCTTATAATAACTACACCAACAGGATCTACCGCGTACAGCGCATCTGCAGGTGGCCCAATAATCCTGTCAAAAACGAAGGCGTTTTCTTTGACACCCCTGTGTTCGTTGGATAATAACAAACCCATAGTGATCGATGAAAATGATACCGTAAAAATAAAAGCGATATCCAGCCCTTCTGGATGCGAGGCAGTATTGGACGGCCGCTTCAGGGTTAATATTAAATCCGGCGAGATTCAGGCCACTAATTCCGCTTATCCGGTGTATTTTGTGCGCGTTCCGGGTCTGACAAAAGACATAATGAACAAATTAAAACTTCGTACAAACACAAGTATTGAAGTCTCCAAAACTGCGCCACCGTCAGCAAAATTTATAGCGCGTATGCTCCAATATGAAGGCAACATGACTCAAAAGGAGATCATAAAAGTAACATCTCTTCCTCCAAGAACTGTAAGATCTGCACTCAAGTACCTAACGGATCACGGCGTGATAGAAACTCAGACCTCGCTTAGGGACGCAAGGTACACGATATATTATCTAAAATCCGTCTAACGCACAAAAATTTGATAATTTTTATCTCAAGTTAATAAACAAAGGTAACGTATAATATTGTATCCACTTATGGGGTTGGATGATTTAGTCACAAGAAACGCGAAAAAAATAGCTGCGATTCCGCAAGGCAGCGGTTATTTAGGGTGCGATAATTTGTGGCAAATTCCTCCTTTTTTTCGGCTATTGGCAGACATGTATTCCTATTACACAAAGAAAAACACCAAATTTCTTAATGAAATATACAAAACCGAATTTAAAAAAGAAAAGCCGTATTGGAGCACCAGAAACCGCACGATATTAGATACCCCGACGATGCAGTTAAGGCTGTTTGGCGCTGAACATAGTCAGATACCGACGCTTATAGTCGCGCCATATGCGGGCCATACTTCTACAATCGTAGATCTTAGAAAAGAACAAAGTCTCGTCGCTGAACTGATAAAAGACCGCGTCGGGACATTGGCAGTAACCGACTGGAAGAGCGCCACTAATGTGATGAAGGATTATTCTATAGACAATTATCTCTCTGATTTAAACAAGGCAGTAAACGAACTTGGCGGATTCGTGAACCTCATAGGGCTGTGTCAGGGAGGCTGGTTATCTGCAATGTACGCTGCCAAGTTTCCAAAAAAGGTGAATACGCTGGTTCTGGCAGGTGCGCCAATCGATACCGACGCAGGACAGGGCGCAATAAAGAAATTCGCCCACACATATCCGCAATATTTCTTTGATGAGTTGGTTAGTATAAATGGAGGGCTGATGCGCGGCGATTATATACTAAACGGTTTTAAATCCATGCACCCGTATAAGCACTATCTTGAGAAATACGCCGATCTTTATTTACACGTAGACGATGATGCGTACATTAAACGTTTTGAAAGCTTCGAAAGATGGTACGAACATACAATAGATTTACCCGGTAGATTTTATCTGCAGGCCGTGTCCGACTTATTCAGGTACAACAAACTGTTCAAGGGAGATTTTATCGGGCTTGGAAGAAGACTCGACTTGCATGACATCTCATGCCCCGTGTTTTTGCTTGGCGGCAAAAGCGACGATATAACTCCACCAGAACAGGTTTTAAATGCGGCCAACGTTCTTGGCACAGACAAAAAAGAAATAAAAAAGATGACCGTAGAAAGCGGCCACATCGGGCTGTTCATGGGCTCAAAAACACTTAGAATCGCATGGCCAAAAATAGCCAAATGGATAAACGAACGCAGTTGAACAATATCCCCTAACTTATCGTAGCATACATGCAGACTCACCAGTTTTTAGATAACTAGCTAAAGTTTTGCGTCAAAGAATTTATTTTCTGATTCAAGGCCGTTATTTCTGTAGCACGGACTTTGTCAGCTTCTGCTTTACGCAAACGCATGTATTCCCCATCCAGTACAGTATGCCAGTTCATTTCCGCTTCACCGCAACTTTGCGGCCGCTTATGGCAAGATATTTCATTCAGTGTACCGTTATACACCAAGTACTTAGAGAGTGTTTTTTCACGGGTTAATGGTCCAATTTCAGTTTTTTCTCTTACTTCTTTAAATATTTGTAAGCTTCCATTTTCCACCGGATAACATATCCTTATATCTTCCAAAATAAGTGCTCGAGAACTAGAGTCGCTTCTATGATACTTGACGCCGGCTATTCTTCGTTCTATGGCTGAAAGGCCGTCGCATTCTGGGGTGCTATTGAATATATATGCTGCCTTTCGATAAATTTCTTTTTCTAGCGCTTCCTTTATAGATTCATCGGCAGTCTGTTGCACTTTACGAAGCGTTTCCTCGAGCTCACTCACAGTTTGGTTTTTCCCCATATTATTTATCCTTCCTCCTGTTCCTTTGCTCTAGCAGATACGCTTTCTGGTTCAAGTGCTGCAAGTATGCCCTTGACTCTGTCTTCAGAAACTGCAGAGGTATAAAGTTCAGCGCGGGTACCAGTGAAAGCGCCTTTTATTAGTTCTCTCCTATATGACCCGTAGATTGTGAGTGTCAAATCCTTGCCGACAATCCCAGGGTTAAGAAGGTTTCTTTCCAGGCCGTTTCCAAAGTAAGTACCTATACGCCTTGCATGTTCATAAATGTTGTCGATTAGCGAGTCTCTATCTATCTGTCTTACATTGTTATTGTCTTCCATAGACTGCCAGAATCGCTCTCCGTACGTTGCAGTTAATTGATATAGCTTTTTCCCGCCAACTACAAAACGAGTGACTTTGTAATCTAACAACCTCATATAATTGCCGTTCTTATCCGGACCTATTTTTGAAGGAGGCATAAAGGATGCTTCTTCCTCCAATAAAAGCCTTCGCGTCTCAGCTATAGTGGCCTCTTCACCGACTACTTTAGCCTGTCCTTGCTCAGCTGCGACATTCAATTGTGCCAGCTGCTGATTAGCGTATATGTCTCCAATGCCTTGGCCTTCCTGACCTTCCAGTTGGTGTTCAAACTTGTTTGCGTTGCCAGTTTCGCTAGATCCGGCAGCAACACCCTGAGAGTAAGGTGACTTTGCCATTGTTTCAGCCTTCTTTCGCTTGAAGTAATTTTCAATTGCGCGATCCGATTCTTCTAAAGTGTCTTCTATTGTCATAATTCTCTACTTTGTAATAGGGAATAAGTAGTATAAATACTTATCGCATGCGTGATTTTGCAAGAACAACTGGCCTTTTTCTAGGAGAAGCCTACCAAACCGCTTCTTCTTTTCCATTATTAGAATGTTAGGATTTTATCTAAGAAATCAAGAGTAAGTAACTTCAAAAAATAAACAGGCCACTTCAAAATGAAATTGACAGGTTTCTATTACCATTAAACACTACTAAACTCAGTTATCATCTTTTCCTGAAGGTTCTTTAGTTTTTCGCTTATACCTACGGGATAATTTGCAGGAGTCTGGATGTCCTTACAACTTTCCGGTAACATGAGTACTTGCTCAAGGCAATATTTTCTTAGCTCCTTTAAGTCTGGAAAGTCGTACACTATTTTCCCTGCTTTCATTATAGGTACTAAAAGCGGTGCCCATCCTTTCCCAAGTTTCTCGTCTTGTAGGCATATCACATCTTCTATGTATTTTTCGCCTTCAGTTCTTCGAAACACCTGTTTCTTCCCAGGCAGAGTAGTCTTCCCTTTGTCATCGCTTATTTTTATTTTTGGTATCTCTTTTCCAGCTTTGCTTACGGAGACCAGTTTGTAGACGCCGTTGAGTACGGACACGTTTCCTTTATCCGTTAAAGGATTGTAATTTGCGCCAGTAACCAACCTTGTACCGACGCCGAAGCTGTCTATCGGTGCGCCGTCCTTTATCAACTTGTCTATCGTGTACTCGTCAAGATCGCTGCTTGCGAATATCTTGGTATTTGTCATGCCTTCAGAATCCAATATTTCTCTGACCTTCTTGCTTAGAACGAGCAGATCGCCGCTGTCTATTCTTACTCCTTTGAGGTCATACCCCTTTTTCTTGAGCTCTTTTCCTATCACACATGCGTTTTTAGCGCCTTCCAGAGTGTTGTAAGTGTCTATCAATAATACTGTGTTATAGGGAAAAGACTGCGCATACTCCCTGAACGCTTGAATTTCAGATGGTCTTTCTTGTACAAATTTATGCGGCATAGTACCTAAATAAGGTATCCCAAATTCCCTGCCAGCAAGCACGAGAGCGCTGCCTACAGCACCGCCAATGTACGCTGCCCTTGCGGCAAGTATAGCCGCGTCTCTTCCCTGTGCGCGTCTAGAACCGAATTCCATCACGCCCCTTCCACGCGCCGCAGTAACGACACGCGAAGCTTTTGTCGCTATAAGAGATTCAAAGTTCATTACGTTCAAAAGGTAGGTTTCGAACAGCTGTACGTCTATAGTGGGTCCGGTTATGCTTATTATCGGTTCGTTCGGAAAGACAGGAGTCCCCTCCGGTACCGCATATACGTCTCCCTTGAACTTGAAATTCTCAAGATATTTTATAAAGCCATCGCTCATGTCCTTTCCAGAAGTCAGCTTAAGCCACTTCCCGTCGGATTTTTCCAGTTTATAAGAAGTTATAAATCTTATCACCTGCTCTAAGCCAGCAGTTATTACATAACTTCCGAGCTGCGCCGGCATCTTCCTGAAAAAATAGTTTTCTGTTATTATATCTTTGTTATTGTGGTCTAAGTCTGCTTTGCCGCCAGTCATTTCATAGTAATCCATGAAAAGCCCCATATCGCGGTCTGCGAAAGTATCTGATTTCGGAGTTCTTTTTTCCATAATAAACGAGTAAAGCAGCCGGTTTTTATTAACTTTACAAAATAGGCAAATTTATCCTTGCTAAAATTTTTTGAGCCTTATATACCTTTAACGCTTAAATTAAATCATATGCGCGCCAAAAGAATATTAGTAAGAAAAAAAGGAGGCGTTATGGTAAAACCAGCATTGTTGATAGTGGATATGTTAAATGACTTCGTCAAGAAAGGTTACAATCAGGGCGCTTACTGCGAGCGCGCAAACAATGTCGTAGGAAACATAAAAGCACTCACAGAATACGCAATAGCGAACAATATCCCATTGGTATACTGCAGTGATGCACATATACACAGCGACTACGAACTCACGAGAAATGGCGGCAGATGGGACGACCATGCTATGCAGGGCACAGAGGGTAGCAAGATAATATCCGAGCTTCCGACAGAAGGAATGAAGACGTTTTCGCGCGGTGAAACTTTGGATGACAAATTTGATGTTTCGGGATTTAAGGCCTTTAACGTTGAGAAGGGAACCTACAGCGGATTCTTCGAGACAACTCTCGATAAACTTCTGAAGAAGCTGGGCGTGAATACCGTCTATATAATGGGCCTTTGCACCAACATATGCGATATGCATACATCCGCAGGCGCTTTCTTTAGAGGCTACAAGATAAAGATAGTCAGAAACGGCGTGGATACATTCACTGAAGAGGAAAACCAGAAAGGTTTGTCGAATCTTGAATTTCTTTACGGCGCAAAGATCCTAAGTTTAGAAGAAGCGAAAAAGGAACTACAGGACTCGACTAAAGTCCAGTAGGCGTTTATGTTATTTTCAGTTCCAGAAGAACTCAAGCTTAATTGGGATAAATCACTTTTCTACGGAATAAACTGGGTAAAGGAATACTTTTCCAAATCAGGAGTGAAGACGGCGGTAATAGGGATGTCCGGAGGCAGCGATTCCGCACTGACTGCTTATATAACGTCCAAGGCAATAGGTGCACAGAACGTTCTTGGACTTATGCTCCCTGAAGACAACATTACTCCCAAAGAAGATGTAGAACACGCGGAAAATACGATATCGTCACTCGGAATGCGGAAGAAGACCATAAACATAACTTCACTCATTAAACAAGTCTATGATATGGATGCGGATCTAAGCAAACCCGACAACAAGATAGCCTACGCAAACATAAAGGCAAGGCTACGTATGGTATTGTTGTATAAGGAAGCAAATAAGGCAGGATCCCTGGTCGTTGGAACAGATGACAGAAGCGAAAACATACTCGGTTATTTTACAAAATACGGAGACGGGGGCGTTGATATAAACGTGCCGGAATATCTTTACAAGACCCAGGTACGCGGGCTTCTTATGCACATAGCTGAAAAGGATAATCTTCCAGTGTTCAAGGAAATAGCGGAAAAACCGCCTTCGCCCCGGCTTTGGGCAGGACACACCGCCGAGAACGAATTAAATGTCGATTACGCTACGCTGGACATGGTCTTATCTTGCCTTAACAATAAAAAATCCAAATTTACGCCTGCGAAATTGGCAGAAAAGTTAAAAGTGGAGAAAGAACTGATTGAAAGAATAAAATTTATGATTAATAAAAATGCGCATAAGAACGCCATACCTCCTTCTCCAAGATGTGTGGACCTTACATAAGGAAACGATTTAATTTACGGAAAACGTTGTTAAAAGTATGAAGGAACGCGATACCGTAGTTGTTGGCGGACCGGCCTCAAACGGTATAGGAGAAGTTGTCGCAGAGACACTCGATCTGGATTTTTTTGCTATAGACTATAGACAGCTTCCAGATGGAGAATCTTATATAAAATTGCCTCCGCAGATAGCTGGAAAGAATGTCATACTCGTACAATCAACACAGCCTCCTCAAGACGAGAAACTGATTCAGTTATTTCTAATTTTAGATCTGATGCAGAGGCTTAAGGCGCGAAAGACTATACTAGTCGTGCCTTATCTCGCGTATTCAAGGCAGAATAAGGAATTCACGCCTGGAGAAGCCGTAAGCATAGAAACGATTTTAAAAATACTTGGCGGATTGAAAGCCGATGGACTTGTAGTTGCGGAGCCGCATAGGCCGGAATCATTGAAGGTCTTTAACGGCAAGACCAAAATAATATATCCTTCTTCGTTGCTGGCAAAATCTCTGCCTCAGGACCTTGTTAAGCCGATAGTTATCTCACCAGATAATGGGGGTATAAGCAGAGCGGACGAACTAGCAAAAGTGCTGGGGGCAAGCTCGTCATTTCTCGGAAAGGAAAGAAATAAACAGACTGGAGAAGTCAAAATAACAAAAGATCCGGAGACCGACGTTACTGGTCATGACATAATAATCGTGGACGACATAATAAGCACCGGTGAGACCATACGCCTGGCTGCAGAAGAATTGAAGAAGCTAGGTGCAAAAAGGATTTTTGTTATAGCAACGCATCTTCTGATGTTGAATGGTGCGTTTGATAAGCTGAAAGCCGCTGGTGTAGAAAAGATAATAGGGTCTAATAGCGTACCAAATGACAAGGCAGATATCGTAGACATATCACCACTGGTGGCAAAATGCTGTTCAGAAATGCTTAAGGAAAAATAGTCAGTTAATGTATTTCTTTAAAACCGAAAGTACTTCCTCGTCAGGAACTTGTTCAAAATTTTTGTAGAAGTGACCTATCGCATAGAAGGGATTAGGAGTGTCAAGAACCGCTATCTCATCAGCTTCTACCGAAATCTTTTTTACTATCTCAATCGGAGCAACCGGCGTTCCTATTACGATTCTTTTTGCACCTTTCTTTTTAAGATAGTGTATCGCCGCTATTATTGTAAACCCGCTGGCCATGCCATCGTCGACTACTATGACAGTTCTTTTTTTTATAGTGTACGGCAACTTGTCCGCGTGATATCTCTTTATGCGTCTGTATATCTCCTTCAATTGTTTTTTCTTCTCTTTTTGTATATAGTCTTCCCTAACGAACAGGTTCCTTATCAGTTCACCATCAAGCACAGTAGTACCGTCAGGCGCTATTGCACCTATCGCAAGTTCTTCGTCATCAGGAGCCCCTATTTTTCGTGTTATAATAAGTCCCATTTTTGCGTTCAGTGCGGCACAGACTTCGTCAGCGACTATGACGCCTCCTCTGGGAATCGCAAGCACTACACAGTCCTTGTCTTTGTACTTGTAAAGAAGCGCCGAGAGCCTTTTGCCAGCTTCTCTTCTGTCCGTGAACATAAGTTATGATAATTTTTATAGGATTAAATGTTTTAAATGCGGATTAAAGGACAATACTCACTTCTTGTATTTTAATTTTATTGCATCCGAAATTATCATTTCATGATCGAATGCAAGGGGTGGCAGCGAATCCAGGTCCCACCATTTCGCTTCCTTTGCATCGTCAGCCCCCTTAGGTTCTCCTATCGGATCCTTTAACAGATAAGCTATAGAAATAATGTGTTTTCTAGGATCCCTTTTAGGGTCTGAATATACGCCTACTAAAGCCTCAAGAGTACTTTCTAAACCAGTTTCTTCCTTTACTTCCCTTAATACAGCATTCTCGGTAGTTTCACCATATTCAACGAAACCACCCGGCGTAGCCCACATTCCCTCGTAAGGGGCATGTCCGCGCCTTACTAATAGTATTTTTCCATCTTTTATCAGCACACCGTCTACAGTAATCGAAGGCGTCTTGTATTTTTCTTCCATTTTTGATTCACATTTTTATAATGGTCGCCAGCTATAATAATTTTTTCCTTATAGGCAATATAGTCGCGATATTAGGTACAAAAGTATTAATAGCCGATAAGTTCTTAGCGTGATAAAGATATGGTAAAACGAATAATGTATGACTTTGTGATAACGGATTTAAACAGTGGCATGGACAAGAGAGGTTATAATCTTCTTTTGGGAGACAAATCGCAGCCGCAAACAGCAGGAAATATCTTGTTCTCAGGAGTTTTCACAACGATGTATAAGCTACAGCGCACACTATAAAGTCAGAGAAAAAGAAAGAAATCTTGACAGAAACGACATAATACGCGTACTAAACGGTGGATTAGAGGGAATAATCGCGATAGAAGACCGCTCTGAGAGAGATGAGATAAGAAGCGGGCTGGGTCTCAAATATATGATATTATTCAAAAAAGACGCGAGACACGATATACACTTAATCGTATCAAGAAAGGACGACGGTAGCTATAATGTCGTGAGCGCAAGGGAACAAAACGTTAAAAAGAGGGGAGTATACAAAAGACCCTTATAATATACAAATCGCCTTTTTGCACACGAAACAGCACAGCAAATTAGATCACATCAATATTAGTAGATGGACATGTATTATTGTGAGGAGAATGGCGTTTCTTGGGGAAACTCGTTTCTTTTATTAGATTTTTAACTAAGGTTGATTTTGCTTTTGAGTATTTTTCCATCTTTATGTTCATTTAGTTTTAGATCCCATTTCATCTCTTGCGCGAAGAAAATCTTTATGTGCTATTTCCGTTTCTCTTAGTAACTCTTCCCAAGTATATGTTTCTAGCTTGTTATGCTCTTTTAAATTCTTCATTGCCTTCTCTACTGTTGAGCTTACTTTTTCATTATCTCTTATTAATATGGTTTTAAACCCATTCGGAAAATCCTTTAAAAAGTTTGAATTCACTTTAAAGAACTTTTCTATATAATCATGATATTTTTCTAATCTGCTCCAATCTGAATCATCAAAAACCCGTTTCGGGGGCTTTATTTCAACTATTATTAAAGAATTGTCTTCGTGAAGGAAAATAAAGTCTGGTCGCTTATTTAAAGAGGTGGCATCGGTCAAAAAGATTATGTCCTCTTCAGTATTCTTTTTGTACCATGAAGAAAAGGCGCCTTGAAACGTTGACAACGCCCGATTCATTGTAATTACTGTCCAATCATGTTTTATAAGCCAAGGTGCCGATTCTAGAATAGTTTGAAGCTCTAGTTCTGTCGTTTGATCATTTCTTATTGCCGCCTTGAACGTATCCATTGCACTTAATTTTTCTTCTACAATCTGTCCATATGAAGCTAATTGGGCAATTCTTGTTGTTTCGAATAACTTTATTAGTTCGGCCGAGTTTATGCTCCCGGATTTTACCATGTCTTTTATCTTGTTAAATGCATCAAATAGAAGTTTATGTGGAGTAAGCATAAGTATTATTTCTGAAAGACCTTTTACATATTCCTCGTCTTCTAACTCGTCCTCTGATGCAAAGCCACTAAGTTGTTTGCCGACCTCTATTGCTTCTTTCTCTAAATCAGAGTTATTGAAACGAACACTCGCGCGTTTTTCTAATTGTGCCGCTGCTAAAAATGCATCCCGAACTCTTTCTCTTCTCGGTTCTCGCCCTCGTTTTGCCACTTCTTTTATTAATTCCCTGCCCCAAGCCGCAAAAGCCTCTCCGTATTCAGATTCCCAGATTATATCTTGTCTATGTGTTTGTATTAGATCTTCCGTTTTATCTAACCAATCCGCATGTATTTCTCCAACTAAATAAGATCTCGCAACGAATTCTCCTTGGAATCCAGCAGGTTGATTAAAATCTCTGGTTGTAGCAGCAAACTTGCCTCTAACATATATTCTTACACCCGCGGTCTCTGGATTTTTGTGCGGGCTTTTTGCCATGGCAGCCCACCCATTAACTTTTAGTTCCTCTCCATTTTCCAGTTTAATTGGTCTATCGTCAACGCTTATCTTTGTTCCGTCCATCACATCAATTTTTATGTTTTTAACGTAGAACTCTTCTTCTGGAATTTCCTTTGTATCAACAACCTTTACGTCAAATTTATCCCCTTTATTCAGTATAATCGAAAATCTAGATGCTAGTTGCCTTTCCAAAGTTTCTGCGTCTGGTACTCTTTTCTTAAGAAAGTCTTTCAATGTTATCGTAGTTCCTCTTCTTTCTGCCCAAGTTTCATCATCTCTAAGAACAGTTGGATGATAATCTAAATTCTTATTCTTATCTCCAATTATTTCATCATACTCTATTTTTAGATGAGCAACTCTGTAACCTTTGCTAGTTTTCTCCCCGCCGGAAGATTTTATTTCGATTGTTTTACAAACGCCAAACGCTGACAGCTTTCCTATTCCTTTACGGCCCATGACTGGTCTGTTTTTTTCAATTGAAAGGTCTCCGCGATTTTTATCTAGCCTCCTTTCTGCTCCAACCGGCAAATAAAAATTATTTATCTCGTCTGGAGTCATGCCTACGCCATCGTCTATAACTTCTATAATATCGTTAGAGCCTAGAACCTTGCCAATTGGTAAATTTATCGTAACGAGTTCTGCATCTGCATCGTAAGCATTTGCTATTAGTTCTGAGACTACGGCAGAAACTTTATCGTATAACTTAAATCCTAGTTTATTTACGATCATCTTATCTACTATCATTGTATATTTTTTGTTGTCGGTCATAGGCTCAACTTATTATGCACTAATATATATCTTTTAAGATTTGCTTAATAATGCTTCAAAACAGGTTTTACTAACGATTTTCGCGAATTTTGGTGGCAGTGCATTCCCAATCATTTCGGCCACCGTGCCTATGGAGGTAGTTTCGAATCTGTAATCTTTTGGAAACGTTTGTATAAGTGCCGCCTCTCTAACTGAAATTGTTCTTGTTTTAGAAGGATGCCCGAATCTGCCCATGGACGGCGTTTTGAAGCCACTCGTTATGGTTGGCGGCGTCTTATTCCAACTAAGTTTTCCGTAAACGTTTTTGAAACCATTTGGCTGAGATTGGCATTCTAACTGTAATTTTAATGGCAGATCTCTGCATGTTTGTCCGGACTTAAGAGTGGCCAAGCGTTTTCTACTTATTTTACTAATGTTACTAACCACCTTCCAATCAAATTTCGCGGGGCCACCATAAGGTAATGTCTCTTCAAAAGTTCGTGTATCCTTAGAATCAAATCCTGACAATGCATCTTTAAGGGTAAGCCACGGTTTAAGGCCTTTCTTTTTGTCGCCTTTTTGGGAGTACTCTCTTTTCGGGAGTTTAATCTCAAAATGTCGCCCCGCGAGCAGAACCAAGCGTCTTCTAGACTGCGGTATCCCGAAATCGGCGAGCTGGAGGACTGAATAATTGACTTTATATCCGATAGCTTGAATAAGATTCAGAAATTCATTGAAGATTGGATTATCTTGTTTAGCCAAGCCCGGCACGTTTTCCATCATTATCGCTTTTGGCAGTATCTCTTTTATCAGTCTACCCATTTCCATAACTAAACCGTTTCTCTCGTCTTGTCTATGGTATTTTTCGGTTAATTTAGAGAATCCTTGGCAAGGCGGACATCCTGCTATTAAATCTATAGACTTTACGCCTGTCTTTTTGTAAATTTCCTTTGCGGTTACTTTTCTTATGTCCTCAATTAACAAAGCCGCCTCTGGATGATTACTTGCATAAGTTTTTGCTATTTTTGGTTCTACTTCAATCGCAGCGACGACTTTAAAACCAGCCATTTTTAGACCCAAAGTAAGACCTCCTGCTCCAGAAAACAGGTCTATAGCAGTTAACTCACTATTTTCTTGCATCTAAAACCTCTTCAATAATTTTTGATTTTACGTATTCTTGTTTTTTGTTTATTTCAGTGTCCCAGAATCTAAGAATGATCCAGCCCTCTTTTTTTAACGTGCGGTTTATTTTTGAGTCGCGTTTTAAATTGTAATTTATTTTCTCTTTCCAGAATTTTGCGTTTCTGCCAAACGATTCGCCATTTAAATCGGATTTATTCCTGCCATGCCAAAAAGAACCGTCACAAAATATCAATATTTTAGTGCCAACTATTCTAAAATCTGGATGGCCATATAATTTTGGCTGAAATTCGTAGTCTAAATCCAATTCCTTTATTAACTGTTCTGCTCGTTTTTCTATGCTCGTCCCACTGCTTTTAACTTGCCTCATTCTTAAAGAGACCGATTTTGTTGGAGCTCTGAACTTTATTGCTGTCATACTTAATTAAGTGGTGGGGACGTTAAATAAGTTTCCTTGCATGGGTAACTGGCTTTAGTGCCTTTCTAGGCACGTTTATATATTTGTTTACACAAGAGGGGGGAGCTTGAAATTTATTGGATGCGCATAAAGTTTACCTTCATGCCAAAGCCTAATCGGGTTTTGTAGCTTTATAATTCTAGCATCCAGTTCACCAGCTTTTGTAACAACATAAACAGAATATTTTTCACCTTTTTTATTATCATAAAGCTTTCTAGCAAACTCCCATTGAACACCAGTAATTTCTATTAATTCTTGTTCGTCGCTCTTAGTTGTTTTTACTTCAATGTACTCAAGTTCTATTTCGCCTTTTTTTATTATAAAATCGCAACCTTTTCCAACGTTTCCATTTTTATTTAGCCAAACAACCTCCACGCCATCACTAACTCTAAAACCAAAATCAGTTTCTTTAATGCTGCCAGACTCTTTGTATTTCTCTTTAAGGGCCTCATAGACTTTCTTTTCTCCCCAATCTCCGATGTCCTTCTTGTCAGTCAGATTTAAAATTCCGGGCTCCCCTTCTGCGCTTTTATTTTCCTCTTTACTTTGTGCTTCAGCAGGCGTTATATTTAATGTGCTGCTTTGGCCCTCTAACTCAGGAGGTTTTATTTTGATTGGGTCAATAATTTCAATTGGAGTTTTTATTTCGTTGGGGGCGTTTTTAGGTGCCCAAGTTTCTACATTTTCATTCTTAATTTCATTTTGATTAGTCAGAGTCTCCGCGTTTTTTAATATTTCGCTAAGTTGCGCACTGCTGTATCCTTCCGTAAGTTCAAGTTTTTTTCTTTCTTCTTGAGGTAACTGTTCGATTATGTCATTTTTTGCCATTGATATGCCGAGAACCTCAAACAATATCCTCATATTATTTCCGTCCTTAATGTATTCATCCGATAAGTCTTCAAAGGCCATGTCGGCCGGTCTCTTTAAATTACCATCTTTATTCGCAAGCCATCTTTCATTTCTAAGAAGTTTTACAAAACTTGCATAGAATTGCGTTTTGTGAACGTTATAATAAAACCAAGAATAACTGCCGGAGAAGAAATCTTTCGCGTCGGATTCCGTTTTGTTGGCGATACTTTTAAGAAGTAATCTCCATAGCATAAATGACTTATTTGCGTCTATGCTAGACAAGAACGACTTTAACCCTGCATATTCATAATCTAATTCTTCTACATCATAGCTATAACCAGAACCGCCGGGAATTTTTTCCCTTAAGCTTTTCTTTTCTTCGTCCGACAACCTTTCCCCCGATTTTATGCGTTTCGGGACATCTAGGATTTTTAGTTCCAATAGTAAATCAGATTTGCTGTCAGTTTCAACGAATTTTTGAAGCGCTTCTGAAACGAAATATATAGAAGCGTCCTTAGCGAAATAATTTCTTAAATCCGTAGTACTTTTGTATACATCTGATGGTTTCCGCAGCATTATTA
>JAKBJF010000035.1 GCA_021836125.1 Nanobdellota archaeon | reverse complement strand
CATGTTCTTTTTTCAGGTAATAATCCCGCTCTGGCAAAGACATTCCGCCCTGCATAATATAGAATGAGTAGATGCTACTGTCTTTTTTATCCTCCGAGGAGAATACATTGAAGAAAGCCGGTATGGCATATTTTGCCATTTTGACCAGGATTTTTTTAACGTCTTGGAATTCGTCAATGGACTCTATTTCTTTTAACAAAGGTGTTATCGAAGAGAACTTTTTCTTTTCCAATGTGTCTGTGTCCATAAACGAGGTGAAAAAATCCCCTACCTTTCTCTGATTATCGCTTTTTTGCCCAGATTCTATGCAAGTTTCCGCTATTCGCTTCAGAATTTTGAAGTTCTTGCCAGAGAGTTGTATAAATGAATCGTATCGCCCCTCATCCTTTGGTACTGGGTGCTTAGACCTCCACTTCCCACATGAGTAACTATAAAAATCCACAAGAGGATCTTTAGACATATCCATATAATCTGTAGAGAAACCGATATAATTCTTAACGCCATCTTTATTTCTGGAAGATTTCGCCATATAGGCTGATAAAATCAGTGATTATATTTATACTAACATGCCACTATCGGTGTCTGTAATGCATTAGCCAGAAATCTTTTCAAGTAGATACCTATTCACAGCTTTTGCAAACTTTCTAAGCTGAAAATCGCTCATTTCTTCAACTGATTTTCTATCAAATGTTACCAGTTGCCTTCCTGAGTCTACAAGGACCACATCATGGTATGAACGGCCAACCTTCCGGGAAAAATACTCACAAGAACTGTAATATCCATCTTTACTTCTATACAATCCTGTTGATGCGTAGACACCATCATCATTCCAGAAGTCATTGTAGAATAGCCTATCAGCGTGTTTATCGGTAGTTATACCATCCTGTACACTGTATACCACAGCTATCTCGGTTTCCTTCCTATTCTTTTTTACCACTGTGACTTGAAATTCCTTTAAAGTGTTTTGCGGTGGTTTTTCATCCGAGGCTCTCCTAAACGCTTCCTCCACTTTTTTTAGAAGCGACATTTCCCCTTCAATTATCTCATCAAGTGCTTTCGGCTTTTCCATTTTTTATCACCTTCATTAAACGGAACACTAGTTCTATAAGAAGTGTATTAATAGATAAAGATAACAGGAAGAATAATACCCCCTGTATCGTGAAGGAAAGCTGCTTATCCATCGAACTTTCGAAAATACCTACCAAGATAGTGTATACTAAAAGCTCTGAGGTTATCGTCTCAAATCTTAATCTGTTCAAAAAGGACTTGAAATCCTTCCTCAATACACTTATTACAAACGAAACTTTCAATTCTTCCATTTTTTTAAAATTTCTATAGTCTAGAGTAAAAACAAAAAACATTTTGATTTTGGATTGAAGCCCAAACGTATGCAGCTGATTTTTCAGATATCGGCGAGACGCTTGGGCAAATTACCTTGTCTTTACGATAGGGTTATATGAGAAAGCAAGGTGATTAAATGAATTATCCCATGAAAGCATAACTACGAGTAAGCCCTGCTTCGCTTTACTCACAACTTTCATAAGTCCTTGCATTTCATTCTATGAAATTATGCAAATTTAAACTTTGCGACAAAACTCTGAGCTTTATTTCTAGAAGATTATGTTAAAACTGGAATCGTTGTCGTATAAGTAAGATTCCCAGAAGTTGCGCTGTATTCCAAAGTATACAGAGTATTGTTTGTAAGCCCATTTACGGGGATTGTAATGTTTGCGGTCTTGCCGACCGGGATGGATGAAATTGTTCCTATCATTGAACCCGTTTCGGTAATCATGATATTTACAGTGTCTACGATTACTGTCCCAGTATTCTTAACTTCGGTAATAAAGTCACTAGATCCGCTCGAATTGGTAAATCTTGCGCTCTCGACGTAAATATGCAAACCTGTGTGCACAGTATTTGCGCTCGCAGCAGAATGCAGCAATGCCAATGCAAATAATCCGAGCAATGCGACTATGAATATGAACGCAAAGATCATCCCTAATACCTTGGCCCTTTGCGCAGCCGCTCCTTGTTTAATGATCGTACGAGACAACCAACCCATGTGATAATCAAGTCAGATAAGAATATATAACTATTCGGGAGCAGTTGATTGGGCCAGATTTTTAGTGAGCCTGATCCCAAGACCCTTTCCTTTGGTTATAAAATTTTCCCCGTTTTTAGTAGAAATCCCAGAACGAACCAATCTGTTTGAATGACTCAAGTGAGAATCTAGATCGGAGAAACCGATGTTATTTATTGAAATAGCAAAGGTAGTCCCAGCTGCGATTCCTATCTTGCTCTCTTCCATGCAACCGACCATCGACTTTATGCCATTATCATACGCGAGCCTGTAAACCTCCATTGATCTTGTTATTCCGCCCATTTTCATGAGCTTTATGTTTATCATGTCAGCTGCACCCTTCCTGATTATGTTCTTCAGGTCTTGGATGTCCTTAACAGATTCATCTGCCATTATGGGTATTTTTGAATTCTTCTTTAGGTAAGCCATCCCATCGATATCTGTGTAAGCTACTGGCTGCTCGAATGCAAATATATCGTAATCCTTTATGCCATCGAGAAAACGCATTGACTCATCAACTGTGTAGCCCTGATTTGCATCGATGACGAGCCTTATCGTAGGGCCGATTGCCTTGCGTATTTTTGCCACTTTTTTAACGTCTTCCAACATCTCAAGCCCCACTTTTATTTTTATTGTTTTGAAGCCGGAATTCCGGTATTTAATCGCGTCATTTAACGTGGACTTCATGTTTTCTATCCCTATTGTTATCGATATCGGTTCAGATACCCTATC
>JAKBJF010000005.1 GCA_021836125.1 Nanobdellota archaeon | reverse complement strand
TAAGGTTCAGACCGGCGCTGATAGCAGAAGAGAAACACGTCAACGACGCTACAGAGATACTTGATAAGACATTGAAGGAAATGATAGCCGACAAGAAACTGTGAATAATAAATTCACATAATAACGGTCATAAGCTTATTAATTTTGACGTCTAAAATATAATGATGGAGGAACCATGGTAGAGAACTATAGGATGTTTATAGGCGGAAAATGGGCAGACTCCGAATCCAAAGAAATTTTTGATGTCATCAATCCAGCGACAGAGGAGACAATAGCACGGGTGCCTAAGGGCACTAAGAAAGACGCACAGAAAGCGATAGATTCCGCAAGACAAGCGTTTGACAGCGGAGTGTGGTCCAAAAAAACTCCGGCTGAAAGAGCGCAGTTATTATGGAAATTGGCCGAAGCCGTTGAGTCAGATATCGATAAACTGTCAAAGCTAGAATCGATGACAGTGGGAAAGACCATCAAGTATGCGAGAGAAAACGATTTGCCGTTTGCGATTGATAATCTAAAATTTTTCTCGGGGGCTGCTAGAATGCTTGAAGGAAAATCTGCTGGAGAATACGCAGGGATAGGCACAAGTATAATTAGGAGAGAACCGATAGGAGTAGTCGGTGCGATAATACCGTGGAACTATCCTCTTTTTATAGCGATATGGAAGCTCGCCCCGGCATTGGCGGCAGGCAATACGGTAGTCGTGAAGCCGTCGAGCAGGACTCCTCTTAGTGTGCTTGAATTTGCTAAATTAGCCGAGAAGATACTTCCTGCAGGCGTGCTAAATGTCGTGACCGGGCCGGGAGAAACAATAGGCGAGGAAATCGCGATGAACAAAAAAGTCGACATGGTCGCGGTGACCGGCGATACAGTAACTGGAAGACGTATAGCTGAGCTAGCATCGAAGACTCTAAAAAGACTTAATATGCAGTTAAGCGGAAAAGCGCCGCTTATAGTACTGTCTGATGCGTCTATAGATGCGGCGACGGAAGGCACGGTAGTCAGTGCATTCTGGAATAATGCAGAGGACTGCACGGCAACTACAAGAGTGTACGTTCACGAATCGATATACGAAGAATTTTTGAAGACACTTACAAAAAAAGTGAAGAAATTGAAGGTTGGAGATCCAATGGACAAGAAGACGGACATAGGACCATTGATATCCAAATCGCAGTTAGAAAAAGCAGAAAGTTATATAGACTCGGCATTAAAGGACGGTGCAAGATTATTATTAGGCGGACATAGGAAAACTGGCTTCAAACACGGTTTCTTCCTGGAACCGACTATATTCGCAGACGTTAAGCAGGATTCTAGACTCTGCAGGGAAGAGGTCTTTGCACCTGTGCTCGCAGTTATGAAATATTCTTCCGTAGATGAAGCCATACAGAAAGCCAACGATGTAGAATATGGGCTGGGTTCTTCCGTATGGGGAAAAGACATAACCGTTCTAATGAAAGTCGCGAACTCTCTAAAATTCGGAGAAGTTTGGATAAATGACCACGGCATACTTACTTCGGAAATGCCACATGGCGGTTTCAAGCAGAGTGGATTCGGAAAGGACCTTTCGCTTTATTCCTTGGAGGATTACACACAGATAAAACACATCTACATAGACCAGACTGGACTAGTAAGGAAACCTTGGTATAATACTGTGTTTGGTGATGAGTAATGAAGATCACATCGTTTAATCCATCTACAGAGAAAGCAAATGGGGTCTTTGATACTCTTACAAAGGAGGAAGCACTCGCCGTAGCCAGTGACGTAAAATCATCCTTTAACTCATGGAAAAATTTGAGTGTAAAAGAAAGAGCATCTTATCTCCAAAAACTTGCTGTTGTTCTAAAGAAAAATTCACGTAAATATGGGGAGATAATAACACGCGAGATGGGGAAACCACTCAAATCAGCCGTTGCAGAGGTCGAGAAGTGCTCATGGGCCGCCGAGTTTTTCGCAGAAAACGCGGAAAAATGGCTTGAAGACGAACAGGTTCAGATAGACAGAAGAAAAGCTTTCATCGCTTTCGAGCCGTTAGGTGAAATATTGTGCGTAATGCCGTGGAACTATCCGTTTTGGCAGTTAATAAGGTGTGCGGTACCGGCGATGGCTGCAGGCAATGTTTGTCTTCTTAGGCATTCAAACGTCGTACCAATGTGTGCCTTAGCAATAGAAGAGGCATTTTCTGAAGCAGGATTCCCGAAGAATACTTTTCGTACTGTGATTACGGATCACGAAACCGTAGATCATCTTATACGCAGCAAATTCATGGATGGAGTATCAGTTACTGGCAGTATAGAAGTTGGAAAGCACATAGCTGCACTTGCAGGAGAAAATATGAAGAAGTGCGTCTTGGAACTGGGTGGATCAGACCCATTTATCGTGCTTGACGATGCGGACATAGTGTTAACGTGCAGCAACGCAGCGAACGCAAGACTGATAAACGGGGGCCAGACATGTATCGCCGCGAAAAGATTCATAGTCACAAAGAAAAAAGCAAAGGAATTTACGCAAAAGTTTGTTGAGTTCATGAAAGCTGCAAAAGTCGGAGACCCTATGGACAATGATACGATGGTGGGGCCAATGGTTAACCGCCAGCAATTGGATAAGCTCTCGGCCCAGATGGAAGACGCAGTCAACAAAGGGGCAAAAATATTATTAGGAGGGAAAAGACTTGACAGAATCGGTTATTTCTTCGAACCAACTGTAATAACTTGTATAAAAGAAGATATGGTGGTCGCTAGAGAAGAAGTCTTTGGACCCATCGCTCCGATAATAGAAGTAGATAACGAAGAGGAAGCCTTATCAGTAGCGAACTCCACAAGCTTCGGCCTTGGTGGTAGCGTGTGGACAAAAGACTTGGAAAAGGGGGAGCAGTTTGCAAGAAGGATGGAGGAAGGGCTCGTATATGTTAATGACACGGTAAAATCAGACCCTCGTCTTCCGTTCGGAGGCATAAAGGACAGCGGCATAGGAAGAGAACTTTCAAGATATGGTCTTTTGGAATTCGTTAACGTAAAATCTATCGTAATAAATACAGAGTGAAAAATGGCAAAGAAAAAATCTTTTTCGCTGAAAAATTCGTGTAAGTATTATACTAAGGCGTTAAAATACATGCCAGAAGGCGTAAGCTCAAACGCCAGGCTATGGAGAAATCCGAGATTTTGCTATGTAGGTCCGGCTGCGGCAGCAAGTCTGTTCCTCAAGAGAGCATACGGGTCGCATGCTTGGGATGTCGACGGTAATGAATATATTGATTACAGGCTTGCGTTAGGCCCGATAATACTCGGTCACAGCTATCCGGCTGTTGAGAACAAGGTCTGTGATCAAATAAAGAAGAACGGTACGATATATGGTTTCGGCCATGAACTTGAACTAGAAGTAGCAGAACGATTCCATAAGGCCGTGCCTTCCGCAGAATCCGTAAAATTCTCATCCACCGGAACCGAGGCGACAATGCACGCCGTTCGACTTGCTCGCGCTTATACTGGGAGAAACGTAATATTGAAGTTTGAAGGACACTATCACGGTACGAACGATTATCTTCTATTCTCGACACACCCTCCTTATACATGGCCCCACGACCAGCCACACTTTCAGTCTGCAGGTATACCGTCTGATATTGGCAGGCTTGTAATAGTTGTGCCGTTCAACGACTTTGAAGCCGTTGAAAAAGCTGTCAAAGCAAGGTATAACGAGATAGCTGCCATAATACTTGAACCTATAATGGGAAATGCAGGCGCAATACCTCCGAAGCCGGGCTTTCTTCAGTTCTTAAGGGAACTTTGCGACAGATACGACATACTTCTTATATTTGACGAAGTAAAAACGGGATTCAGGGTAGCCTTGGGCGGCGCACAGGAACTGTACGGAGTCAAACCTCACATAAGCACTTACGCAAAGGCAATGGCAAACGGCCATCCTATATCTGCGATAGCCGGAGAAAGAGAAGTGATGGCTTCATTCGGTCCGGATGCAGGCCAGGCAGTACATGCTGGGACATTTAATTCCAACCCATTGTGCATGACGGCTGTGAACCAGACTATAAAATTGTTAAGTGACGGCAAAGTGTTCAAATATCTAAAGTCATATAATCAAAAGCTGATGAGCGGAATAGAGAAGATGGCCGATGAACTGAAGATACCGGTAAAAATAAGCGGAGTACCCGGGATGTTCCAGATATTCTATACAGAACGGGACGAAATAAACAATTATGACGATATAAGAAACTCCATAACAGACTTCTATGTCAAGGTACAGTACGAGCTTATGAAGGAGGGAGTACTGATAGATGCAGACAACCAGGAGTGCATATACACGTGCTACTCGCACAGTAACAACGACCTTAAACGGACGCTGAACGCATTCAGAAATTCCATGGACAAGGCGGCAAAATCTGAATATGAAGTAAGACCTTACGGCGAGCTAGGATAAAATTATATATTAAACGAACGCAAAAATAGCGTATGGGAATATTTCTTTTAGGATGCGGAGAAATGGGCCGTGTAATAGGAACGGACCTGATGGAAAGATACGATGGCGAACTTGTATTCGCGGACAGGGAACTAGACAGAGCGAACAACCTGACAAAGAGATATCTCGAAAGGAAAGTGAGAACTATGTCGATAGACATTAGGGACAAAGCCGCGTTGGTTGCTGCTATTAAGGAATCGCATTGTTCAGTTCTTGTAAACGCAGTAAACTATTACTTCAACGTCGATGTAATGTCTGCGTGCTTGGAGGCAGGAGTTAATTATCTGGATTTAGGAGGGATGTTTCACACTACGAGAAAGCAATTGGAAATGAACAGCGAATTCAAAAATAAAGGGCTGATTGCAATCCCTGGTATGGGGTCGTCACCAGGTATCACTAATGTGCTTGCAGCTTATGCAGCAAAGAAACTCAGTAAACCGGAAACGATAGACGTCAGCTTCGCGGACAAGGATTACACAAAATATGATACGCCGATAGTACTCCCTTATACCATACTTACACTATTTGAAGAATTCGGATACAAACCAGTAATATTCAGAAACGGCAGGTTTGAGACAATAGAGCCGCTTACCGGCATGGAAGACAAAAAATTTCCCAAGCCATTAAACAGTGCGAAATGCTTCTACACTTTGCACTCGGAAGCGGCTACGCTCGCCGAATCAATCCCTGGCGTAAAGAATTGCTGGTTTAGAGGCGGGTTCGATCCGGTACTGGTCGATAAGATGAAGTTTCTCATAGATGTGGGTTTCTCAGCAAAAGATGACATAAGGCTTCCAGGCGGGCAAACGGTGTCGCCCAGGGACATTATAGTTAAAATGACTGAAAAGTTCATACCAACCGAATCTACAAAGATAAATGATTTGGAGTTCCTAAGGGTCGAAGTTATCGGAAAACAAAAAGGAAAGAAAAAGAACATTGTTGCTTATTGTGAAAGCTTCACGAACAAAAAATGGAACATACCGGCCGGTTCATGGAATACAGGCGTGGCACCATCGGTAGTCGCACAGATGATATTGGAAGGTGTAATAACTGAAAAGGGTGTCGTTCCGCCGGAAATAGCCGTTAATCCGGAGCCATTTTTTAAGGAACTGGAAAAAAGGGATATGAAAATATTCCTTGCAGCAAAATAAGTTTTCGTCGGCAGTTTGTCTTTAAATAAAAGCCATTCTAATACATAGATTATATCTGCTCCCATAGTCTAGCGGCCAAGGACAGTGGCCTCTCGAGTCACAGACCCGGGTTCAAATCCCGGTGGGAGCACTATTTTTTGTAACGTTTCGTCGTCAAAGCACTGATTAGGTGTCTTCAATCTGTCGTAGTTGGTTTAAAATCCAGACGTTTACTATAATTTTTCTTTGAGAAATTATTTTTTATTAAAGAACTGGAGTAAGCAATATATTTTAAGTTATGAAGATATATTCAAGCATGGTAAGAATAAAAAAGGAAGATACAATCTCGGAGAGAGACACCGCTATTTATGGCGACTTACTTAAATTGGTGGCAGCTGGAAAAAGCGATACCTTTGGGTATGTAAACATAAAGAAAAAAATGCATCCCGCTTTCAAGGAGATAGTTATTGAGTATAGAAATAAAATAGCGGAGAAAGGTAGACACGATAGTTTTATAGCTACGGACACGCCTGAAAATATCGAGGTAGTTCATAGTCATTTTAGCAATCCAAAGTGGATAGATCATTTCACAGCCAGGTTCATCCCTGAACATTTAGTGAACGTAGATTGTGATTTTTATCTGTGGGACGGTAAAGTAGGAGTATGCTCGTTTGAGAATAATAAAATAAAGACAACGGTTTTAGATAACCCAACCGTCTATCAGCTATACAAGCAATTTTTTGATGTTATTTGGAATGTCGCTCTTGAAGAGCCATTGTTCTTCGGTCCAAGAACTTCCAAAGAGACGGCGCTTGAACGGGAGCTGTACACAAATCCAGGCGATATTGTAAACTTAACTGCTAGCTACCCATCCGGTATAAATCCGAATTGGATTGAGAGTTATAGAAAAAGCATCGCGTCAAAATTCATCAAAATGGACAACAACAAACTGATAAATAACATTAAAGGGTTTTTTTCTAACGTCTTTAAAACGGACAATATCAAACTTATCCAGACTGCCACTTATGCGCTTCTCATTGCAATAGATTATGCAATAATTACTCCGGGTGACGAAGTAATAATGTTTGAACCAGGTTATGATGCATATCCAAATATAATCAGGTCTTTGGGGGGCAACGTAATTTATGCGAAGAGGCATAAGGATTTCACCCCCGATATTGAAGACTTACAAAAGAAAATCACAAATAGGACAGTTGCAGTAGTACTGACTATACCTGAGAACCCGCTAGGCAAGATACATGGACAGAAAACCATAGAAGAGATAGCTAAACTTTGTGATGGGAAAAGATTGTTAATATTGGATTGTGTGTTCGCCCAAATTACGCCATTTAAGATAAACGTGCCTATGCTTACGCGTTTGAAGCTGCCGCATAAACCTTCTTATATGATTATAGGTGATACTGGCAAGATACTTGGTTTGGACGGCTCAAAATTTGGATGCATAGCCTATTCAAAAGACATTGAAGATAGACTGCAACACAGAATTGATAACATGTTTTTTCAATTGAATAAATATGATTTATGCTTGCTTTCGAGCGTTCTCACCGACAAAAGATTTATCGGTTACCTAAAACACCTTAATGATATCGTTGCGGAAAATTACAATTACATAAAAGCGAATATAGACCCAGAAGTGTCCTTGCATCCGCTTGAGGGTTCATCGGTTTGCATGCTAGATGTCAGTAAAACAGGTATGAACGATTTAGAGTTTGCTGAAAACCTGAGAAATTTCTACAAAGTCGCCGTTATCCCGGTTTCTTATTATTATAATTTTGAAGCACCCGGAATCCATGACAATGTTAGAGTTGCACTTGCAAGACCGCCAAAGGATATAATAAAGGCCGTTGCCGCAATAAATAAACTGCTTGAACATAGCGGAAAAGTTGACAAATAAAGAATTTTAGCGTTAAAAATAGGAAATAAACAAATGGAGACAACAAGGAACAAATTGATCATTATACGAGGAGCCGCAGGTTCTGGCAAATCGACGATCGCGGAAAAGTTAAGAACGTTCTTTCCAAAGAGCAAAACGGCAATAATACACACTTCAGTTTTTTATCATGAAATCGTAGATGGAGACGCACCCGAAATTGCTATGGAAAATACAAAAAGGATACTCGACAATTATCTGAAAAACAAATATACAGTAATTATCGAGGGGACGTTGTTGTTTAAAAATAAGAAGGGCAATCTGTATTCAGATGAATTTATTACGACTGCAAGAAAATATAAAGTGCCAGTCAAAAGGTTTTTTTTCACGGCATCGTTGGGAGAGCTAAAAAGAAGAGAAAAGAAAAGGCGAAAGATATCCTTAAGAGCCGTATCGAAATTCTACAATTTAGCCATTGATTCCAAAGAGAAAGGCGAAACTATCATAGATACGACTGACAAACCAATTTCGCAAGTCTTAAGCTTGGTTATTGGAAGGATACGTCAAATTTGAGCTTATATAGAAAAAAGCTTATTACGCTAACATATGAGTGACAAAAGGAAGGCATTGTTTATAGATAGGGACGGCACGATAAATTATGATTCAGGATACATACACGAACCAGACAAAATAAAGATATATGCAGACGCACAGAACATGATTAAAAATTACAAATCACTTGGCTACATTATAATAATAGTAACAAACCAATCTGGGATAGGCAGAAAATATTTCACAGAGAAAGATTGCATAACGTTCAATAAGGAGTTGTCTCACAGGCTTTCCGATAACGGCGCAGTAATCGACAACGTATATCATTGTCCACACATACCTGAAGATAATTGCAATTGCAGGAAACCAAAAACCGGGCTTATAGAAATGGCCGTAAATGATTACAACATTGATCTTAAAAATTCAATAGTTGTAGGAGACAGGGATGACATAGAGGGCGAAATGGCAAGACGGCTTGGTATAAAGTACATAATACTTGGCGGCGACAGGAAATTTGTAGATTGATTATTGGAATTTATAAAATTCTAGTATTTTCAATTTTTAAAAATTCAGCTATTTTGAAAAAACAATCTCTTAGCGTTTTTGTATAGTACATGTTCAATCTCATTTGATGTTAATCCGCATTCTGATACGAAATTTATATAATCGTGCATGCCGGCCAAGGGCCAATCAGTGCCGAAAAGAATCTTGTCCTTTCCCCCGAACCGCACCAAAAATTTCAATTTGTCTTTCATTAAATCCATACTGTCGTTTTGCGGCTTACCGAGGAACCATCCTGAAATGTCAGCATAGCAGTTTTTATTCTTGTAAACTATTTCTGCCGTGTCTTCTGTCCACGGATTCCCAGAATGGGCTATTATTATCTTCATTTCCGGATGTGTTGTCGCTACCTCATCTATATTTAGCGGATGAGAATATTTTACCATAGAACCTTGTTTTGATCTCTTTATAGACTGCCAAGTATCGCCGGTATGGAATATTACAGTCATATCATTGTTCTCTGCCAAGCGATAAAATTTATCCAGTCTTTTTGAAAAAGGATATACGTTTTCGTAGCCTAAGTACAATTTTATGCCTCTGAATACTCCAGACGCTGCCAATTTCTTTAAGCCAGCGTAACTTTTCTCAATAGTCTGCGTTTCGACACCATAAATAGGCAGGATATTCCTATTTCTATTCGCAAGTTCGGCTACACAGCGGTTAGAAGATTCATCAAGTCCGATAGCCATGCAACCGGCTACACCGTTTTTTTCCATCTCGCGCAGCAGACCGCTTTCTGAGTAATCTATATTATTCGATTTAGCTGCATCAGAAAACATGCTAGAGTTGAATGTGGGGTGCGTATGGCAGTCAAACACTTCCATTTCAACCTAGCCTTTCCTTTAATTTCTTATGTATTACCAAAAGCTCAAGGCCGATTCTTGCAGCCCTGTTGTTTTTAAGATAACCATTTGATTTAAGGAAAGAAGAGACTTCTTTGCTATCACAAAACCAAAGCAGAGGGAGTGTCCTTTGCAATATCGTCGAAAACATCAGCGAATCCTTATATATAGAATATATAATTTTGTGGTTTAGTTTCAGCCAATCCCACATCTTTGGAGCGGCATCCTTGTTTAGGGCCATAGTGACTATCAATGCAGCAGATTCCTGCTTTCTTAACTGCCCGGAAAGCACGTACTTAAGCACTTTTTCAACGTTTTCTCCCTTTAACATGCTAAGCGCAGCTATCATATACTGTCTTTCCTCGTCCATTGTTGAGGCTTCAAGGCGCTTTTTTAATTCATCTATATTGTTTTCTGTAAGTGAATAAGCCACCGCTATCGCAGTTTTTATATTTGGATCTTCATTGTCAAAATTAGCAAATTTCTGTGCTAAATAATGCGCAAAATTCCAGTCTAGCATAGAACGTGCAACATATAATCTTCCCCTCAAAATCTTGTCAGTGTCAACATCGCTTTTGTCTACTCTTCCAATCTGGCCGTTTATAAATTTCAATGTAGCATCCTTGCACAACGCCCCATTAATTCTCCATAAAAGCATGAGTTCACTTAATACTTCTGACGCAGGAAGGTTCTCGTTTTCATTTTGGAAAAGCTCGACGGTTTTAATATAATCTTCGAATCTCAGCCTCCCTGCAGTCAACAGCGCAAATTTATCCGAAATGAAACCCCATCTTTCAAAAGCAGAAGGCCCCGATTCCCAGAATTCCTTTTCAAGCCCTTCATATCTAGTCCTGTAAAAACCAACATTGCCATCGTTTATTTCTATTGAAGATATATCTTTTAAGTTTAATTTGGAGTTTTTCGACTTTAACATAAAAACAGTCTTTTTACCATTTATCCTTATAGTCATCGGCACATACCACACGTCGTTGTTCTTTTTACCGTTCAATTTGAAAGTTTCCTGGGTTATGATTATTCCGTTTTTATCCTTTCTTACAGTTAACAACGGGTAACCTTGCCTTTCGATAAAACCGTGCATAATCTTTTTTATAGGTTTTTTCGATTCGGCTTCGAACGCTGACCACAGATCATCGCTTACTGCATTTGCGAACTTGTGTTTCTTTACAAAGGATCTTACGGCGTATTCGAACGTCTTCTCACCGATAAAAGATTCGATCATGCGAAGCACAACTACGCTCTTGCCATAGCTGCTTATGTTGTCATAAACCTCATTTGCTTCCTCGTTAGTTTTTACGGGTATTATCACAGGGTGTGAGCTATCAAGAGAGTCCAAGAGCAATGCACTTGTAAATCTTAACTCGAAGAAATCATACATCGGTTTCCATCCCGCAAATTCCTTGCTCAGAAATTTATAACTCATTAAAGTGGCGAAACTCTCGTTTAACCATATGTCGCTCCAGTCTTTCGTTGTTACCAGATCCCCGAACCACTGATGTGCTATTTCGTGCGCCACAGTATCGGCAGCGTTTAGTTTCGTGATTACGGTGCTTTTTGGACTGACTATCAGACTGCTTTCTCTGAAAGTTATTGCACCCCAATTCTCCATCCCGCCAACCGAGAATTCCGGTATCGATAGAAGATCAAGTTTAGGCAGAGGATATACATGCCCAAAGAACCTTTCGAAGAAATCTATTGAGCGTCTCGCTATATCGAGTGCAAAATTACCATATCTAGATTTACCTTCTGTGGCTATTACGGATACCTTTTTCCCGCTAACGTTTTCCGAAATCCTGTCGAGTTTACCAATTCCTATGTATAATAGATAAGTGGACATCTTCGGAGTCCGTATGAATTTCACAGTTTTTTTGTGTTTTTCAGCATCAACACTTTTTACAGGCATGTTTGATATGCAATCAAGGGCCTTATCCACTCGTACAGCTAATTTAAAAGTAGCTTTGTACGCCGGATCATCGATACAAGGGAAAAGTTTTCTTGCATTTGTAGACGAAAGGAACGAGGATAACATGTAATTGTTCCCATACCCGGCGCGGTATAGCCCGGTCAGCGTGTCATTTATTTTTCCGCTGAATTCTATTTCAACAATGCCATCAAAAGTCCCAGGTATAATTAGAATATCCCTGTTTAATCTGAATTTTACGTTCTTTCCCTGTTTTTTTACGTTTTTTACAGTCAAATCTACACAGTTAAGCTTTATGCTTCCAATGGCTTTTATTCTTATTTTATCCGTTCCTTTGAATGTAAGCTCGTTAAAATCTATATCAAATAGCAAGTCATATGAATCCACCTTCATTCCTTTGGTTATCAGGGTTTAAATAAAAATTTATTGATTAGTTAACAGAATGCGACTAAATTATTAATATCCCGGATTTAATAAATCTAGTGAGTTATGTTGAGTAGAAATGCTCAGGTAGTCATAGGTATCGCGGTAATCATACTTGCAGCCGCTTTTCTCCTTGTAGGAATCTATTTTGCCCAGTTGCAGGGCGTTTTCCTGCAGAACGGAGCAGATTCAATTTCAATTTTCGGCGCTAATCTAGGCGCTATACAGAATGCCCTATATTCTGCACCATCATCGATGAGAATAACACTTAGCGGCAATAATTCCCTCTGTCAGTGGTCTGCAGCGACGGATAAATACAATTGTGCAGGCGGTTCTGACATAAGGAATATATCTTATGCAAGCGGTCCAACGCTGGATGTTGGCACGGCAGAATACAGTTTTGCGATATGTTTCATGCTTAGTGTAGGTCCCAAGTCAAAACCTGGGCCCATAAGCGTCGGTACAGACGCGGAGAGAATGACCTTATCAGCGAGCGATAAAGTCCTTGCTGATACTCTACCCGAAGTCGAAAATCTTAAAGGAAGCGCAGTGGAGCAGAGCGACAGTTTTATAACCCAAGATGGGGCATATGCTATGAAAGCCGGCAAGCTTGGCAAGAATGAAATCGCTTCGACAAGGTTTACTAGTGCAGACTACGTGGAATCGAACGATCAGTTCATAGGTGCATTGTCTCCTGCAGTGAAAAAAGGAGTATGGCGCGATGCGACTACAGGTAAAATACTTTCTTCCACCGAAGTGGAAAACAGACTGAAGAACGCAGAAACAATAACGGTAGATGTGCCAAACAGCCTTCTCCAGATGGCAAGAGCGAGAGGAAACGGGGTTCTTGCGTATATAAAGTATGTCGCCAATAACGTCAAGAACAATTTTAAGCAATCTATAGTGAAATCCGCTATCCGTTTCGGATTGAAAGGCATAACATTTTCGGTGGCGTTTTTATCAGCGGCGACAGTCGTCAATTCTTTGACAAACGGTTTTCATTTCGACCAATACGTAACGCCGCTGTCTGGGAATTCCCTTTCGAACGGCTTGGAGGTAGTTTCTTCATACCAGAATCAGCAACCTCTTCCACCGCAATTAACCGCCTTCGATTTAGAGCTCGATCATTACGTTCAGCAGGCAAACCTGTCTGGCCAGTACAGCAACCTTGGACAGTCATACTACGCACAGGACCAGATAAATACGGCCGTGCAAAGTGCACAGCTTAGCCAGGATCTTCTCGGAGAGTTTTCGAATAGCAGCACCTCCTACAATCCTTATTCCACGCCTCAAAGCGGCGTTTCTGTAAAATCCAATACTTTGTCGTCAAACAGCGCTTTCATAAACAATATCCCCGTCAACGGGATAGGAGACCCGCTTCTTTCTACAGTTGCGCTTGTGGGACGCACAGGCCTTATGGTCGCAGCACGTACAGCTACATGTTTAGGAGATCTTCCGACGGCGTCTTCGCTCACTTCTTCTGGCAGTAATCTTGCAATGGGCGCACTTTCAGAATATGGAGCGCTTACTACATTATTTGATGTATACTTTAAGCAGAACGCAGTTCAGCCTCTCGGCTCGTATTTTATCGGATATGGCGGAGAAGTTTATCTAGAAGGACAAGCAAATGGAAGAGCCACTGTGGCTTCGACGCCGGTAATAACCGATCTGGCGGATATATGTACTCAAGCTGAAACCACCCCCCCTCCAGGAAACACGCTCAAATCCTTACTTTTACCCGAAGGCAATGGTTCACTGTCTTTTGCAATATCTCAAGGACTTTTCAATACGGAGTGTCCAGAGAATAACTTACTGTTCCCTCATACACTTGCTTATTTTGTGAATGAGATCCTAAGCACAAGTTCTTCTAAAAATGTAAGTATACTTCTTCCCTCTTATTTAGGTCTAGGAATTTATTCCCCTCCAGGTGGCAGTTATTCTGCACTTTGTATTTATAACCTTATAACAGACGATAACGGCGCACCGATATACACTACCTCCTCACAAGTGAGCGGCGCCTTTGTCAACGCCGTCACGCAGAATAATATAACAGAGTTCGGCACAGCCATATCATGTATTAACCTGACAAACATGACTGGAGGCAAAAACAGTATAAAACTTATCAATCCATATTATAGCTCGGCAACAACAGCCTATCCGCAATATTATATAAATAATAATTCTATCCTAGACTTCTCATCTCCGCTTTCATCGGACTCTAATTATATACCAGGTCCGCCAGATATACAAAGGTCAATAGTAGGCGTGGAGGTGCTTCCAGGTTTAAGCAATATACCTGGTGCCAACACAGTAACCAATTTTATAAACAGCCATATACAGACAAATGCCTTTACATCTCTATATAATGGGTTTGCATTCCCGTCAGGTCCAAGCGAGTCATTCTATCCGACAGAATATTCAAACATTACTTTTCAGGTTACTAGCTCTGGCAGTGATTTTACGCTGACATTTTTATCGAACAACAACGTCTTCGGCGTGGATCCGAACACGCCCTCCACTACTTTATTAGGCTATAATTATAATACACTAGCATTAGACGGAGGATTAAGCCTGGTGCAGACGCAAGCAGGAGGCGTGTACACACCAACGGTGAGATAATATGCCATTAGCGGAACTGATGTCATTCACGAACTCGGCAGTCTTGATACTGTCGTTCGCTTTGTTATTAATAGTGTTGTCATTTAGCATATCCAACGTAAACAGCGTAAGCGTATTCGCAAATGCTCAGGCAGTCGCTTCCGCTATCGGTAGTCGTCTTATAACCTCTCCAAATTGTTTTGCTTATCAGCAGACAGACAATTATATGACAAACATTGCAGGGAAACAGACGATAATGACAGAGAGCAACACCGAACCTGGCGTTATAGACGTTTCAAAGATGGCCGAATCGTCATTTTTATCATGCGTGCAGTATGATTACTCGCCAGGCGCTTCACAGGTCCCCTTTTCTCAGGATTTAGTACCTGCATTTGCCGGTGTGTCAGCAACGATAGTCGATACTCAGAATCCCATGGATTTATCTCCCGGCGGCGCAGTTTCAGTATCAAACTTCAACCAGCTCAATTATGGCAGTGCCTTTACAGGTACGGAGCAGGTAATAGCGCAGGACGCTCAAATAGCAGAGTATGCAGCGTTTCTTATAAGCATACCCTTAAGTATAGGAGTTCAGGCGATACCGCCCGGTATATTCAGCGGTAGTCTGATATTTGCAGTCGGCTCGAACAACTATAATAGCATAAACCCGCAATATGCTTCATCGTCTATATTTTATTCCGAAGATACATATACAGAGTCGTTTCCGGTAATATTGCAGTTCACAGATGCGAACCACAATCCGTTGTATCAAGACAGCGGCGTTATGTATGTGACAATACATTACTTAGTAGCGCCACAAGGTACATATGTTTAAACTTACTCCCAGAAGAAGAGGACAAGTAACTATACTTGATATAATTTTGATACCTGTGCTTGCGATAGTACTGTCTGTAGTCTCGGCTTTCTTTATCACAAACACGACTGCAAATATAACCAATATGGTCGCATTGGAGCCTCTCTCAGAATCATGCAACCTTGCTATTGACAATATATTCAGTCAATACTATGTGCACACTCAGGCCACGCTGAAATATCTGCAGGAATTTCATCCTAATCAATACTCCGCTGCGACAGCTGAAGCGTTTCAGGAGCAAGTAGCTAACTGTGGTAGCAGCTGTCAGATTGGCTTTACGACAATACCGACTTCTCTTACTAGCTCAGGTTCTATCTATGTAAACTTCATAAATTACTTCGCCTCGTTCTCTCTCAGCGTGTTCAATCTTACAACAGCAGATGACAGATTGGAACTATCTACTCTAGGAATGTCTGTTTACATGAACCAGATACCCTCAGGATTCCCGGCTACAACTGTGTGTAGTCTGCCGGTGTACAATCCACAAAATCCTTCGGAGCCGTATACAGTTTACGGTACCGTGAGTTGATATGATATCGAGTAGAGGACAGGCGAACATAATTGCAGCAATAGGCATGATAGTAGCCACGATACTTGCGATAATGAACGCGTTCGCCTACATAAACAGCGTTGGACTAAGCTCAAAGATATATGTAACCGCGGAGAACAGCATATATCAGACTCTTGCAGCTAAAGACTATGCCACGCAGCAATTGGCATATGACTTTGATAAAGCCCAACTAATGGACGGTTTTCTTTTGCGACCCAGTGGAGGCATAACTCCATCTGGGCAGTTCGTTCCGACTTTGAATTGTGGCTATATAAACACAAGCAATACTCTTTCGTTTTTCCCAGTGCCACATATTTATTACTGGAGAAACCTCGCCGGAGATACGTGCCTTCCCAACAATCAAGAGCTTGAAGCAGGGTTATTAAACTTGTTGGATCAGCCGCAGTATTCAACTCTGCAAAATTCTTCAGGTATAACTTCTATTTTAGACTTTAACTTCACACAGCCTTCTACATGTACAGGTTCATGCAAACAGCTTTATTTCGCAAACTTTAGTGCACCATATCTTAAGGATTGGTACAAATTCCAATTCAATTCTTCTGACAATATAATTACGATTTATAATATCAACGGCAGTCTTACAGTGACACCAGGCGGTTCTATTTTAAACGGCACCTTGGGACAACAATTCTCATTAGAAGGCTATAGTTTTAGTTTTGGTGCAGAACAAAACGTTGTAGATAGCGTATTGAACCAATTTGCGGACACAAGCTTTTTTAGTACTTTTTCCTCCTTTGGGCTTGCGCTATCTGGCAGTGCACAATATTCGGTAGTGACTATGCCAAGCGGCCAGGATGCGATAATATTATATAATCCTCTACCGAGTTCAAAGGACTTTTATCTGATTCCAATAGTTAATCCTTCCGCAGACAATATATATGGAGCTTCCGGAGGCACATCATTTTTTAGTGTGACACAAATAAATGGGGACACATGCACACCGGTCAGTGGAGCAACCGGAGTAGGGTATTCTTGTTCACAAGCCGGTCAGATAATTCCCCTCCAAAACAATACAGTATTCTCCTTTGATGGCATGCAATTCAATTCCACTTTTTTTGGTACTTCTAATCCAATAGCCACTCTTGTGCCAGTCGGCTCTGTGATTATAGGCATACAGCCCCAGTTCGTTTATTATAAATATATAATAAACCGCTTTGATCTCAGTGGACCGCAGAACCTGCTTTTCCCTAATGGGAATATACTCCACGTATCATTAGCATTGTTCCCCCTCTACTATCCGCAAGTGTGTGTTTCTGAGAACGAAATACAATTTACTGTACAAAATTGTTTGAGTCTCACTACAAGTATAGGCGCACAGGATTATCTGAGTAATCTTCTCCAGTTGGCGATAGCTTTTGTAAATCAGAGTTTCCCTATAAGTTCCCAAAAAATACAGGGCTTCCCGCAGTACGCGATATACAATTACATAATGTACACATCACATGCGGTAAATCTCAAGACTGTATCTGTAGCAGGAAAGCCAAAGTATGACTGGTACTCCGCTATGATACTTGCATTCGGTTCAATCACGCAAGGCACAGCATCCTTAATAAATCAGATAAGTTGCGCAGCGACACCTTATTTTGGAACTACGATTTATAACTGCGGTAAGACTCCATCATGCCTTAATACTTGCAGAAGCGTATTGACTAACGCGTTACAGTCAAATATACAGAATCTCTTCAATTACCAGATCCCGACAGAAGTCAGTTTCCTGGCAGCTACGCCTTTCGATGTCAACGTATTAAATCTATCTATAAATGCGCGTGAAGACACCTCTTGTCCGGCTTATTACTCCAATAACACCGGTTCACCAATATCCGCACAGAATTACAGCATAGACTCTTATTACGCATACACTCCTGCTCAACAATCGCACTACGAAGTTTACGTGAGTGAAGGAAGCCACGGTGCGATGCTTTTATCCGCAAATGGGGAATTCGCAAAGAATATCACGAGTATAAACAATTCATATTCGCTAGCAGGCGCATCGAACATAGATTATGTGTATGCAACGCACAATCCAAATTATAATTCTAATCTGTCTATAATAGACGGTACTATAAACTCGCAGGTTTATAGCTTAAGCACAAGTTATTCGGATAGCGCTTATTATGTATCACAAAGTGTATTGGGGAATCCTTACAAGTACATATACGTTGTAAACGGAACCGGAATACAGGTCTTTAATGCCACGGGTGGCGCTTACATTACTACGATATACGGTGCTTTCACACCCGATGGTGCGGTCGTAAATTCAAATGGCACAAAAGTCTATGTGATTAATAGTACACAGAACGGGATAGACGTTATAAGCACATATTCAAACTCGATTATCTCTAAGATAAACGTTGCAGGACTTAGCGTAAACGGGCTTACATGTAATCAGCCATACGCGTATATAAATCAAGTGTTAATTTCATCAGATGGAAAATTCCTTTACCTCCTTGGAGATATCTGTGATTGGAATAACGACGTTTTTGTATTAAACATGTCTTCCGGTTTGGTCATAGCTAATATAAGTGCGGTGCCTTCAGGCGTAGTGCCGACCGCACCAACAGCAATGAGCATGACACTAAATGTACAGCTTAATCGTTTGTACGTTTATTCCGCCATGCCTTTATATTATGTACAAGGAAATCCCAACCTTAAAACGAACCTGTCAAGTTTTATATCTATAATAAGTCTGTACAATTTCACGAATTTCGATTCTATTTATCTCCCTCCGAACACGTCATATCTGCGTAACACGTTTACCCACTTATACCCTCCAGGTTTTCCAGGCGGTTCTAACAATATGGGAGTATCTCCCGATGGAAGCCTTTTGTATATAGCATTAGTTAACAAAAACGTAACGGTGATAGACACATACGACAATCAAAAGCTTTTCAATGTAAAGTTGTATGGTACAAGTCCTTACGGCAGCCTTGTAGTCATGCCAAATGAATCAGCGCAGGGAGGCTCCGAAACGTTGGGAGTCCCAGTTTCGCTTAACTTCGGTTATCAAAATTCATTGGATTTACTTCCAACAGAAACTTGTGGTATGCAGAATTCAATCTATAATACATGTTACCCCGGGTTTTCTAACGTTTTAGTTGCACAAAACTACACATTTGCCTGCTGTAATTCGATAATACCGCGCCCGTTATTGAATACAACATGCACAGCTGACCTGTTTACAAACAATGCTGGTGCAGAAAGTGCGATAACTTCAAACGGCGGACAGTGTACGACAAAGACAGTCGGTTCAAACACATATTACAATTGCACATACTCTTTCAATGTTTTCAATCAACCATCCGAATACCTGCGCTGGTTGACGCAAAGTAACTCGTGTCCTTCAAATATAACAGTCGGAGGATACAAATTCAGTGTTGGCAACGGACAGTCTTCCCCTAACTTCTACCAAATGATTTCTGATATTGGGGGCGGTGCGATAGTCTCTGCGGATAATCCATATAACTGGAGCATAGGCGCCTTTAGCGGGAAGTTAAATTTGCCTTCTGACTTTGCTTTGGATGCCGGCATATATTTGGCTGGTCCTGCTCCTATGATGAATGTCATATTATCTTCCAATAGCATTATATTGGGAGGCGAAAAATTCGAATACGTACAATTCAATGGTTATAATGACAACAATGGGTTGTATAACTATTCTGGAAATTTGCTGTCTCAATCATCTTCAGAAACGACTCCAAACATACTTGATAATATAGAAATCGACAACTATTGCTCTGGCGGAACATGCTACTTGAAATCATCGTTAAACGGCAAGAAAGACCTGCAGTATTCAGCATCACCCGGTTTTCTTAGCACTTTCGGAAGTTCACCGCAGTTTATAGGTTTCTCTACTGACCAGTATCCATCAAACGATTCAGTGTCCTACGCGTTCGCTAGATATTACATAAATGGATACAACGCCGTGAGATTTGCAGCACAAGAGAAACCAGCTTTTCTTTTGAATAATAAAATAAGCAGTGTTTTGTCTACTTACAATGACACATATTTCAACCAGTATGTGATGAACACATCTGTATCTCTTTCGCAGGATTATCAAGTAGAACTTATTCTCGGTGCTGACTTTAACTCCTCAGTGTTCGCGGCAGACGGATTAAATCCAGTTACTTCCGTTAAGATAGTTGGAATTTTCGGCAGTAAGATTTTAGGCACCATCACTAAGGAGCTTTATTGGTGGAATCAGACTCAAATACAGCCGGGAGGCGTGATTTGGGTAAACGTAACAAACAGCATGCCGAGCTCAATATATATTCTTTATGGGCTGGGCGCATCAAATAGAGACAAGTACCAAAATAACGGGGCCGCCGTCTTCCCCATGTTTTATTCAAATTCTTCAGCTTCGGACAAATTCAATTACGTTAATTATAATTCCGGTTCAGCGACGGCGACTTCAGGCACCTTAAAACTGACATCTCAATATCCTATTGTCCCATTTATTTATTCTTCCACTCAATCTACGTTTTCGAGTGAATTTGCGTGTGTTTATAAGAGCCAGACAAACCCGTCACAGGTGGGAAAAATAATAATGTTCAATGCTACATATTCTATACCTTCCCAACAGATAAATATCGGCAACTTGTATGGGATATATAATCCCTTGTACCCTGATCTTGTCGCTACATGGCCGCTTCAGAAGTACACGGGCTGGACTTGATAAGGGTCTATGAAACAACATAGCAAATTTAAAATAAAACCAGCGTATTCGCGCGGAAGATATTATATGCTCGTAGTGGTGCTCTTTGCGCTTATTTTCGCGTTTTCCGCCAGGGTTTACGGTAATTTCACCACTACAACGCAGCAGCAGGATGCTTCTATATTTAGCACGTCCACAAATACAAGTACAGATAATAACATCGGAGGAGGTCTGCCCCCTCAATCCACGTTGTCATCTTCCAATAATATAAATCCAGCAGTGATAAATTCGGAGATAAGCGCCAACTCATCAAATTATTGGAATTGGTATTCAAATTTCCAGGGTGTTGGCTCGGCACAGAGCGATTCGAACTATAACGAGAAATTTATTCCAGGGCGAGTTTTTAGTTTTAGCAACGGCCAATTTTACTGTAACGAAACTGGCACAATAACTCCTTCACATTTTTCAGTAACATGGAATGGGTGGTTTCCTAGCCTTACTAGTTCTATTACTTGGGCGACTGCCAATTACGTAGGTAGCGTGTCAGATTCTAATGCTGGAAAATGGGAACAGTTCACAGGGTTCTTCGGGTTCCCCTCAACGACTCAAGCTGCAGAAGGAGGCGGTTCGCCATATCCAGCCTGCCAGGTAAGCCAGGCACCGCAACTATTCTCTGCCTTTCCAGATTATCCTTTTGATCCATTTGATATGGGATATTGTATAGGAGATGGGTCTGGACAGGTACAGCCGCAGAACTATCTAGGTTCTATACAGCAGGATAACCCCCCTGGTCCAGTCGTGACAGGATATAATAAATCTAGTCTAGGCTTAGGAGTCATACAGAAATACACAGGTACGGATCCAACAAATTCCCAGGCAAGCTATTACTATGCCGTCTTCGACAGCAACACCCAACAATTCTCGCTGCCAAATGATAACGGAATACCTAATAATGCGGAACTTATAATACCTTCCATATCCTGTGGTTCAACTTTCATAGACAGCCATACTTATTTTGACGTGTTAGGTAGATCCTTTTACCCGATATATGATCTTACCGGCTTTACGCCGTCCGTCGGGCTTGCGAATAGTATAGGTCTTGATCAATCTTTGTCTACAATGTATCTTGAGGACGGTTCGACTTCTCCATGGCAATTTCAGGGACTACTCGATACTATTCCATCCGATGTGAATTTTTCAGACCCGCACATAAACTACGCGGACTTTAAGGGGTCAAAAGCAGCTCAGACGATGAAAAGATACTTGGACGTTCCGCAGACTTTTGCCACCGAAATAAACGATACCTACTTCACAGGATCCGCACCGGGCGATGTCGGGTCTGGATTCGTTAGGATCTTCGTGGACGGGGCTCCGCCGTCAATGACTTCAGTATTTTCACAGTCTAACAATCCTGCGTTTGTGATCGCTTATTATGAAAATCAGCTTTCAGCAGCCCTCCCCCCATTAGACTTACAAAGTATTTTAGACGGGACATATTCATCGATATATAAGATACCGAACCTGCAGATGGAATATTATCCAGGCATAGGGAATACAAACTTTGCTACTGCGATAGATATAATAACTGCACCGTACCAATTGGCTATGCTCGGGATAACGCACCATTTTTCCGGACTGTACCCTTATGCGTACGATTCCTTTGCATTTGACGGCGTATACCCGATTTGCAGCCAGATACCCGGTCTTTATTCCCCTGGAAAAGGGAATTGCACGTTTGAACAAAGTTCCAGCGTAAATACGATATCACCGACTCTTTTTTGGGATCAAGTAATTCCGGGGAGTTATGACGTGTCAAGTAAATGGCCGGTAGGACAGTATGTATTGGGTAATCCTTTGTTTAGTCCTTTTCCAAGTTCACTTGAGACGATCTGGCCGCAAACTTTTTTCAATATGGAAGACATAGGCCCACAGAACCCAGGCAATGATCTTGCTTTTTCATTAAACAATTTTACCCAGAAAGCGCTCAGTAGTTTCTGTTTCTACGGTGAAAACTTCAATACGGCGTCAGGATTCTATACGCCTCCGAATTTCACAGATGTCCTTGCACCTGATTATTTAGAGAATTATTCTGTAGCTATAGGACAGTGCAACTCGTTCTTCCCAAGTTCAGACTGCTTCAATTCGAGCTTCAGCAATAATTATATGAATTTTAACCAAGGGATTTATGCAACAAATATTGCATGTACGCCAAACGGTATAAATGTAGGTAAAATATATGATGCATGGATAACGTCCGTCTACATAGCCAACAATGCAGGACAGTACTGCGGCGAGTTTAACGGGATGAAGAATCCAGCCAACCCACAGGCATCAAATACGATATTCGCCTCGGCTGTTGCCGATTGTCCATCCTTTAACGCAAACAATACGGCAGTAGTACCTCTCGTAGTGACAGTAAGAAACGTGGGTACTTCAAACATAACAAATCCGTACTTTGTCGCGCTATTCAATGACAATAACATAAGTCAAATGTTTTCTGTTGCAGCACCGAATCCTGATAATGCGGGCAATAAATACGCGCTTTATAACACTTTCCTTCAGGCTATGGCTCCTACTACTGGAGTTATACAAGTTAGATACAACAATTCGTTCTCAGGAAGTTTCACAGACATGTTCGTCACTATGCCCGGCCACCCGTTTAATCCGGTACCAATACAGCAGCTGTTCTCTCAAAGCACTCTATATTCTAATGGGCCATTTAACGATTCTCTGCTCGGCATGTGGATGTACGCTAACACAGGTACAGTCACTGCAACAAGCGGCGGCACGTCAAATAGCATGGTAATAAGGACAGCTAACACTTTTCTCCAGAGTGTCAATAGTTCCGATTTAAACGTGCAGCAACCGGTAACATCACAGCAAGATCCTATGATAGGCCCGGGCCAAAATGCAACGTTTACCGTTGAGATACCGATGCCTCTATTCAAAAAACTTCTTGCCGGAGAATTCCAGTTAAGTGTTTACTTTGGTAACATGTTCAATGTCTCATGGTATACGAGCAGCCCAGGTTCATTGAGCCCCTCGTTCAGTATGTTACACGGCTACAGCGTAGACTCACTTGTGCAGGCAGGTATAAACAACAGCTTTACAGATTATAACAATGAATATATAACTTCATCCGCATCACAGTCCTCACTGCCCCAGTCACCGCTGTCTCAATACATGGCATCATATGAATTTTCAATTCCCACTGGCATATGGGACGTAGTACCTGGCGTCAAATTCTCCTTTCCGAAGTCACCATTCGCAAGCACATCAGTGTATACTGATAACTTTAATTTCAGTGTTTCAGCAACAAATAACACTCAAACAGAATTGAACGTAAGCGCGCAAACGGATATGATATTACAGAATGGGACTGGAATATACAATCTAACCGGAAATTATCAGATGGCGAAGTGCGGCCAATTGTCTTTGTTAGGTGCGCTTCTTGGATGTGTGTCTACTGGAAACAAGCCGCCGGCGACTGCACCGCCTGCACCGGTAGGTACGACGATATCATGCTTCGCTTCTCCTGACAATATAAGGGACTTCAGCGTTTTCTGGTCCATACAACCGGTCAGTCCCAGCAGCATAAACTATGCTACACAGGCTTTCTTTGAACCGCCAAGTCCGTCTCAGGTAACTGTAATAAACCGCTGGAGAGGTCTGCTATTTATGCCTTATTCTGATGTGGTTGCATTGAATTACAATAACATGCCTCTGCTGTATAGATCAAGCGTGTCGATGACAATCGAGAAACCACAGCTTAATCCTCAGGTTTCGTCTCTTTCGAGCGAAGCAGTAGCCTTCTTTGGTTCGGGCAGCCAGTCTTCACTTATTAACAGCTTAAATCAGGTATACTCGTTTTTGAACGACACTAACAGCTATCTTAGTATTGGGAATATAACCTCCTTCCCTTCCGCTGTGGCAGGGTTCACGATAGCAGCTTCTGCTTTGCCTTATAATGGTACATATCAGTACAATGTAGGGGGCGTACCTTATACCGAAGCAAGTCCAAATCTTCTAAGAATCCAGATGATAAAACAGGCTTATAATTACTCTAACTTTTCGGGGCAAAAGATCCAATTCTCACTTCCAAATGGCAACTGTCCAAAATCCAATATAACAGTATCTACGGGATTGGGCAGCGGCGTTACTTCGCTGAACAGTACTTCGTTTGGATCATGTTTCCCGAACGGCGGCAACTTCGTAATAAACGTCTCATCTGCAATAGGGCCGTTCAATGTCATAATGTACAACACTTCCAACCTCAACGTTTCAAACACTTCTTATCCTGGAAAAGTAATACCCGTGTCAGCTAACTTTTCCTTGGTTAACCCGGTAAACGGCAGATATGTAGCACAGTTACTCATCAATAGGACTACTTACCCGACGATAACGCAGGCATCGTTTGTTTTCACATATGCATCTGCTACTTATGTACCAAAAGGGAACAGCGTGAACTTCTATATGTATTATCTTAACGATACTCCCTTTTCTTGTGTCAATAGCTCTATTACTCAGATACATGCGGGAGAATACGTTTCCAGCGCCGGCAGCGTCACGTGTTATTTGGATTCTGCGATCCCAGAACTACGTGTAGTCGCAATCAATGCGTCCAATAATCAATACATTGGTAGTGCAGACATTGGGACCGGCCCGGCAGTACAAGGTTACTTTTCCTCATCAAACAGGTTAGGCTCGCTTTATTTGACTTACGACGGTTTGCCAGTGACATCTCAGAATGTTACGATATATAGTGTTTCGGTTACGAGTTCAGGTTCGCTACCGGCTATGAATATTAGTATATGTGGCACATTAAATGCCCAAGACGGGAACGTTACTTTGCCATCATCGCCGGCAAATTGCCAGTTAAGTTCGAAAGGTAATTATACGTTGGTATTTACAGACAACATCGGCAATGTGAAGGTTAACAAATCTATAATAATTCAGAATCTTACTCTTGGAACCGGGACTTCAGAGGGAAAGATAGACGGATTTAGTCCAGAAGTTTATGGAGACAGTGCTTCAGCAATATATAACCTATCGCTTAATTTGGACAATACCGTTCCCGTTCCAGTAATTTTTTCCATGCCGCAGTCAAGTACTTCTTGTAGCAACATAAAGATCACTCAAGATTCGCCATATCCTTATGCTGAGGTGCCTTCACAAATGATACCTTCAATAACAGGAGGATCATGTTCATATATTTTCGTAGCCACGCCCCTCTCCACAGGAACGCACCAGTATCAAATACTGTACGGGATAACCCAGCAGCCAGTGTACGTTAACAACTGGATGAACGTATCTCAAACCGCGTATTCAGCATCGCTCAAAACCAACAATTATTCTGCCGATATTCTTGCATATTGCAAGCCAGCATACGGTCCATGCGTCAGCAACTTTTCAATGCCTTCAAACCCGTCTTTGGGTGATCTTTTGTTCAACAACGTATCCGCCACATCAAATTCACTGTCTATTCTTGCTGAGGGACCAGTAGTGGATTGTTTCGGAGTGTCTTACACGGCTTCGCAGCAAGTAGTCTGGCCAGAATCTGTCGGCGGCATAAGCTATTCGAACAAGCTTTATCAAGTGACTAACCCGTCTCAGACGATAACTAGCACTTATTGCTTCTACAATGGCGCGCCGGTCGTTACAGACACTTTATCCGGGGCAGGCTCGCCCATAAGCTTCAATGTATCTAACTCACTCGCATCAAGTTTTAACGCAGCCTTGAGTAATAACAACGATGCGTTTTCGGTATTGGGTCCGGAATATACAGGCTGTTCTAGCTATTCTTCATACCTATCGAATAGCATACAAGACAACCCCGTAACCGTTAATGCCGGGACATATCTCCAGAATTCATGTGTAGACGTTTCGCAGAGTTCTTCTGTTAGTGCAGGAACATTTAGCCTGCCAGAGGGCACACCGGTAAGCGCGAACACTTTATCCAACACAGGTGCTCAACTGTACTGCATGCCGTTGTATTTGGGAAGCTATGATTCGAATTTTTCTGTCGCATCTTCCGGTAACGAGATCGTTTATAATGGCCAGAACATAGGGTTGGCTTATGAACCCGGCATTTTAAATATCACACTGGGATCTGGCAGCTATTCTGTTTTCGATGCATGTCAGTTTTCTAAAAACGTTACCACTTCCGGAGTCGCAGTCGTAAAACAACCCCAATTCTATGTTGGTGGAAGCTGGAGTAACTATCTACCAAGCAATCAACTAGAATCAAATATAACCGAATACAGCGGGCTGCCAGCTGGTAACAATTATCCACCAATAACCATAGCCTTGCCGGATCATGGGAACAGTGGAGTAATAGGCGTCTCTACGTGCCCCGTAAATACGACCGTATCGATGTACACCCTGTGCGCAGCACCGGAGGTTCAGCAGTCTTTGTATCCGCAGCAGGGCAGCTACAATTCTATAGAGTGCGCACCGCACAGCGAACCAGCAGAAACATCAGGTATAAATACGTCCGTTTTCCCGGTAGGGGGCGGTTGCCTTGTCGGCTCGCTAAACGGTAAGACATACTCGTGTGCTCCGACCAGCGGAAACCTCACAGTATATGATCCAAATTCTTACACACAACCTTCCCCTTCCAGATACAGCATAACAGAGTCCATAAACATGAATACTGCTAACCTAGTCCAAGTATACAATCCGAATTACAACAGCTCAATATCCTGCACAGGAAACGTTCAACTCTGTTATAAGACGCCTGGAAACGCCTGCCGAACGGTAAACTCCAAGCCGACTTTGAGCGTGACGCCGTCCAGCACCGGCATTTCTGCTAACTGTTCCGAGACTTCAGACCTGACGAACAGCGCATTCACGGCTATAAATAAAAGCAGCGGTTGGATAGTGACCAACGCAGGTATAACTTTGGCCAAATTTAATGCATGGACGAATGTGACCGAAAAAACGGGCTTAGGAAACTCTTTCATATGCGAGAATCAATCAAGTGCCGTGCCGACTGACCAGGGTATCTCAGCAACTATTGACAATGGCCTGACAGGGCCTTCCTGGTCTTGGTCTGCGTTCACAAATCCTTCTGTACCAAACCCGTATAGCTCTTCGACTTATAGTATACTTCTTGTCGGAGGATGCGAAGCGTGCAGGACGACTTTCAACATAACACAGCCGACCATAACGAATGCCAGTGTAAGCGGAGGATGGCAGGAGACATATAATTGTCCTTCAGGTTATTCTGGCACGATACAGGCGTGTTCAAGCGCCGCGAGCGGAAGCGGTTCAAGTATATCAAATACGGCAATTTCCAACGAATCCGTAAGTTATAGTTCAACTTGCCCAAGTGCGTCATACACTAAATACAACTTTACTTTCATACAAAATAAAATTATACCTCCGCCAGGTACACCTCCAGGTTCGGCTTACGGCGCAGTTTGTGAATCGTGCAATAGCGCGCTACCCGGTTATACAACGCCCCAACCACCTTCGTGCGTTGCGTACGCTCAGATTACTCAATCATCTCAGAACGATTCGTTCGTATTACAGTCTACAGGCACGGGTTCAAGCGTTGTAGGGATAGGCATAGGCGTCCTTGTCGGGCCGTATCCGACGAACGTTTCCATGGCGCCTAGCAACGCTCAGAACCAGATAAAGGATGATTATATGAGCGGATTGACGGTGTCTCAATATGAAGCGCAGACATTGTACAACCAGATTTATCCGACAGATCTCTTTTCTTCATACCTAGAATCAGAAGCACTGTTTAAGTCGTCTATCTATCCCTTTGATATGTTGAACATCATAACTCTCCAGAATCCTTACTTTGGCATAAGTGGACTGTCCAATTTCGTTAACGGCAGTATGTTCGATTATGCTTTAAGTTTCTTCACTGGCGGTACGTCAAGGAACTGTGTTGGAAATATTAATCCGACCTATCTTTTCGGAAACGGACAGCTTTGCTCCGGAACGCAACCTCCGAGTCTTTACTCAGCAGGGACTTACGTTCCTTTAGGCATGCTCAATTTGGGAGTGCACTCATTAGAATTTTACAGCATTAGCGAAACTGGTACCACCTCAGCACCGCAGGTCAATGTGTACGACAGCGTCGGAAAAGCTTTCGTCCTTAATGGGGCCTGCGCTGGCGGGTCGACACCAGTATTCACGTCGACCTACAAAGGCGGAAAGACATGGGAGTTCAATATAAGCCAGGACGAAGAATGCAATCCTATTAACAATGTGCTTTATGGATACATCGTTAACTGTATGCTCCAATCACCAGGGAATCTTACCTATGCACCTTTATCCCAGTATTATATGGCATACAATCTGCCGACGGTATGGAGCATAAGCTACACGCTGCTTGTTTCGCCTAAAACATACAACATAATACCCGTACAGATAAACGATATAAATTGGACAAGCAACCCTATACTTTCATTCAATGTCTCGACAGCATTTATAGAGACCGGGCTTCCGAATTTCACCAGTTGGACCGTGACCTACAATGGCGTATCCCAAAGCGCGCTGACTCCTAGACCGATACATTTCTTGACAGCAAATGAAAATTACGGGTTTACAGTTCCGACCGTAGGCTCCGCAGGCTTGAGTGGTTGTTCTGCTGTATACGCACCGACTCCAAGTGATGGCTATGTACAGGCAGGTTCTACAGAAACAATAAGCTTTACGGAACAACAAAAGTGTATAACTGCATTCACAGAGTCAGGTCTTCCTTCGGGGGCAGCTTGGAGTGTTACTTATGATGGCTCGACAGTTACTTCTACATCATCGATTATACAATTTATTACATCTGTTACGACACCATCATCTTATCCGTTTTCGATAGGCGGTCCATCCACGGGTGTGCATTGCCCATATACAGCGTCGCCTTACTCGGGTACAGAATCGCTGGGTTCGACGAATCCTATAAATTTTGCCCTTACTCCGAAAGGATGTATTTACATAACGGATAGTTTAGCAGATAAAGTTTTGGTTGTAGATAATTCAACTTATAATATAGTCTCTACAATACCCGTTGGCAAATCTCCTGAAGGCCTAGCAATGACTCCAGGCGGAAATTATGTTTATGTAGCAAATAGTAACTCGAATACCGTATCGGTAATAGACACGGCCACGAATACGGTTGTTTCAACTATAAATGTAGCCGTTGATCCAATTGACATAGCGATAACACCAAATGGGCAATATGCTTATGTCGCTACCGAAGGAAATGAGGTTTCAGTGATATCCACTTTAACAAACACAGTAGTCGCGCACATACATGTCGGTTGGACTTTTGGCGAATTAGGCGCATATGGCGTTACTTTAAGTCCGAACGGGAATTACCTGTATATTTCGGATTACGGGATGAACCAGATTTCTGTCGTTAGTACCGCTACAAACACTATTATAAAAAATATATCCGTCGGATCAGCACCAGCTAAGATGGCATTTGGTTATTACGGCAATGGGATTAAAGAATTGGACTATCTTTATGTTACAAACGCCTTATATAACAGAGTAAATGTAATAAACACTTCAGATAACACAGTAGTCCCTGGTTTTGCAGTCGGCACCGCATTTAATCCTAACTCTCCAGACTACTATGCGATTGTAGGTTCACAGAATGGAAATCTTTATATTTCAAATCCATTTAACAAGACTGTTTCTGTCATCTCTACATCATCGTTTTCGACTAACGTAATTTCGAATATATCCCTCGGTGCTACTCCCGAAGGATTAGCCGAATCTCCCAATGGGCAATACATTTATGTCTTAACCCACCAAGTCGTATCTGGAAATAAACTAATCGAAAACTTGTCGATAATAGACACTTCTACAAACAGTATCGTTGAAAATAAAAATTTATTGGTCGGAACGTGCTTCGGATTATTTTGTTCAGATAATCTATTTGGAGTCGCAACAAGTTATAATAATGGCGCCCCAATCGATTAATAGTGTCGCCCTAAACCCTCAGTTCTTAGTAGGCGCTTCGCTGCCGTCGTTCTGCTAAAAAATCTTACGTGCAAAACAGGAGATACTGCAGACAACGCTCGCCGTTCCAAACTAGCAGACTCACGGCTACTAGCAAAACTACAATGATAAACTTAAATATATTGTGTGGCGTACAGTAAGATAATATGAGTTTAAATATAATTTCTGTAAATCTGCCCCAGATTAAGGACGTGAATGTAGTGCTTGGGCAATCACACTTCATAAAGAGCATAGACGACATGTATGAGACTCTGGTTTCGTCATCGACTTCGATAAGATTCGGTTTGGCGTTCAATGAGGCTTCGGGAGACAGACTGATCAGATACGACGGAAACGACAAGGAGCTAATGGACGCAAGCATAAAAATGATGAAGGATATCGGATGTGGACACTGTTTCATTGTGTTATTAAAAAATATTTACCCGATAAGCGTATTGAATCGCCTAAAATCGCTAGATGAAGTAGTGAGTATATACGCAGCAACATCAAACCCCCTAAAAGTCATAATTTATGACGATGGAGAAGATGGCAGGGGTATACTTGGTGTCATAGACGGAAAGAAACCACTAGGGATAGAAGGCGACGCCGATAAAATCAAAAGACATAAATTTCTTAGGGACATAGGTTATAAAAGATAAGTCGGGGTAGTACAGCGGTAGTACGTCGCCCTCATGAGGCGAAGGTCGTGAGTTCAAATCTCACCCCCGACAAGCAGGTAGGAAAAGCCTAATAAAAACCAGAAGCCACAGATTTATTGTTTAATCTGCTATCATTAGTATGGACAGCTCTCTTTTGGAAGGTTTAATACTAGGCGCATTGATAGCCACAGTTTTAGCTTTTATTTTTGGTCGGTACTTTGTGAAGTTATTCGCACGTAGAATTTTTGATAAGTGGAAGGAATTAGAACTTGCTAAAGAGATACAAAGAGCTTTGGGCACTCAAAGACCTATAATAAAGGGTAAGATAAGCGAACAAATATTTCCTTTACTTTCGAATAAGATAGGAAATCTGTCTGATTTGAGGTTTATAGGAGACCCTATTGATTATATCTATTTTAAAGGACTATCAGATGCACGTGAAGGGAAAATAACTGACATAGAGATAAAACTGATGGAAGTAAAAACCGGAGAAGCCAGCCTTAGTAAAAGCGAAGAATTAGTAAGAGATGCAGTAAAGGGAAAGAGAATAGAATGGGAAGAGATAAAGCTGTAGAAATGCTTGTAAAAAAGACACTCGGCGCACATTTTATACAGAAACTACGCTGTTATACGCCCCTTATAAATCTAATGTAATTTCTAAAAGGAATAGCTGTAGAATCGATGCTAGAAACAGCATACACTCGTAGATTTTAAAGAATGAAATAAAAAAATAAAGGATTCTTAATTTTAACATTAGGAAATTTCCTAACAAAAACACAAGTTATATATTACTGCTTCTGTATAAGCTAACCATGAACAGTCCAATGCTTATAGCAATATCGGTGATAGTCGCGATAGCCGCGGTAAGCGTCGCATTGTATCTTTTTATACCGCCCAAAACGACGGTGATCCATCCGGCAATGAGAGTATCGCCAGGTAACATTTCGTACAGTTCTTCAGCATGTCCGGCGCTCATTAATGGAGAAGTAGATTCGGTTATAAGCACTTTTTCTACTTCAGGATTCAGTGTATACAATGTTTCAGGATACAGGGACTATGTCATACCTCCTGGCAGATCAGGCTCAATCACAGTAGATGTCACAAGAGAGATCGTAGGCGGAACAGCAAACCAGTACACGAACACCTCTCTAATGAATATAACGGACACTGGGGGTTTTGGGTTGTATTCTGCTAGTGCCCAGACGATCCCTGAAAACGTTTATGATACTTTGATACCATATCCCGACATAACCAACGTTACCGGAAATTATTGCGTCAGCGGTTCGGGCAGCGCGTGTAATATAGCGGGGCCCGTAATCATCGGGTTTTCGGAGATTGGTCCTATACAAGCAAGCTGTGGTCGAGGAACGTTTAATATATCTCTCGGTGATTCTTTAAGCACAACGGTGAAACTAAACAATCTTACTGCTTATGTCTATTTGACTGAGAAGAATGGCTCATTAATAAGATCAGATCTTATCCTGTCATCTTTATCCAATAAGACGTTATATCCGGGTGAAATTGAACAAGTTTCCTTTACAGGCAATGCATGTGGAGGTAGCACGAAAAATTATACGTTCTACGCCTCGATAAATTACAGTTTGATAGGATCAAACCTCACCTCCCTTTCGTCCGGCGAAATAAAGGGTGTTACGCCTTCGTATACTTTTAACGGTTTCGAATCGAAATTGATGATACCTGCCCTTGCAGCTACTAGGCAAATGCCGATAATCGTGAACTTCAGTGGAGGAATTCCCAGCAACATATCAGAATTTTTAAAGGACCAAAGCGGAATGAATGTATCGATTTCCAGTGTGCTCAACAGTTCCGGAACAGTAAACGCCACATTTTTGCTTGGATTACCGATTTATATCCTGCACCCGGGTGTGACAACATCAGTCGAACCTGAATCGAGCGAGCTATCAGTGAACCAATCCTCAACTTTTAATACGACTTTTAACACAACTGCGAACGCTACCGAGGGAACTTACTGGATATACCCTAAAGTTTCCGGACAGTTCCCTTGTTCATATCAATATTATGCACTTCTAACCATTGGAAGCGCACCTTATAACGGTAGCTTAAACATAGTAAGATTTGCATGAGAAATAAAAATCGTTGCCGCGTATAATAGCTAAATGGAAGACGTGATATCCCTTTCTGAAAATGACTTGAAGGCACTTTCAGGCTCTCAGCGCCTTAAAATAATAAGGTCCATAGCCCATAAGCCAAAAACACCTTCTGATATAGCGGTTGAACTGCGTAAGAGCACACCTACGATCATAGAACATCTGAATTTGCTGATGCTGAACGGATTTGTTGTAAAGTTGTCTGCAAGCGACAGGAAATACGTTTTTTATACACTGTCGGAAAAAGGGAAGTCCATATTCGAGCGATCCAAAAAAATAACGATAATATTTCCAATGGCCATAGTTTTGATATTAATATCCGTCGCGATGATTTTCTCTAATCTAATTCAACAGCCAAGTAACACCGTTGCAAGTGCAAGTCCGATCAGCGGGGCGCAATCACCACAGCAGGGATTTATAACCGACTATCTTGGATCGCTTGTATCGGTCGCGATGCTTGCCGCAGGAGTGATAACTTTCGTCTTTTATCTCACGCTGAGAAGAAAATTATCTGCAGCCGTATAGTGCCTCCTATTCCAAATAAACACCGTTAAGTCACGTATTTATGCATATGTTTGATTTATAGTATGTGCAAAACGTATGTCTAACTTCAACGTGCCGCCGCCTAAATTACCTACACCCCAGAGCAGCTTGAGTGTAAAAGTAATGAAATCGGAGACAGGACCGTCTAAAGTACGGGCCAGTTTTATACTGGCGACAGTGATAGTTGCAGTTTTAATCGTGTCTTCCTTGTTTCTGACAGGAATTTTAAGTTTTTCAATTCCATTTGTGTCTACGTCGCAGGGCCCGACGCCAAGCCAGGGAACCGCTAAACTAGTTTCCAATAGTTTCTCTGGGAGCGGTTTGAACGTATCTTCGATCAACTATAGTTTCGATACTGTAGAGTTCGTTATAAGAAATACCGGCAACAACACAATAAACATAAATTATGGTACAGTAGCACGCTCGAATTCTTTGTCTTCGAATATCTTGTGTAATCATAGATCTATAACCCCCGATAACAGCGCTATATGCAGGATTAGCAACGTGTCTGCAATCAACGGTACCAATTTTGGCGTGTATCTATCATATTCATTAAATGGATCCGATTCCAACCTTTATGCGTCTGGTAATGTGACTGCGAGAAAGACCGATGTGCTTGGAATGATATCACACACGGGAAATTATACGAATTCTTCAAACGCCACGTACCTTACTACTTTTGTTGAAAGCGGACTCCCTCAGGGGGCTATGTGGGACGTAATATATGATGGAATATACAGTTCTTCATCCTATGACAAGATAGGATTCTACACGCTGCAAGGCAATTTTTCGTTTACAGCATCAGATATAAACACCTCGTCATGCATATTCTATGCAAGTCCTGCGTCAGGTGTAGCAGTTGCTGGTTCTAGTCAACTTATTAGTTTTTCTCATTCCTGCACGATTACAACATTCGTCTCGCCGTCTCCGTCCACATTTCCAGGTTATAAATATTCAGGAATATGGTGGATAGACTATGGACCGGATAATTCTTCAGCTACACTTGGCAACAATTTGATATTTTCATTTAACTCGTCATTTTCTAACTCTTCTTTACAGTATAACGGGGGAGCAGTGTTTTATAACAACAATATTATTCTTTACTGCTCCTTCGCAATAAGCAGCGCGAACACTGGCAGTGTAATAAACACATCAAGTCAATCGTCGTGGAATTGTGACACTTATTTCATGGAAGCAGGCCTTCCTCCAGGAAACATTTGGGTGATTTCGCTGGCAGGCACCAACATGAGTTCCAACTCAAGTAAAATCAAATTTTCTGAGCATCCAAACGTATACTCTTTTGTGTCGTATCCCGTGTCTGTGAACAAAAGCTTATATATTCCGGCAAACACGTCCGGAACCGTTCGTGCAGGTTCACTAAACTATGTATATTATAGTAAAAACGTGTCTAGACCACAAATCACTAGCTTCACCGAGTCGGGACTCCCAAGTGGCGTTACTTGGTCAGTGCAGATTATCGGCACGCCGAAGTGTGCACTTGGCACTGGTCCGCACTGCGAAATCGCAGGGTTATCAATAACTAATTCTTCTGCAGACGCCAACATAACTTTCAGTGCCACGAATTCGACAATATACCATTATACATTCTATATTCCAAACGTTGTATACGCAAATTCGACTTATGTATCGTCCCCATCCGCCGGTAACCTTAGTCTGGGATCCGCATACTCTGTCCATTTTTCGGTGCTTAAGACCATAACGACCAACATTAAAGAGAATGGGCTTCCTCTTGGGACGCTATGGAACGCCAGTCTTTTGTACCCGGTTTGTGCAATACAATGGATAGGTACGTATCACTGTATGATCGCCCTTCATATAATGACCAATAGCTCCAATACGAACGTAGTAACTTTCACTACGCAAAACGCAACTGAGTACGGCTTCATAGTTTATAATGTCAGTATTGGCAGTGAGACTTATGTTCCGTCCCCTTCCCGCGGATTGATTAACTCCAGTTCCAGCGTCAATGTAGTCTTTACTGCGCACAATGTCACAAACTATACAACGACAAAGATTATCGAGTCCGGCCTTCCGTCCGGTGTTTTATGGAACGCCAGTCTACTATCCCCAGTATGCGCCATATCATGGGTAGGTAAGTATCATTGCATGATAGTCATAACTACAATCACAAATGAATCCAAAACCGATACGATCAGCTTTAATACTCCTGTGGGCAGCTCTTATGGGTTCATAGTTTATAATGTCAGTAACGGGAACTTTACGTACGCGCCATCACCGTTGCATGGTCTTATAAATGCAAGTTCGACAGTGTACGTTTCATTTATTCGCAACAACGTAACGAAATTGGTAAATACCACATTCTCTGATACAGGATTATCTGTCGGACTAGTCTGGAGTGTTAAATATAACGGAATAACCAAATCAGCAGACGCACCATCTGACGTTGTATTTTCTACTTACCCAGGTACGTACGCCTACTCAGTAACACCTCCATCCAATTCTTCTCAAGGATGTATAACAACGTATCATCCGTCACCAGCAAGTGGCAGCACAGCAACCGGTACGTACACCGTAATAAACTTTAACAAATCAATGTCATGTACTGCTGCTTTCACCGAATCTGGCCTTCCTTCTAATACATCATGGTCAGTTACGTATGGGGGCTCTACGGTATCGTCATCGCTTTCGAAAATCGTTTTTTCATCCATCGTCTCAAGCATATATAATTTCTCAGTTTCTTCACCAATCGTGTCGAACTGCACGTATTCTCCTTCACCAGCGTCAGGAACTCTTAGCACAGGTGGTTCTCAGTCTATAATCTTTACTGGTTCGTGCGTTTCGACTTTCGTGCAGATAGGCCTGCCGTCTACACGCACGTGGTCAGTCACTTATAATGGGACTACGGAGAACGCGGGAATGCGATGTTTTGGCAAATGTTATTATTCTTCATCCATATCCTTCACGGTAATTGCCGGCTGGAATTATGCGTATTCAATACCTATTTTAACCAACGCATCAAATAACTGCACCAGCACATATACTCCTAGACCGTCTTCGGGTTATTCGTTCGCAGGTTCGTCTAAAAATATAAACTTCTCCGCTTCGACCAGATGCACGACGTCCTTTATCGAATCCGGCATGCCGGCATATGCGAATTGGAGAGTCACGTTCGACAGTTTAAATGGGTCTTCAAACAGCACGGCGATGCATTTTGCTACAAACAGCGGTGAGTATAACTTCGAGGTCCCGAAAGTCTGTTACCCGGCCTTTAACGGCACTTATTATGTGCCGAGCATCTATAACGGCACGCTTAAGGCTGGTGCAGTAAAATACTTTAACTTTACACAAGGCGCGCATTGCTGAACAAAGCGGTGCTAATTTGCTTTATAAATATACCTTAAGAGCAACATATTTAAACAAAGGATACGAAATTTAGTTATGGCATTGAAATTAAAGAGCACATCAAGTACTTACGGTCTTAAGGTATACACCGACAGTGGTGCGTACTTTGGAGATATAGATGAAGCAATAATACAGGACAACAGGATAGTCGGGTGGAAGGTAAAGGCAGGCCCTTCATCGCACTTTTCAAAGACGATAAGTGGAGCGAAAGGCGCTATTATACCTCACAGCTTAGTAAGGGCGATAGACGATATTTTTATAATATCCAGCGTCGTTGCATCACCTTCCGAAGCTTCAAGCCAGCAGACGGAATCAGAGTAAGTGAGGTCTGTAGACAAATTATTTACCTGCAGCATGTCTAGATATGGTCGTGGAAAAGAACACTTTCAATATACAGTTTGATACTACGAATGATATAAAGATACCAAATAGAACCATAGATCAAGTTATCGGACAGGAAGATGCAGTAGAACTTATAAGGAAAGCGGCGATACAAAGAAGGAACGTTCTATTAGTAGGCGAACCAGGCACTGGTAAAAGCATGCTTGGACAGGCACTGTCTGAACTATTACCCTCTGAAAAATTAGTCGATATAATAGCTTATGCCAATCCAAAAGACGAAAACGAACCAGTAATAAAGACAATGCCGGCCGGAGAAGGGCGCAGAGTGGTTTCGCAGGCCAAATCAGCAGGCATGTCGTCGCTTAACAACGGAAACAGTGTAATAATATTCCTGGGCATACTTGTCGCTTTCTTTATTGCTAGTTATATCGTCAGCATGATAGTTAACGTACAGAAAGACGATATTCTCGCAGCTGCGGACCAGATATCAGGCACGCTTTTCATAATAACTATGTTGATAGGTTTCCTTATAATAATGTTGATGTATCGTCTTGGGAAGACAAGAGTTACAGTTTCTACTCCAAAACTTTTATTGGACAACTCAAATTCAAAGCACGCCCCTTTCGTCGACGCATCTGGCGCACATGAAGGTGCGCTTTTAGGAGACGTTCTTCACGACCCGTTTCAGTCGGGAGGTCTGGGCACTCCACCTCATGAGAGAGTGGTGCTTGGGGACATACACAAAGCCAACGGTGGCGTATTATTCATAGATGAAATAGCAAACATTTCTCCCGAGATGCAGATACAACTTCTTACTGCGATGCAAGAAAAGAAACTTGCGATAACCGGTAGAAGCGAAAGAAGCGCAGGAGCAATGGTAAAGACCGAACCTGCGCCTTGCGATTTCGTACTTGTAGGTGCAGGTAATCCAGCATCTATATCAAACATGAACGTCGCTTTAAGGTCTAGGATAAGAGGCTACGGGTACGAGATATTCATGAACGACACAATGGAAGATACCGTGGAAAATAGAGATAAAATAGCCCGCTTCGTAGCGCAGGAAATAAAAAAGGACAGTAAAATACCTCCGTTTTCTAGAGAAGCAGTTAATGAGATAGTAAACGAAGCTAAAAGAAAATCGAACAGAAAAAGTTCTCTTACTCTTAAACTAAGAGAACTTGGCGGCCTGGTACGTGTAGCTGGCGACATAGCAAAAGAAAACAAACATCACGTAGTCCTTGCAGAGGACGTTATAAATGCTAAGAGCTATGCACGTTCATTTGAGCAGCAGATCGCTGCGAGATTCATAAAGGAAAAGAAAGAATATGATATAATACAAGTTGACGGAGCAAGAGTCGGTAGAGTTAACGGACTAGCCGTCATAGAAAATTCAGATTCGGGATTAATGCTTCCAATAGAAGCAATAGTTACAAAAAGCATGAGAAAAGGAGCAGGAGAGATAATAGCCACAGGTAAACTCGGTGAAATAGCCCAAGAAGCAGTTAAGAACGTATCTGCTATAGTAAAATTGTATTCAAAACAGCCACTTAGTGACTATGATATACATATACAGTTCTTACAGGCACATTCGGGTGTAGAAGGAGACAGCGCTAGCGTAAGTGTAGCTCTGGCGATATTATCGGCACTGAGTGGAGTACCAATAAAACAATCCGTTGCAATGACAGGATCTTTATCAATTTTAGGAGAAGTGCTTCCGGTCGGTGGGGTAACTTACAAAATAGAAGCAGCCATAAACGCCGGCGTAAAAGAGGTCATAGTACCCGCGTCTAACATGAAAGACGTAGTACTTTCGAATCCGCACTCTGTGAAAGTAATTCCAGTAAGCAATATTGTCGAAGTAATAAGATATGCACTCGAGAACACAAGGAACAAGAACCGCTTGATGCGCTCGATCAGAAAATCCTTCAAAGAGCACTATGTCAATTCTTAAGACATACGCGCACGTTTTCGACCAGGACACCTTTAAGAACCTCGCTAAACTTGAGAGTAGCGGACTTATAAAACAGATGTTTGGTGCAATAGGCAGCGGAAAGGAGTCATACGTTTTTTATGCCGTCGACGATCACAGGAGAGAAGTTGCAGTAAAGATTCACAGGCACAATATAGATTCTTTTCGGAAGATACCCGCTTATTTAAGGTTAAGGGGCACAAAATCCGGTGGTTTTCTTAAGACAATAGACGACTGGACCAGATACGAGTTTAAGTTTATGGTTAAAGCGTTTAAGATAGGGGTAAACTCTGCGGAACCGTACCGCAATTACGGCAATATAATCACCATGCAATTTTTAGGAACAGAAGGAAAGTCTGCACGTCTTGCCGTAAATGATACAGATTTTGATACAGCAGAGTGGTATTCAAAAATAATCGATGCTATAATCAATATGGGCAAAAGCAGGATGATACATGGAGATCTTAGCCCATATAACATTATGAATTTCAATCGCAAACCGTTTCTTATAGATTTTTCACAGGCGCTATCTCTCTCAGCCAGCACGCTAAACTTTCTTGTAAGGGACATAAACAACATAAACACGTGGTTTACCAGACTGGGTTACAAAGATATTGTAAAAACGGAGGAAATAATACGAAAAATAGACGAATCGCTGGTATAAAGAGACAGAGAATTTACGAGTATCTTCTTAAGATACCAAAAGGGAAAGTGGTCACCTACAAACACATAGCGGAATTATTCTCCGAAAGTCCGCGTAATGTCGGCAGGATAATGAGCATGAACGATCATCCGGAAATATACCCCTGTTACAAAGTCATAAGATCAGACGGGAAAATAGGGGGCTATACCCACAATGGTAAAAATGATTCTAAGACCGTGAAGCTTAAGGCGAAAAAGCTGACAGCCGATGGGATAAGATTAAAGGGAAATGTCATAGATGAATCGAGCATTATCGCATAAAATCAAATGCTTGTTTTGTTCGTCAATGAAGAGCTTATATCAATATCAAAACTTGTAGAACCATACGTAACGATTAACTTCGCGTATAATGGCACCCCGAGCGCTTCCGAAAAACATGCATAGCCGGAGACGGTCGCACCGGTAGACACATAAAATGCATTTGTAGAAGACACCTGCATGTAAGCACAGCCGTTCCCCCCATACACCTGTTGGCTTAGGTATAATAGTGAAAATTCGCTCCCGTTTGAAACAGAATAGTTACTGTTCATAATGCTGAGATAAGGCGAGCTCAAGAATTTACCATTGAAGAGATTTGAAAAAGCCGAAGCTATCTCGCCCGCAAAATTCGCGTTTTGTTTCGCTTTATTGAATTGACATCCGGAATTACTCCCGTAACAAAGCGCAAATCCGCTGCCATTATATTCAGATGAAGATACATATAGACCGCCGTTTTGCTGATTATTAAATATCGAAGAGGGGTTTTGTGTAGACATGGACACGTAAAGCAGATTTTCGGCCCTGGAAATGGAAGCGTTTGCGGAGTAGCGCAGCCCGCTATAAAGCGGGTTAGATGGAAATATTGCGTATACTTGATAAGTAATGTTAAAATCAGTGTTGTTTTTTACACCTATGCCTATCTGATTCAATAGCTGGTTGCTATTGTTTACACCGCTAAGATTTAAGATATCAGCGAATTGAGGCTTGAAAGGCGTTTGTTTTAATGACAGCAGGATCACGACGGCAACGATCATTAATATTATTATTACAATGCCAGCGACTATGCGGAGGTTCATGCTATATTTTATCTTTATATCTTAATATGTTAAATTAATAAATGAGCTGGGTTGGCTGAGCGGTTAAAGCGCTGGCCTTGAGAGCCAGTTGGAGTTTCTCCTGCGTAGGTTCGAATCCTGCACCCAGCGATTATATTATCAATATAACTTTTCCAATTACGTCTTTTGAATCAATTGGACCAAATTTTCGGCTGTCTTCGCTTGCAGATGAGTTATCACCGGTTACGTATAGCTTTTTATCGTTAAGGACAGACTTAATTCTTTTTATTATAACTAAGTCGCTGTTAGGGTGTTTTAATATTATTATTTCGCCAGGTTTAGGGACCCTAAACTTATAGCACCATCCATTAACAAGCACATAATCACCCGGCTTTACTGCCGGTAGCATGCTCTCCTCTTTTACTCTAAATACTGCAAAAGGAAATTGCATCGCTTTATGCTTTAGGCACTACCATCTCAGCTTCCGTAGGATATGGCGCTTTAACTCTTATACTGTCCACGCCCTTAGTCTTCCAAAATATCTCTGTAAACTTATTAACCGATTCAAGCAGTGCTTTGGCATCATTAATATCAGTACTTTGTCTGGCTTTAGAAGCGGTCTTCATTACGTTCCACACAAGTTCGTGAATCTCAGGGAATTTTTGTAAGTGTTCCGGTTTGAAATAGTCCCCCCATATTATACGCACCTCCTGTTTACACAGCTCTGCGTGCTTTTCTTTCACATCGGAATACCTTGACAATTTGTGATTGTAATCCAAATTGTCCTTTGCATTTTTACTGAGATCTTGTATTAGCATATCCATTCTTAGAACGGTGTGCGCAGCGACAAGCGCTAAATGTGGATCGTATATACCGCACGGAATATCGCAGTGGGCGTATACGTTCTGCACGTTTAAAATATTAAGAACTTTTTTCACAGAATTCCTAAAAAACTCCATACATCAACCTCCTTTGAATATAAAACACACTGTTCGTTTTTAAATTTTACGGCATTTGCACACGAGCTCGACGTTTAAATAACTCGAACAATAAGTAATCATATGGCAGACTTTGTAAAGGTATCAACATTAAACGACGTACCTACCGGTAAGATGAAGGGTTTCGTAGTTTCTGGCAGAAAAATTCTCGTTGCCAATATAAACGGCAAATTATATGCTGTTAGCTCAGAATGCACCCACGTTAAAGGGCCTCTTGATAAAGGCACTCTCGAGAAGACAGTCGTAACTTGTCCATGGCACGACTCAAAATTCGATGTAACAACAGGCGCGGTAATTAATGGCCCCGCGAAAAAAGAGATACAGAAATTTGATTTGAAAGTAGAAGGCGATGACATCTTCGTAAAGGTATAAACCGGATATAATTATTAATCTTCTGATATATACTGCTATGGATACGGATAAGTTTTTCTCTAAAGACGCGGATAACTTAGTGCCGTCCCCGATAAGGGAAGCCTTTAAACTCATAGAAAAATCGGGCATAATAAGTTTTGCTGGAGGCATGCCGGACCCTGCGACGTTTCCCGCTGTGGAAATCAAACGCGCTGTAGACAGCCTGGATCTTTCAAAAGCCTTGCAGTACGGGTCTTCACCGGGGATGATAGAATTCAGGGAAAAACTGCCTGATTTTGCCAAGATGCGAGGCATTAAAGACTTAAGCACAGACAATGTGACCGTGACTACTGGAAGCCAGGAGGCATTATATATCTTGTCATTTCTGTTGATAAACCCCGGTGACGACGTGATAGTGGAATATCCTACATATATCGCGACACTGGACGCAATGGTGCTAAGGAGACCGGTTTTTCATGGTATACCTTTACAGGAAGACGGAATGGATGTTGTTTTGCTCGAAAGGACACTGAAGAATCTTAAAAGGAAAGGCAAAAAAGCAAAATTAATATACACGATACCTTGTTCGCATAACCCTACGGGAGTAACTATGAGCACGGACAAAAGAAAAAGACTGCTTGAACTAGCATCAGAATATGATACGTTGATATTGGAAGACGATGCGTACGGCCTCCTTTCTTTCGATAGGAACGCTCCGGATTCCATAAAATCCATGGACAAAGAAGAGCGGGTAATCTATACTTCTTCATTCAGCAAGATACTCTCGCCTGGTTTTCGTATAGGGTGGGTAGCCGCTGAAAAGACCATTTCGCGCAAGATAGATATCATGAAACAGAGCGTCGATATGCACACACCGACCTTCAATCAGTCGATTGCTTTGGAACTGCTGAAGAACGGCACAATAGAGAGAAACCTGCCGGCCATAAGAGAAAGATACAAGAAAAAACGCGATAGTATGACAGAAGCTATAGAAGAAAATTTTCCAAAGAGTGTAACTTTTACTAGGCCAAGCGGAGGAATGTTCATTTTCGCATGGCTGGATAAAAAAATAAACGCTACCGACTTGCTGCCTAAAGCCATAGAAAACGGGGTAGCTTACGTTCCCGGCGAGGACTTTTTCTTCGATAGAAAGCCAAAGAATACGATGCGGCTTAACTTTAGTTTTCCGTCACAGGAGCAGATATACGAAGGAATAAAACGACTTTCTAGGATACTGTAATAAGTTTAACAAGGTTTATAAACGACATAAATTAATAAGGTAATATAGTAGAGTCGTATGTCCAAGTCTCAATCAGCATTAGAATACATGATGACTTATGGCTGGGCAATCTTGATAATAGTCCTTATAGCTGCAATATTGTTCTCCTTTGGTATATTCAATCCCTCTGTAAGCGTTACCAGTACGCCATTGATA
>JAKBJF010000034.1 GCA_021836125.1 Nanobdellota archaeon | reverse complement strand
GCGCAGCATTATAAATTTTAATAGTATAAAAGAGCATGATTAATAATCAATTAGAAAAGATATTATGAAAGATCAACAAAAAAATCAAGTCACAAAAATCTTTTTTAGGGATAAACCTTTCATGCTGCTTCAGATAATATACTATAACAATGGCAAAGTCTATTCAGCTATGATATCAAAAAAGATAGACTGCAGCTATGCCTATATAGTTAAACTACTAAAAATAATGAATCGGTTGGGAATCACGTATTTCGAAGGTTCGAGGCACAAGAAGATGGTGTGCCTGTCAAACAAGGGAAAACGTCTTTTTAAGTATTTGGAAGAAGCATCCGCTGTAAAATAATTTTTGAATAAGCGGTCTTTGTAAATGCTTTTAAAAACTTATTGTTTTTCGCTCATTCCGATTCTATTGAGTGTGCGTATTCGACTATCCTGTTCAGTATTCTTTCTATTATGTAAGGTTTTATGAAGTTTCGTAGTATGTCTTCAAGGTTACCATTTTCCTTTACTCTGTAACCGCCATTTATCTTTTCCACAAGCCCGACACGTACTAGTTTTCGTAGGTCCCTCAATATATTAGCGTATACTATCTTAACATCGTGCTGATACAATTCCTTTACTATTGCATAACTATCGAGGCCATTTGGGTTAGATTTTCTGGCTTTAAGCAAGATATCCAGTATATGGACTATCGCTATTCTGCTCTCGCCCGGACTTATCAGGCCTAGAGATATGCAGAACCTCCTTAGGTTAGTGAAACGATCCGTCCCAGGTTTTTCAAATTCACTAAGTTCTATCACTGCGAGAGGCTTATCCTTAAATAGCCTAGTCCTAACCTTTTCTTCTTGCTCTTGAGCCATAGGTTTACGTTTCTTTAGTCATTGTCAACAGTTTATCCATTTTGTTGCTTAACTCAATGAATTCATCCCGTGTAGCAAAAAGAGGAAGATTTGCCTTCACTCTTTCTATCTCATTAAATTGATCAAGCACCCTCTTGTTCATTTCGCTTATGCTCTTATTTATCTCTAGCAATTTTCCCATCGAAGCATTCATCTGGTTGTACATCACTTCAACCCTGGAACTTTCGGCATTTATCTTGTTTTCAGAGTTTTCTACCGAGCGTGCTATTATCTGGACTTCTTCGAAAAGCTTATTAGCATTTCTTACGACGTTCAGGCCAGAAAGTTTGTTGTTTATTTCTGAAATCTGTTTTGTGGCAGTGTTGTAATTTTCGAGCGATTTAGCTATTTCTTTCTCCGCCGAGTCTATCCTGTCAGATGTCTTGTCAAGTGTACTTTTTACCGTCTCAGGGTTGTAAGTATTTATTGTAGCCGTAGCACCCCTTGCCATTTTTATGAATTCCATCAGATGAGTTTGTGTGTCAGTAACGCTTTTTTCGATGGTTTCGAATTCTTTTCCTATAGAGTCTATTTTGAGCTGCATGCCATTGTTTTGTACGTTTACGGAGTTTACGGTATTGCTTACGGTCTTCAGTTTCTCCATCATGTCGCCGTATATTTTCTTTAGATCGTTTACCTGTGAGATAGTTTCATTTAGGGGCGGAAGACCATTATAAACCGTTTCACTTAACTTGTTTATCTTTTCCGATAGCTCGTTTAACGTCGCATTTACCATGTTGTTCGACATGTTCAAATCGTCGTTAAGCCTCTTCATCTCCTCATTTATCTTTACCCTGGCTTCTTCGTCAGAAACATATTGTTGATTTACCTTTTCTATTATACTGTTAAGATTCGAAACTGTAGTGTTTATATCCAGTGTTAATTGAGTCATCCTATCGTTTGATTTGGACACCGCAATCGCACCTTCTGCGTATTGCGAGTTTAGTTTTTCAACGGTAGAATTAAAGCCGAGCGTTATACTGTTCAGGTCGGCCGCGACTTTGGTTATCCTTTCGTTTAGCCCTTCTAGGACATTACCTTGGTCTGCGTACTTCGTATTCATCTTATCGACTGCGGAATTGAATCCAGACACAGCAGAGCTGAGATCAGCCGACACCCTGTTTATATTGCCTTGTATATGGCCCAGTTCCTCTTCTTGAGCGTTATATCTCTTATTTACTCTTTCTACGGTAGAATTGAAAGCTGAAACAACCGATGCTACGTCAGCGGTAACCTTATTTACGTTATCGGTTATCTTGTTTATGGCAGTTGCATTAGTCGCATTTTGGTCCTTTAAGCTGCTTATGGAATTGTCCACAGAGGTAGATAGAAACGATATGCCATTCGCCGTCTTCTTTATCCCGTCGTTCAAATCCTGAAGTTTATCAGAAGTGACGAATTTTGACGACATTGACGATATAACTGCAGAAATATCGTTTATATTCTCCGTTAGATCGTTCATTTTCTTGTTAAGGTAAGAGACTGTGTAATTTATGTAGTTGTTGAAGTCTTCAAGGCTCTGTCTATACTTTTTGTAATCGTCAGACAGTTCAATTTTAGGCGGATTCTCCAGCATGTATAATAATCAAATTTGTGATATTTAAGTGTTTAATATAAATTACGATTCAATGGCATTATTGTTAAGTTCCGGCCAATTCGTTCTTCGTAATACAGTAACTGCACATATTTTCGGAGGACGGTGCGCCACACGAAGAACAATGCATTAGATTCGTGACTTTTTCGGTTTTAAACGTTGATTTTATCTTTAAGAGAACATCCACGACATTTCGTTTAGAACCCGGCATTATATCTTCCATTTCCTTCACTTTTCTGGACACAAGACCCCTAAAACCTAGCCCGGCGTACGGACAGGGTGTGTGAAGCGCGTTTATCCCATTTAATATCGCATACATCATCGTTTCCTTTTCGCTAAGGAGCAAGAACGGTTTTATCCTTGGAACAAAGCCGTCGTCATCCATTATTCCCGATCTAGGGCCCAATCGTACTGTCTTTTCAAGATCATTTTGAAAAACGTTCATTAACACACTTTCGCACTCGTCGTCAAGATTATGGGCAGTTGCTATCTTGTCCAATGAGTTTTCCTTTGCCGCAAGATTCAACAAATACCTCCTTATTATTCCACAGGTGCCACACGGTATGCCTTTCTTTATTTTTACTATTTTATCCATATCCGCGCCGGCAAAATCTTTGTAAGAATATATTTTGTACTTTATACCCCACAAATCACAGTATTTCTTCATTATGGCGATTGTTTTATCGCGGTATCCTTCTATGCCTTCATCAATAGTTATGGAAACTATTTTTGATTTATCGAAATTATCAGCAATTATCTTTAGCAGCGAAAGTGAATCCTTACCCCCGGAGTTTGCTATGCCGATTCTTTCACCGGGAGCTATCAGATTGAACTTTTTTATTGTGCCAAGAGCCGTCCTTTCAAATGTAGAAATGAAGTGACTCCTGCAGAATGTACCATTCCAGCATGATATAACAGCTTCGGACGTGCAACTTTCGCATTTCATATTTCAA
>JAKBJF010000016.1 GCA_021836125.1 Nanobdellota archaeon | reverse complement strand
TAATGTATGCTTATAATGCTATATATTTATAATTTTTGAGCCTGCCCCGGTAGCTCAGTGGTAGAGCGCCTGTTTCGTAATGCCTGTACGCATATGTGCAGGCGCGATCACAGGAAGTCGGGGGTTCGATTCCCTCTCGGGGCTTGCAGGGAAATGGTTCGTTGCCTTAGGGCATTGTTATTTCTTCTTAAGCTCGAAATTCGCCTTTATGCATAGGGTATCCCCACTTTGTCGTGTTAAATTTATTTCCCTTTCTAATAAGAATGCTGAAAGACTTCCTCTTGTTAATTTGTTAAATCCATTCTCTCTTGCCTATATTATACATTCTTCTATTAGTTTAGGTAAAATCTCCCCTTCCTTTTTTAGTAATTAACCCATTATCTCACAGTATTTCAGTAGGGGGATGCGTGCTCCATATTTAATAAAACACTAAATTTTTAACCATCGATGTGCAAATAAGTTTTGCCTTTATCGGAACTGCCACTAAGTGTTACAGTTACCAGCTCTAAGAATACAGGCTTCTCCACATTTTTCTCGTCAAGTATAGCTACCGCGTTGCGGTACCCCGACAGTATTCGGACAGTTCCTATGAAGATGTCGTCCCCGGACATGGAAAGCGAGCGCGACCTAATGTTTATGGACCACTTATGCTTGCCTCTGTTAGCGATAAAGTCTGTGGCTGGGTAATCAGCAACGGTGTTTACTTCTACAAGATTTTTGAAACCATTCTCATTTAAAAACCGTTCGGCAATCGCCTCGAGCGCCGGAATCCTCATCCGGTCACCCCGGGGGATACCCTTGAGATAGTTCACAGTTGTTTGTCTGCTTACACCGAACTGCGTCTCTATCATGTGGTACGTCATCCCATGCCTTCTTGCCTCTCTAATTAGTTTTTTCTTCCGTTCGTCGATTATTGGCATAATAAATCAACTTTATTACTAAAAATATACTTTAGTAATATTGGTCATAATATAATATATTAATTTATATTTTGTTTTTCGTAAAAACCATGTGATCGAATGATTGCATATGATAAGAAAAGGGTTTCGGCTTTATCCGCCTACAAAGAGAAAAACAATGATGCTTATACGGGCGAAACGCTGTCGGTTCCGTTGAGGGGCAAAAACGTTGTGCTGAAGGTTTACCGCATTCCGCTGGACCTGCTGTCATTCAACAAAACTAACGGAAGACTGGCTGCCCAGGTGGAGCAGTACGAGCGCACCGACGGTGAACTCGACCCTGCCACAAAAAAAGGTAGGGCAACTATAATGAAGATGCTGTTGGAACTGGACCCGGACAAGACGGAGATGCTCGAGAGCGACCTCATAGCATACGGACAACGCGACCCGTGCGTCGTCCGTGCCGACGGCATAGCAATAAACGGCAACAGGAGGATGGCTGTGCTTTCGAAATTGTATTCCGCCGGAAGGGGCGAACAGTTCAACTACCTAAAGGCGGGAGTGCTGGACGAGTCTGTCACCGAAAGCGAGCTTTTCACGCTGGAAGCCAGGTATCAGTTCTCCACTGAGTTCAGGTCCGAATACACCCCAGTGAACGTGCTGCTCACAATAGAACGCGGCCTTAAATTCAACACCAGAGAGGCGATGGCTAACGACATACTCATGCTTCCGGGAGGGACGAAGGAGTTAGAGCAGAAACTAGCGGTGCTCGAAGTCATGAAAGATTACCTTGCAAGGATCGGCCACCCGGGGGAATTTTACCTGCTGCAGAAAACATACTCTCACTTCGCCGAGATACCGCCTCTGCTTCGACACCTTGGTAAGACAAAGGACGACGATGATGTCGAAAAGTATCTAAACATCGCTTTCAAAATGATAAAATGTGGAGTCGGCCACAGGGACCTGAGGGACCTTAAGGAAATATCTAAGCGTGAAACCGCCCAGATGGATCTGTTTGAGAAAGCTACTGGAATAGTGGAGCTAGCAAAGCCGGACGATACAATAACGCTCAAAGAGAGAAGCGACCTCATTTCAGCAGTGAAAACTGCAAAGACAAAAGCAGACGAGATAAAAGACGGACAGAGGTCAGAAGTGGCGTGCAGGAAGGCATACAACTACATCAATGAGCTATCCCCCAAAACCTCGGATATTCCGCCAGAGAAAATTGTAAGCCTTCTTAAGGATATAATAGAACTGGCTAGCATGAAAAAATCCAATTTTGAGGAAGTTGCCAAGGCGTAAACATGACTACGATAAACAATGATGCGTCAATAAAGCTGGAACAGTACATAAGCGATCACCCAGACTCCAAAACGGGTGAAATGCTCCCACTGCCGTTCCGCGACAGCAGGCGTCTGTTTGAGGTTTTCAAACTGCCAATTGACATGCTCACTTATAGCGTGGGCAATGGAAGGGTGAACGTGGACGTTCTGGAATATAGGCGCCGGGAGAAAACCGACATAGACCCGCAGTCTCCGGAGGGTCGCAAACTTCTAATGGATAGCTTGCTTGGCCAGGCAAACATGGAACAGTTGGTATCAAACATAGATAGCAATGGTCAGGTTGAGCCCGGAGTCGTAACATACGATGGCATAGTGATAAACGGAAATAGGCGCATGGCTGCAATATCCAAGCTCGACATGGAGTGCGAGAAACATCCAGTGGGCACCCACAAGTTTCTTCTCGCTGCCAAGCTGCCTCCAGACGTCACCAAAGAAGAACTTTACCAAATAGAGGCTGATCTGCAGTTTGGTTTCGACTACAAAGAGAAATACGGGGCTGTCAACGAACTGCTAAAGATCCGTTCTGGTGTCGAACTTTATAATGATCCAAAGACGTTAGCACGCATAATCGGCAAAGACAAATCCGAGATTGAGAAGAAGCTTCAGGTGCTCCAGATAATTGATGACTACCTTGCAAGGATCGGCCACCCGGGGGAGTATAGGTTGATTGAAGACGCAGAAAAATATTCTCACTTCGCTGAGATACCAGAAATCTTGAAAACGTTGTCTGATATGGGAAAGAAAGACGAGGTTATGGAGCGCTACCTGACAGCCGCATACGTAATGATAAAGAACGGACTCGGCCATAGAGAAGTGAGGAAACTTAAATCGAAGGTTTGCAATCTTCCGGAGGCTATGGAAAACAGGGTGTTGGATCTCGCCGATTCCGAAATTCTTAAAATGCCAGCAAGCGAAGAGTTGGAGAAAAAAATCGAGGACCGGATGGATGAAGCTGATATATACATACTACAGGCAAGGCAGGCTAACGCACCGCTCGAGATAGTGAGCGATATGATTGCAAGGGCTGAAATGCTACAACCAAGAAAAGGCGCCGCTTATTCCGAAGAGCTCCTTAAACGTTTGAGAACTTTGCAAGAGAAAATCGCAAAAAAAATAGCCCAGCTTGGGGATTAAAATGTGTGTGACATGCCAAAATTAGAAATTTCCGAAAAAGTTGTGGCTGTGTCGTTTGACGAGTCCGAGCGCGATTTAGCCGCAAGCTCCCACACTCGTCTAGCAATAATAAACGGAATGGGGTGTTCAAAAGATGGATTGAAGTATGAAAAGAACTGCGAAACTCTATCAGAAATGCACATGACTGTGCGTAGAGTGGACACATTTCTTAGGGCTATGACATCCTATAAGCGTTCTGCATCTGTCATCAAAGTTGTTTCGTATCTGGAAGAGTCCGAAGCCCAGGTCCGGAAGGTAATATCGGGCGATGTGGAGGCGCTCCGATGGGACGAAAATTGTACCCTAAACTTCCCCAGAGAGCTTTTCGAATATCAAGTGCCCTCGGTGGAACACATGATGTCAATCCCGCATGCCGCGAACTTCTCAGTCCCAGGTAGTGGCAAGACCACAATAACATACGCGGCATTCTCAGCGCTTAGGGGCATGGGCAAGGTGGAAAAGATGCTCGTGGTATGCCCAAGAAGCGCCTTCAAACCCTGGGAGGATGAATACAAGGATTGCTTTCGCATTCCATACGAAGGAAAGGTAGTAAGAATTACTGGTCCAAAGGATGAACGGGTGGGGGTATATGCCGGCAAAGCCGGCAATCCGGAAGTCCTGTTAATGAGCTATGACACACTCCGCAATGATCAGGGGTACGTGGCGACGCTGATATCTGCACACAGAACCATGTTGGTCCTGGATGAGTCACACAGGATAAAATCGGTTGACGGCAAAACCTCCGAAGCCTGCCTTGCAGTATCGGGCTCAGCGGTAAAAAGGGTGATTCTCACCGGGACCCCGGCCCCAAATGGCATGGCTGACTTGTGGAAACAGATTACGTTCCTATATCCAAACAGGGAGGTACTGTGGAGCTTTGACCAGTACGAACGAAGGGCTGGAGAGCGCGACGAGAATGGTGAGATAAGGACAAGAATCCGCCCGCTTTACAGTAGGATAAGGAAGTCTGATTTGCACCTGAGAGATCCCGCGCTGATACCAATTGAAGTTCAGATGGGTCCGCGGCAAAGTATGATATACAATAGGATAGTAAGCAAAATAATTTCAGACTTTGACAGCATGGAAACAGTACAGAAACTCGGCGAGTTCAGGCGCGCCGCTCTGGTGAGGATGATGCAGGCTGCCTCAAATCCAAGTCTTCTGCTTGAAAAGTCCGAAGAGTTTGAGCTCGGCGGATACGAGACCGACGGCTCATTTCTCGACGTCTTGAAAAACTACCACAAGCTGGAGGTGCCAGCGAAGTTTCAGCGGGCGGCGGAGGAGGCTAGGCGCGCTGCCAAAGAAGGCAGGAAAACCGTGATATGGACAAACTTTATAAGCAATGTTAAAGCTATGGCCAGTGAGCTGTCCGATTTGGGGGCTGTCAAGGTATTCGGCGGAATTCCACTCAGTGAGGGAGAGGCTGCTGAGGAGAGCAGGGAAGGCAACATCAGAAGATTTAAGGAGGATCCTTCAGTAATGGTACTTGTGGCAAACCCGGCAGCTTGCGCGGAGTCGATATCTCTCCACACAGTGTGCCACACCGCGATTTACTTGGACAGGACATACAACGCAGGGCACTTCATACAGTCAAAGGACAGGATTCACAGGATAGGGCTCCCTCCAGACGTGGAGACCACATACATGTTTCTGATGTCAGAGAACACGGTTGACGAACGCATAGACCAGAGGCTCAGGACTAAGGAGGAGCGCCTTAACATGCTTATGGAGGACGATTTTGCGGGTGCCGACATGGATTTCAATATCTTGCCGTCAGGCAGACTAGAAAACGCCCTCGGCATCAGCGAGGAGGACATCGACGACGCCCTCTTGCACGCTAGGGTGATCAACAGTGGGCAGACGAATTGATGAGGTAAACTACCTTGCGCTGAAACTGCTCTCCATGTCAGGCAAAGTCGGCATGGCAATAGATGTTTCTTCTCTAAGGGCAGCGGCGATCCAGCTTTTCTTTGGTAAACCAATAAATTTTGAGATGGCACTTTCCGACGCCAAGAATCTAAATATTATCAATCTATCAAATAGCCGGGTGAAACTGACAGACCTCGGGGCAATGTTTGTGTCCCTTAACATACAGCAGAGTTTTGAAGCGAACTCGGAGCAGAAACGTATGCTATCCGAAAATTTGGCAGCCATGCACATAAGCAATGGATCTGGCGGATATCGCCGAGGGGGGCAGCCGGTTAGAGGCTTGGAATGCCCACACTCTGATGAACCTCTGTACATACTGGACGACGCCGGGCTAGCGGAGATATCAGCGGCATCTAAGTTGGTAAGTAAAAACGGAATGAGTGAATCTGAACTGGAGACCCATTTGGCGGAAACGCGGCTTTACGGTGCAGTGGCAGAGGAGTTTGTTCTTGCATGGGAGATTAAAAGGCTGAAGGATCTCGGCATGGTAAAAGAGGCGGATTTCGTTAGAAGGGTGGGAAATTTGGATGTAACGCTCGGATACGATATAGAGTCATTTACCTTACGTGGCGGAACACCGGACAGATTCATTGAGGTAAAGTGTACAAAAACCCCGTTTCTAAAGTTCTACTGGTCCAGAAACGAGGTGGAGCAGGCGAGAAGGCTCGGGGATAAATATTTCATATACTTCGTGTGGCTCAACTCCGAAGGCAAACCGGAGGGAAATCCCGAAATTATAGAAAACCCATCAAGAACAGTTTTCGAGGACAAGGACAGGTTTTCAGTAAGCTTTGGCACCATCGTGGTGTCGGGCGTGTGAAGGCTGAAACGTTTATATATTTTAGGTGTCAAATTTGACACATGGCAAAGAAGATACAGATTGTGTTCACTGATGAGCAGTGGCAGGCGATAAGCAGTCTGCGCGGCATGATGGGAAAGAGCGACGCCGACCTCGTGAGGAACATTGCAATGTCCTGGCTCTCGGAAAAGTCACCCCTAAAACTAAAGGGCGAGACAGGGAAATTCTATTTCGTGGATCTTTTTGCGGGTGCCGGAGGCTTGTCCACAGGCTTGGAGATGGCTGGGTTTGAGTGTGTCTTGGGCATAGATTCGGATAAGGCAGCGATGCGCACATTCAAAATGAACCACCCAGCTGCGACAGTATATGATGATGACATAACAAATGTCAGTGAGGAAAAGCTTAGAGAGCTCATAGGAAACAAAAGGATAAGATTGGTATGCGGCGGTCCGCCGTGCCAAGGAATGTCAACGGTAGGAAAAGGAAATCCCAACGATCCAAGAAACTTCCTCTTCATTGAGTTTGTCAGGATAGTTAGCATTATAAAGCCCGATTATCTCATACTGGAAAACGTAACTGGTATGCTCAGCAAGAAAAACAAGCCCATAGTGGATAGCATAATAAAAGAGTTCGGAAAGTTGGGATATAACCTTGAGGCAAGGGTTCTTACCGCCAGCCACTATGGAGTATCCCAGAGAAGGAGGCGAACGATATTCATGGGAAACAGGTTGGGTTATACAACCATCTGGCCCGAACCACAATATGATGACAAGGGCAAGTTGCCAGCAAGAACCGTTGGCGACGCGATTAGGTATCTCTCCGCGCCGGATGGTGAGACTTATAACAACGATGTGGAATCCGCAATGGTGACCAATGACATGGATATTCAGAGACTGAACTGCATACCGGAGGGCTGCGGTATAAGGTATCAAGATGACGAAGCAAAGTACCTCCCTAAAAATCTGCGTTTGGGGGTTGACTGGGGGGTAGTCCCCGAAGGGCGCTTTCGGCAGACAAAATACCAACGTCTTGATAGGCGAAAACCTTCACCTACAATAATGACTGGTAGGTACTCCTACTACCATCCTGTCGAGCAAAGGTTTATAACAGTGAGGGAAGCTGCGGCAATTCAGAGCTTCCCTAATAGCTTTATTTTTGAAGGCACAATATCGCAACAATGGAGGCAAGTTGGAAATGCTGTCCCACCATTACTGGCAAAGGCGCTCGGCGAAGCCGTTCTATTTACGGACAAACGGAAAGCAGTTCACGATGGATCAATAAAGGATGTAGAAAATATTGGCAAGAGAGCATTCTATTATATCAAGAAACCAATAGGCGCCGAGCAAAAGCATCTTTAAGCCTTATTTTTTAAAGGGGGGAATTTCTGTCCTCGTCCTGGCTCAAGGTTGTATTTTGATTTTTCTGGTTTGCTAATAACCTTTAGGACCGCAAAGAAGCTGTAGTTCCACGGTGTCGGGGTACTTTTCAGGATATTCCCAATTTCATCTGTTTTCCTCAACTTGTGATTGTGGTACTTGGCTCTGAAGCGAAGCTTTAAGTTCACATCAAACTGTGATGTTCCTAAGTTGGCTACATCCTTGTCAAGGTGGTAAAATCCATATCCAGAACCCACTTGTATATAATGAATATCCTTTCTGCCATAATATGTCCAAAGTGCCTCTGATGGCATACTTAACTTGCTGTCTTCAAACGCTCGTTGATCTGTCCTGGCGTCTTCGTACGTTATAGCCATCTTCTGTTTTGTGTATCTGAGTGGTTTTATATCCTTTCTGTTTAGGTATTCGAGTGCGTCCAGATAATCGAGTAAGTCGGACATAGTATCCATCACAGCCCAATGCCATCCCGATTCCGCATTCCACATCAACGCCTTCTGTCCGTAATCAGCAGAAAGGTCCCTCTTGATTTCCAACTTGTAAATATTGCCATTGTGCATGAATCCGCTATCTGTTCCCCCAGGTGTTCCTGGTTCGGGCGCAGTCAGGTACCCGCGATCATACAATAACCTGAACATTTTGTACTCGTACCTTTGGCCCCTGTTCCAGTCCAATCGTGCCATACTATATAATTATAGGTTACCTTTTAATGTCTTGGGTATCAATCAGCCTTTTCAGCCTCCTTAAATATATACTTTTATTTTTCCTAATTTCATGTTCCCGCACCCGCACAACCTTCCAGCCATTTGACTTTAATGCTTTGTTCACCTTTCTGTCTCTTTTCAGATTCGATTTGATCTTTGTCTCCCAGAATGAAACATTGCTTTTAGGAAGCCTGAAGTGTTGTGGGCATCCGTGCCAGAAGCATCCGTCGATAAAAATTGCTATCTTCTTTTTCGGCATTGCTATATCTATGCTGTATTCGCCATAATGTAGCTTATACCTGTATCCCATGGCAAAAAGAACCTTTCTGACTTCTAGTTCCGGTTTTGTGTCCTCGGATCGTATCCTTGACATAACTTCGCTACGCTTCTTCTTGGTGAATATGTCTGCCATGCTTATTAACGGCAGTCAAACTAAATAAACTTTCACTGCCTAATCGGAACAAGAAAAAATCACTGGTTTTAAAGGAAGAAAAACATTAAGATATGGTATGAAGTGGGTAAAATCAAAAGATAACAAAATATAGCTATAAAAAGGATTAATAATTTGTCGGGTTGTTATAATATAGAACATGTGATTTAGTATAGTTAGCAATAGAAAAAGCAAACTTCCCCGCAAAACAAAGCCAATGAGGATACGGCAAAAGCAATCGGCGTATTGGGGCTTTTTGTCGGCTAGTTCTGGCTGCTTTTGCATACTTTATTATTTTAGAGATAAATGTGGTCGCATATTTCATATTTATAATCGCATTAATGATAATTTACATGGTATATACAGAAAACACGGTCTAATACACACATTTACGGATAGCTTCCTCTTAGGTTTTCTTGGAATACTGTTCGCACTTTTCATGCGAGCTGTGCTATTCAGATTTAAACCTGCTCACAGGAAGTTGTATGCCTCTCTTATTACAATACCAACTGCCTGATACTGATTTCGGTTCTTGCACTTTTACTAGGCGGCAATACTTTATCCCAACTGGGGACACCTGAAGTTGTATACTTTAATCATTATTTTTATAATAGCTTTAATCTCACTAACTCGGGATCACTAGTTTGCTCATTTAGCTCTACGTTCCCAGTGGGCTTATACATAATGGCCCCTTCCGGATATATTCAATGGTCAAACGACCCTACTATTGCGTTGCATATCGTAAGTGAGGCGATTAATTTACAGGCGGTCCCTCTCGGGGCTTTCCTTTCAGAGTTTGAACTCCCCAGTTTCCCACAAAGTTAATAAAGTGGGTAAGAAAGGTGCTATGCCTGTGAGGGGCTTGTATCTTGAAAAGAGTTCTTATCAGGCAGAATTCCAGATGAGGCACATAGACATGGAGGTCGCTTCACCAAATAGGGAGTATGCGCACAAGCACAAGGATTATCTGGAATTGAACAACAGGAAGCCCAGAATACTGCAAAGCACATGAATGAAATACGCGTTATCCTGAAATATCTGCCGCTAGATGCAAAGTTAGCCACAAAGGAGGACATAGGACGCGTAGTATTGGCCATAAACAATGCCAAACGGCACGATATGCATGGAAATGAGACAAACGTTGACATAGCCACTATCTCCAAAAGGAAGCTAAAGCAGACCCTAAAGGCTTTTTACAGGTGGCTTTACAATTCTGATGAATTTCCACCTGTTGCAAAATGGATAAAGGTAGACAGCGACACTTTACAAAAACTGCCTGAAGACATGCTGAATGAGGAAGAGATCAAGTTTTTGATACAAAACTGCAAGAATCTGCGTGATTCGACAGTAATCGCACTGCTTTGGGACACCGGAATGCGCATCGGAGAGTTCCTTGGCCTCAGAATTAAGGACATAACACTGACAAAAGCCATATGTCATGTAAAAGTGTACGGCAAAACTGGCGGAAGACAGATGCCTTTGACCTTCTCAGTCCCATATTTGGCCAATTATTTCAACCATTTCAGGGGCAATACGAGTCCAGAAGACCCACTTTTCACTACTTTAGAGCATAACATAGTGTCAAATACGCCAATGGACTATCCGCACGTGTCAAAGTTGTTGCATGATCTAAGGGAAAGAACCAATTTTCCGAAGAGATTGTATCCACACCTTTTCAGGCACTCACGCGCAACACATTACGCGAATTTCCCTGCAGAATCGCAGGCAAAGGTCTTCTTTGGATGGGCAGGAGCAAGCGCTATGATGGCCAGATACGTGCATTTGGGCGGAAGAGACATAGATAACGCGGTATTCAGGGCAAATAGCATGGAGTTAGACCCTAGTGAAGAGTCGCTAAAGCCAAAACCAAGCGTAAAAACATGCGAAAAATGCAGGGAAATGAATGAAATTACCGCAAAATACTGCATAAGATGCGTACAAACCTGGAAATATCACTGGTCAAACAGACACTTGACGACGGAATCGCACAAAAATAGACAGAAGTGCTGAAGAAGGCGATTAAGCTCTTGATGGACAACGCAGACCCTGAAACTAAGGATGAGGTCATGAGACTTGTAAAATTTTATAATGAAAAACCAGATTAGATTCTGGGCCTAAAAAGGCCTTGTAAAATTTTACAGTTCTGCGCCTCTTAACCCAGAAGCTATTTTACATGTTTTCTGTAAAAATTCTGTAAAACCTAGTCTAGCTTTTCTACGACGTTATTTTACAACAATCTAATTTTACATAAGATATTAAATACTAATCATGTCGAAGATATATCATATATGATAATATGGCAACATATCACGAGGAATTGATGAGGTTTATTGACCCATTATTGTCGACGACATGTACAATAGAAAACAGAAGTAGCAGTTCAAACAGAATCAAAGAATTACGATTAAGCGATGATTTAAAAGATACTCCAATAGCAGAATTGGGTCGAATAAGCTACAAAAGCTCAGGAGCAAGCGTCTACATACCTAAAAGGATCACAAAGGCTTTACATCTAGATAAAGAAGAAAATAGGACATTAGTGATACTGAGCCTAGACGACTATGGATTTGTTTTGATTAAAGATACGGCACTTGCCCAAAGACTAAAACTACAGATACTTAACTTACGCAAGAATCTAGATGAAAGCGCCAGGGCAGTAAGTTCAGTGTAATGCCTTTATTGCTATCTTAATCGCCTTGTTTTTAGGCAGACTGTTCAGGTATTTATAAAGTAAAATGTCTCCTTCGTACGAATTAAAGGGTAAAAAAACAATTTTACCGCTAATTATCCTACGAAATTCTTTTAATCTTATGTCTACAGTCCATCCTTCGAATCGACTTAGCTTCTTAGTCATTTCAACACTTATACTTAGGTACTATATTATATACTTAAATATAAGATGAACTAATATTTATTACTTTCCAGAGAAGTAGATCTGGTTTGCTATGGATTCGGATACCACAATTGAAGATCTTAAAGCACATATAAAGAAATTCAATGCAGATAGAGACTGGGATCAATTTCATAATGCAAAAGACTTAGCAATAGCCATTTCTACAGAAGCTGCGGAAGTTCTTGAACATTTTATTTACAAATCAAATGACGAAGTTGAAGCGGTTTTTAAAGGGAATAAGAAAACAGAGATAGAAGACGAAGTTGCAGATGTTTTCTGGGCAGTTTTAATGTTATGTGAAAGATATAATATAGACCTCTCGGATTCACTCAAGAAAAAGATGGAGAAAACTGCTAAAAAGTACCCTATTGAGAAAGCAAAAGGATCAAACAAAAAGTACAATGAGTTGTAAAACATGAGACTTTATGAGGCCACTACACAACAGTTTATTTCGGATACTGTACAAAACAAGCTTCCAGATAAACTAAAAACCGCTTTTGAGAATTATTATCTTAGAAATGCTAATCCGCGCGAAGTAACTGCATGGACTAATTCGTTGAGAGTGCTTAAGGATGCTATAGAATATGCATCGCTTAGAGACAACGCAATAGTAGTCGAATACGAATTACCATACAGCACAAGAAGGATAGATTGCATGCTTTTTGGTAATGCTGATAGTGGACATGGAAATGTTATTCTTATAGAACTAAAACAGTGGGAGAAGGTAAAAGACACTGAAATAGAAGAAACAGTATTAACATTTGTTGCGGGCAGAGACAGACTAGAACCTCATCCATCATGTCAAGTTAGAGAATATCATTATTACATAAACGATTTCGTATCACTTTTCGAAGAAAAACCACAAGTATCTTTATCTTCTTGTAGTTATTGCCATAATTACTCTATTAATCAAACAAATCCAGTATTGTTGCTTCCTAAATATAATGAAGTTTTAAAAGAATTTCCATTATTTGGCAAGGAAGATGTCGATAAGTTCAGCACATATTTGAAAGAACGCCTAAGTGGGGGTGGTGGATTAGAACTTCTAAATCGATTTGCTACGAGTAATATACGACCAACTAAGAAACTTTTAGAGCATACTAGCAAGACAATAAAGGGAGAAAAGGTATTTCATCTCATAGATGAACAGCTTGTAGCGTATAATGCTATATTGAATAGAGCTAAACATGCTACAAAATCGAGTAGAAAATCCGTTATAATTATACGCGGCGGTCCTGGAACTGGAAAATCAGTAATAGCACTTAATGTAATAGCAGAACTATTAGACAAAAATAAGGATTTGTCAGTATTTCATGCAACAGGGTCTACAGCATTCACCTCTACCCTGAGAAAAATAGTTGGTACTAGGGCTGCAAAGTTGTTCAAGTATTTCAATAGTTTCTCTTCAAAGATAATTAAAGAAAATGAAATAGACGTTCTAGTTTGTGACGAAGCCCATAGAATAAGGAAAACAAGTAATTCTAGGTACACAAAGGCGATTTATAGATCTGATATACCTCAGATAGACGAGCTTATTAGGGCAGCTAAAGTTACAATCTTTTTCATAGATGACTATCAATTAGTAAGGCCTGATGAAATTGGCAGCACAAAACTGATAAAAGAAACAGCGCAAAAGCTTGGTATTAATGATGGGGATGTTTTTGATTTTGAACTACAAACTCAATTTAGATGCAGCGGTTCTGATGGTTATATAAATTGGGTCGACAATATCCTCGATGTAAGAGAAACAGATCACCTTTATCTTACAAAGAACGAAAAAATGGACTTTAAGATATTTGATAGTCCGCAGGAGCTTTATAACGCTATAAAGGCTAAGAATGCGGAAAAAGAGAATTCTGCTAGGCTAGTAGCTGGTTTTTGTTGGCCTTGGAGCAATCCTAATCCAGACGGTACTCTAAAGGAAGATGTTGTTATTGGGGATTTTAGAATGACTTGGGAAGCTAAGAACGATGCAGCAAAACTTGCTCCTGGGATACCTAGAGCTTCGCTATGGGCCTATGATCCTAAAGGCGTAGCACAAGTTGGAAGTATTTATACAATTCAGGGCTTCGAATTTGATTATGTGGGGGTAATATTCGGACCAGATTTAGTTTACAATACTAATGATAAGAAATGGGTAGGAAACCCTAAAAGATCTGCAGATCCACAATTGAGAAAGAAGAACATCGAATTTTTGAGATATGTTAAAAGTGTATATCGTGTTCTCTTGACTAGAGGTATGAAGGGTTGTTATATCTATTTTATGGACAGAGACACCGAAAACTTCTTTAGATCTAGGATTAATCTATAAAGTAGCATAGGTGTAATCTCTTGTTAAGCGTAGGGGAAGTAATTTCATATTAGAAAATGTGCCAAGCAGAAGGAGTTAGTTTACAAAGAGGAATGAATTACAGGTTGAGAGGCAGAAGTACTGTAATATTAATGAGTTTAAGGAAAATGCGCCTTATGCGAATCGCGTAGAAGAAAACGGGAAAATCCTTATTTACGAAGGCCACGACGTGCCTAGAAAAAAGAATGAAAGTCCTAAACTAGTAGATCAGGAGATGTATGAAGACGGTACAAAGTTAACTCAAAATGGGCTATTTTTCCTCGCTGCGAAAGAATTCAAAGAAGGCAATCACACACCAGAGATGGTCAAAGTCTATGAAAAGATAAGAGATGGTATCTGGTCATATGACGGTGTATTTAAACTAACTAACGCGTGGACCGAAGAGAGTAGAGACAGAAAAGTATTCAAGTTTAGATTAGAGGTTCGGAACTGGTAGGCGAACTTAGGCTTGTTGAAGAAAAAGGTTTGAAGGGTCTGAAAGCTAAAAGAGCCGAAAGAAGCAGGTATAAGGCAGACTGGAATAAGCAGGTAGCTATTACACAAGCAATTTTAAAGAAGAGTATGATTTCTCTAGTACGAACATTTAGTGAAAAGGAAAAAAGGTGGTGGAAAGGGCAGTAAGGGTTGCTATAATCGGATGGTACCATGATTCTTTTGATGATGGATACACTCACGCTTTTGGCGCTTGTATTAATAATTTACTTAATAAATGGCCACAAGGTAGAGAAATCGTAGAAGATCAATTAATTGATTATGTAAGAAAAAACTTTGAAAACCAGAAATTAGATAAGGCTAAGAGCTTAGTAGTAACTTTTGATCTTAACCGGGAAAAGGTTGCAAGAGCAATAATTGGGATAGATGGCAAATTATTTTCAAGAAGAGATACCTTATACGATCCGATTAAGGCTTTAGCAGCAATGGATATTCCTAGCACGGTAATTGATAAATTTAAGGAAGAATATTATAATGGTCTTAGGCAACACGAAGCAAAACAGCGCTA
>JAKBJF010000004.1 GCA_021836125.1 Nanobdellota archaeon | reverse complement strand
GCAAGGTGAAGTTAGGAAGAGACGAATCATTATTTAACTAGACTCAAACCTGAGCTGAAAATGAAGATAATAACATAGACAGTAGTGGATTGCCTAATATAACGGTTATAAGCGCGCCTAAAAATATACCCGGAACAAACGGCAACCCTGTTTTTACAAGAACTTCTTTAAGTCCTGCTTTTTTCAATTTTTGTATGTCTTCTTCCACTAATCCTATGTTTCTTCGACCGATTATTTTATCTCCTTTGCTATCTAAAACATCCGAAGCAAGCCAGTCTCCTTCTGTCAGTTTTGACACTGGCACGTTCATGAACATCAGATTTTCGGCTATTATGTATATATATCTCATCGAAAGAAATATCACGCCTGCGAATGCAGCAAGAAAATTTATGGGTTCGGGTAAATAAGTCAGTAGATAATACATTATTACTGCACCAGAAACCAAAATAGCTGCGTCGTACAAATGCAAAAATTTAATTAGTTTCTTGAATCGTATCACGCCCAGTGCAATCGTACCAAACAAGCCGTACAAACCTCCGAAAATCAGCACATTTATAAACAGACTTATGAAGGACGAATTGTTAGACCAGGATAGAGATGTGAATACTGTGCTTAACCCGAGCATAAGCTTAACGTCGCCACCGCCCCATTGTCCTGCCCGATACATTGCATATGAGAATCCAAAAAGCACGCCAGTCGCAATCGGCATAAAAATTATCTGTGAGAAAGACGAGAAAAAAGCCGCGTTTATTGCCTGCAATATCAATCCGCCAATGATAAGGATATAACTGAGTGTATCTGGAACTTCCCTTGATTTTATGTCAAAATATGAAGCCAAAAAAAGTATAACAAGAGAAAATACTAATATTAATTCTAGTGAATAATACGTCATATGCTATACTTAATTGGTACCGGTATTTATTACTTAACGGATATACCGCTCAGAGCCGTGAATATTCTAAAAGAATGCGATGAAATTTATTTTGAAAGATATACAAATCTTAACGATATATCGTACAAGCCGCGTTTGGAAGAAGAAATAAAAAAGAAGATAATAGCCCTTTCTAGAGAAGAAGTTGAAAGCGATTTTTTAATAAAACGGGCGAAGGAAAAAATTGTCGCTTTTTTAGTGCCTGGCGATCCTTTGGCTGCGACTACCGATATAACGCTTATAAAGGAATGTATCGACGCCGGCATTAAGTATAAAGTGGTGCACGCGTCCAGCATCTTTTCCGCGATATCTGAAAGCGGATTATCCCTTTACAGATTCGGTGCGACTGCTAGTATACCTATATATAGTGAAAACTTCAAGCCGGAAAGCTTTTTTGATATTATAGAGAAGAACATATCTGCAGGCCTGCATACTCTCGTGTTACTGGAGGCAAAAAGCGAAACTGAGTTCTTAGAATATGAAGGGGCAGTCAAGATACTAAAGAGCATCGAAGATAAAAGAGATAAGCATATAATTGCTTGGGATGACGTTATAGTGCTGTCTAGAATCGGAAGCGAGGATCAAAGATTTATCAAACTATCAAACGAGCAAGTATCTCTGAAACCCCCTGTATCCCTTGTAATACCGGCGAATATCAGTAAAAACGAAAAAGAATTCATAGATAGTCTTTATTAAGATTCACTGGATTGATACCGAGACTGGCAATGAAGTTACACAATATTCGTATCCTGCAGTTATATTTAGGCTATTATCAGAATAGAAACCCCCTTGTGGCGTTGTGTTCGGTATACCAATATATAATGGGATATTTATTGAACCGAATTGTATAAAGGCGGAATTCGCGCCTTGTTGCGTGATATTTATGTTAGTGTCATAATATGGCCCCCACAATCCTGATGGAGCGATAAGCTGAAGAGAAAGAGACGCGTGCCCGTTTACTGCAATGTCGAGCCATTTAAGAGTACCGTTTTTAACGTTGCCAACGGTAGATGCTGCGGCAACGCCGACATAGAGCGTTTGATTGCGTTTTGTTGGGTATGCCTGAAACACCGGATTAAAACCATTAAGAGATATGCTCAAAGGAGCTATGCCAAATGTCGGTGAACTGGTAGGCGCTGACCCCGTAAACGTGGCATTCTTTATAGTGAAAGGATAATAAGCATGCGATGTCGCATTAAAACACGCAGTAACTTGTATCTGGCATGACGCCTGAGAAGGCGAAGAAAACGACCATGATAACGTGCTCGAAGCATTAGGGAAAATAGAAACGTCTTTTGACGAAGCCGTTATGAACGGGCACCCATACGGTATGGCAGACACTGTGACTGGAACGGTCCAACTGTTCGATATCTGTGCTATAAATGAGAAGTTCTGGTTTGTATACACTGACGGGGATGACAAGGAACCGCTTACTGAGATCGGTACGGGTGAACTGGGTGTTCCGCTCTGACTTGTTCCGATCGGAAATGATAGATAACCTTCAAAATACAAAAATCCTATGACTACCACTGCAAGTATTATTATAAGAAATACGCCAGCCGACTGACCACTATGATTCATATAATAAGATGCACTAGTATAGAATTAATAGTTTCTTATTGACAGCTTATCGAAGGGCCTAATTCCGAGAAGAAATAGTTATAAGTGGTTGTCACATTTACTATGTTCTCCGACGTTACACCGCCTATGTTCTTTGCGGTTACAACCAGTGCTAATCCTGAATTAGGCAATAATGATAGTTGCACGTTATTTAGAGTGTATTGTAACACGGATGGGTTCGAAGTTGAAGCTACAAGATTAATGTTCTGACCGTTATACTGCAGAAACGCGCTGCTTATTTGTCCGCTGCTGTTGCTCAGAGACACTTCGAGTGAAGACAACTGGTTATTGGCTGCACTTGGAGAGAATCCGCTTGAGGTGGTTGGCTCTTTAGTCGTCGCGCCTACTGGTAAATTTGGCGAAACAAGGATATTGAGCGTATTTGGAGATGTTTGCTGTTGATTTTGGGACACGCCAGTTACTATTTGTATAGGCGAAGCAGATAAGGACATCAGTTCCTGGTTTGAAAAGCCTGTAGCTGAGTTAGGGATAAGATCTGAAGCCGTGCCTGTCGGATACGTCACTATGGAGCTAGTTATTGTCTGCGAAAACCCTGAAACGAGGAATGAAAACACTGAATTAGAATTTGCCGGAGCATTGAGACACGTTGTGTTAAACGCGACTGTCGCTACGCTCTGCATGTCTTTTGGAAGCGATAATGAAACTGTGCTAGGCGAGACCGATATCGAGTTCACCTGACTTACATTAACGACGGCGACCATGTTCATCGCTTCGGAATATGGATTGAAGTAAGTAAGGACCATTTGTGTTGACCTTCCAGCTAACACTGAAGAGGACTGTATTGACGGTAAAACGCTGAATTCCCCGGGATTACCGCTTCCGCCAGGACCTCCACTACCTGGAATCAAATTAGATAAGTTTGGTGATAAATAAAGGAAAGCTACAGCAATGATTAATACAAGGATCAGAACCAATACCATTCCGCTGTTTGCAGCTATTTTATTGGACATAATTAATTATTGGGAATACGACTATTTAAAGTTGACAATTCAAGGTTGAGTATCGAACGATACTGGGTAAAATCCATCCTCTTCATATGTATAACTCACTGACATTTGTATCTGAGAGCTAACATATGGTATGCTGTTTGAAGTTAGATAATTGTATTCCGTGTTATTGAGCGTAAAGGTTAAAGCTGGTAATTGTGCTGTATTTGCGCCTACGGTCTGGTTTATGGAATAAGTATCCGTGAGCGATGTTGAGTTTACGAGTTTAAATTCCGTAGGAACGTTTACAAAGTTTACTATCGCTTTTTCTATTGTTATATAAACCGTTGCGTTTCCTAATATTATTCCATTTCCTATGTCATTCAGGCTCACTATGAATTGGCCATCGGCAAGCTGTCCGCCGCTCCCATATAATACTGGTTGGGATTGTGTAGTACTGCTTATCTCCAAAGGACCTGCTGTTTGACCCGATGAAGACAGGGATGGTGCGGGATAACTAGTCGAAGAAGAAGATGCAAATTCAACAGATTGCTGTGCACCTGTCGAATAGGAGAACGTAAGGTAATAACCTATATACTGAGCATACGGTATGTTTCCATACTGGCTGGCTGAAGGCGCCTTTAAGAAGAATTTTTCTGGTAACGTGGACCCTGACGCTAAACTAAGTATGCTTAGGCATGTATTTGAAGTATTGGCGACGAGCCCCAAATCGTCCAGGCAAAAAAGAACGTTGTTTGCATTATTGCCGTTAAGATTGTTTGATATACTGAATGTCGCTACAAATGTGGAGCCTGCTGATACTTGTGAAGGTATATCTACGGCCGACACTATTACTCCCTGTGAAAGGGGACCATTGTATCTGCTAGATCCTGCGTTCAAAAACGATGGAAGCACGAAGAATATCACGACTATAAAGACTCCTATCACTATAAGTACCAAAAGTGCATTCTGTCCTTTTTTATTAAGTTTTTCCATATCAACTCGTACAACCCTGCGTATAATTAGCTATATTGAGCGTATCCGCCTGTGACTGTGAGTAGTTATAGTTTGTATAGAGTATTATTGGCAGCGTATCGAAATGGAAGTTTGAATTGAAATTGACCATATTGAGGTTAAGGTTGATCACAGTGTTTATACCTGCCTTGAAGTAGCTTGAAGGCACTTTACAGTCCATGTATCCTGTTCCTGGCAGGTCGAAACTTAAAATAGTACTGGCGGTCGCTGGTTTGCAGTCGCCGGCTGTATTTATAGTGTAACCTCCGACAATGAGCGAAGAGGCTGAAAAGTCTGTACTATTGAAGAAAACATCGAACGAATTTATCGCCGCGTTCCCCTGACCTGAATTTGTCATTTGTATGGTTATTGGTATAAGCTTTGTCGAATTCAGTATCGGCATTTGTCCCTGATAGTTAGCTACTATTTCTACAGGACCCGGGCTCACGAAGTCCTCTGACGGCTGCTGCGCGTAGAATGACTGCTGTGAGGAAACTAGTGTCTTAACGTACTGTTTGTTCACAAAGACTATAGGAAATACCGTAGCGGAAGGATAATTCGTTACTGTCGAAACTATGTTAACCTGAATCGGCGCTGGAGGTCTCATACTCTTTACAGATGGACAATATACTGCGAGATTTGTAGAATTAGTAAACTGCTGTCCTGGAAATAAAGTCTGGAATGGTTGTGGAGTGAAAAGCGGGGAATTCTGAGAGGAAGATGGTTCTGTATAGTTACTGCAAACGCTCGGTTGCGTCGTTCCTGAGCACGACAAACTTACAAGAAGTTTATTTGGAGAGTTCGGCCCAAGTTCTGTGTTGCCTACGTTCCTTATTGTATAATACACATACTGCGGATCACTTTGGGGCGTAATGCCCGAAATCGTGTTTAATATAAGCTGTTGTGTCTGTGCCGGTGTCGATATGCTTACAAAGGACGTGAACGTCGCGTTATTGTGGACTACCGGTTTTGTGGAAGTATAAAAGCAGTTGTAAAAATTCGATCCTCCGCTAAAACCCCCTAAAACGCACGATGCCTCCGATGTCAGCGAAGTTATGGGTGTCAGGAAACTTCCTATGGCCGATAAATATGGGCTATAATAAAACTCTGCCTGATAAGAGAATATACCGGAGTGACTCGACGACAGGGAATAGAAGAACGCTCCTATAAGTCCTATAAATATCAGAATCATTATTATGACAAGCCAATGACGTTTGCCTATTTTTTCTTTCGCTTTTTTACCGCCTGACAAAGCTTTGAAGAATTCGGTCATCGCATTTGCTTCCTGTTTTTCCGCTTTCAGCTCCACTTTTTGCGTGTTTGAAGGAGATGGTCCGGGAGTCGCAGCGGGGGGGGGGGGGGGGGGGGGGGGCGGTGGTGTTGGGGTCTGAACCTGCGCTTGTTTGTTATACAAATCCTTTATAGTCAAATATCCTCCTTGTGAGAATGCCATGTTAAGTCTTGGATTTATCCATGCATTAAGAGCATTATTCCATTTCCAGCCGGGTCCTTGTGGTGGCGGATTTGCCTTTGGACCGTTAATGATAGCCATAATATCAAAACACAATGCCCGTTTAAAACTCTATCGCTGAAAATATTGGCCTTTAATTGGAAATTAAGGTGTCGATCTTAATGAGATATATTCTGGTATTACAAGGCCGTCGGAAGTCATAGTTATAGTACCTGTGTAGCTGTTCCCTGATTGGGAACCTGCGAAATCGCTGTAGGGAAGCACAAGGACATTCTCTCCGGTGGTTAATTTGCTGGAGGACATGTTAAATGTAGCGCCAGACGGATAAACCGTAAAGTCTATGTTACCTGATTTTATTATACTGTTAACGTACAGCGTAAGAACATAGTCTGAGTTGGAGACTTGAACGGTGTAAGGGATCGTTAAATTGTTCTGTGCAAGATATGGCGTCTGATATACCATTGCAGCATTTGCTATTTCATATCTGCTATTCGGAGATACGATGAATCCTAACTCAAAATTCATAGGGAGTATAGGTGAACTGCCGGTAGGTATCATCTGGTCTATCACAGATGGCGGGACGCGTATTGTCATTGGAGTGCCGTTGCTCTGACCAGCAGCAGACAAAGTATAGCCGTTAAGGCCAACATTCAGGTTTCCCGTTCCTATCGGGGTGTATTGTACATAAAAGTTGCCTAATCCATCAAAAGTCGGTATTACAACCTGATTCACACTCGACACATTGTTAGGCGATTCCTGTATTACAGATATGCTGTTAAAGTCTATCGACTGACTAAAAGCAAAGCCGTTTAAATCGTTATAGATTGATATCGTGTTCTTCCCACTGTTAGCTTGCGGCATCTTAAGCACGACTACGCCTGACGAAGGAGCTTCCTGGTAGAAATAATTACCATTGAGAGCGACCTTTAGAATAGGCGGACCTGATACAGAGCTTATGTTCATTACAAGAAAATACGTATCCTGCGTATTGGTATTTACACCTACGTTGTAAGATGCAGAGCCTATCAAAGATGATGTCAGGCTAAAAGAGCCCTGCGTCGATAAAGTTGAGTTAGCTTCGTTATAAAACACGCCGAATGTGCCGACCGGATACGTAAGATTCTCGCTTATTGGATTACCTCCCACGTAAGAAGTAAGATTATAGAAAAACCCTGGTTGTTGAACCGGTGGAGGAGTATGTGATCCGCTGGAACTACTCGAAGAGAAATTACCAAACACCAAGCTGTAGCTTGTCGGAGGCGGTATTATTATAAGATAAGCGATTATAGCTCCTATAAGAAAGATTATAAGCACGACTGCAGCTGATACACGTTCTCTTTGTTCCATCGTACACTATTCTTTAGCAGTGTTATAGTATATAAATATTACTATTCTGTAGTAAAGTAGTTTTTTAACTCTTCTGGGACGGTAAAAAAACCAGCTTTTATACCGGCATCGACGTAAGCCCAGCTGATAACAATCGCTTCAAAAGCAAGTATGAAGTTGTTAGCAGATTCAAAGTAAGCCGCATCGTTGAAATAATTGTTTGCCATACTAAGGAAATCGTTTGATTCGTTCGAATTGCTAAGCACTTGAAGTTCCGAGATTACTCTGGACATCTTATCCTTCTGTTTTAAGTATCTTTCGCGCAAGTCGTCGGTTTCCATAGCTAATAGTCTGTTAAAAGATTGTCTGATTTATTAATTTTTTCTAAATACGACAGTATCCTATCGCTGCCGAACGAGTGATCATCGCACATAAATCCTATTAGTTTATCCTTTGAGACGGACTTAATAACCGGCTTTTCGCTAACTTTATCGACAACAGGGTTCATGAAATACTCGAATATTTCGCTTATCGGATATTCTGCATCGAAATCGTAACTCTTAAGTATTTTTTCTACTGGGTCTTTTTTTACCAAAGCGAGCCCTTTTTTGGGTCCTATTCCCTTAACTCCGGAATTATAGTCCGTTCCTATGAGAAGAGCCAGGGTTATCAGCTGCTCGCGATTGATGTTTAAAGACGAGAATATGTTTCTAGACTCTATCATCTCTGGACTTACAGTTACGGTTACGCCTTTTCCTGCCAGTTTCTTTTTATTGGTTATACTAAGATTCCTTACTATTCTTTCTCCGCCGAAAAGTATCGTATCATAATCTTGTGAAGCGACGGCATAAGCTATGTTATCCTTGTTTAATCCGGCAGCCTGTGCCTCACCTTCCGCAGGAGCTTGATATATGGGGATCCCTAATAGTGATAGGAGTTCTTTAGACGAGGATATTATGTAATCATCTACTTTTACTGTACGTTTAAGGTACATCGCACGCTCTTCTTCTGTCTCCGCTTCCTCTGCAAGTTTTGCGGCGTGCTCTTTTGCTTTTTGTCTTTCCAGATTAGTATTTTGTTTGAATTTTGGATAACTTCCATCGAATATGAACCATGGTACTACATTGGCACTCAAAAGGTTCATTGACCTATAAAATATACCATTCAAGTGACTGGTCACTTTTCCGTTCTTGTCGGACAAAGGAGACCCGTCGGCCAACCTTATTGTAGTGAGAAACTGATATATCCAATTGAAAGCGTCTATCGCTATTACTCTGCCAGATAAATCATTAACGTTTATTTTCCTAGGCGAAGCGAGTCCCTGAAGCTTTACACCCATACTATTCTGTTGTTACTGTCACCTCATTACCATCAATGAGCAGTGTGTGTTCAAACTGTGCGACGTTACCATTCTGCTGTTCTTTTAACACGTTAAATTCATAAAGCGCGCCGGAACTTACCAGTGGTTTTAGTTCTAGTTCTGCCATAATACCAAACTTTTCGAGTATCCATCTTTTCGCAAACGGAAGCGTGTTATATTCTGAAGCTATAAAGTCAAGTATCTGTCTTCCAAGTTGGCTTCTAACCGGCTTAGTTTCTACTAACATAAGTATTTGTACCTCTGGGCTATCGACAACGTAACCTCCTCCATCGGTTGCGAACGGTTCTATGGCAAATGCCCCTTCTTTTTTTATCATGTGACTGCTATTTCCCCTGATATTCGGTATGAAATCGGCCTCGTGTATGGAATATCTTTCAATCCCGTGCCCTCCTAGATTCACTATCGGATTGCAGCCTTTGCCTCTTATGGCCTCTTCTATCGTTTTGCTTATTTCGTCTATCCTGATACCTGGCTTAACTTTCTTTATAGCATTACTGAGCGCTTCCTTGGCCGCGTCTAATACCTTGTTCTCTCCGCCTCCGACTAACACGGTCGCGGCGGTATCTGAAAGATAACCGTCAACACTCGCACCTACGTCTATCTTGAGAAGGTCTCCTTTTTTAAGTTCGGTGGCGTCCTTGAATTTTGGAGTGTAATGTGCTGCAAAATAATTTAGGGACAAATTAGGCGGAAAGGCAGGCTTTGCACCAGCATCGGATATTTTTTTCTCTATTGCTAGCGCTATATCAAGAAGTTTTGCACCTGGTTCGGCTAAAGATACGCCAAAATCCCGAGCCTCTTTGCCTATTTTGCCAGCCAGTATCCATTTTTCCTTTTCGCTTTTTTCCATGATTATAGTGCTAGACAAAGAAGTTATTTAAAGAATTTTGTCCTTCTCCTACTATGTCCTCATCCATGAAACCAAGCACTGAAAATATCTGAGATACAGAAGGTAAAACCTGCTGTTTTATGTAATATTCAGAGTCATATTTTGTGCCGCTCTCTACGGCTATATCATAAAGCAGCGCTCTTTCAGATACAGGTTCCTTTCCTTTGCCCTTTGCTATTATATATTTTATTGTGTCACCGCTTGAGAACTTTACACCGCTGCGCGATGCTGCCGAAACGTGTCTGCCTTTCTGCTGGTAACTGGAAAGTTCCTTGTGCAATCGTGTGAGTATTACTAACTTGTCTAAAGGCACTTTACCCGATTTTAAATTTGATATTATTTCTCTTACGTAATTAAGTGCTGCGTTTACGTCGTCGTCTATTAATATTTTTCGCAACACCGTCGTCTGTGTCTCCTTTGCAATCACCGACCAATCTCTTCGTACTGATTGAAATCCTTTTACGATTAGGTTTCCATTTGAATCGACCATGGCATACTTTTTCTTTGCACCCTGGCCGCTGCCTTTTACGCTAACGAAAATTGCCCTAAGGTAAATACCCTGCAGTTCTAACTCCATTGGATACGGTAACTTCGAATTTATGCTCTTTAAGAAGGCATCAACCTTTAAAGAGTCGCTTTCTCCCGCAAGAAAGCTGCTGTCGGTGTCTGCGTATATAACGTTGAACTTGTGGCTTTCAGCCTCATCTATAACTTTGTGTACATATTCTCGCCCGAAACGCGTTATTGCTCCGGCACATTCGAAACAGTACCATCTCGCATTATAATACCCAAGATACCCATAAAACCCGTTCGCTATAAGCTTCAGTACCATAACTCTTGCTTTTAGCGCCGGACTATCGTCCACCTTCATCCTTTTTTTAGCATCAGTCCTAAGTACCAGTATATTATCCAGTATAGACGGTATAAGGCCCTGTCGTTTTTCTTTACCTAAAAAGGATATGTTACCTTCTGTGCGTACCATGGTGGATGGACAAATATTATAAGAAACTATTATACTTGGATAAAGGCTGCGAAAATCGAACACTGAAACATCCTTATATAAGCCCGGTTTTGGCTGATACACGAATGCGCCCTCGTTTACGTGCCTTAATCTGTCGCCCACCTCAAATTCTGACGGCCTATTCGGGATTAACTCACCGGTTTCCACTGCCTTTTTCATTATAAGGTGTTCCACGGCAGCGCCCGTAGTCATTCTGGAAACGTCTGAAAGAGATTGTCCGATAAGCCTGTTTAACTCTGAAAGCAAAGGAAACAGCTTTTCATATATCTTATAAGTAATGTAAGAATCGTGCGCACAATATTCGCACAAGTTCGTAGCTAGTTCAGCGTTCGAAAAGATTTCGCTTATCTTGTTCCAATCAAAGGACTTCTTCTTTTCACCCAACATTTCCTGAGCTACAGCATCCAGAGTAAGCATTTCTGTTTTCAGATTGTATACTGCATAAATGTTGCGTATAAAATCTAGAACATCTATGTGAATCAGCCCGTTTATCTCTGATGTTTTTCGCTTTCCTTCCTTGACTTTTATACCGAAACCTTGAAAAAGCAGCTTGATTCCGAGAACGCTTGCTCGGGTATTTATGTAAGGCAGATCAAAGCTGTCTGAATTGTAGCCTATTATAACCTGTGCATGACTTTCAGATACATATTCCGAAAACCGTTTCAGAAGAGCCCTCTCATCTGCTACTCTTTCTATAGAGTCCCCTTTAGCATCAAGCCAAGTTATGCACTTTTTCACGCCGTAATTTGCTATCGATATTGCAAGTATGGGGTCTTCACGTGGATCTGGAAAATTTTTCTTGGAGAACGTCTCTATGTCTATTGCTATCGCCTTAAGCGGCGGGTTGCCGTTCGAAACATCCGTTATCTCTTTTACATAATCGCCATCCATGTCTAGTTTCAATTCGGTGAATGTACCGATGTTGTGGTCCAAGAAATATCTCTTGTAGAATGGAATGTCTGCATCGTACGTGTTCATGCCAAGCGTCTTAAGTTTTGGTACGTCCTCTGGTAGTGCGGTAAAAACCCTGCTTACTGTGATGTCTTTGCCCAGTCTTTTCTTTGAAATTTCGTCTATCTGCTTAACGAATGGAAACTGCTTTACAGCTGACTCTATCCTGTCCTTTGTCGCAGATATGTAGCAGTAAGGTCTAAAGGAATCGTCGTACACGATCTTTTTTTCGCCTTTGTCAGTTAAACCGAATATCCGGATAACCGGCCTCTCCTCAATAACGACATAATCTATGTCTATAGGGAATAACCTTAGTTCCATCAAAAGAGGGCCGCGACTGGGATTCGGACCCAGGTCAAAAGGGCCACAGCCTCTTATTCTACCACTAAACTATCGCGGCCATACGATAATTAACGAAACTTGCGTATTTATTTCTGTTATGGTTCCAGGCTATAAGTATGCAAATTATAGGTCCTTATTATTCTGAATATTAGTCTAAGATAGTCTTAAAGCGGTAATGTTTATTTTACGGTAACTGCCTTTGCTAGGTTTCTTGGATGATCACAGTCTATTCCCTTAAGCAGAGAAGTTTTGTATGCGAGGAGCTGCAAAGCCATAGCCTGAAACACGAAAGTAAACATTCCCGCATCCGGTATCCTTATGAACATGTCAAAGGTATTTGACGGTTTGTCTGATATTCCTATTATCTTGCCCTTTCTAGCCTTGACTTCCTCTAAATTGTGTGTTGTGGCATCCCTAAACCTATTGGAAACCAACGCTATCGAATATTTGTCGCTTGAAATCAATGCCAATGGCCCGTGTTTAAATGTCGCAGCGTCTATGGCTTCTGCATGGACATAGGCTATCTCTTTGAGTTTTAGTGCGCCTTCCATACACAGTACATAGTCGTGATCTCTACCAAGATAAAAGACATCGTCCATTTCCTTTAGTTTTTCTGCCGCTGTATCTATGGCTCTGTTCACAGACGGTACTAGCAGATTATACATGTTAAGATTAAGAAGTCTTAAGTCTTTGAACGCCTCGTTTATCCTGCCAGATGCCGCCATTGCTATAAAGGCCGTGTAGAGAGAGGATAACGTGAACGCTTTTGTTGATGCAACGGCCTTTTCGGGGCCTGCGCCTATGTCTATGAATATATCGACTTCCCGTGCAATCGTGGAGCTCTCATTGTTTATGAGTCCTATCTTTTTGTTGTTTTTTATCAGAGGCAGCGCACTTATTATATCTGCCGTTTCTCCACTCTGTGATATTATTATGAAAACGTCCCTTGGGGAAATAACTTTCAAATAAGTAAGTATCTCCTGTCCTTGTATTGGCACAGCCTGTATACCATTCTCCAGGAAAAACTTTGCGCCCAGCATTCCTGCGTAATGGGATGTCCCGGCACCCAATATATACACGGTTCTCGCGGATTTAACTAGATCTGCAGCTGCATAAACTTTGGAAAAATCCGTCGATTCGAACTTTCTTATAAGATTAGGCTGCTCAAGTATTTCCTTTATCATAAAATGCTTGTGCCGGCCCTTTTCTATGTCTTTTATTGAAAAATTTACTGTAGACACCTGGTGTTTCATTTTGTTGTCTAGAAGATTATCTATAGCGTATCCGCTCTTTGATATACGTACCATATCTCCATCCATAAGATAAATCACTTTATTTGTGTATTTTAAGAAAGATGGCACATCGCTGGAAACGAACGTTCCGTTTTTAGATATTCCTAACACTAGAGGAGAACCATTCTTCACGGCTATCAAGTCGTCGGAATCCTTATCCATTATGACGAAGGACGAAAGTCCTTTTATTTTTGAAAATAGTAGTTTCACCGCATCTTCTATTGGCAAACCCTCTTTAAGTTTTTCCTCAAGAAAATGAACCAACACTTCGGTATCGGTGTCCGACTTGAATTTATGCGCCATAAGTCCGGCTTTTAGCTCCTCCCAATTTTCGATTATACCATTGTGCGCGACCGCTATTTTCTCCATGCAGTCTGCGAATGGGTGGGCATTTTCCTTGGTTATGTCGCCTATGGTGCCCCATCTTGTGTGAAATATGCCTCTTGTAGAAGAGTATTTACCGATATCATACTTCTTTATTACTTCGTCTATCCTGCCTGTGTCTTTCTTGATTATAAGTTTATTATTATTTCCATCAAGAACGCACCCGCAGCTATCGTAGCCTCTATATTCAAGGTTACGTATGCCGTCCATAAGGTATGGAACGGCGTTGTCTTGCCCGTTGTAAGCTATTATTCCGCACATATTTCGAATCTGAAAATATTACAAGGTTAGTTAGAATACAACTAGTATTTAAACGTATCTTCGTCTAATTTTGATTTTTTGGGGTCTGAGGGTAACTACGGCCATTTCTTCGTGAACAGCCAAATAATGCGTATTGGCGCCATTTTATATAAAAAAGGTTTCAGACTAGACTATTATAGTTCATGGATATGCATTTTAGCTTCCAAAAAGATATTAATAAATAGGATTCATTGCTCTATAATAAAAGTGATATGAAGACTTACATTATAAAGACGGATGGCAAGGATTTTCTGGCGAGTGATGTAAAAGTGTTAGAGAATCTGGATCAGCTTAAAAGCGTAGCAAATGAATATGCGGTATTGGTCCTTAAGAGCCTGATTGAAAAGCCTTCCACGCAGGAAGAGATAGCAAAGAAGCTTAAACTCGACAAAAAGAAGGTATACTCCGCGATAAAAACGTTGGAAAAAACGGGCATGATCGAAGTAATCTCGAGCTCTAATAAAAAGGGCATCATTACAAACAACTACAAGAGTCTTGCTAGTTCTTTCGCACTTGAAGTGTATGACCAGAAGAAAAGACTTGACTTAAGGGAGAAGAGCATAAACAACGAAAACGTCGCTAAATTCTACAGAAAATTCATAAAGGACGGAAAATTCAACGGATACATATGCGTAGGGTCTCCGGATCCGCACGGCGAGTACAAAGCTATATCCAGAGATACGCACTTTGCAATATACTTAGGCATGTACTTAGGCCAGTTCTGCGAATTGCCGAAGGTATTCCCGATAAAACTTGACACGGACATAATAGGAAGAAATATGTTCAAGGAAAACCTGATTCTCATAGGAGGTCCAGTGACTAATCTTATTACACGAGACGTAAACACGTTTTTACCGCTAAAATTCGTAAAGGAAGAGGGATGGATGCTTAAAGGCAAGACTGGGTTGCACGGCAGAGATTATGAGGGAACTATAGAAAAGATACATAACCCTTTTGATAAGTCCAAAGACCTAATAATAATAGGCGGCATAAGAAACACAGGAACCCTTGCAGCTATGCTTGGCGCCACTCGATTCGCCGATTCCACTTTTAGAGCTTACAATGATGAAGCTGCGTGGTACACCGTAGTGCGCGGATATGATATAGACGGCGACGGCGAGATAGATTCTGTAGAAACTGCTAAATGAAAAGACTATTCGTTGCAATAGAACTTCCCGACAGTATAAAAGACAAATTAACTACAGTAGAAAAAGAACTGAAAGCAGAATTAAACGGCAATTTTGTAGACCGGGAAAAACTACATATAACGTTCCTATTTTTAGGTGATACGACGATATCCACAGAGAATATCATATCATCAATAAAATCAATATCTATCAGAGAATTAAGGATAGAAATTTCCAGCTTGGGCGTTTTTCCCTCATTAAAAAGACCGCGCGTTATATTCGCAAATGTAGTCACTGATTTAAGAGAACAGTATAACTCATTGTGCAATTCATTAGGCTTAAAACCCGAAGGGAGTTTCAGTCCACATATAACTCTGTGTAGGCTGCAAGGGAAATCAGATAATATTAAAAGCATAATTGATAATTATGCAAATATTAATTTGACTTTTTCTCAAGAAGAATTAGCATTATTCAACAGCGATTTTAGAAATTACTACAAAATATATTAGACATAAGAGTGCACGAAATTAACAAGAAGCGAGTATCCTGCCTGAAGACTGCCGGAAGTCGGAGAAGGCGTATACGTTGTCGTATGACCACCAGAAGAATTAGAAAGTGTTGCTATAGAGAAAGAATAAGAAGATGAAGACGTAGTGAATTTAATGAAAGACTGGTTCAGAAGCGCGAGAGCATATGTCTTCATCCTCGTGTTATACACTCCTGGATACATATTCATGAGATTAACATCATAGAAGAAGCTATAGATGCCATAGGTGGCAAAGAATGCTTGATTATTCGTGTGCGAACCTTCACTGGGCGGGTCCATGCCTGCCTGGCTAAGAATAGAAAACGAAGATGCTGAAAGTTTATACAAAGTCGCGGAACAACAGTCAAACCAGTATGGGACAAGATACAGATAACTGCCGTTATCTGATACCCAGAACTGTCCGGGGAATTCATAAGTTGGATACCATACGCTAATAGAAGCAGGACGGACGTCATTCAATTCTACGTTGTAGGGGTTCGTCGCATTTACTATTGTCAGGTTTATTACGTTGTTGTAATTGTATGACATAACATACAATTTAGTATCGTTTGGATTCAACGCTACTTGGAATATACGAGAGCCTGCACTGAGGCTTACGTTCTTTATATTCGTGTTGGATGTCGTGTTGATAACTGTTATATTATTGGAACACTGAGAGTTGCCGTATAGATACCTGCCGTTGTTCGACAAGGTCACAAGGTATGTACATGATGCGGATATATTCTTGATCACGGACATCGACGTGACGTTGAAGAAAACAACGAAATTGTTGCCTGTGCCAAGATAAGCATATTTCGAGTTATCGGTGAAAGCTGCGCTGTATACGTTGAATGGGATTTTCTTGTACGAAATTATGCTGTTGGAAGTAGTATTTAGCAGAGATAGATTTTGATTGCCCTCTAGCAGAACGAACTTGCCATTAGGAGACGTCGCTGAAAATGTTATGCTTTTTTGTGGAATAGAAAAATTATATGCCTGTGTATTGGATGTAACGTTGAAAACTGAATTATTCGCCAAATTAAAAGAAGTATCGTTTGGCAATAGCAAAAGATTGACTGCCTTCTCCTGCTTTGTTACTCCGTCGTATGTCACGTTCCACGTGTGACCTACAGGGAGACCGTGCTCGACGAATGTAGTAGTACATGATACTGTTGTCAAAGAGAAAGAGACAGAAAGGGGAGAGCCGGCTGTATTTGATCCGGAAGAAGGAGTCGGGACATAAGTGGAATTGCACAATGGCTGTGAAATATTTACGATTGAAGAGGCGTTAACGGAGAATGACAAGCTTCCAAGACCAGTCTGGAAAGATATGGCATTTGTGTTGGAACTCTTCCTAAGCCCGTTGTACGTTGCTGTCCACTCCGTACTTACGGGAAGACCGGACTCTGTGAACACTGTAGTCGTGCAGTTATTTGACTTCACAAAGTTAACTAAAGTAGAATAACCTGCTTGAAGATTGCCGGAAGAAACGGAAGGAGTCCATATAGTAGAACATCCTGCAGTGCTGTTGACGAGAGTCGGTATCGAATATGTGTATGAAGCAGAAGACGTAGTGAATTTAATGAAAGACTGGTTCATAAATGAAACTGCTCTTGGTACGAAAGGTGTCACTAAATTTATCTGCCATGAAGGGTTGGTAAGATTTAATACTGCTAAACCTGACGCCGATTGAGAACTGCCATATCCGAAATATGCAATTTTATAAGAAGGAAGAACTGCACCCTCGCCTATATCTTGTATGCCAGTGCCTCCTAATTGAGTATAACTGGATGTAGATATCTTGTAGAAATTCGCTGCGCAGCAACCTCCACCTCCTTCCCAATTTGCGGCGACGTAAATGTAACTTCCATTAGAAGATGTAAAGAACTGATCTGGTGAAGAAATATAATTGGATTCGATAAAACCTTGAGTGTAATAATTCTGCGGAAGAAAGTGTACATAATTGTGTTCTATATTATATGGTGCGGTAGCGTTTAGAGTTGTCAAATTTTCATAACCATTGTAAAAGTCAAGAGCATACAGTATAGTGCCATTTGGATTCAAAGTAACGCCATACACATAACTGCTCTTGCTGAGGCTTACGTTAGCGATGTTTGTATTGGATGAAGTGTTTATTATTGTTATGTTATTTGAGCCTTCAGAACTTGCATATACATATTTTCCATCAGGCGACAGTACAACCATCTGGGGAGAACTGCCAGAGCTTATGTTCTTTATTATTGAAAATGATGTGAGATTGAAAAAAATTATATAGCTGGCACTGGTTCCGAGATACGCATACTTTGAGTTGTTGGTGAAAACAATACTATAAATGCTGTATGTCAATTTTTTATGTGCTACTACTAAATTAGAAGTGATGTTCAATAAAGATAGATTTTCATAACTGGGAGAAGAAAGTAATATGTACTTTCCATTGGGAGTTGGTGCAGAGATCGTTATTCCATTTTGAGGAATAGAGAAGTTGTAAGCTTCTTTGCCGCCGTTTGGATAGGCACTCAGTGTGAGATTGAATATATACGCTTGGGCGCTGTTAATTGAACTATCATTTACAGTAAAAAGATAACCAAACGTCTTTTCCTGTTTGGTGACTCCGTTGTAGGTTACGTTCCATGTATGACCTATAGGGAGACCGTGCTCGACGAATGTGGAGTTGCAGACGTCTGAGAAGGTTATGTTCCTGGATTTGCCGACTGATACATGACCTGTGAGAGGCGAAGGAGAGAGCGTCTTTCCGCACTGACCGTCAAGGGTATACTGCGGAGATGACACGTTGAAGGAGAAGTTGCCGATAGCACTGCTCGGGAAACTGATTACGTCGGATGAAGAGGACATGGTGGTGTTCGCATAGGTGACTGCCCAGGTTATTCCCGGCGGGAGAGCTAAAGCGGTGAAAGTGGTCATCTTTCCGAACTGTAAGGTCGTCTCCTGTGTGGTGAACGTGCCTGTGGCTTTCAACGTGCCTGAGGATACTCCGGTCGAACTGAAGGTCACCGCATCCCTGCCGGATATCTGACCGTTGCTGTTCTGGAATGGTATCCCTGACGACGATATGTTGCATTTTACCGATTCTACTGGGACGATATCTGCTTTTGTACATACTGCAGTATATGTGCTTCCATCCACTGAGATAGTTACGTTTACAAGGTGGATCGTGAAGCCATATTGGTTTGATAATGTTACCTGCATGAAGGTCGAGTTTGCTGCTACGTTTGTTATTGGTACTTCCGTGCTTCCCAGATAGGTGAACGGCTGACTTGAGGAGGATGGACTGAATATGCCCATCGTGTAGAGGATCAGGGCTACTATGACTATTATTAGGATGGCCCAGCCGTAAGTCATCATGTACTCCAGGGCGGACTGTGATCTATTGTTCTTATATAAAATCATAGACATTCTACTAAATAGCCATAATCTTATAGAGATAAAAACATTTTTTGGTATTATATAAGACTAAACTTCGCTTTATAGCGCTGTAGCTAAGTTACTATTTTTTGTCTTCACGCGTCATGAAATAAACGCCCATTGCCATTGCCATCATAGTTAATATAAGAGATAGCACGGATGGATTTGTAAGAATCTCTATTATGTAAGTAGAGCTTATATCACTAAACGAGTAGCGTATCGCCGGACCAGATGATGTCGAGCCGCTGTTAGTCGAAGAACCGCTGCTACTGCTAGTCGGCACAGCGTTGGATGACTGCCCTGCATTTACTGTCGATGATGCTGCTCCGTATGCTATAAAACCGAATATGAAAAGAAGAAATATTACCACACTAGGTATAAGCACGCTCCTGCTCATATAACCAGAAACGCTTTCTGTGGGGCCTAATGCAGACATGTATCCAAGCAGCACAAGAAATATGAAGAGCACGATGGCCAGCACATATGGTATAAATGCTACGATGAAAGCGACAAAAATAGACGACGCAAGCGATATTGCGGCAATGGATACTGCTATCAGAGCTATGATGTCAGATTTCTGGAATAGTTTGTATTTTGATAATACTCCATAGACTACTGAGAACACTAGTACAAAAACAAGTACGTAGTAAACAGCATAATTAGAGAACAGTCCAAATGTCATAGTTTCTTTGCACCCTGAACGTCAATATCATTTAGATGGGCCACTGGGACCATTTCCGCCGGGACCTAATAGCGCCCAAGCAACTACTACTATGAAGACAAGTATGGCCATAGCGTACCATACATCAGACGAAGAAAGGAACGATGAGATACCAGATGTATCAACTCCTGATGTTGTTCCTGGCGAGCCAGTGCTTCCTGGTACTGGTAAGAAAAGGTGGGAGAAAAGCCCTCCGCCTAAGAAAAGTATGACTAAAGCAGCTATGAAAAGATACATACCTACTTTGCTTTTGCTTACATCGATTCCCGTAATTGATGCTACGATTATTATCGCAACCAATATTACTACCGTTATCGCGAGGGTCGATGATATGTAAACCAATACTGGATTTACCCAAACGACCGTGACTGCAAAGAATGAAATCACGATTGAGATTATAACCCTAGATCCTTTGTTTTTACCTTCTTTGAAAAACTCTATTTTATCACTCATCAAAACTGTGTTTATTATGACTGCTATTAGAAGGAATGCAAGCCAGAACTCGACAGGGTTAGTAACATTAGCAGGTGTTATCCAGCCTAGTGCTGTATTCGCTACTGAATAAACCGAACCAGCGCTCGAGTTTGCTAATACCATATGTTTACTTGTCGGAATTAGTATATAAATCTTTCTAAACTAGTATTAACTACAAAGTAGTGCTATTGAACTCATTTAAATGCCAAAATTCCAAGCGCTATCAAGAATACGAACACTCCTATATACGGAGCGTAAGTCTCTATAGCGTGTGTAGCTGCCGCGGAAGAAAGGCCTGCGAATGCGAAGTTCTGCGCGGTCACTACCCATAATATCAGACCTATCGCTATTACGACTGACAGTATAGCTATGAGCGATCTTGCATTCTTCGGTAGATTTGACATGTTCCCTTCATAGACTGTTGAAGCTATGATTATCATCATGAACACTATCACGACTATAACCGCTGCTATTGGAAGGATTATGTATGTCAGCTGCAATGTGTAGTTGGTTGTAGCGAATACTATACCCAAAACGAATGCTATAATTGATTCTATATCCTTTTTTCCTTGGAATATGTTGCTTCTCTCAAGTACACCATACACTATCGCAAAAACGAGTAAGAATGGGAAAAGAAACGACTCTATGCCTGTATATAGCAGAGACACTGCAGGGGCTGGTGCCGTCAATATTGTAGTGGCATTATGAGTAACATTACTGGCGTTATTAGTGCCGTTTACACTTCCATTCGCTACAAATGACAAAATATCGTACATAATAAATAACAGATTTGCATTCTATTTAAGCATTGATAACAATAGAGCGTTATGGAATTCAAAACGCGCGGGAAAGGTGCATTTCGACTTGTCGGGATAGCTGGCTTAGTCATAGGTATAACAATACTGTCCCTGTCATTGATAAGCAATTTCCTGGTTAACAACGTTGAAAGCTCACATACATATGGTATAACTTTCGGCTCATCTGTAACCGGCACGGAATCGTCTTATTTCTATTATCTTATTGGCATGTCTGTCGTTTTGATAGTTGTAAGCATGTTATTATTCGTAAGAAACGGCTTTCTTATGTCGCGGAGGATATCCTCGAGAGAATCGCCTGCGCGGAACGCTCGTCGTAGCCGGTCATCAAGACATCACCGAAACTCGAGATGAAAAGCGATTTGTTTCCTTCTCTTAGGATTAAATATCCGTTTCTGACGGCGCTTTTGTGACCGAAAATCACTTTCAATTTTGCTGTGTCTAGTTCTCTCTTAAATGAAAATTTCAGCGCATTTCCGCAAGCGTGAATAAACATGTCATTTGTGGTTTGCTTATATGGCGCCCTGGAATTGCATACTTCACACGCAGCATCTTTTTTCACGTAGTATCTGCTTACCCTGTTTGACTTCAAAGAAAATTCTAGTATCTGCGCCTTTCCATTTCTTTTTTCAATATAAGCCAGCAGTTCATCGACTGCAAGAGCCGCTATTGCGTTCGAAAGTTTGATGCTTATCGAATAACACGAATTATCGGTAAGATTAGAATTTCTTTTTATACAGTTAAAGCACGCGCTATCACCGGTAATAATATAAGCAAGCCCATTGTCGTCTTTTGCAGATACCATCAACAGCGGTCTAGCCCCAAGAATACAGGCGTAGTTTACAATAGCTCTTGATTGTATGCTGTCTGTAGCATCGATAATCACGTCGTAATTTGTAACTAGTCTAGCCGCATTCTTATCTGTAATGTAGAAAGGGTAAGAAGTTAGTTTTGTCTTTTTATGTTTTGATGAAAGCTCCTTAACGCAGGCATCGGCTTTGTTTGTAATGTTTACCACATCTTTTACGGTATAAATTTGCTGGTTTTTAAGATTTTTTCTCTCTACTATGTCACCGTCGACTATACCTACCGTTTTCGGCTCTAATTCGCACAGCAACTTTAAAATAGCCGTGCCCAAAGAACCTGCCCCGACAAGAAGCACACTAAACCTATTTAAACCCATACATTAATCTAGATTAAAATAGGTAAGCGTTTATAAGTTATGACAACTATTAAAATTTTGAGGAATTTTGAATGTACGAGCTAGTTACTCTGAGAGATAAGATAAGAGTAGAACCGAAAAGCCTTGGCGATGACCGCCAAAACGCTTTGAAGGAGAGAATAAGACAGGATTATCTAGGCAAAGTCGTAGAAGATAAAATGATAATAGTCGGCCTTATCGACATAGAGAGTGTAGAAGAGGGCGTTATAGTGCCTGGTGATGCTGCGGTATACTATGACACTATATTCAAGGTACTATCATACCTGCCAGTTTTGCACGAGACTGTACGCGGACAGGTAGTGAATATAAGCGAGATAGGCGCTACCGTAAACATAGGTCCTGTTGATGGGTTAGTACACATTTCACAAGCGATGGATGATTTCGTCGATTTTTCAAAGAATGCTCTTGTAGGTAGAAAGACAAAGACTGCACTTAAGATAGGAGATTCCGTAGTTGCAAACATAACTGCTATAAGTACAAAGTTCCTGCTGAAAATAGGCCTGACCATGCGGATGCCAGGTCTGGGAAAGCTCGGCACCAAGAAGAAGGAAGAAAAGACGAACAAAAAGGAGAAAAAATAGAATATGACCGAGAAAGCGTGTAAGGTTTGCAGTTTCATAACAGAAGAAAAGAAGTGCCCTTCATGCGGCAGCGAAGAACTTTCAGTAAAATGGAAGGGTGTTGTATACATATTCAGTCCGGAAAAATCGGAAACGGCGAAGAAACTAAACATAACCAAACCGGGTAAATACGCACTTGCAGTGGCTTGATCATGGAAATAAAAACAGAGGAAGCAAAGGAAGACAAGTTCTTCAACAGGAAGATAATAAAATTCTCGGTAAAAACCGGCGAGAAGGAGATTGCAAAGAGAGAGGACATAAAAAAGAAGTTGCACGAAGAAAACCCTGAAGGATTCCTGATCATATATACTATGAGAAACTCTTACGGAAAAAGGGAGCTTAAGGGCGTGGCGCACGTATACAAGGACGAAGCGCACGCAAAAAGAATAGTGCAAAAGCACATTCTCAAGAAAAATGGGGTAGTGTATGCCGAACAAAAACCAAAAGAAGAAGCAAAATAAGATTTGGGAAAAGTACAAGTCGAGCGGCGATAAACTCGTCCTAAGCGGAAAAAGCTGCCCGAAGTGCGGTAGCGGCGTATTTCTCGCACAGCACCAGAACAGGGAAAGCTGCGGTAAATGCGGGTATACTGTTTTTAAAAAGAAATAAAGATCCTTCGCAAACACGTAAGGAACATATTAATTGATAACATTGTATAATATTCTATGGTCACTCCGGAAGAGGCCTATGCGCTTATAGAGAAGTGGTTGCCATACGACGGATACGACCTCATCCTAGATCTCAAAAAAAGCAAAGGGCAATGGCTTTATGATTCGCGGCATAAGAGAAAGATACTGGACTTCTTCGGTTTCTTCGCTTCGTCTCCATTAGGGATGAACCACCCAAAGATGTTCGAGCAAGACTTCCTAAAAAGATTAAAATACGCTTCTGTAAACAAGGTGACTAACGGTGATACGTATACCGTTGAAATGGCCGAATTTGTGGAAGCTATGGCTAGCATATCACCCTCTAGCATGAAACACATGTTCTTTGTAGAGGGCGGAGCGCTTGCCGTTGAAAACGCGCTGAAGACGGCGTTCGACTGGAAGGTCAGAAAAAACATGTCGAATGGCGCCACAGAAGAGCGCGGTAGCAAAGTCATCCACCTGAAAGAAGCGTTCCATGGAAGGACTGGCTACACTCTGTCCATGACAAACACTTCGGACCCCAATAAGATAAAATATTATCCTAAATTTGACTGGCCGCGCGTTACAAATCCAAAGATAACGTTCCCCTTAAACGACGAAAACCTAAAAAAGGTAAAAGAGCTAGAGCAAAAGAGCCTTGACGAGATACAGGAAGCGATATACAAATACGGAAACGACATAGCTGCGTTCATAATGGAACCAATACAGGCCGAGGGGGGCGACAATCATTTCCGCGAAGAGTACTTCAAAGCCGTAAGAGAAATAACAGCAAAAAATGACATCCTATTCATAGTCGATGAAGTCCAGAGCGGCATGGGAATAACTGGCAAGTGGTGGGCATACCAGCACTTCGATTTCGAGCCGGACATAATCACATTTGCAAAAAAATCACAGTGTTGTGGCATACTTGCGAACGGTAAAATAGATGACGTCGAGGACAATGTGTTCCACGTGCCTAGCAGAATAAACTCTACGTGGAATGGAAACATAACTGACATGGTCAGAAGCACCCAGATGATAAAGATAATGAAGGAGGAAAACCTGCTGGAAAACGCCGAGAAATCGGGTAGATACCTTCTCAAGCGCCTCGAAGAGTTACAGAGCGCTTATCCATTGATATTCAGCAACGCTCGCGGTCGCGGAGTCATGTGTGCGATAGACTTGAAAGACAAACAGATGCGAGATAAGTACATAAGCGAACTGTTCAAGAAAAAACTGTTGCTGCTGAAATGCGGCGAAAGGAGCGTTAGATTCAGGCCTCCTCTGATAGTAGGAAAAGAGGAGATTGATATGGCTTTTGAGATAATGATAAAGGTGGCCACAAAAATGAGGCCATGAAGTCATGAATGAAATCAAAATCAATGGTCTTAAAAATAAAGACGTTAAAGATGCCCTTAAACTGATCAGGAAGCGCTATCATGGCGTCAAAAAACAGAAATTTTATGTTTTTTATCGGGATTTTGGATACTCTAATAATATAAAATTCAAGAACAAGCTGTTTGTAGCAAGAGACAAGACTAAATTGGTGGGTTTCTGTTGGGCGATAGCATACGAGCACGAAAAAAACAAAGGTACCGGCTTCATCGAGGAAATATACGTGGACAAAAATTACAGGAGACACGGGGTGGGCAAAAAATTGGTACAGGCCGCAATGGATTTCCTTAAAACTTGCTGTACTGTGATGTTCATTACTGTTGCGGACAGCATGCCAGACTCTATGGAATTCTGCAAGTCGGCCGGGTTAGGGAGAATAAGCGGCTCATGGTACGTTTTTGGGCTCAAATGATTAAGGATAATGTTAAGGAGCAACTTACGATTTAAAATCAGGATTTCACATCAAGTAATGTTCCTCCATAGCACCGTTTCGCTTAAATAATGACTGGAGCCAACGGATGGATACGGATTAGGTTAATAAAATAGATTACGTGTTTTTCTTTCTTAAAATGTAAAAACTGCTACGATCTATTTCCTTGTATAAACCCTTAGTGCTTTCATCAGAAGAGATTATCTGGCCGTCTTTGTCTAAATCCAATATTTTTCCGGAGGTTGCATCCATTAACTTTATCGGTCTTTCAGTGGCGCCGTCTCTGCAGTATAACTTGACCCAAGCATGGTATCCCTTGGTTTTGTCCTCTCTTTCAACATCACCAACGGTTACGTAAGCCCTAAATCCTTGCGAAAACAAGGAACTGTCATTGTTTATCAAAAACGCCAGACCTATCGACTGCCCAAAACAAGTGGCAGGTGTATATCCAGTAAAAATATTTCCTAACGGGATTATTTTATTTGCTACCATATTTTCGTATACCTTTGAACATCGTTCTTTTAGTTCTTTTTCCAGGGACAATTTGTTATAAAGATGCGGTACCATGCTATGTACTACATTCAAATATTCATTAATTCTTTCGGGAGCGCTGGCGGGAAGTAAAACGGTTTCGAGTGATTTGCTTATCTCTTCCAGACCTAATCCTGCTACCATGACCGTCGATGTAGATGCTGTAACTACGTCGTTTTTCCTTATTGGGGTGTTATGCGGGTCCAATTTTTCATATCTAGAATCGTCGGCCTTTGGCGCTCTCGCGTAATTTTCCGGCCTGAACTCGGGATAAACGGTTGCTATTTCATCCGATATGGCCTTGTCATTTTCTGAAAGCAGAGCGTCCAGTGTCTTTATTAGCTCGTCTATCTCCGTTGAAACGTCTTGAAGTTTTTCTCCTGCATCCATAATCGCGACAGACCTATATGTCTAATGTATTAGCTCTTTGCGGCTTAACCTTAGTCGCTAGGTCTTTTATACGGCCACCTCCCGGCTCTTTCGGAATTGCGCAGACTCCCTATGTATCTCTGAGCGACATCCAAAATGTATACCTCTCCATTAAAAGCGGTGTATCTGCACCACTCGTGACCTCCGTCTTTGGTAGTATTTCTATCTACACTTATTTTACCACGGACATAACCCTCTGTCTTAAACATCTCTAAAAGGGCTGCACAGGTAAGTGCATCGTGTCTGCATACGCCTACGCCCTCCTTTAAGAATAAATCCAAAGGCACCTTTTGATCCCCTGCTATTTGGTATTTTCTGATGAGTTCGTTTACTGCCTCCTCATTCTGTATAGGCATTGTCTCTTTTACGGTATCGTAAACCGCTTTGATTACACTGCTACCGCGTGAAATTCTTTCCTTAGCAATACCATACAGTTTGCCAAGCATAGAATATTTTTTACTGTCCACGACTATGGCCTCCCTAGAGTAGCCACCTAATGAAACTCCTCCATCCACAGGGGAATCTCTATGTATTATAGGTCTTCCCTGATACATGCTTCTGTTTACATCCAGGTTCAACCTATTTTCCAAAGTCACAGACCTATTCCAATCCGCTTTCATACTGTTTTTATGAAATTTACTAATATAAATAGCTTTCTACTACTATAAAATGGTAATTAATAGACTTTTTGAACAGAGAAACTCAACGCACCAAAAACTAAATATTTAACTATAAAGTATCGAATTAAAGAACATATGTATGTGCTCGGGATAGAGAGTACGGCGCACACTTTCGGCGCCGGTATAGTAGCGGACGGGAAAGTCATAGCAAACGAAAGAGACACTTACAAGCCAAAGAAGGGCGGGATAATACCGCGTGAAGCCGCAGAACACCATCATGAATTGGCCCCGTCAATAATAAAAAACGCCCTTGCCAAGGCAGGAATAAAGATATCAGACATAGACGTCTTTGCATTTTCACAAGGCCCGGGAATACTTGCTTGTCTACGTGTCGGTACTCAAATAGCAAGATTCTTTTCATCTAAGTTCAACAAGAAGCTCATAGGCGTCAACCATTGTATAGCACACATAGAAATAGCACGCGGTTCAACTGGCTTTGACGACCCGGTGATGCTTTATGTCAGCGGCGGCAACACGCAAGTCCTTACTTTTGAATCCGGAAGGTACAGAGTGTTCGGAGAGACACAGGATATAGGCGTTGGAAACTTGCTTGACAAATTCGGGAGGCATATGGGTTTTCCTTTTCCGGCAGGACCTGTTATAGAAGAACTTGCAAAAAAGGGCAAAAATTACGTCAAAATACCCTATTCCATCAAAGGCATGGACGTGAGCTTCGGCGGTATAGACACATTTCTTTCAAAAGCCGTGAAAGACTATGCCAAAGAAGACCTGTGTTATTCTCTTCAGGAGACTGCCTTTGCAATGTTAATAGAAGCAAGTGAAAGAACTATAGCTTACTGCGGAAAAAACAGCTTTGTTGTAACTGGTGGCGTAGCCGCTAACCAGAGATTGAACGACATGGGCAGAATAATGTGCGAAGATCGCAGCTGCAACTTCAAACAGATACCTCGGGACCTATCCGGCGACAATGGCGCTATGATAGCATACACCGGCTATCTGATGCGTGATTACATACAAGACGATCTAAAACCAAGGCCAAATTTCAGGACTGACATGGTCGAGGTGAAGTACAGGTGATATGCCAATAAACGCGCCGATAGAATATTACAAGCTGCAGGAACGTTACAGCAAAGAAAGAGACCCTTTAGAGAAAGAGAAAATACTCAAGGAAATGTTCAAGATGCTCCCAAGACACAAAGGGACGGAGAAGGAGTTCGCTGCACTAAAAAGGAGAATGTCTCTGCTGAAGAAGACGATAGCAAAAACGCATCAAGTGCACCATGCTGTATCTATAAGGAAACACTGGCCTAGAGTCTGCCTTGTAGGTTACGACAGCGATTTAATAAGTAGCATGCTAAAGTTGACTTCCATAGAAGGCATAAAATACGGTATAGCAGTAATAAACGACATGCATGTGCAGGTAGTCGCTCTCAACAACACAGAACGCTACAAGGATATAGTGAATCAGAGCGAAATAGTCCTTACTAAAACGAAGCTGCCGCTGGATAATTTCCAAATTGTAACGGATAAACCGGACATCGAAAAAAGCCTTAACGATTACGGCGTAATAAGGGTGTACACGGAAAAAAGCAAAGACGCAATGGCATTTATGAAGGGAGATTCCGTGCTTGACCTTGCGAAAAGACTTAGACTTGACATAAAAAAGGACAGTTACGCTATCGTTTACGGCACAAACGTCAAATTTCAGGGCCAGCACGTAAGCATGCAGTACAAAATGTCGGACGGGGACAGGGTATTCATAAAACTATGAAAGCGATCGCAAGAGGCGCGGAAGCGACGGTGTACGAATCAAAAGATGTCGTTATAAAGGACCGCGAGAAAAAAAGATACAGAATAGAAGAGATAGACTCTGCGCTTAGGAAAAGCAGAACGCGCTCTGAATTCAACATCCTTAAAAAATGCGTGTCCTTTGGCATAAACGTACCGCAACCGATAAAGATTTCCGAAGACGGCTACCAGCTTTATATGGAACGATTAAATGGCAGTCTGCTTAAAGACGAATTTTCAATAGAAACCCTAAAAAAGGCCGCTAAGACCACCGCAAAAATGCACAAAAAGGACATAGTACACGGCGACCTTACAACTTCCAATATTATGGTCGTCGGCGGAGTGCCGTATCTCATAGACTTCGGCCTCGGTTTTATGTCCAGCAGGGAGGAGGACAAAGCTACCGACATATTCCTTGTAAAGGAAGCGCTAAAGGCCAAACACACGGAAGTCTATGATGATGCGTTCTCTGCGTTTTTGGAGTCTTATAAAACCGAATATGGAAAAGAATTTAAAGGGATAGAGACTCATCTTAAAGATATAGAAAGTAGAAGAAGATATTATGAAGACGATCAAAGTTAGAAATAAGTTTGTGCCACACTGGCTTACATATTCGCCGGAAGAGGTCGAGCGGCTTGTAACAAACAAGTATAATCAAGGGCTTACAAAGTCACAGATAGGTCTTGTTTTAAGGGACCAGTACGGCATACCTTCGGTAAGAGAACTAATAAAGAAGAACGTCAGCAAACTGCTTATTGAAAGAGGCGTAAAGGAGCCGCTGCCTGAGGATCTTATCGCATTGTACAGAAAAGCCGTAAAGATGCACATGCACCTACAAAAAGAGAAAAAAGACAAAAAATCAAAGAGAAGTTTCGTCATACTCGAGAATAGGATTAAAAAACTCATAAAATACTACAAAGAAAACGACGTAATGCCTAAGGATTACGAATACTCGATAGAGAGCGCAAGACTGGTGGTCAAGATATGAATGAATCTAACGCATGGTTCAAGGTCAGTTCGCCCGAGTTCGATAACATGCATCTCGGCGATATGTTCGGTAATAGTTCGAACTTAGTGGGAAGAAAACTTGAGTTAAATGCGACGGAACTGAAAGAACTGAAACCGAAGTTCGGCTACAAACTTATGTTCAAGGTTTCAAAAATAGCGGGCACGGGCGTGTGCGAAGCTGCTCTGGACGGAACTGTCCTATCACGCGAGTCTATAAGCAGGATGATCAGACACAACGTTTCAAAGAGGGACGTAGTCCTGCCGGTGCTTATCGCAGACAAGAAATATGCTGTTAAGGTCATCTACGTCGTCGGCAAAAACGAACGCAGATACAGGAAGTTCGCCGATGAAGAGCTTAAGAACGCAATAGAAAAGGAGGCTGAGAAGACCACTTTAAAGGACTTGGTCATCGAAGTACTTACAAGCAGGTTACAGACAAGATTGCTAAAGAAGCTTAACAAAATTTATCCGACAAGAAGCGTTGAAGTAAGAATGATCGAGCCGATCTAATCTAAAAATTTAGGATTTATTCTGAGATTGCCGAAGTACCATCAAACAATGCGTTTAACCTACACAAAGTTTCCTGTTCTCTTCTTTTGTTAGCCAATAATGTATCGTTCTAGGCTTATACCTGTTATGTCTTAGCTTTTTATACGCCTGCGAATAAGTCAGTTTTTCGTGTCTTAAATCTCTGAGTATTTTAGCGAAGACGCTCGAGTCATTGTCTTTTTTCTTTTTCTCCATCCACGCCAAGAAATCTTCCTTTTTTTCGTTTCCGTACCAACAGTCCACGCCGTAAAGTATTTTCCCAGAATCAAGCCTTATTTTCCCCATCCGTTTATAGTATTTAAGAGAACCGCCATTCTTGTAGGCGTTTTTTATTTCACTATTTTTAGGAAACGTTTCTCCAGATGAAGCGGATTTTATATAATCGGGAAATTCAAAATAATACATGCCAACGTGCCCTAGAAATGTTCCCTCGCCGAGATATTTCTCAAGGCCGCCAGAACACACCTGTACTCGGCTCCCTTTGATTATGCGGGAAAGTTTTGACATTTGATGTCTAAGATACTTTTTTATTTATATAGTTTAAGATTAGGAGTAGTTGGCTTTAAGCGCCTTATCTAAAAGGTATAAATAGTCGGTATTTTCATAGAAAACGAATGGAAACCGAAGTTACAACTCTTAAAAACGGATTACCATTGATATATCGTTCTATGCCAAACATGGAAACTGTGGGCATCGTGTTTGCAGTGAATTATGGCTCCGTATACGAAACGCTAGAGAACAACGGCTGCGCTCATTTTCTTGAGCACATGCTTTATCGCGGCACGAAAAAAATAAAAACTGGCGCTGAAGTTAAAAACACTTTCAAGGATCTGTGCGGAGACTATTTTAACGGGATGACTGGCAAAGAAATCATGCTCTACATCGGAAAAACGCATAAATCCTTATTTTCAAATTTATCCAGTCTGCTTTCAGAAATTATAACCGAATCCAGGCTTGACCCGGCTGACATTGAGATAGAAAGAGGCGTGATATTGAATGAAAACCTGATGAAAAAAGACGATACTATCAAGATTGCAGGATGGGCAAGAGATAAAGAAATATTTGGCGAGCATCCGGCGGCCCTTAAGACGCTTGGCGACAATGAAAGCATACAAAAGTTGATAACTCCCGAAATAGTTAAAAAAACGTACGGCGACTATTTCACCCCTGATAATTCCGTGCTGGTGGTCTACGGTGCCGTTCCTGAGAAGGATATTCTTACAGTTGCTGAAAACCAGTTCGGAGGATTTTCTGGCAGGTTTGCCGGAAAAACGATTGAACCCGCGAGTCCGGAAAACAAAGGCGGTGAAATCATTATAGAAAAACCGGGATTGAACCAGGCGGCAGTTATGCTTTCGCTGAAACTACCTACTTATAAACGCGCAATAAAAAAAGAACTGGCGGCGGTCGATATACTTGCAGGATCTCTCGAACGCAGTCTTATGACCAAAATACGAGAAGAACGAGGGATGACTTACGCACTTGGAGTGACAAATGACAATGGAAAAACGTACAGCTATTTGACCAGTGTTGTCGGGACTCAGCCAGAAAACGCCGATACGGTCAAAGGGATCGTTATCGATGAGATGAACAAATTATCGAATGGCGAGTTTTCCGCAGAAACCGTACAAAAAATAAAGACGCAACAGGCCAGAGAAAATAAGATTAAAATAGCTGAAGAAACGCTAAAAAGCGCAATCGGAACGAGCTTTAATTACATCGTGACCGGGGAGCCATTATTTTACGAAGAAGCTCCCGTGATGTACGAGTCATTAACACTTGATGATTTGAGGAGCGCTTGCAAATATTTTAATCCGACAAAATCTGTCAGCGTAATAGTAAAACCAAAAACGTAATGTTAGCCATTATATCCTAGGGTTTATTTCAGCTTACGACACTCGTATGCTTTTTTAGTATCTTCTCGCTGATTTTTCTAGTTAATGGACTCGACGGGATTTGAACCCGTAGTCTTCCCCAAAATGGTTATTATAATGCCATGGGGACGCGTTGCCGTTGCGCCACGAGCCCACAAATGTATAAAACAAGGTTATCTATTAATAAATTTTATTTCGGTAAAGGCAGGTCAATCTTAATTTAACTTCTGAAACGCTTTTATTCGATTATTATTCCTGTGTTTGGATCCGTCATTATCTGTTTCATTTTAAGTTGAGTCCTTATTGCGTTCAGCCTGTTGCCTATCTGAGGTATGCTACTGCTCAATTCCTGCTGCTTCTGTTGCTTTTCTGCGAGTTCCTTCAATGCTTTGTCAAGCTTGTCCTGCTCTTCTTTTAGACTTCTGAAATAATCGTTCACTCTAGCCTGCCAATCATCAATGTCCTTTTGAGTTATTTTACTGTTTCTGGCTAACTTTTTGACAACTTCTTTATCTGCATCCTTTACAGTAACAAGTTGTTCTTTCGTCCAATTAATGTGCGCCATCACAAAAGTAAGATGTTCTCTTGCTTTTAGTAATTCTGAATTTCTGGCGTCGACACTGTCAGTATACATCTTGATATCTTTATTTAATTGCGCTATATATCTAACGACCTGTGATTGCTCTAAAGATTCTATTTTTAACTCTTTGTAAAGGTGCTGATGCTCATTCCAAAGTGGATTTTTATCTGGCTCTGTTGGTGATTGTGGTGAAGACGGTTTTGGTTCGTCTGGCGGCGGGATTGGCTTTACACCTGGAGGCGGCAGCGGAGAAATCGATTGAGGCTGTGGATGCTTCTTATCCCACTCTCTTTTCAGTTTATCTGCCTTCTCCTTTGAGCGATTCCCCTTCCAGCCGTAATACTTGTCTGTTATGGAAGGAGGTGATTTTCCCTGCCGCATTAAATCAAGTTTATGTTGCATCTTTGCTGTTTTAATATCGGCTTTCTTATCTCGCTCAGTATAGTAAGATTCGTATCCTCCTGTGGTATATTTATGTAAGTGCATATACCACAGTACAGCAACTACGATAATCGCGATGATTACTAGTCCTATCGGGCTGAGTATAAGTCTGAATAATGTTTCAAACAGTGAGATTATGAAAATGGATATCCCTGGGAAAAATAAGAACGAGATTATAAACAATCCAATCAGTATGGCGATCAATTTGCCCAAAGCCCCTGATTTTGCGGCAAGACGATACATGCCGTAAAGCACCAGCGTGGCTATCACTAGTACTGTAAGTATAGAAACCAGCGTTAAAACCTCAAAGTGCAACGCACTGTCTATCTGTTGATGCAGAGCCGGGAAATTCGAAAGAAGAAGATATATCCCCAAAAGCACTGCGACAGCGATTATTAATTTACCGAATTTCGACCCGTTTTTTGTCGGTATGAAGACAAGGACTATCATAGTTCCTACGATGGCACTCAAAAATAGGCTGTTCAGGAGTAGATTCCCCAGCTGTGGCTGTGAACTTATGACAATAAAGACTATCGCGGCGAATATCGCAGCTATCGGTATAGCGCCGTTCGACAGTGTGCTTGCTCTGCTTAAAGCAATGTAAACTACTACGAAGACCAGAAGTGCAAGCAAAGCACTTACTAGAGTCGAAGCTGTCTGTGAGCCCAAGAAATTTATCGTAAATCCGGAAGCAGATTGTGTTGCGTTGCCTATAATCCCGGGTCCGGAGTTTGCCCCAAAGACTGTCGGCAGGGCCAACATCAACGTCAAAAGGATCAAGGCCATTCTTTTAAGCATATAAATATAGATTTTTGTTGCTATTTAACAATTGATGCATCCAAATGTGCGCAATATCAATGTATAAATAATGCCATAACTTAATCTTAATTATCTATGGAAGAAAATGATGTCGTTATAAAAGGAAGAAATAAAAAACTTAAAATAAAGACCGTTGAAGAAGAACCCAGAGAAGAAGAAAACGTCTCCCAAGAGGAATACGAGAAAATGGACTGCACAAAATGTGGTGCCAGAAAAGTTATATCTTGGACTGAACAGACTAGAGCTTCAGACGAGCCACCTACAAGATTCTATAAGTGCCTTAAGTGTGGAAATACCTGGAGAGATTACAGTTAAATTCAATAGGTAAATCTATGCAGGAAAAAGACCTTGTCATAATAGGCGCTGGACCTACCGGTCTATTCGCGACTTTCTGTGCTTGCCTTAGAGGAATCGATTCGTTAACATTAGAAAGCCTTGACCTGCCAGGGGGACAGATGCGCGAGCTGTATCCGGAAAAATTCGTCTATGACATAGCAGGTATACCTAAGAAAAATGCCATATCTATAGCAAACGACCTTTATACGCAGGCCCAGGAGTTGGGCGGAAACATTGCTTTCAAGTCACACGTAACGGACATAGTACAAAGAGATGACAGCCGGTTTGACATCGAAATAGATGGCACAAAACAGTACATTGCTAAAGCGATACTTGTGTGCACGGGGATAGGCCTTTTCACTCCGAACAAGCTTAATGTTCCGGGGGAATCCGAATACGCGGACAAAGGAGTGTATTACACTGTAAAGTCGCTTGACCTTTTCAAGGACAAGAAGGTTGCGATTATAGGCGGGGGCGATGCCGCATTTGACTGGGCCGAAGAGATACTTCCTTTTGCGTCGGCAGTGTGCATAGTCGAGAAAAACGCTGAGATACGCGCAGCCGAAAACACCGTAAAGACCGTGACTGCAGACAAAAAGACATCCGTCTTCGTGAATAGTATTACAAAAGAAGTATCTGGAGATGGGTCTAAAGTAACTTCAGTCGTACTGCACAAAACAGATACAAATCAGGATGTCAACGTACCGTGCGATGCTATAATAATCGCTATAGGCCACAAGACGCAGCCAAACGCTTTCAAAAGCGTCAAGCTTGAAAATGACGGCAGATATGTAAAAGTCGACGAAAAATATTCAACTAATGTAAAAGGAATATTCGCTGCCGGCGATATTGCAAACCTGTCGTTTGAGCCGAAATTTGCGCTTCTTGCAGTAGACTTCGCGGAGGCATACGAAGCAATAAACTGGATCAAACAGTACGTGAGCCCGCAGGCATCGCTTTCGGGCGGCCACAGTTCTAATCTCAAGCTATGAACTTTTCAACTGTAAACGAAAAAATAATACAGTCGCTTTACAAAAGAAGAGAAAACTGGTCGCACAAAGGCAATTTCGGAAGAGTACTTGTAATAGGCGGGAACCAGACATATACCGGCTCGCCTGCACTTGTTGCGCTTGCTGCATACAGAAGCGGCGCCGACATTGTAAAAATATTAGCGCCGAAAAGGGCCGCCGACATTTGCGCCGGGTTCTCACCTGAAATCATAAGCATTGCGTACAACAAGAGCGACCTCGATGAAGGCGCGTTCCAGCACGTATCCGTGCTTTCCGAAAATAGCAACGTAGTGTCGATAGGAAACGGTCTTGGCACAGGTAACGATCAAAAGATTCTTGTAAACGAGGTTTTAAACGAGATAAAAAAACGTCTTGTTGTGGATGCTGACGCAGTGAAAATACTAGATAAAAGCCTTTTAGACCACAACATGCTGATAACTCCCAACAGCAACGAATTCAAAGTTTTATTCGACGTAGATCCTCCTACGGACTTGAGTGAACGGATAAGGTGCGTCGTAGATACTGCAAAAAAATACCATACGAACATCCTGTTAAAGGGACATGTGGATGTCATTTCAGACGGGGAAGAAACCTTCATAAACAAGACTAACAGCGTCTATATGACAAAAGGGGGAACCGGAGATACGCTAACCGGAATATGCGCAGGCCTTATCGCACAGGGCAACGAAGTCTTACACGCGGCCGCTGCAGCTGCATTCATTAACGGATATACCGGAAGAGCCGTTTCGAGAGTAAAAAAGGAGGCACTGTCTCCGCTAGACATAATAAACAACGTTTACGACACTATAACTAAATGGAGACACAACTAAAAATCATTTTTCCTGTGTCTTCACGGCGTATTTGTTTTCCAGTTCCTGAAACGACAGTTCTGGCATTTCAAACAGCAAAGAATCGATGTCGGACGATTTTATCCTGAATTGTTTCATGCTGTCTCTGTCCCGTATCGTTACCGTAGAATCTTCCAAAGTCTGGTAATCTACTGTTGCACAAAGTGGTATGCCTATCTCATCCGCGCGTCTGTAACGCTTACCTATACTACCTATGTCCGAATACTGTATGTCTTTGGACCTCTTGGAACTTGTCTTTATATTCCGCGCCGCCTTTACAAGCTCGTCTTTTGCCATGAGTGGAAACACTCCGAGCAGGAACGGCGCCGTTACATAGTTAAGTTTTAGCCAATCCCTCTCCTTGTCTTTCTTTAAGGAATTATGAAGAAGGAGATACATCAATCTGTCCGTACCGGCGGATATTTCCATTATTTTCGGGGTCTTGCCGTCAATCTTGATAATGTTTGCGCCGCCGGATTCATAAGAACGAAGGTCATAATCATCCCTGTTATTACACGCTATGACCTCTATCCATTCGTCGTCCTTTTTTATCTCCACGTCAAAGGCTTCCTTTGCGTAGAATGCCTTCTCCTCGTTAAGTTTCCTGAAACGCACATCGTCTGCACTAAAACCGAGCCTGCCTAAAAACACGTTTATGTGTTGAACGGCATACGCAGTTGCGCGGTTTTCTATCAGGTTTTCCTTCAGAGCCGAAGATACGGGCGTCTTGCTTTGCTTCTTCGTCTTCTCGTCGTAGATCGTAACGCTGGGACTGTCAACTGCCTTGACGTCAAACTCTGAGTCTTCCAAGAAGAATATTTCTATGTCGTTCTGATAGAACTCTCTCTGACGCAAAAGATTATTTCTCGGTGATATTTCATTCCTGAAGGCTTTACCTACCTGCGCTATTGCAAGAGGTAGTTTTTTACCGTATAGTTCATAGACTCTCCTAAAATCAAGGAATATGGATTGACACGCCTCTGGTCGCAGATAAGCTTCCGTATTTTTCCCATAACCTGCTGACACGGGAAACATCATACCTGTCTTCTTTGGCTCTTCGAACTTTCCGCCACAATTTGGGCACGTCAATTTCTTTTCGTCTATTAACCTGCCGTACTCTTCTAGAGCGAGACCTTCAAAGTTCTTGCCGTTCTCTTTTTCCGATAAGAGCTTGTCTATTCTGTAAACATAATTGCATTTTGAACATTTTGCGGAAACGTCGAAGAAATTCTTTTCGTGACCAGACGCCTGCAATACTTTTCTAGGAAGTACGATGCTACCGGATATCTCCAGACCGCCCATTTCGTCAATGGTCCGTCTCCATACGTCGACTATATTGTTAAATATGCGTATACCGATCGGGCCGTATTCCCAAAAACCGGCGAACGAGTCACCAAATACCTCCGAACATGGGAAAAAAATACCTCGCGACAGGGCTATCTTTACAACTTCTTCATCCATGGATATCACTTGCCACTCTAATATAAAAGTCTTCTGGGCAATTTATATTAACTGAAAGTAAATTCAAAAAAAATTGATGTGCGCCGGTGCGTTCTAAAAAATTAACGTCGTTTCCTTATTCTTGCGTGTCGTTTTTTGGCGGCAAGGTCTTTTCTTGTCAGTCCGTGCTTCCTAAGTATGAGGAACAGCTTATATTCAAATATTAGTCCGCTTATTATCACGCCCAAAGCAAAGCCAAGAACCAGATAAGCCAAGAGCTGCAAGTACTGCGAAGTCGAAAGTGGTATGTTTACGCTGTAAGGCTGTTGGACAGGTACCGATGGGATAAGAGAAGAATTCGAAAGAGTCTGTTCAAAAATGGTAGAACCTCTCGCAAGGGAATAGAAAAGTATCTCGTTAGCCTGATTTGAAGAGCTGTTTGCGTACTGATAATAACTTATGCCTAAGAAAGGCGTTATTCCGGATCTTTCAGCGGAGTTTATAATGTTCAGCGCAGACGTTGACAACCCTGAGTTAACTTGCGTCAGAGACCCGTTTACTATGCTTGCTTCCTCGATTAACAGTTCCGAGGTGCCTATCGCCTCTATAGAGTAGAATATCGACGGTATGTATTGCCCTCCATCGTAGTATCCCGTAGCTTGGCTTATGTAATACTGTAAGTTGGACGTTTGCGTAGGGTCGTTAACGCCGATGAGTTGTGAATATATCTGATAAGCCGATGCCTTGTTGAGGTAGTACAAGCTTATGTTAGAGTAATCCGACTGTGAAAAATTGGAAGCGCCCCTCGGCAATATTGAAACCCAAAACAGAGCGGATGCGCGCTTTACTTCGGAAAGAGCATAGAAATATGCTGCCTCGTTTATGTTGCCGGAAGACAATGCGGATATAGAATCGTTAAGGAATTCTGATGCCTGAGACAGTCTGTCTATAGCTATGAATTTTACGTCCAGCGTAGACGAATTCGTAATAAAGTTTTGCGTAACGTTGTTGTATGTGGCAGATATCGCCGACTCCTCGTTCGCTATTAGACCGGATAGTGTGGACGATTGGTTAGCGGAAGAAGAAAGCTGCTGCAGGACAATCGCATTCACCAAGTCTGTAGCTGATGTATTCACCATATAACTTGCGGCGACATAATACTGTCCCTGCGTTGCAAGCGTGTTCTCCGCCAGCATCGCGGATTTGGCCTGTAAAATCAGGGCGCTTATCTGGCTGCTGTTTGCTGTTGACGAAGATACTGTATTATACAAAGAGGTCTGATACGAATTGAACTCCTGATACGTTTTTAGCATCAGCGCGTTATACAATGGCGTGTATATGTTGGCGTTCACGGAAGGTGTTACGTTGTATCCCGTGAAGTAGTCGTATGCCTGATAAAGCGAAGAAACTTGCACAGTCGCCATTCCGCTCGACTGGTCGTATTGCTGTGCTGACAATGACATGTTGTTCGACGAAGGATAAAGAAATATCTTTATGCCTTTTAAGGCAGCTGCCTCGCTCTTTTGGGATACGTCGCCTACGGCCCCTACCGTGCCATCGGGATTGGCGGTACCTGTCATCGCGACATCGCTCCTGATAGGCTTGCCGCTTAGTATTGACATTGCTGCAACCGCAAACGCGCCACCGGCGCTGGGTCCTCCTATCTCGACTGACTGCGAAGTTATCGTGTAATAAAAGTTATACTTAAGACAATTTACGTTTAGTAGCTGGCACGCTACGTTAGCCGATATTACTGCCTGCGCTTGTGTATCGGTGTCGGTTAGCGGCGTTGATCCTAAAAATACCTTTCCAGTGCCGTTTGTTATCGTAAGGTTTAGCTCTGCCGGTACGCCGGTTATCGTGCCATTGACATTCTGCACTCCGAATATGTAAAGGCTTGCCGTACCAACGACGTTGTAACTTGCAGCTTTCGAATAGTTGACTGAAAACAAGGATATAATCACGAGCAATGCCAAAAGAGCTACTGTCTTCATAGTAAACATTGCTTGTAACTTTTTATAAGCTTTTCTAATCGAATCCTGTGGATTCAAGTTTCTTTTTGAAGTTGGATAGCGCGTCTATTAGCAGGGGTAATTCGTCAAAACTAAGCGATAGGCTCGTCTTAATCCTTTCAGCCTCTTTGCCGTTTAGATCTGCCATGTAACCTTTCTTTATGCTTATAAAAGTTATCTCCTTTTCCCCCTCTTTCCCCTTCGTGAGGTTTATCTTTATGAAGTTTTTCGAGCCCTCCCGGGTTATTTTCTCGGTTGGTTCGTCCATGTCGTGAAATTCCATTGGATTAGTTATCAATCGTATTTTATAAATCATCGCTTAAGCATTATCTGCTTAGCTTTCTCTATGTCTTCTCTCTTCTTTACGTGTATCCAATTCCCTTCATATATGTAAGAAAACAAAAGTCCGTCCTTGGCTAGCAGCGGCAATAGGTCTCCTTTTATGTCCCATGCCATTTCACCAGGCGGTATGTACTTAAAAACATCCGGTTCAAACGTCAATATTGAGGTCGGTATAAGTTTGCTCTTTATAACGGAAGAAAGTTTTTCAAATCCGACGACGCGATTTCCTTTTATTACGATCTTGTCCTTCGTCTCTTCAGGCTGCTCGTGCGTCATGTAAACGGCTATGGAAGCCACTCCATTGTGCATTATGTGTGATTTTACCATGTCCTTAAGATCTATGTCAAAAACGGCATCACCCGGTATAAAGATCGTAGTGGCTCCTATATATTGTTTTATCCTTTCAAGGGCTTTTGCGCTTCCGTTCATTGCGTTGTCGTCTATGTATTTTACATCTACGCCGTAGCCCTCGCCATTTCTTATAAGCCTAAAAACGTTTTTAAGAAGATCGCTCTTGCCTGACACGAAGATGTTCCTAAAACCATTTAACCGAAGTATATTCAGCGTGTTCTCTATCACGGTCGTGCCGTTTACTTTTACCAGCGGCCTGTAAATGTCGGTGCCCTCGAGCAGAAAGTTACCGCCGCAGAGTATTACAGCTGTCCTCTGCCTCTCGAAAGATTTTCTTAATATGTCCTCTACAGCTTCACTCTTTGACTTGTATGTTATGTTGTCGACGACTGCATCCAACTTTGCTAGAACGTCCGTCTCTATCGTGAATGATGCTCTCGCCTTCATAATAATATTATGGAGAAACGTGTATTAAAATATACTATGTGAAATCCTAACCAGGAATTTTACATACTTGAACGCTAAATTTTCGATTAAACCGGATTTTTGGCTGTTATTTACCAGATACGTATGCTTATGAGTCGGTAAGGGAGTGAAAACGCACGGCCATTTTTATAAGCGCGCTCTTTATAGCAGTCATGTAGATGTTGCTTTTTACAGGTCTTAGAATAGATTCTATTTCTTTTATTTCCTTTTCTTCATTGCCTGCACAAATTTCGCTAAGGATCCTGCCGCTGGAGAAGCCGAATGGTATACCGTGTCCGCCGTATCCGAGGGAATACATAAGATCCGGGTCCGATGTGTCTTTGCCGATAAAAGGCAGTACGCGCGGCGATACGCCCATATATCCATACCACATATAATCTATCCTCTTGCCTTTAAGCAGCGGAAAAAACTCACACAGTTCCGAGTAGAGTGTGTTAAATGATTGTCTACTGAGCTTATTGTCGACTATCGTGTCCCTACCTGTCAAAATAATTCTATTATCTGAGGTCACTCTAACAAAATTGTATAGTACTCGCGTATCCCAAAACATGCTTTTCTTCAGCCCAGATTCTTTCAAAAATTTCTCATCGAGCTTTTCGGTAGCAATCGCAGTTATCTTTACCTTTATCGGCTTGTCCTTAACGGAAAAGGGAAGTTCTTTCGTGTACGATTCGGTCGCGACTATAAGTTTCCTGCTCCTCACCGTTCCGGAAGGCGTCTTGATAAAGAACATGGATCCGTCTTTTTTCATACTAATTACCGGGCTGCGTTCGAAAACGGCGTTCCCATCGACCTTACGTGCAAGTCCATACACCAGCTTTGCGGGATTTATATAAGCCTCGTTTCTGTATCTCAGTGCGAGCGATTGCCAATTCAGCGTAACAAACCTGTTTTCGAGTTTTCTCCTGTCCAAAATTTCTGTCTCGAAACCGTATTTATTTGTAGCGGCGTGTTCCCTGAAAAGTATTTTATCTTGCTTGGGCTTCTTCGAGAAATAGAAAGCATCACAATGTTCGAATCCGCAGTCTATTTTCTCCAGTTTTACGGTTCTTTCTATGTCTTTTATGGCGTTTTTAGTGAACTTCCATATCCCAACTGCTTTTTGCTTTCCATATGTTTCCAGAGCCTGATAAAAGTCCAATTCTGTGCCAGGAACAAGTCCTCCTGCGCTTCTTCCGGAACTTCCGTGAGATATTTTGTCTTTTTCAAGCAGCACAAAGGGGATGCCGAGTTTGCTCAAGTGATATGCGGCAGATACGCCGGTTATCCCGCCTCCTATTATGGCAACCTCCGTATCCAAGTTTTCTTTCAGTATTTCGTAACCTTCGTATGGATAGTCAAGCCAAGGTGACTTGAGTTTAATTCTAGTGAGTCCTTGAATCATAGTGCGTCTTATACATAATATTGCGATGATATCTTAGATAATGGACTGCTATTAAATGCTTTTGCGACTCAGTTATCTTTTCCCAATAGCTTTGAAAGATATATCGTGACAATTACTGCAATTACGGTTACTATTACCGCATATGATAGCTCTGCTATTACTGTTGATTCTGTACCAAAGAAATAGGCAAATACGCTCTGTATAGCTGCATTCCACGCAAGAGCCGCCACTAAACTGAATGCTGCTATTATCAGAGTAACTATTTTTTCAAGGACTCCCTTGCCCATCGACGACGTATGTTTTTTGGTGTTCGCTCGCACGGCCATATATTTTAATCTATTATTTAGTATAAATTCTTTTTAAAACTACGGCAGTCATTTTGCAGCACAGTTTAAATTTTAAAAGTGGGTGTGTCATGTTCAAAAACTGGACGATTGAAACGATAAGCGATGATTAGATGCTATCACCATTCGAATTCGCTGCTATACCTTTATATGCAGTGCCGCCTAACGCGACATCACTCACCTGGGACACGGCATAAGTGTTAAGATTCACTACCGAGATGTACGATCCCGAAGGGTCGTTGTGTGTTACGTACGCGTATCTGCCATCTGGTGTCACTGAAAGATCTAGTGCGGAAACTGTGTTTGTAGATGTTATGGTAACGTTTTGTATTATTTTGCTTGTGGTAACGTTTACTACCGATAGATACGTTCCTATGCCTGGTGCTGAAACATAATTCAAAATATAAGCCAATTTTCCATCTGGGCTAAATTGCAGCGCGCTTGGGCTATTGAACCATGCCGTTGGAGAGCCTGAAGGTGATGTTATATTGGCTATTATAAGATTAGGCGTGTAGCAGTGACCTCCGGAACAAATTGATCCCGGCACAGAGGAAACATTAAGCACTACTACCATGTTTTGTTTTGGAAGAGAAACGTAAGCTATCTTATTGGCTTCGCTTCCCCACCTCTCCAAGGCTATGCCGCTTCCATTTGCTGTCAAAGGGACGTAAGAGCCGGTACCGATATAGGCTGCATCAAACTGGGATAGTACATAACCTTCACAGCTAATATTGGTCGGGGGATTGCTTATGTTCAGGCATTGTTGGATAATTACTCCTCCTGTCGTTGGCGAACTAGGACCGCGTTCTCCTACAAAATCATTGTTTGAAGCGTTTATCAAGCCTACATCGTCTATGCCGGGTGTTCCAGGAACGAAGACCGTGCCTTTTGGATAACCGTCAGAAGCATTCAGGAAGTACGTAACTCCCGTTGAATGATTCTCAGATGTGCCTGTTCCATAGTCATTTATCGTGTTTAGTAATGTATTTGAAGTCGTATTTATCACGCTAGTTGTATTGGATTCATAATTCTGTACATACAGGAACTCTCCATTGGTCGACAAGGTGACATAGCCCGGCTCTGTGCCTATAGTTATGTTCTTTATCAATGTGTTGGATGACGCATTTATTGCCGATACTATATTTTCTGCAGGATTGGCTGCATAGGCAAATATAACCGAATAGTCCGTCAAGAACGACAGTGACTTGTTGTTTCCTGCTGTAAGACTGCCAGATGTGCTATTTGCAGTGTATCTGTCTATGTAATCATAAGTGGAGTTCGACAGATTTTCTATAGAATAAGAATGACTGCCTTGTTGCGTGGTGAAATTTATAGTATTTGCCCAGTAACCAAAGCCATTAATGGGAAGACAGCCTTTGCACAGAGTGTTTGCCGACTTTTTATTTATGCCATCATAGGTGGCATTCCAAGCAAATAATGCCCCTCCGTTTGTACCGACGGGTATCCCCGACTCTGTGAATACGGAAATGCAGGAAGTGCTAGAGGAAAAACTTATTGGCTTCAAACTGCCCGCTGCAAGATTACCCGAAGTGACGTTCGGGGCGTAAGTGGTCGTACACTGGCCGGTCGAATTCTTTATTATCGGTACTGAAAAAGAGTATGTTCCAGGAAAGGTCGAAAATGTAATGTTATTTATCCATATTCCACCACCTACTGGCGGCACGCAAGACTTACATATTCCTCTTGCGGAAGTGTTCGTAACCCCCCCATATGTGACGTTCCATGACATAAGCAGCAGACTATTTGTGCCTAGAGGTAAACCTGATTCGGTGAAATTAGTATACTCGCTGGAAGCGCCGGGATATATAGGTGTATTTGAATTGGCTACGCGTATTGTTCCAGTAGTCGTAAGGTTTTGCTTGGTTCCTGTAAGCGTAGTATAAGAAATATATCCGTTCGCAGAAACCGTGCCAGACTGAAAACTTCCCTTTACGTAGCACCCTACATATTGCCCTGGCTGCAGCGTTATAGCAGTGCAATTGCTTTGTGTATATGTGGTGCTTCCTACAAGCAAAGATGCGTTGTTAATACGTATAGAGGAACCCTGTTGATTCGTTATTGTTATCTTGAAGTAACTCCCATTAACCGCGGCATTGGTAATCGGCACGTCGGAGAAACCCGTTATAAGCGGCGCGTTTGTCACATTTGAAGAGGGATTGAATACCCCGAATGAATAAAGCACCGCAGCTACGAGCACTATTATGAGAATAGCCCAGCCGTATGTCATCATGTATTCCAACGACGACTGCGTCTTAACTTTCATAGCATATATATTGACTTAAAACGTTTAATACTTTTTGCGGGATTAAAGTTCATACATTAAAAATCTAAGTCTTTAAGTAACTAACGACCGCCATGTGCCAGCCAATGTTGACTCATACTGCAAAAAGAAAGGCTTTTATACATTAAAATATCCATATTGATAAGTAAGAGTTCTATAAAGAATAATATGGAGACAAAAACTGGCACTACAACGATAGGCTTGGTCTATAAGGGCGGTGTAATACTCGCTGCCGATAAGAGGGCCACTGCCGGCAATATTGTTGCGCACAAGAACATAGATAAAGTACACCAGTTAAGCGATGGCGCCGGGATAACCATAGCCGGTCTCGTCGGCGATGTGCAGGCCGTTGTAAGGATAATGCGCGCTGAAATCGCGCTTCATGAGATGCGTTCAGGGATGAAGATGAGCACCCAGGCCATAGTAGGACTTCTGAGCACGATACTGTTCAACGGGAGGATGTCGATGAACCCGTTCTTAGGGGGATTCATACTCGGCGGGTTCGACACAAAACCGCAAGTTTACGAGCTTGACGAAGTCGGTTCACAAATGGCCGATAGATTTACCGTGACTGGAAGCGGTGGCGTATTCGCACTCGGTGTGCTAGAAGCGGATTATAAAGATGACATGGAAGAGGAAGACGCAATAAAACTTGCTTACAAAGCAGTATACACGTCAATAAAACGAGATACTTATACCGGAGAAGCGGTTGATATAGCTGTGATAAACAAAAAAGGATACAAGAGACTCACACAGGAAGAAATACAGAAAATCATATCTACACAATAGATAACGATAATTTCTTTGAAGGAAAATTGTGGAAATAAAGAAATCGATTTTAGAGGAGATAAATGATAAATCCCTTGTAGAGGACATAAATTTCGAGGTATCGAACATAATACTATACACCAAGAACCGCGATTTTTTCCTGAACAGCACGGAACTTGTAAGAAACCTAGTCAACAAAGAAAAGAAGAGAATAGAAGTAAGGCTTGATCCATCCCTCATAAGCGAAGAGAAGGAAGCGAAAAAGGAAATCAACAGGATAATACCGGAAAAGGCAGGGCTAAAAGAAATCTGGTTTGACGAGGACAGGAGCCTTGTATCGCTTGAGGCCCTGAGGCCTGAGTTGATAATCACCCGAGAAAAAGAGATAGTAAACGAAATAAAAAGCGCGACTGGATGGTCTGTCACCTGTTCAAGGTATCCGCTGATAAAATCTGACATAGTAAGAGCGATACGAGAAATGTTGTACACAAATTCGACATTCAGGAGAAAGCTGCTCAATTCTATAGGCGAAAAGATATACGGCTCCAAGGTAGACGTTAACGAAAAATACTGGGTCAGGCTGAGCGCCTTAGGAGGTTTCAGACACGTCGGAAGATCTGCTATGCTAATACAGACGCCGATAAGCAGCGTGCTTTTGGACTGCGGAGTCGACGTAAGCAACAGCAAGGATTTTGCCCCCAGACTGGATGCGCCGGAGTTCAACATAAGCAAACTGGATGCAGTAGTAATAAGCCATAGTCATCTTGACCATTGCGGTTTCCTGCCGGTGTTATACAAGTATGGATACAAAGGCCCGGTATATTCTACGTATCCGACGCGAGACGTTATGACGCTTCTTCACCTTGATTACATAAACGTCGCCAACAGAAACAACACGAAGATGCTGTTTGACATAGACGACATAAAGGAGATGCTAAAATATTCCATAGGACTCTCATACCGCGAAGTCACGGACATAACGCCGGATTTCAGGCTAACGATGCACAACGCCGGTCACATACTCGGCTCGGGAATGGTCCATCTTAACATAGGCAACGGATTCTATAACCTGCTGTACACCGGCGATTTCAAGTATGCGAACTCAAAAACCCTTAACCGTGCGGACAATATTTTTGACAGAGTCGAAGCGCTGGTCATGGAAAACACCTATGGCGGCGATAACGACGAACAGCCGTCACGCGAAGAAGCCGAACAGTTCTTTATGGACATAGTCAACAAGACACTGTCTAACGGAGGAAAAGTGCTAGTTCCGGTTTTGGGGGTCGGAAGAGCACAAGAACTCATGCTATTGATGGAAGAATGGAGCCGACTGGGGCTTTCGCCAGAAGTGCCGGTAGTAGTTGACGGAATGCTTTGGGACGTGACCGCTATATACACTGCCTATCCCGAGATGATGAACAGCGAAACGAAGAAAAGGATAATAGAATACAACAACAATCCGTTCATATCTCCCTCTTTCAAGCACGTAGTAAGTGAAGAGGAGAGAAAACAGATACTCGAGGGCGGTCCGGCAGTCATACTCGCGACTTCCGGCATGCTTAATGCGGGCCCTGCCGTATACTACTTCGCGAATCTCTGCGAGGACGAGAGAAACTCCATCGTCCTTGTTTCCTATCAGGGCGAAGGAACTCTTGGAAGGACGCTTAAAAACGGCGGAAGAGAAGTGGACATAGAAGTCAACGGAAACTACAAACATTTCCACGTTAACTCGCTTGTCTTCTCCATCGACGGGTTCTCCGGCCACTCGGACAGAAGACAGCTGGAAAGGTTCCTGAACGACATAAGGCCAAAACCAAGAAAAATAATACTCGCACACGGCGAAGAGAGCAAGATAATAGAATTCTCAAGATACACTAGGAAAAGATTCCGGGCGGAAGTTCTTGCTCCGCACGTGCTGGACGCGGTAAGACTCAAGTAAGACATTTATTCACAGCTTTTTTATACAGACTATGAGCAAGAGAAGGGTTTTCGTAGTCGGCGTGTCTGCATTCATCGGCGGCGGAAAGGATTACATCGCAGACATCCTTGTCGATAAATACGGTTTCTACAAAGTATCTCCTGGAGATATAACTCGAGAAATAATGAAAAGGGCCGGCGCGAAGATAACCCGCGAAGCGCAAGAGAAGCTTACCAAGGGATACATCGAAAAATACGGGAAGGACTTTGTGATGGAGCTGTGCTACAAAAAGATTATTTCCTCAAAGAAGGACAAGATAGTCGTGCCGGGAATACGCTATCCAAACGACGCGATGTTCTATAAGAAAAAGCTTGACGGAGATTTTGTGAACATATTCGTTGACGCTCCGAGGAAGATAAGATACAAAAGGCTGATCTCAAGAAAACGCGAGGACGTTCCTGATTCTTATTCGGATTTCCTGAAGCAGGACACTGCACAACAGGAAAGATATGACTTGAAAAGCACACGGAAGATTTCCGACTTCCGGCTCAATAACGGCAGGAACGAGTCCAAAAAGCTGATAAAAAGCCTTGAAAAGATCCTGACGGAAAACAACGTCCGATTTTGATCATTTGTTCACTAAGGTAGCGCTGTCTATAAGAAGATAATGTTTACCGCCGTCGTTTATCTTCTTGTAAGAGTCTATCGAAATTCTCTGCTTAAAAATCGGACCATCGATAACGCAGCTCTCCGCTTCGCCGCCCTCAAAGCCCAGGTGGAAACCGTATCTTTCGCTCAGTTCCTTCAGCTTGTCCAGATTCTCGGTGTTTATCTCTTCACCAAGCCATCCGCTGTCCATGCCGTCGGCGGACACCGATATTATTATCGCTTTGAACCCGTCGCCTATGAAAGCTTTGAGGTAGCTGTAAACATCGGAATTCCAGAGCGGATTTACTGACACCAGACCGAGCCTGTCGAGCAGGGATTTTATCCTGTCTGCCTGGTACTTGCTTGCGAGTGCGCCGCTGACCACTCCCTCTATGCCGTATTTTCTCTTTATTCTCTCCAGGCACGCAAAAAGATCATCCAGCTCCTTCTCCTTTTCTCCTTTGGTGGAAAAGCGTTCCAACGGCAGACCAAGCGCTTTCGCCTGCAGTTCTACGATGTTGCTTCCGACGGTGTGGAACATGTATGAATCCTGGTTGCGTGACACGGCATTGATCAGGCACGATATCTCATTCTCTTTCGACGCCAGAAAAAGCGAATAGGTCGAATCCTTTCCTCCAGTGAATAAAGATGCGAGTTTCATTCTGATTTTTTGTTAATTTTATTTATTAAAAGCTTCACACGCGGTATTCTATCCGCGTATTTATGACTGCACTCACCCTTGTAGCGTTCATCGGCAGCGGGATAGCGGTGGTTTGTGGCGAAAAGCTGTCCTTTTTTTCTTTCATGTCGACTATCAGTGTTACTTCTACGTTATTACTTGTGAACTCCGGGAATAGTCTTTCGACGTCCCTTGCGCTATGGAGCGGTTCGTTAACAAGCAGGGTAGTGGCTCCGTCGGTTCCGCCGATATCCGCGACGCTGCGCATAATCTGTAACTGCTCGATGTCTTCGGTCGTGACCACTTCTTCTCTGTTGTTTGCGCTATTTATCGTATAATCCAAACCGGTAAGCTTAAAGTTCCTTTCAAGATAAGGAAGTATGAGATATGGCCTAAGCCGTCTGTGTATTATTCCTTCGCGCCTGTATTCTATGTATGGTCTAGAATGCTGCTCAAGATGAATCAACGGTACTTGCTGTCCGAATATGGCAAACCCGGCGGCTATTTCCAAGTCCTTCTCTATGAAGCTTTCCAGTTCGTTTGTTATGTCTTTTTCATAGAGTTTTCCGACTAAATCCGAAAGATCTATGTTATTCTTTTCCATTTTTGACATTTAATTAGTGGCACAATTAATATATAACCCTGACTTTGCTATATTAATATATGACAGATTTCGACCCGATGCCGGGCGAGAAGATAATCGACTATTGCAGGCCTTCTGTCCTCGTAACTGGAAAATTTTGGGCTGGGCTTGTCTTCATTGCGATTTCCGTATTTGTTTTTTTGAACTCGTATTCTAACTTTTTCGTTTTCCCAGGTTACTCGAGCACGGTAGGGCGGTTCCTTTTTCTCCTTGGGATACCTCAGATACCCCTGATATCGGATCTGCCAGGTATAGCGACTCTTCTTGATGTAATTGGGCTTCTCTTCGTAGCTTATGCAGAACTTCATTCTTATTTCCACAGGTACTTCGTGACAAACCTACGTGTAATAGAAAGACACGGTATCCTGGTCAAAGACCTTAACATAATAGTACCCAAGACCATATCGGATGTTTCAGTGGACATAGGCCTGCTTGAACGTATGTTGGGCGTAGGGAAAGTGATAATCCGCCCTGAAGAAGAAGGAAAATCACAGATAATCTTCTATGGTGTGCCGAAACCGGAATCCTTCCAGAACAGCATGCTTAAGCTGGTCCTGAAGCCCGAGGACATAAAGGAAGTCTCCGATAACAAGGCACAGTAAGGATGGAAATATACAATATTTTAGGCACCGCCGGTTTCCTGCTCTCGACTATCGTCCTTGTTATGCTGTCGTTATTCTTCGTACAGTACTCGATATCCATAGAGATATCCCCTTTTTTCATACTGATAGTGCCCTTGTTTGTAGCCGGCATAATGTTGCGCGGCGTCGCGTGGATGGAATTCGGAAAGGCTGCTATGAAGAGATTTTATTTCATAACGGGCGGCGCGGTGATTATCCTGGGAGTACTGATGGTCTATGCGTTTTCCGGTCTTTTGCAGTATGCAGTCAATATACCTTCGTTATCGAATCTGGCGCACATAATAAACGTAATAGCGATACTCGCTATGTGGTTGGCGTACTCGACGATGGAATTCCTTTCGCTAAAAAGGATCTTCAAGGACGGTTTTCTCAGGTTATCGACTTTCAACATTCTCGGCGCAGTGCTGGTGGTCATATCCTTGTTGTATCTGGATAATTATACCGTTTACATACTGGCTGCGGCGTTCGCAGTATGTGCTATTGGCACGTTTTTGGCAGCGATAGGTTTCCTTAGCCTAGAGACCACGAAAAGAAAAAGCGTATTTAGAACCCTATATTGATTTTGGGATATTCTAATAGGTCTAGTGTTTTAATAGTCTTTAAATGACTTACGAAGCGTTTGAATGCGCTTAACGTTGAGCCAGTTCACGTATTTTAACTAAAGTAACAAATTATTGTTACTTAGGTTTATATACTTGCACTGCGTTTACACCGCATGGATTTGCCATTGGAAATGCTGTTAAAAAACAAGGACTATTTAGAGATTGCAAGACTTCAAGATGAAGTCATTTCGAGATTATACTCGGTGGATAATAAGTTTACTTTTCATGGAGGGACCTCAATTTGGAGATGCTACGGAGGAAAGAGATTCTCATATGATTTAGACATTTATGCTAAATCTATAGGTGTGGCAATCAAGAGCGTAAACAATCTAAGAAGGTATGGTCTTACGATTAAGAATACAAAGGTGCGCAAAGGCGCAAGACCAATATCTTATTATGTAGTATCAAATGGCAAGGCTTTTATAACACTAGAATTCTGCCAAAAGCGCGTTGTAGATAGGATTATAGCTACTTACACCAAAGTGGACGGTTCGCGGACTGATATCTTCTCATTGTCGCCAGAATCGCTAATTACCGAAAAAATAGACGCTTACAATTCACGCAAGGCTATAAAAGACATGTATGACCTTTTTATTCTTGCGCATATTGCGAACGTAAATGAGACCAGTTCTGATATTACAAGATTTTTGCGCGGAATAAAGCGCCCTGTAGATGAAAACACTTTATCGCAACTGGTCTACGACGGACTGATACCGAGTTTCAATGAAATTTTAGACTACATAAAAAGGCATTATGAAATACGTTGATATTTTCTTAAAGCATTTCTTTGGCACACCGATTTTCACTATGAAAGATGCAGAACGTTTTCTGTGCTATAACAAAGCAGGTAAAACATACTCCAAAAGATTCATACAAAATCTTATCCACGGAAAAAAGATTTTTAGGGTCGCTAAAGGAGTATACACGATACACGGCAGTACCGAAGTGATAGGGTTTGCGTTCTCTCCCTTTTATTATGGTCTTGCCGATGCATTATCATACCATAACATATGGGAGGAACGCGCGAACAGAGTCATATTAACAACTCGCATTGTTAGGACCGGGCAAAGGAAATCGATGGGCATGAACATCTCTGTGTTCAGATTGCCGCGGCGTTTATTTTTTGGTTATACAATGGAAAAAGGGGAGCAATTTTATTATCCAGTATCTGATTTAGAGAAAACGTTTA
>JAKBJF010000015.1 GCA_021836125.1 Nanobdellota archaeon | reverse complement strand
GTACTTTTAAATCAATCTAGAATCCTCTTTTGCACTAATTTTATAGGAGAATTGAAAGTCGCTGCATTGAACGCTGCGAAGTTTGAGATAGAAAAGATCAAGGAGACATCTAAAAGTAAAAGAGAATCAGGTTGGATAATGCCAGATGAAGCGGACTATAAAGCAGAGATCTACCATTTATTACGTAACAAATTTGGACGGAAAGAAGCGCTCCACCTGTTCTTAGAGAGCACACCTTATCCCGTTATTAGGTCCAAAAGTGGGGAACGACCAGACATAACTTTCTGGGACGAGAAAACTGAGACTATATATACGGTAGAAATAAAGTGGGAGGAAAAATCGTCTACTAGGAAATGGAAAAATCGTATGCTTTCTTTGATACTCCATGATAAAAAAAAGCTATTGAGTTATAGATGGCGCGGGAAAAATCTCAAACATATTCTATTATTTGGATTTGTAGATAAATACTATAAACTCCAATCTTATAAACCAAAATACGAAGAGATGTTTGATATGCTATGTGCAAGCCTTACTGAGGAATTTGGGGGAGAAATAATAGATAAAACAGTGTTCCTTAGTGTATTTTAGTGTTCTAGCAGAGCAAGAAATGATCAACGAGCCCTCTTTCTTACAACAATAAACCCAAGCGCGCACGCAATCACCACACAAACCGCGATCCCGGATACCATCACGCTGTAATCCTGTCCTCCTTTGAGCGCGATGCCGGAAACAGCCCATATCGCCACAAGACCCATAAAAGAGACGAAAAACCACAGGAAAGTATTTTTTGAGATTCTAGGAGAAAAGGCGCCGTTAAGTGAAAGATTAGTGCTAAAATGGCATGAGGAGTTGTTCAAGGACACTAAACCGGACATCGCGGGTGTGTTTAGAAACTAAGGGGGTTAAGCGTTGGCAATTACATTGCGCCTGTGTGGTGGGAAGTCCCAAAATTTGTGTGAAATTTAATGGTTTTTTCTAAAAAGACGGGATCAACCCCATAGAACTGGCGGCGAGGATACACTACAGATTTGAAAAGATCCATCCTTTTGGCGATGGGGACGGGCATGCAAGGAGATTGATAATGAATTATATCCTTTGGAGAAACAGTTATCCAATGCTGATAATAGAGAACAAAAAAGGCGGGCTTATTACAGGGCCTTATCGACGGAAGCTAGTTTCACAAGATATCTTTTGAGGCTGTATCTGTCTACATATAAATCCAGATATCTGCAGTGAAGCAGCGTTTGTATCGCCGTCTTATCTTCTTTTATTCTTGTCCGCAGACTGTGTTTACTGTTGCGATTTGTTATCATTTTACTACTATAGAAAAACATATATACTAGATTCTTTCATTAACAGACTAATGAGTAATATGAAAACCCCGGCATTTATTTCAAGATTTTTTAGAGAGGAAACTAAGCAGCATTCTACTAAGGATATGGGGGCTGCTGAAGATCAAGAAACATACCGACCCAAGTATCCATGGTGCGAATACATAAAGGGGGGCGTCGGTGGCAAACCGCTTGACGACTTGCTTAATGGGTTTGACTCGCAGTTAACCAATGGAATAAAACAAACGATTGATGGTTTGCGAAACGTATTTTTAGAAAAGGACAATGCACCTCGTATTTTTCAACACCAGCTTTACAATAATTTAGTTCATAATTTTTCTTCGCAAAATTACACAGCAGACCAAGTTTCTACCATACTGTCGCGGTATAAGTTGTCAAGTTCGTATTATCAGAAAGAGATTGGCTCTATGATACCAGAGCCTCTTAGAGAGCCATCAAGATCACTAATACTTTCAACTAAGGAGACTACTGGATACAGAATCTCTAGTATCGCTTATAGCGCATTAGTCCAAGCGTCTCCGGATAAACATTTTATGAGCTCTCAGGACCTGTATTTTATGGATTCTCATGATTTGAGCAAGGTTCATGGCAAAACAGTAGTTTACAGAGGCAAGGATGGAGAGGGCAACTGTCTTTTCAGGTATATTGTCCCCTCGGGTTCGACTAGGGTAGCAATAAAATAAGGATGTATTCAAACCAATTAGTACAAATGATAACTAGGGCTTCGTCATATACTCAAATATAAATCAGACCTAACTCTCATCGATTATCTATTATTATATTGGCGGCGAGGATAATTCTCGTTTACAATCCCCACTTGGCCCTTTCTGCCACTTCAGCCTTCCTCTTTTCCTCTCTGTCGAAAGCGGCTGCGCGTTCCGAAAGTTCGGATCTCACCTTCTCCGCGGATTCATCAAGTTTATTCAATATCGTTTCCCAGTTGCCTGATTCGCACGTCTCGCCGGGTATATAACTCACGATATTATAGCCCGATTCGTCAAACACGATTTTCCCATGGTAGGTTATTTTTGTACTGCTATATGGCCATGGGCCGTCGCTTCCGGGTTCCTCGCCGTAACGTGCAACGATCTCCAGACCGTTTGATGCATCTTTATACTCCCCATAATAGCCGGAATCGCGGTCTGGTAAATGAGGATATGTTATGCAATATCTGGTTATTCCGATCGCTTTTGAAATAATATTTCTAGATTCAGCCAGTTTTTTCCTCTCTTCTATCAATTCCTCAAGTCTCCTTGCCATGCGCCACCTCCACTTATTTATAGGCGCTCATTGTATTTATTTTATTTGGCATCCGTCTTGTTTAAGAAGGTTATTCGCATCCTACGATAAAAATGACAATCGAAGTTATAATATTCATTTTCTTTTTTTGGAAAGAAACCGTTAAATCATCTGTCACAAGTACCTATATCAGTTAAAAAGTAGTACTATACGGATAAAAAGTTTATATACTAGATTCAATCTAATAAAGGAACTATGGAAAATGCGATTTCGGCACCGGTCTTTGATGAGATGGGGGAAGCGATTTCTGTTCTTTCAGAAACTGAAAAGGATGAGACTACGCGCGCGGTCAGGATAGCCCTAAATATGGTCGATAGAAACGAATTAAAAGAGATGTTTGACGACCCGGAAACTAAGAAAAAAATTGCAGATGACGTTAGCCAGAATATTCGTGAAAGTGGTCTTTTAGAGCTGCTTTATGACGAAACGCCAGACGATCAGATTGACGTAAGCACTATCACTGGGCAGATTTTAAACGCTACATTTGAAACAGCTTATAAGACTACATCTTACCTCATAGGTTCAAACCAAATAAAACCATACATAAGTAGATTAAGGGGCTATCTGGATAAGATACTAGTGTACGCGCGTGAAGAATTCAAGGATATTGATGACCTGCACAGCGGTGCTGTTCTTAAACACTTTCAAAAAGGATTCGACAGTATTATTGCACTTATTCCGGAAAATCAACCATACATGGTGTTACAGGACAAGATAGTAGATGAACTTGCACTTAGCGCAAAAAAGAGTGGCCTTGGAAGTGCTATTACACAACAGAATATAGACGCCGCCATAAGAAAGACAATCCCGACAAAGGCAGATTATACGAATTTTTACCAGGATTCTTATAGGGAAATTAAGTTGATCGGACACACTATGATAAATAAACTTGGCGAGATTATTGCCAACGTTTTAAGGGATGTGACAGACGATGAGTCAGAGAGTGAAATTTCCCCCATACAGTCCATGATGAATTCTATGTATACCGCAACAGAGAACGCATTTGAAAAAGTGATATTCTCAAAAAAAGAGAATGACGCAAAAAGAATTTATGGCTAGCTTATAAAATTATACACAAATTATTAATTACCATATAATCTTGAGAGGTATAATGTCACTATGACCGCTATCACAGTTACTGCTACCGGATGGATGGTTGATATGGGCCTTATAAAAATAAATGACATATGGCTTTCTGAGGCTCCGCAAGATGTTATATACAACGAACAGAAAGGTACGCGAGCTACTCTAATATACTAAACCTAGCTTACGAAGAACCTTGGCATGTGTCTGCTTGCAAAATTATTAGCTTGCTGTTATCTGTGTCTGGGCATGCGCCCCTGCCATACCGATTACGGATATGCCATAAACATTACCCGAGATAGGGACTGCGAACGGCGGCGAGATGACAATGTTGGACGGTGCTCCAGTAGGTGACGTGGGTGAAGGGCCCATAACAAGCAATCCGTTTAGAGTGAACGTGACCGATGAATTCGCCGCTAAAGTATAACCCTTAGGTATCTGTGCTGACGATGGCGGCTGTGAACTGATATTTGAGACCTCAAACTCGGAAGCGGGGCCGGATGCGGCCTGCTGTGTCATTGACACCGGCGGGAATCCTATGGTGCCATTGGGAAATATCATGAAAAACGTCGGCGCATTCCTGAGCTGCGTTAACACCGTCTGTGGGACAGAAGGCATTTTTGGCGGCGTCATACTGGAAGGAAAACTGATGTACATGGTGGTTCCTATGGGAAGCGTTATAACCGTAGAGTTTTGCGGGATCGTGATATTGCCGGGAACCTGATGCCCGTTTTGATCTGTATAGGAAGGACCCATGTTCTGATTTAGAGTGCTCGGAGGAACGGAATCTTCCACTACTACGTTTTCACCGCTCATGTTGATTACCGCACCGGTCGAATTAAGGGATATCGCGTATGCTGGCTTGATGAGATCTATGATATAAATCTTCATCTGCTGTTGAGGAGGAGTGTAATTACTGCTGTTAGGAGGAGGCTGCATGGGGAAGCTGTCCGTAGTATTCATGACCGTTCCGTTGGGGAAAGTCACTGTGAATTCCGGCGTTACTGCGCTTGCGTTGGCTGGCATCATGCTGCGTGGTACTGCTGGGAAAGGAAATATTATCGATGGCATTTTGAAAAGCAGGGATGCGGGCGGAAGAGGGAAAAACACTTCTTTGCTCCCGTTAAGCATTAAACCGTTCAACTGGACGCTTGAATTCCCCGTATTTCTCACCGTCACGCTAAGGCTGGTATCGTTTCCGCTAGCTGATAACGACGCGGATGTTATGCTGATAGTAGGGGTGACTGCCCTGAATACCTGGGACAAATTGGTTCCAGACGTGAAATTTTGTATCTGGCCTGGAGGAGGTTGTATACCATTTGCTCCCGGAGCCCTTGCGAACATTCCTGGTGGAGGCATTACGCCCCTTACGTTCGGAGTGAGTACATATATTGTTTTGTCTATCGTTTCTATGACCGTTATTGCCGGTATCAGGTCCAATACAGCGTGCTTCTGCCCAAAAACAGTATTATTAGTGGTGAGGTTGACGACTAGCGTGCCTTCTCCTATAACCACCGTATAGTTTTTGCCGCCTATAGTTATCACGGCGTTTGAAATGTTGACTTTTACCTGTGTCACCTTTGAGCCGTTCGGCACGTTTGCCGTGGCGAGTATTATAGAAGCGTTTCGCAGGTTCAATACGTTAACAGTCCCGCTGCCGGGTAAAGATTGTGTACTTGTCTGGCCGTTATTTGACACTTGTATCTGCATTGCCGAGAAAGTAACGAAAAGAGCCGTAGTCCCCGCCGGCACCGTAGCCGGGTCCGTAAGACTTAGAAGAAGGTTTTTCTCCGTGGCTGCCTGACTGCCTGTCTGGGTCGCTGTAGAGAATACTCCACTGACGAGAACGTAACCGACGACCGCCACTATGACTATCGCGACAATTGTAATAAACAGGTATCCCTGGAAACCCATAATAAATAATAAAATATTGTTCTATATATATCTTCTTTAGTGTATTTGGGTTACACCGACGGTGATTAAGCTTATGCCTTTCACAAAATCCTGTCTTGACGGGGATATTAATAATTAAGCGGTGACTTTGCCGCTAAACACATTGCATAATGGCAACAAAAGTTCGGAAAACATATTTATAGCTGCACCCCTCTATATGGGTTTAACTATTATGGCACTCAAAGGACTAGATTTGAACGGCCTTCTTTCTAGAGCCCCAGAACCGACGCGGGATTGCGTCAAGGCGCTTTATAATGGCTGCAAAAACCCGTCGTCTGTCAAATACGCGCCGTTCAACAAAGGCGAGCTCCTCAAGAAATATTCCGATCTTCCAGCATTGCGCGAACCTGTGCCGGGTGACATGGTATACGATGAGAGCTCGGACAGCGATTATGGTTACAATCTGAAGGGCTACAGCATCCGTATCCCTGCACCCAAAGATATAACCGAATTTTTAGAAAGATTCCGTGCATATGCGGATGGAGTCCACGGCATGAAGCGAGTCTTCTCTGCAGTGGAATTCACCGAGCTGAACGTACCGCAAATAGGCACGGGAATGTCGAAAGCCGGACATGTGTTTGATAAACATAGATTTAGTGATGCTGTGAGCGTACTATTCGATGGAAAAACTTTTGATCTTGCGGATTTCATGGCCGGCAACATCGGCGCTATATGCTTCAGCAGCGCACTGTCGCTCTACGTTCTGATAAAGAACGACGAAGAGTTGTCGCGTGGTGCGTTCAAGCCTTATCTCGGCACGGGAATATATGGAGACGAAGAAGGGGGCCTCCACGCCTGGGTAAATTTGCACGTAAATCCCTCTGGAAGGGACGGGAATTTTAAATACGAAGATTACGTACTAGATTCGGCCTTAAACATGGTCGGAGTTTACGAAAACTCCATAAGGACAGCCTGTCCGGGTGACCCGACGTCGGTAGTCAGGATAGATAACGATTGCATACCGCGATGGTCCGAACTTTACTCCTATAAAGAGCTTGAAAACTGGCACGAATATAATAATGGAAGTCGAAAGATTGTCCTTAGGACCGGTATACTCAGGCCGAAGTCCGCATGTTTGTAAGCTACTAATATTGATTCTTATCCCTTTGGATTAAACGTTAGTCCGTACTCGATGACAACACTGCGTTTTCAATCGTGTTTTATCTTCATTAAATCGAAAAGCCAGTTTCTTTTTATTAAAAAATACCACCCTGCTCCTAAATAAACCAGGGCTAAGATACCTGCGTCGTTTGCTCCTACGACATACCCTAAAAATAAAACTATCGAAAAAAATCCGACAACAAAATACAAGACTACTATTGAAAGCAAAAGTGTCTTTTGGCGGGAAGTAGGTTTTTCGGTAATCATATCAATAAATTTAGTACGTTGTTCGTTAAATAACCGCCCCTGTGCATTTTTCAGTATATGCCGTAAAAACTAGCCGAGCCACTTTATCAGCTCATTGGTTGGGATGACATCGAAAAGCTTCGCCATATTTATAAGCGAACGTTGGTGGGCTTCTTTGTCCATACTGGACGAAGAATCGGACGCAACCACTGTATAGAATCCGTGGTTTATAGCGTCACGGGCACTGGATTCTACGCCTACCTCGGTTGCTATGCCCGCTATTATCAGTGTTTCTATACCGGCATTTCTGGCCATAAGTTCGAAATTCGTCCCAACGAATACGCTTGCCGTATTTTTGTTGAGCACAATCTCGTTTTCCTTGGGCGTTATCTCCAACTCGAACGCCTCCTTAGGCAGCTGTGAAAGATTATACTTCATCTTGGAGGAAGAGTATTTTCTCGCCGGTGATTCGAACTCGTGCGGCAAAGGTGTTATCTTTGTGAAGAATATCGGCATATTTTTCTCGCGCGCCTTTGCTATCAATTTATTCATATTAGACAGAAATTCTTCCCTGTTGTAAACTCTCTCCACCAGCATCTTCTGCACGTCCCATACTATAAGTGCACTGTGCTCCGGGTTTACTATTTCATTTATATTTTCATATGCTTTTCTTACCATTTCATGTTATAGCACTAACGGGTTATAAATTATAAGTCAGAACATACGATTCATGTCCGTATTTGTCATATGTGTACAAAACCATTTATATTTACTATAACATAGTAGTTAAAGATTTATATACTAATACGAATTATAAGTGAATAGATGACGGACTTTGTCGAATATACCGCCAAACAATTTAAACGGGATTGGCTTGTACTGGAATGTCCTTTTTGTGTGTACGAATATTTTAAAGATATGTAAGCGCCGATAAAAATATTATTTACTAAGTCCTACTTCCTCGACCCGTAACAAGCTTGTTAGGCTTACGGGGTACCATTTTTATCCGGGACTCAAGTCAGCGGCTCTTTATAAACCTTGTTATTTTGCATCGCATTTGTATCTGACATAATTCACCAAAATGATTGGATTATGCGGGAGAGCAAACAGGATGTTTTATCTGATGCGGTATGAACGGGCCTAGAAAATTTTGGTTTATATAATCCTATAAAAGATTTATTGGAAACGTGACGTATAATCTCATATGCTAAAGGAAAAGAACATCGCTGCGATATATGACAGAATAGCGGACGATTACTACCGTTCAAGGACTTTAGATACAAAGGCACGCATATACCATGACTATCTGGAAAAGCCGGCTTTGAAGTCTGTTGTCGGCGGAGTGAAAAACAAGAGAGTCCTGGACTTGGGATGCGGCCCCGGCATACTTACGGATTATTTCAGACGCAAGGGCGCAAAGATAAGCGGCGTCGATATATCTAAAAAAGAAATAGAGATAGCGCGTTCTGAGTTCAAAGGGATTGATTTTAAAGTCGCGTCCGCATATAAACTGCCTTATCCTCCCAATACTTTCGATATGGTCATATCCAGCTGGGTGATACACTATCTGGATCTTGACAGGGCTCTGAAAGAGGTACGCCGCGTGTTGAAGAAAGGCGGCTTCCTCGTCTTCTCGACGAACAACCCTCTACAGGAGGTGACACGGCACAAAAAAAGACTGCCGAGATTTATAAGGGAATTCCATGACTATTTCAAGGAAGGGGTCATGTCCTCCACATGGTGGGGACACAGCGGATTTCAGAGGATAACCATGCCTTACATACACCTCACTTATGAAACTATCATAAAATCCATAATAAAAAGCGGATTCAGCATAGCGGACTATAAAGACGCGAAACCCTTGCCGGGTATGAAAAGACTAAGCCAAAAAACATATGAATATTTATCCAAGGTCCCGAATGTTTGCGTTTTTAAGATTCGAAAGCTGTAAAAATAAGAAGCAAGCGTCCTTTTCGTATTAAGACACTAGTAAATGAAAAACTCAAGACATACTGCTGTTTATTGCCGACTCAATAGATCCTTCTTAGGCCACTTTCCTGCATGTTCTTCCAGTATCTGTAAATGGCATAACCTGTCCCTAATGTCACGGCAACGCCAAGTCCGACGAATGCCAGCGCTGGATCCACGCCTGCTCCGACAAATCCGCTCAGAGTTCCTGCTTCGCCCAATATCTTTGATAGATCCTGTTTCATTGAATTATACAGAAATTACCAGATATATAAACTTTTATACACTTTTGAATAGTGAATTAATTATCAATAATAGCGTGCTTTGAACAGTTGGATATATTATTCGCTCAATGTTAAACATCACAAGTTTAGCTATCACAACCTAATAGTTCTTCGGCACCAGCAAGCCCACATCCAGACTCATACCGTAAAACCCCCCTTCGAATGATACTATCTGGAATCCAAACCTTTCATACAGGTGCACGCGCTCTTTGCGGCATGTGAGCTTTAATATCTCGCAGCCCATTTTCAGTGCTTCCTGCCCCATCTGCCATATCAGCCTTGAGCCTATGCCTTTCCCACGCTCCTTATCATTCGTTACAAAATCGTTTCCATAGCCGATCTTCTTGCCGAAAAATCTGTATTCCCTGTATACTTCCAATGTGGCAGTGCTTACTATGCTGTCGCCGGCCTGCACTACATACAGGTAACATTTGTGGCCGTTGCGCTTCTTATGCCGTATAACACTATTAATTTCTTCGTTATAAGCCCAGTTAGCTGTGTCGTCAAGTGCATGATCCAAGTCTACCCATAAACTATTGACCTGCTCTATATCATCCTGCGATGCGCGGCGTATTATTATGTCCTCCAATGATTTGTCAGCCATATCCGAAACGAACCTGTATTCTAGACATAAAGAATCCGATTTCTATTTAAGCTTTTTAAGCATCGCGTTCCATGATTTTTAGAATCAAATCGAACAAGTTTGCCGTATAAATGAACAATTTTTTATCTTGGATGATCAAAGACAAGACTCCTGCAAGTTTTAACGTCTTGTCATTCCGCTAATGTTTTCTATTGAGCGATAGTTATTGTGTATTCCAACTAGATCCTCTAATTCCCTGTACCATGTACCGAATCTTTGTATGTACTCCTCGCCAAGCACTTTTCTGGCCTTCAAGAACTTCGCGTAATTTCCCTTCGTACGAAAATCATAAGATGGAACATGCCTTACGTGGTATTTCAACTTACCTAATGTGGTATTCTTGTCATTTACTAGTGAAATCAAGCCATTGTACCAGTCGACTGTACTATCAAGAGTGTTATTCAAAAGTTCATTTGCATGGTGGTAAGCCCTGTCCTTCTCCGGAGGCTGGTGAGAATAAGTTGGAACGTCGTCAAGCAACTTCAACAATTCATTTCTGGCGTTTTGGGTCAACAATTTTGATAATACGTTCTTCGCCATATGATTCACAGAATCTTTATACTATAAATACCTACTTGTTATTCTGAATTAGTCTTTCATGCAATCGACTGCAGCTGATAGGGTAAATTTTTACTGCAGTTTATGTTCAATAAGATTTTAAAATACTGGCTATATTATAACCACCACTCTATAAGTCGGATATAATTATCAGTCTTTACTGTAGTTCCTATTAAAAGATAGGATATATTAACTGCCAATAGACATGGTATTGCTATAGAAATAAAGGTTTTTCCACCTTATCGCACATTATCTTTTCAAAGTTTATTTAACCGTAGCGTCATTGATTTGACATTATACGTGAATAGCCTAAATTATATCCAAGCAACAAAGTCGCTTCCTTGGTTCGCAAGCGTGCTTCCCCCCGTACATACTATGCTGTTATTCAAAGGAGCACACCACATTGTCGTCATGCGCTGCGGATAGCTAGGTCCTATATTCCAAGTTGATAATTGACCGTCAGACAGTATTTTTGCGTAATATGTGGAATTCAGTACTGTTGTCGTATTGCTACCTGTAGTACAGTAAACATATCCATTACTAACAAGGCAAGCGTTCAGCATAATAGAAGTAGGATAAGAAGAGGTCTGAGTCCAGTTGCTAATTGAGCCATTTGCGAGAACAGTGCCGAAGTACACGTAATTTCCTAAAGAATTACCGTGGCCTGTCACATTATACTGTCCGATGCAGTAAATTCTTATGCCATGAGATATGCATGTCTGGAGATTATCGGATATAGGATATGGTTTTGTGTATGACCATGAAGTGATATTGCCATTCGCCTGTATTTTACCATAAAAAGTGTAATTTGTACCGATGTCCGTAGTCGCGTTTCTTCCGCCTACGCAATAGATGTAATCATTCGCATACGCACAGGAGGTACCGAGCGCCTTCATTGGAAATTGAGCCAGGGAATTCCATGTAGATAATGAGCCATTTGGTTGCACGTGTGAATACCATCCATATTTGTTCCAGTTTCCATTGTCGTTGCCAGAAATATAATAGATATAATCATTGAAAGAAACCACTCCTCCGTCCCATACTGATTGTGGCAGACTGGATGTTCCTGACCAAGTCTGCAGGGAAAGATTCGTCGGCGCCTTATCCATGTACACTAAGTTTGAACCAGTATATCCAGAACTTGGTATTCCTCCAAGACAATAAATGACGTCACTTGAATTTACGCACGGCATATAACGAAATGATTGGGGATATGTATATTCTGGAAGGACTGACCAGTTTACCAAAGAACCGTTGGCAAACTGATCCGAAGCGAATATCTGGTCTGTTACATCATTCTGTGTCGCTGGCGATGCGAATCCGTCTATACAATAATCCGTGCCGTTCACTGTTACACAAGAAGGAGACGCCTTTATTTGATAAGATTTAGTGGACTGCCAACCGATAAGTGACCCATTGGCTTCTATCTGCGAAAAGTATACAGTATTTGTAAGGGAAGTCTTGTTGTTTCCGCCTATACAATAAATATAGTCTTTCTGGACAAAACACCCTGCAGAAGCTATTCCCACTGGATATTGTTTCGTCTGTATCCATGACGTAAGGGATCCGTTGACCTCTATTGCGGCAACGCTCACATTTGCTATGTATCCATTAGTGTAATTATTACCACCTATACAATAGACATACGAACCGGATGCAACGCACGTCTCCGCGTATATTTTAGCCGGATAAGGTTTAGTAGTGAACCAGGAAGTTATATTGCCATTCGCCTGTGGCTTTGCGACGTAGGAATAATTTGTCGCTTTATTAGTAGAAAAATTCCTTCCGCCTATACAGTAAATATAACCGTCTGATGAAGTGCACGACTGAAGAAGCGTTCCCATTGGATATGGTATAGAGTACCACTGTCCCAGTGATCCGTTCGCCAAAACCTTGGAATAATATCCTGCTTTCGGATACGTCGCGCCGTTATATCCACTCATATAATATACGTACCCGCCCAAAGATGCGGCACTGCCTATCCTTATCGTAGTAGGATAATTGCGTACGTTTAACCAGAAGTTCAATAAACTGCTTTGGTTTGCTTTATGTAAATATACTGTGTTTACCCCATTAAAACCGGTGCCTGGATAACCGCCTATACAATATATAAAATTAGTTGAGTTTACGCACGGCATCCAACCCAATGATATCGGAGTAATAGGAGAAGAATGCCATGTGCTTTCATTAAAGAATATGTTTTTATTTGAGTACATGCCTGCGGTCCCATTCTTACTTTCTGGCGTAAAAAATATGTTACCAGATGTGATGTTATAATCCGCGGCTAAAGAGGATGTATAAAAAGTTATCTGCGAAGCATCAGACGACTTAGAAACTCCATTAAAAATAACAGACCATAATGTTCCACTTGGCAGGCCTGACTCTGAAAATAGTACGGAGCCGTTTATGTAAGTCACAGCAGTGCCTCCGACACTCCCTGTAGCTGTAGAGTTCAATCTCGTAGAAGAACTATTGTATGAATATATTATATTTATATGAGAATTATAATTGGATCCCGCACTCGGGCATGTAACATTTTTGAACACTACAATGAAAGGCTGGTTGTTTTGAACCTCACTAGGGCTTACGGAAGATGCGTAAACATTTTCAACACTCATGCCTGAACTATAATTTATGGTCGCGTTCTTTATTACTACCGTATGACCTGCTATGTTAACTAGATTCACTACGAAACCATTTGAAGCGCATGATGTAGATGTCCCACCAGATATAAACGGATTGAAGCCGGTTATATAAGACGATTGAAGGCTGTTGGACGGGGAAAAGATACCGAAACTGTACAGCAGCGCGGCGACTATCACTATTATAAGGATTGCCCAGCCGTAAGTCATCATGTACTCCAATGAAGACTGTGATAACTTATCGATATTCATAAAAAAGATATACTATGATACTTTAAAACTTTGCAGAACCAAAGCCTTGAAAATAAGATGCTGTTTATTCGTTTTTATGAAGTTTAAAAAGAGGGTAAAAAGCATTATATGGCATAAAACCGTAGGAATAAAATGGAAAATGATAAGTCTGAATCGGCAAGAGAAATAATAAATGGACTGGAATACCACTGGCTAAAACCTTGGGAAGAGATAGAAAAAAGAAAAGTTATTCTTACTGGCGCTAATGAACCGATTATAAAACTTCTGGCGAAATCTCCGCTTCCTACTGAATACGGCGATTGGACATACTTAGTATTTGGAGACTATACCAGCGGGGAGATACATGAAGTAATTGTTTATGGTGATATGGAAAAGGGTTCTCTTGGAAACGGAGAAGATGTGATACTCAGAGTACACTCTGCTTGCAAGAGCAGCGAGTTGTTCCATGCAATAAACTGCGAGTGCAGAGAAGAATTAGAGAAAGCCATGGATCTCATAAAAAAGAAAGGCAGGGGCATCGTAATATATCTTATGCAGGAAGGCGGCGGAGCAGGTTTAAAGGCTAAAGTTGACGTATACCATGAACTTTTCGAATGGAAGAACAATAAAATAAAACTTGCTATAGATCCGGAGACTGGCGAAAGCTTCAGTATATTTAAACTGTATCAGAAATTGGGTTACAAACAGGATAGCCGTTCACTCGCCGTCGCAGTCGCTATATTGAAGTCGCTGGGTATAAAGTCCGTAAAGCTGTTGACAAACAACCCTAAAAAAGTGCAGGATCTTGTTGACGGAGGTATAAAGACGGAGCCTTTAGGACTACATATAAAACCAGCTAACGAGATGGTTGCTAGGATACTCAAAGCAAAGGCAGAGGATAGGGGACATGCCATAAATAAAAAGCATATCAGAGTTGAAAATAAAAACGGCAGGAAAAAGAAATAGTCGTTAAATATTATAAAGATTAATCTAAATTATGAAAGTAAAGGAAGGAGATAGATTTCCTGACTTCTCCGTTAATGATGATGAAGGCAACAATGTTACATTGGATGCTATAAAGGGAAAGACAACAGTAATATATTTTTATCCTAAAGACGACACGCCTGGCTGCACTAAAGAAGCTTGTAACTTCAGGGACGACTTAGAAAAATTCAAAACTTGCGGCGTACCTATATATGGCGTAAGTGTCGATAGTTTAGAATCCCATAAAAAGTTTAAAAAAAAGTATAATCTTGATTTCCCTCTGTTGAGCGATAACGAAAAGAAACTGGTAGAAGAATTAGGGATTAAATCCATAATCGGCAATGCTAAAAGAGTTACCTTCGTGCTGGACGCAGATGGTAAAATAATAAAAATATATCCAAACGTGTCACCTGATAAACATTCTAAAGAGTTGATAGAATTTATTAACGGTCTTTCTTAAAGAGAAGTATAAATAGTAACAGCAAAACCTATCTCTGTACACGAGTAATCTGATACCTCATTATTTAGTATTTTGGAATTATTCAGACATACGCAGCTGAAAATCTTATAGACATTGACGCTCCTGCATTCAACAAGCCTGATGAAGGATTTGGCGTATAAGTTGACGTATGTCCATTTGAAGTGTTGGATAATGTCGGTATAACAAAGGAATAGCTGCCCTGGTTCGTAGTTATCGAGATATTTGATAATGGTCCAAGTACGGCAACGTCAGTGGGATCTACTCCTACGCGGACGTTCTTTATAACTGAGTTGCTCGATATGTTTATAATCTGCAGGTTACCTGGTTGTGTTTGTTCTGTAGCAAGCAATAATCTTCCATCTGGAGTAACTGTTAGTCCCGTATCGGATACAGAGCCACTAACAGAAACAACATTATTGTTCGATAAGTTTATCCTGCTCACTGGCCCATAATCAGCAGCATAAAGTAACTTGCCGTTTGGAGTTATAGCAAGATTACCATAAACATTTGTTATATTGGGTGATACTAGTGTGTTTGTAGATGTATTTATTATGAGTACATAGTACCTGCCTGTGTATGTGGATACATATACTAATTTCCCATTTGGACTTGCGACTGCATAATCTGGAGTGCCTATCCCGGTTATCCTAGTTATGATTTGTCCGGAAGTTAAATTTACTATGCCTATATCGCTATTCTGATAATTTGGAGAATAAAGAACCTTGTCTCCTGGCAACACAGCTACAGCACGAGCAGCCGGATATGATGTTGTATCTGTAGCAATACTTCTAATAATGGAATTTGAACTTGCATTGAATTCAAAAACGTTCTGATAATCCGATTCATAGATAAACCTGCCGTCCGGACTTGACGATAACTCATACAGATTATAACAGCAATAGTACGCATTTGATAGTGTAGACTTAGAAGAAGTTGCGTTAAGACTAGAAAGTTGATAGTAGTCTCCTATGCCTGCTTGCCAATAAACGGTGTGGCTATAATTTGATGAGGTTATATACTGTGGCGAATAACCAGCGTATACGGAACTAACCACATTACCCGAATTCAGATTGATTACTGATACAGTGTCATTCTGATAGTCCGTTACATATGCATAATAGGAGGTTTCGCCGGTCCTATTAACGCCGTCGTAGCTTACGTTCCACTTGTAGTTGTCTGGAAGACCGTATGCGACAAAGGTAGTCGTACATGAGGTAGAACCGGAGAACGTGACTGGTT
>JAKBJF010000001.1 GCA_021836125.1 Nanobdellota archaeon | reverse complement strand
ATATATGAAGATGCTAAGATTCCGCCGCCGCCTGCCCCCAAAAGTTTTCCGCCGAGCGAACCGCTCGCATTCGCAATCTCAAATAACTTATCCACTGATTTGTTTGTTATTCCAGCGGACAGCATCTTTTTGTGTTCCCACTCTTCAGCGAGAAGAGAGCCAAAATCGCTTAACTTGTCTCTGTACAATGAATCTTTAATCTCTACTGCCAATTTTGATAACTCGCGATAATGTTCAATGGTTTCCTCTTTAGACATTGTCGCTTTTTGCTTGTGTATTATATCTCCCGAATTTCTAGTGGCGCCCGTATGCACCATAAGAAGTCTGAACTGTAATTCGTCTATTGTAGCTTGTTTTAAGCGCATTTGATTAACTACTACGTCACCATCCTCTCCATTTTTACCTTTTTTAAACTCTATAAAATTGAAGCCGCCAAATGCCGCGGCATATTGGTCCTGCATACCGCCTTCTATGCCAAGATCTACTCTTTCTATCTTGTAAGCAGTTTTGGCTACTTCATATTGATCCATTTGCAGATTCAACCACCTATCAAAAGCGCCCACCAATGAAACTATCATAGTAGACGAAGCTCCCAAACCTGAACCATACCTTACATCTGTATGGGTATTTAATTCGAAACCGCTCTTCGGCGAAAAGTGCCTTGTGATGCTATTAAAGAACCTTATATCTTGCGAATTTTCCGACAGACCGTCTAATGTACCAGAGTAGTCTATATTCATACTTTCCTGTATTATCCTAAAATTTCTGCTAGATTCGTTTGGCTTTAACGTAGTATAGGCATATTTTCCGATTGTAGCTGAAGTAACAGCCCCGCCGTATTTATTCGCGTACTCTTTAATATCAGTACCGCCACCCGCGAAACTTATTCGCAACGGTGCCCTTGATCTTATCACGCTATTGTAAAGCATGCAATTTTATTGGTCAAAGTTTATATTAATAGTTTTAAGGTTTGACTTGGACAATATACGCCGTTATAGAAATAACTTCGGTAAAATGAAAGAATCATTACTTACGTTATTAAGTTTTGCTATTGTAGGTATTTTAACACGAAAAATCTTTTGTAGATGTTAAAATTTTTAGAATTAAGACTATGATATCTACCTTATAAGAGTAATACGTAGAAAAGTTCTACGCTTAAGTTTATAATAAAAACAGATAAATAATTATTTTAATATAGCCATAACATTTTTAATTGTTTTTTTGACAAGTTTAAAATTCCTGAATGTAATTAAGTAGTTTATATTATTAGAAAAGTATCTGTAAAGCTTGTAAATTGTCCTATTATTTATAGTCAAAGAAAAATCGGAATCGAATCTTCTTAAGCCTTTTATCTGTTTCAGATCGTTTAATATTATGCTGTTTATTTTATGATCATTAAAATCTTTAACAATTGTGTTATGCCCATTAATCGCTATAATTTCTCTCTTTACTTTGTTTGAATAAACTTCCCGCATTATATTCTGTATTTTACTTACTGATACATTAGCAAAATTCTGATTTATATACAGTGGATTATCTAAAACGATCTCTTCATTTGCCTTTTCTAAGCCAGTTGGTTCTATAAGAAAACTGTTGTAATCTTTCATAAACTCAGTGCTGCCACTCCAGTTTATTGTTATTGCCGGCACGCGCAACGCCATTGCCTCCATCGCAGGCATACCCCAACCATTTGCTCTATCAACTGTTATGTACGCACCTGAAGATGCAATTAAATCCTTAATTTCGGCGTAATTTAGTTTTTGCGTGTCGATTTTTATGTTTGCGGGAATGTTATTAAAGCCTTTTGATCTTAAATATCCGATAATGTCCTTTTCTTTTGATGTCAAGTGTAAATGCAATTCAACATTTTTGTTATTAGAAAACTCTTTACTAAATGCAGTTATTAGCTGTTCAACATTCTTTCTTGGACGAAAATCTGCTATATAAAGAAAACTGAAAGGTTTTTTTGTTAATTTAGTTCTTTTCGGTGGATACTTTATTGGATCTATTCCATATGGTACTAACGCCAATTTTTCTTTTTTTACGCCAGAATTAATAAAACTCGCTATATTAAATTTAGTTGGAAGCCAGATTCTATCCACTGACTTGCTATTACAAACGTTTACCCACCTCTTCGGTATCCCGTCTGATTCAAATATTGTTACTCCAATGATAAAAGATACGTTCCTTGTTTTAATTAGCGGCCATAAGTCCGGTTCGCTATTCACGCATAAAATTCTTAAAGTAGTTAATTTAGAATTTTCGAGTCTTTTCAAAATGTCAACTTCTTTCTTATCAATTTTTTCTATTTCATCTCTATTTGCTGGTATAACTCTTACATTTATGCCTTCCTTTGCTAACCCAATAATGTAGTTTCTAGAAACTTGTCCGTATCCTGTGGGAGAATAAATCGGTCCGTACCAGATTATTGTTAAATCTTTTATAAACTTTTTAAAGTTATTTTCTGAAAAATTCATAAAATTTATTTATAACGTAGTCTATTTGCTTATTTGTAATGTACTGGTGACAGCCAATATAAAATCCAGATCTAATCAACGTTCTTGAAACGGGGTATTTATCTTCGAGATTTCCGAATAATTTAACGTAAACTGGTTGGTTTATCAATGGTAGTAAATCTCGAGTTTCTATGCCATTATCTTCAAGAAAATTAATTAAATCGGTCTTATCGCCTTGTTTATATACTATTCCAAAAAGCATAAATGTGTGGTCTCTGTCTTTAGGCGTAACTGGCAATTGCAAAAATTCATTTAATTTTTTGAATCCGTGTAAATATCTCGAAGCGATTTCTTTTCTGCGCTTTACTATTGACTGCCACCTGTTCAACTGTGAAAGGCCGAGCGCAGCCTCTATCTCCGTAATCCTAAAACTATGTCCCAACCTAACAAATCTAAAGCGGCGCTTTATTACTTCTCTAAACTTTTTCTTATTTTTTGTCTTATCATCGTCTATATTTACATAAATAGAATCTCTTCCGTGATTTGCTAGGCTTCTAAGCATAACAGCTAATTCTGGATTAGAAGTTGTAGTTATGCCGCCAACTCCAGTAACTATATAATGTGCAATGTATGTTGAAAAACAACCTATATCTCCGAAAGACCCAACAGATTTTCCACGATATTTTGCAAACATTGTTTCAGCAGAGTCTTCGATAACCTTTAAATTATGTTTCTTGGCAATCTGCATTATTGGGCCCATAGAGGCCGGTAAACCTAAAAGGTGCACGGGTATTATTGCTCTAGTCTTTTCTGTTATTTTCTCTTCTATCTTCGTGTGGTCTATATTGAACGTGTCTGGTTCTACATCTACAAATACTGGTCTCATATTGTTGTGTAAAACAATATTAGAAGTTGCAATAAATGTGGTGGCAGGTACTAAAATTTCATCTCCATCGTTCCAATTATACTTTTCTTTTAATGCTGCTACTGCTATGTGTAATGAGCTAGTACCGCTGTTAGTTAACACTGCAAATTTAGAATCATGAAGCTTAGAAAATTTACCTTCGAATTTTCTAGAGAAAGGACCATAACTAAGTCTATTGCTGTCCAAAACTTCATTTATAAGTTTTTTATCTTCTTTTGTAATTTCAAGACCACCGACTCCAATCTGTATGTCTTTTTCCATTTATACTGATTCCTTTTTATCTAAGCGTGTTAAATCATTATCAACCATAATTTTAACTAAATCTTTAAATTTGGTTTTTGGTTCCCAACCAAATGCCGCTTTAGCTTTCGAATAATCTCCCAAAAAATTCTCACTTTCTATAGGTCTAAAAAAGGACTTGTCTACTCTAACAAGCACTTTATTCGTCTTTTTATCCACCCCATATTCACCTGCGTCTTTGCCTCTCCATTCAATATCTTTTCCAATGACACGGAATGCTTCTTCTACAAAGTCTCTAACGGTGTGCTGTTCATTAGTAGCCAAAACGTAGTCATCTGGGTTGCTCTGTTGCAACATCATCCACATTCCTTTTACATATTCAGGGGAGTAACCCCAATCTTTTCTAGAGTTTAAGTTACCTAACAATATGGGCTCTTCAGAACCTTTTGCTATCTTCGCTACACCAAGCGTGATGTGTCTAGTTACAAATTCTGGTCCTCTGAGTTCAGATTCGTGATTAAAGAGTATTCCATTACACGCAAACAAGCCGTATGCCTCTCTATATGCTCTAATCGTCCAGTAACCTGCTAGTTTTGATATAGAATACGGGCTATTCGGCATAAAAGGGGTATTCTCATTCTGTGGTTTTGTTTTAACATTTCCAAATAATTCTGATGTTGCTGCAAAGTATAACTTTGTCTTCGGCGAGAAATCTTTTATTGCGTTCGCAATGTTCAAAGTGCCAATTATATTTGTGTGATAAGTAAAGGTTGGGTTTTGAAAACTAAAAGAAACAAAAGTTTGTGCTGCTAAATGATAAAGTTCATCTAATTTTAGATCCTTCAGCAAATTCGCAACTAGATGTGGATCTGTTATATCACCATAGTGTATCTTTATTCTCGAAAGTTCGTCCTTTGGAAGAAGCTCAAGATTACCCAATGTCATCTGACTATTTCTTCTTACGATACCATGTACTTCATATCCCTTGCTTAGTAAAAGTTTTGACAAAAAGTAGCCGTCCTGCCCAGTTATGCCCGTAATTAAAGCCTTCATAATGATATTAAAGGCATTAAAATAGTATTTAAAACTTCCTATAAAATTGCCGTTAACTTAACGCCATCTAACTTAAGTGTTGCTTTTTCAATTTTTATAGGTTTTAATGATATTATAGTTATTAAATTAGTAATTTTCGTTTTCTTCTATGTATAGAATGATTTTTAGATTATTACGTATTTAAATTTATCAGTTTTTATACCTTTATAAAATTGATTTTATAGATTATTCTTTTGCCGCAACCAGTTTATTGTCTCGGCTAACCCAGAATCCAATGAGACCGATGGCTTCCAGTTAAGCAAGTCCATCGCTTTGGTCGAGTCTGCTGCTCTTCGTTTAGGGTCTTCTTCACGCGGCGGCAAGTGCGTTATCTTTGATCCGCTCCCCGTCATTTTGATTACCTTCTCAGCCAAAGACAAGACTGATATTTCTTCTCCTGAACCTATATTTAGTACTGCGCCCCTCGCTATTTTGGTGTCTATAAACTTCCATGTTGCTTCCAGCCAGTCCGTATAAAACAAATAAGATCTTGTCTGTTTCCCGTCGCCGTGCACTGTTAGGGGCTGGCCACGCAAAGCCTGGTCTATGAATCTAGGGATCACTCTTCCATAAAAACCGTCCTCGCGTATTCTCGGCCCATAGACGTTGAACGGCCTCTCGATTCTTATATCGAGGCCGTATTGCCTTTCATAGGCTTTTACCAGCGCTTCGGAAAACCTCTTGCTTTCATCGTAGCAACTTCGAAGTCCGTTCGGATTTACGCGACCGAAATAACTCTCAGGTATAGGCAGCGTCTCCGGGTCCCCATATACCTCCGAAGTCGAAGTGTATAAAAACGTTGCGTCGCTTTTTCGTGCGATCTCAAGCATATTGCGCGTGCCGATGTCGTTTGAATCTATCGTTGACAATGGATTTTTTATGTAATCTTCCGGACTCGGTCTTGCGGCGAGATGTAAGACTACGTCGAATTTTTCGACAGTCTTGAACTTTTCTACCTTCTGCCTGAAAAATTTCACGTCTTTTGATACCTGAATTTCTTTCGAAGTCGATAAATCGTCCACCACTACGACACTAAACCCTCTGGAGACGGCAGAATCTACGAAGTGGCTGCCCAAGAAGCCATTGCCACCCGAAACCAGTATTTTCTTTTTCTTATCTAGCATTTAGTTGATTTGACAGCACAAATAATTAAGCTTTAAATTTTTCTGTCCGAAGACCTGCCGGGAAAATCAATAGATATCTGGAGGTGTTTTTAGGGTTTTATAATATTCTACGGCCTTTCTGACGCCGTCGTCTATCGATACTTTAGGATTAAAGCCAAGCGTGTTTCTCATTTTTGTAGTGTCGGCTTCCACTATGTCCACGTAGTTCTTCAGAGGGTTTGGCGTGAATTCCACTTTTATCTCTGTGTTTAGCTGTTTGTTTACCATGCTTACGATGTCTTTAAAAGAGTATGATTTTCCATTGCCGACGTTGAAAACACCGCTTACTTTGGTTTTAAACGCCTGCATGTTGGCTTCCACTATGTCATCGACAAAAACCAAGTCTCGTCTCTGTGAACCATCACCATATATCCGCAATGGTTTTTTGAGCATGCCTTTCCATACGACCTGGGATACCATGTTTGCATAGGTCTTCTTGCTTTCTTCCCCGTCTCCATAGACGCTGAAATATCTGAGTGCACAATACTCAAGACCGAACATCTGATTGTACAGGTTTGAAAGCCTCTCCATCAGATATCTTGCTTCAGTATAAAAATCTGTCACTGACGGCACCATCTCTTCTTTATGAGGCGGTTTGTAGCCGTTATAAATGGATGATGTTGATGCGAACACCAATTTCGTCCCGTTATTCCTGCAATACTGCAATACCGCTATAAAATCATTTACGGCCTTGCCTACAAGCGTCGGATCTTCGCGGTACATCGGTGTAGAAGAATAGATACCTTCGTGGAACACTGCATCGTATTTCGGAAGTTTTCCTATAATGGAAGCGTCTCCGCGCAGCAGATTATAATTTTTAGCATCCTTTAAATTTTTAAGGTCGCCAGTGTGGAAATTGTCTATGACTGTGACGTCCCAGCCATCGTTCAAGAGCCGCTTAGTTATGTGCGAGCCTATGAACCCGGCGCCGCCTGTCACTATCGCCTTCATAGTAATAGAGTAAATTCTATATTATTTAAAGTATCTATAAAAATTCTTTTTAGAATAATTCAGTCATTTACAGGTAAAATCATGCACTGATCAGTTTATCTATAGATACGTTTTGAATTACGTGACTATCTACTTTTGTACTGCTTTCTACGAAGAATGTAGTTTTCAGGACTCTGTATACTGCATTAGTTTTCTTAAGAAAGAAATGTCTCTTTGTAACATATTTCATGTTTTTTGACTATAATTTTGGGAAGACACAATCTTGAATCGTTGTAAGCTTTGTTTGTAGAGAAGCTTTCCCAAAGTCTTCTGTCCAGAATGTCATGTATATTCGCAGAATTCCAAATGAGGGTATTCCTTTTCGTGATGTCGGGTATGTCTCCGTCATAGCAGATTACCGGGACTTTCGCTGATTTCGCTTCCATTATCGGCATACCGAATCCTTCAATAACAGAAGTAGAAAGATATGCATCGAAAGACGATAAAGTATCCTCAAATACGGACTCTGGCAGGAAACCAAAATATTTTATTCTTTTGTCGGATTTAATCTCATTCTGAAACGGAAAGCCATTGCCATATATATGGAGACGGAGAGTGGCGTCTTTCACGGTTTTAAACACGTTTATAAACTCCAGAAGTTTTTCTGTCTTGTTCCAGTTGAAATTGTTTATGTATCCTATCACGTTGGAATTTTTTGGGGATTTCTGTTTCTTCGGCTCTACAATTGGATAGATGATTTCTATCTTTTCTTCTTGGATTTTTGGAAAAATATGTTTTAATTTTTCCTTTGTCGATTCGCTGATAACAATGATTTTTTCATAATTTGGGATAGACATAGACTCTTTACTATACCAAAGTCTGTGTAGCAATCTCGTTTTAAATGAAGCGTGAGCCTCAAAAGGATAAAAATCGTGAACTGTCACTATGCGCTTCTTACCATCGTTGTTTCTTATAAGAAATGGAGATAAGATGTGCGCATTTGGGATCGACTTGATTAATTTCTGAGATAGTTTAATCGCAATTGTTCTTTTTAATGGAATATTTGGTATTCTCGTGTAAATTTGTTTCTGATTCAGAAAACCTATGTTTAAATCTGAATATAATCTTAAGTTATTCAGCAAAAGATAATTTAATTTTGAAACGCCGTTTCCATCCGTCCCAAACTCACCGATTAAAGTTATTTTTTCCATATTTAAAATATATTTAGCTCTAATTTTAGGAAATCGACGGTTATAACCTCGCTTTTTCTGACACAAGCTGTTGATTTAAATAGATTGTCTTTATCGTCTAGTTTTGATTGCAAAAGACCATTCATAATATAATATTTATACTGTTCACAATATTCATTATAGTACCTACATTTGTAGCATATTTAAATAGTTTGAATTGCCGTTGGCAATTACTTCCGGAAACTCCTTAACCATAATTGAATATTTTAGTAAATAAATGAATGATAAAGAATAGGTTTTGGTTGCTACTAACTCAAAGGCTCCTCGCTCGCATTTTACGGCACTTATAAGTATTTTGAAACCGCCGCGACTATCTTCTTTTGTACTTCTTCCTGAGAAAGGTGTCCGTCTATAATCTCAGTATTGAATTTTGGAAGTATGCGCTTGTAGCCTTCTTCCGCTTTTTTAAGAAACTCCGATCTCTCGTAGACTTCCTTTATACCGCCTCTGCTGTTTATTCTCTTCATTGCGGTGTCTGCGTCCAAGTCTATGTATATGACCAGATCCGGATTCCTGTAGCGTTCATTTGCGCTTTCAAGTATCTCCATGTTAAGCCCTGCCGCATAACCGTAAGCGAGGGTCGTAAGCGAATATCTTCCCGAGAGGACCATCTTGCCCTCTTTAAGGGCAGGTTCTATTTCATCCGTTACGTGGTGCCCCCTGTCAATGGAAAACATTAACTGTCTTTCCAAGTCGGTGAATTTGTGTTCGCAAGACAGACCATAGTTTCTTACTAAGCGGCCCATCTTGCCATTGGTTGGCTCATTTGTCATGTGCACTTTGTAGCCTTTATCTATGAGGTGCTTTTCAAGAAGGTTTAGTTGCGTGTCTTTTCCGCAGCCATCGATTCCTTCAACGACTATAAACAATGCTTTTCTTTTCTCCTGTTCGATGGACATAGAGCTCTTTTTATAGTGAAGGTTATAACGCCTGTTTTGATATTACCTATGTATTATTCGTTTGCATTTAAAGATATGCGCGTTATTACGCACATGCCGGACATGCTTGAGTTCTTCTTTCTAAAATAGGAGCGATCTAAAGATAGAAAAAGCCGTCGCTTTCCATTGCATACAAAAGAATAGATGAAACTAAAAGCAGATTCGACAGAAAATTTTCTATCGTTTATCGGTACTTTAAAAAGAACCGTAGAACGAAATCTCCAGTTGATCAACGACAATGAAATAGACGTGCTGGCTCTTCTTGTTAAGATGAAGGAACTTGAGATAGTCTCTTCCGAGGAAGGGCTGATAGACCGGTTCAACGGCATAGTAAGCAGAAAAACGTGAATCATTTAAGAGAATTCGGGCGTCTGAGGAACCTATTGACGCACGCTTATAAAAGCGAATCGTATGATGAATTGGTTTTTGACTCTGCAAAAAAATCAGGAAATGTGCGCACATTTGTCGAAGAAGTGGAAAAGATTATAAGTCCGTCTGAACACGGGAACAGAAGGCGCTGATATCGCCGGTGTTTCGGACGAAATTTCATAAGCCACTTAATTATGTCGGCAGTCTCATTAAATTGCGTATGCTGTCTGCTACCCACTCCGCCTGTGCGGCGCTCTCATAATCGTGCCTTGGCCACAGGAACCCTTTGAGCCCGTCGCCCTTCTTGCGCGGTATGACGTGGATGTGCAGATGGGGAACGCTCTGGCTTATCACATTATTCGACAGGACGAGTATGCCGTCGCTCTTCATCGTCTTTTGTACGGCGATCGAAAGCATTTTGGCGTTCAACGACAACTTTTCGAGGAGTTCGTCGGGCGTTTCCATCACCGTGACGAAGTGCTCCTTTGGTATCAGCAGGCAGTGGCCTGGGAAAATCGGCTTGGAATCCAAAAAAGCCAGCGACACCTCGTCAGAGAACACTATTTTGCCGTCTTGTTTTCCATGGACTATGGAACAAAATTCGCACTCCGTTTCCATTACTGCTCCGCAAGAAGCCGTGCGGCTTGCTTTATGTCCTGAAGAAATATCTCTCTTCCTTTCCTTGATCTTCTTGCAAAAGAGGGATGAAACGTAACCAATAGCTTAAAAGCCATGTTTCCTACCGAAAACTCCTGTATCTTGCCGCGCACGTCCGACAGCCGTTTGAAATCAAGACCTATCCCGCTGCAAGCAGAGGCTCCTAAAGCCAATACGAGCCGGGGTTTGATTGCTTCTAGTTGTCCGATCAGATAAGCGTGACATGCAGATATTTCGCTGTCCAGCGGCTTGCGGTTTTCTGGAGGGCGGCATTTAACGACGTTCGTTATAAAGATGCTCTCGCGTTTTATCCCCGCTTCTTCCAGGGTTTTTGTGAGAAACTTTCCGGATATGCCGACGAACGGCCTGCCTGCTTCGTCTTCAAAACGGCCTGGCGCCTCTCCTATTACGAAAAGTTTTGAAACCGATGGCCCTTCTCCCGGCACGGCATTCTTCCTGCCACTTGAAAGTCCACAAAGCGTGCAAACCGCTACCTTCGAAGCTATCTGCTCAAGAGTTTCCATTCGAGCTCTTATCTACGGCATCGATAACCTGTTTTTTTACCTTCTCATAGTCGACTACCTTGCCGTTCAAGTAGTCCTGGCGCAGGTCTCCTAAGAATGCACCCGCGCTTTTGAGTGACTCGCCAAGCGCTTTGAGTCCAAAGCCGCTGTTCATTCCTTTTATCGCCACCAACCGGTTCTTTGAAAGGATTATGCGAAACCCGGAGGGGTTATCGTTCTTGAATCTTTCTAAAGCGCCCAAAAAAACGTTTATCTCGGGATCGTCAACTTCCAGAAGAGAGGATTTAGACGTTTCCAGAAGCCGACTGGCAAGGACGGAAAGCCCGCGCTTGTTTTCCAGTACGTCCTTTTTCAGGCGGGAGATCTCTGCGTGCACGTTTACTGGATCGAAGTTCCATTCATATGCAGAATCCACTAGGGCGGAGTTTATCTCCATCAAGTGCTCCTTCGCCTGTTCCCCTATCTTGAACTGCAGTTCGGTCTGTCCACCGAGATATGACACTTTGGTGATGACGAACGGACCTATGTCTGCGCTTTCGGCTACGTGCTTGTTCTTGCATGCGCAGACGTCGAAATCGCCTATCTTTATCACCCTGATCGTACCTTTGTCGCCGAGCCTTTCCTCATTGAAACGAAGCGACGGATTCTCTTTCAATGCTTCGGCAAGGGATTCGAAGGTTTTTTCTGATACCTTTAGGTTCTCGGATATCTTTCGGTTCGTTTCCTCCTCTGCCAGACGTACCTTGTCTATCGGTATTATCTCCTTTATGTATACTATCCCTTTAAGGTCCGGTCTGAACGTATCCGCTTTCCTGACGTGTATGTCAAGTCCTAGATTCTGAAGCGACCTCGCGAACATGTGCTCTGCGGAGTGCAGCTTCGATCCGATCTCGTCTATGCTTGTCATAAGCCCTCTTCCTCAAGAAGCCATTTCCAAATGGGTATAAACTTTATCTTCTTTCCATTGATCGTTTCTTCAGCTTCATAATCCCAGGTTATAACAAAGAGATTTTTGCAATGCAGCTCTTTCGAAGCAAGTACGAGGTTCTTCGTCTCCCTCTCCTTGATGTCTTTTCTGTCGCTTGCATACGATACTTGGATAAGGGAGATTACATGTTTTCCCTCTCTTAGCAAGAAATCGACCTCTGACTGTCGTTCATTTTTCCAATAGTTTATTTCTGCTGGCTTTTCAAAATAATTTTTCCTCCTAAGCAAATCAACTAAAACGCTATTTTCCATAAGTTTGCTTATTTCATTTGAGCCGGCAACTTCCGTAATAAACCCGTTGTCTATAGTGTATACTTTCTTTGGAGCGAGTATTGATTCCTTTAGTTTAAATGAGAACCTGTCTATCACTATGGTAAGATAGCTGTTTTTTGCGAATTCTATCCAGTTTTGGACGGTATGAAAGCTGCCTATGCCGAAAATATTTTTAAGTTTATTGTAGCTTATTTCGGAAGATGAGTTAGTAATAAGATATTTCACAAACTGTTTGAATTTCGCCAACTGTCTTATCTTGTATCTTTGTATTATGTCGCGCTCAACTATGTCTTGATACAGATCTAATATCCTGCTCAAATCACCATCTATGGCGATAGGAAAGCCACCTTGTTTCAGGTGAATACGCAATAACCTCATTATATTTGCCTTTTCTTCTGTAGTATACACTCCTTTTTCGTTATGCCGGACTTTTTTGTAATCTAAAAATTCCCTAAAGCTGAACGGCAACAACTCATATTCTTTATGCCTGCCAGTGAGATGGGTGGCAAGTTCTCTGCTTAAAAGAGAGGAGTTGCTGCCAGTTAAAATCACTCTCTTGGACACAACTAACCTAGATATGAAAAGTTCCCATCCCTTTATATTTTGTATTTCATCGAAAAGCAATAGTTGCACATGCCCTTTAAGGTAATACAGCGCTTCCAGTACTTTGTCCAGGTCCTTTGCGGTTACGTCAGAAAGTCTTTCATCATCGAAATTTATATACGCGAAATCTTGATCAGATAAAAGCGCGAATGCAAGCGTGGATTTCCCGCTTCTTCTGGGGCCGGTAATAATGCTGGCGACGTCAAACTTGATGTCGTTTTCGCTTATTTTCAGCTCGCGGCGCGTGAATCCTCTTGCCAGTCTTTCTTTCATGTCTTTTTCTTGGCTTTTTGATATTTCGGCTATGTTATTTATCGACACCACAGTCTAATAGAGCAATCTGCATATTTAAATCTTATGCACTATAATGCCTAATTTTAATGGATTATTATGCAGTATTAATAAAAGAATGGCGTTAGCTTTATCATTTTTGGCGGCTCTCCTAAAAACGGAGGATGTAATCGATTGCCGCTGCCTTATCCAGGATGTATCGGTATCCTAAATCATATTGCTTCGCGATTTATAACAATCGCATTGGGAATTATTTGTATGTATTTCATGTTGTCTGTGCCGTATCTGCATTAAAGATGTGCAAAAAGAGTTTACCTCAGCATTTAAAACTATAAACTTGTAGCCGGGAGATACTTGGCTTTTCTTTTACGTGAAATATAAATAACAAACACGTTCAAAAGTATGTATCGATCATATGCTAACATCTGATGGGAAAGAGATAACACTCCGCGGCTGGGTTGAAACGGTAAGAAACCTCGGCGGACTTGCGTTTTTGATAGTAAGGGACATAAATGGCAGATACCAGGTTACGCTGTCAAAGGAAAAGAACGAAAAACTTTTCACGGAATTCAAGAATCTGAAGAACGAGTCCGTAATCCATGTCACTGGAAAAAAAGCGGACAACGCCAAAGCGCTGAATGGATACGAGATTGTTCCTTCCCACATAGAACTTCTTACGGAAGCCGAACAGCCAGTGCCTTTGAATCTCAGCAAAGAAGTCGTTTCGTCTCTTGACAAGGAACTCGACTACCGCTTCTTGAGCCTGAGAAAGGAAAAGAATTCTATAATCTTCAAAGTGCAAAGCACGGTGTCAAACGCCATTTTCGAGTTCTTCAAGGAGGAAGGTTTCTTCCAGATACACTCGTCGAAAATAGTGTCGCAGGCCACGGAAGGCGGGGCCAACGTTTTTCCCGTCGTTTATTTCGACAAGACTGCATACCTAGCACAGTCCCCCCAATTTTACAAGCAGATGATGATGGCCGCGGGCTTCGAGAAGGTTTTTGAGGTCGGCCCGGTTTTCCGCGCGGAACCCCACCACACGACGAGACACCTTTGTGAATACACCAGCGTAGACCTCGAGATGAGCTTCATAAATTCCTACGAAGACGTGATGGGCGTAATGGAGCGCATGATGCTCGCCGTTTTCAAAGCCGTTAACAAGGAGAATGCCAGGGATTTGAAATCTCTTGGGATAGAAGCCGAGGCGCCAAAAACACCGTTCCCGCGCGTGACTATAAAGGAAGCTGGAGAAATCCTCAAAGGATATGGTAAAAAATTGAAGGAAGACGGTGACATCGACCCCGAAGGTGAAAGGATACTTGGGCAGTACGTAAAAGAAAAACATGGGAGCGACCTGTTCTTTCTTACCGAGTTCCCGTGGAGCATCGCGCAGTTCTATCACATGAAGAAGAAGGAAGATCCTTCCGTTACGTACAGGGCCGATATGATATACAAAGGCCTGGAGATAACTACCCTCGCGCAGAGAGAACACAGGTACGAAACGCTAATAAAACAGACAAAAGAAAAGGGATTGGATCCGGAAAAATTCAAGTTCTACCTAGATTTTTTCAGGTACGGCGTGCCGCCACATGGGGGCTCTGGTACGGGATTGGAAAGGATAGTGAAACAGATGCTTAATCTGGAGAACGTAGCTGAGGCTACACTGCTGCCAAGGACTCCGGAAAGACTTACTCCATAGACATGATTCGATTTTGTGATTTTACTTTTGGAAGCGTCGCGCCAAGAAGTTCAATAGGATTTTCTTACACTTACCTGTCGCTCAGAAAGCGATTTTATGTATATCCTTAGCAGATTATCGACGGTGTTCTTTATCGTGAATTTTCTGGCGATGCTCTTCGGAGAGTATTTTTTATGTCTTTTTATTATGCGCACCGCCTTGCCGCATAGGTCGTTTATGTCGTCTATAGCGAATGATTCGCCCCCTTTTCCGTTGAATAAGAATTCTTCTTGAGATGAATTCTTCGGCACGAGCAACGGCGTTCCCATTGACATTGCTTCTATGTCGACTGTGCTCTGCACCTCGAAATCGGACGGGTTACAAAAAACGTCTGCGGCGGCGTAATAGTATTTTTTCTCTTGTTCGTCTATGAATCCGGTGAACCTTATGTTTTTCAATCCCAATCCCGTCGAAAGCTGAACGCACTGTTCCATGTCCGGGCCTTGGCCGGCTATTATTATTTTTATGCCGTGTTTCTCCAGCGATTTCCCCGCGTGTATCAGTACCTGCAGGTTCTTTTCCCTGCTTATCCTTCCGACAAAGAGAACTATCTTCTCCTTTGGAGCTATGCCGAGAAGCTTCCTTGCTTCCTGTTTTGACGGCAAAACGCCCGAAGCCATGTCAAGTCCGTTGTTTATGACCTCTGCAGAAGCCACCCTTTTTCTCAGAAGCATGTTCTTTATGAAGACGGTCGGCGCTATTACGTATGAACATTTTTTGTAGTACCATGCAAGATAGCCCATCATCGCCTTTTGGGACCAGGATATAAATCCCCTGCTCAAAGAGAGGGATTTTGAGAAATAAGAAATGTACTTTGACATCGCGGTCTCGTGGAAGAACAGCGTGTGGAACGTGCTTACAAGCTTTGCACCGGTTATTTTCGCGACTATGACCGCGGAGATTCCCATCACGAACGGACTGTGTGCGTGTACTATATCGAATTTAGGCAGCTCTAAGAATTGACGGAAGAAGGCTATCGGATCGAACGCAAACGTCGATTTCTTGTCGGCGAACCTTATTCCCCTGAAAACTATCAGCTTGGGATCTGTTTTTGCGACCTCGAGCGTCCTTTCGTCGCCGGCCGCAAGAATGTACACGTCGTGTCCGCGCGACTCGAGTTCTTTTCGGATGTTTATTATCTGGTTAACGACCCCATCAACAACGGGAAGGTAATGATCAGTATAGAGTGCTATTTTAAGCCGTCTCATATCAGGTATTAGGTTTTATAGAAGTACTGGCTTTTAAAGCGTTGCTAAATACGTAAATAATAATAGCAATTACTTTGATATTAAACTATTGTACACTTTTATCAACTGTTTGGCCACTGGTTCTTCATAGCAATGTTTTGAATCTTTGATCGCTTCCGCTAAATTAACTTTTTTCCAGTCCTTCCCGTCCAGGAGCCCTGTAAGTTCGTCCTCGTCACCGAACCTTATCGTGTTACGGGACACTATTTGCGGCATGATTGCATCTCTATAGGTTATGACGGGCACTCCGCATTTCTTTGCTTCCATTATCGGCATGCCGAACCCCTCCCGCATTGACGGGAAGATGAAAACGTCGAAAGAATTGTACATATCGGCTAGTTTTTCGGTCGAGACGAAGCCCATATATTTTATGCGTGGCTCGTCCTTTGCATCTTTAGGGAGGTATTTCCCATAAAGCCTCAATTCCAATCGCGGGTCCTTTGTCTTTCTGAACGCACGTATAAGAAGATCGGTATTCTTATGGGGAAGAAAACTGCTCATGTGGCCTATTATTATCTTCTTCTCATGGTGGTGTTTTTTCCTTACACCGAAATTTTTCCCGATGATAGGAGGTATTATATACATCGGCGTCTTGATGTTGAAACTTTTCTTTATGTCTTTCTTTGTCTGGTCGCTAACGCACACTATCGCATCCGCGTGCTTTATGGCGAATTTTATTCCTATTTTCATTAGAAAGTTTGCTACGCGCACCATCGGCCTGAAAAGCGGGCTTACCCTGGACTTGAAGTCCATCAGGCTCACGTCGTCGCGCAGTATAAAAAGATCATGAACGGTTATCACCGCCGGTTTCCTTCTTAGTCGCAGCGGGTGCATCAATAAGCCTATTGGGAAAAATTCGGAATCCAGATAATGCATAATGTCGACGTCCGTTGCGGCCTTTGTTCTGAAGAAAATTGTGTCCTTGTTGCGGTCTGCTGGTACGCTGAATAGATTCGTCTTGAAGATCAAAATCGGTTTTATCACGATGCTTTTGGAAAATGCTGTCAATGCGTGCAGGATTCTGGTGCTGTATTCCATCACTCCTATCGCCGTATCCTTTTTAAACGACATCGATACCAGTCCGACTACCGGCTTTCTATGCGGATCTTTCTTGTTTTCGACGGCCGCTGGTTTGTGGTTCTTAAGTATGAAAAAGCACGCGTATCCCGTTATCCCGACTAGGACCGTATTGAGTATCCTGAATATTATGACCGTGGATATCGCTATTATGCCGGGTACGCCGAAGATTAGCAGAAATGCGAGCATCGTGCCGTCCATCGTACCTATGCCGAGCGGTAGAAAAGAAACCGCGCCGATGGTGACCGCTACTGTAAAGATAAAGATTGCGTCGATGAATGGCAGAGACTGTCCGAACCCGCTAAGGACAAAAAACAATACCGAGCCCTCGAGCAGTATCGACGGGGAAAAAAACAGGATCCCGGTAATCAAGCTCTTTTGCGAAAGGAAATTTCTGTATTTCATCAGCCCGTTCACGTATCCCGACAGGGTCTTGAACGTCTTGGACCTGCTCTTCCTTGCTTTTTTGCTTATGTACTTCTGCAGCGTCTCGCTGGTCCATTTTATGCCGAGCAAGGAAGCCATCGCATAGAACACCGCGAATACGGCGAAAAGATACACTACGTAAGTCGAAATAAGTATCGACGATATCAGCGCTATGGCGACTCCCGACAGTGCTGCTGTACCGTTTATCGCAATGAACATGCTGAACGAGGAAAACCTTGCGTTTTTCCTGAATCTGTCCAGGTATCTAAGAGGCAGGAGCTGCGCAGCTCCCGTCATAACCATCCCCATGCCGAAGAACGCATACATCATGAGTATGCTTTGGTACACTGACATTTGTTTAAGATGCAGTTTTCTTACGAAGTAAGTCCATGGTATGAATTTCGCAAGAGTAAAAAGGACGAAAGACATTACCGCAAAGGCGAAGAATATCAGCTGCGCATGTCTTAGCGCTTCAAAAGCCCCTTTGATGTTGTATACTCCGACCAATAGCACTATTACCGCTATGCTTACTAGCATCAGGGCTAACTCTATAAGTGTCCATCGCATTCACAAGAAATCGCGTTTGCTTTATTTAAAATTAGAGGCTCGGAGAAAAACGCTTATCATGCGTATGAAGAGTCGGGTTCCTCGTTGAACATGTGGTTGCAAAGCGATACGATTATGTCGTGTTTCCTCATTAGGGGTGATGTGTAAATGCCCTTCTCCGTAAGATGGTAAACCTGTCTGTTGTTCTTGTCCACGACGTAGCCTTCGCCGATCTTTGAATATATCTTGCTGGAATGGCTGTTCAAATCGCTGAGCGTCAGTCTGTTTTTATTAAGCGCTGATAAGGTTATGTAAAAGAAGAGATTTTGATTTTCCTCTGATTCATCTGAATCATCTGAATCGTCGGACTCATCGTCTTCCGATTGGTCTAAATGATATTTGACTATGCTTTCCAGAGTACTTACTACGTCGGATGGTTTCGATTGGGAACACGTTTGCCGCACCATGAAACACTAGAGCTTAAAACGCGTATCCCTTTATGGGGTTGTTGTTCAAATATGAGCTCAAATTTCCGCCGAGGGGGAATGGAACCGGAGGTTGTGGCCCCATAGGGAGGGGAGGTCTCTGGGGATCCGGCATAGGTCCTGCCAGAATCATGTCCAGACGTGATCCGAAAGAAGGCGACCCGCCTTTTGATTCGTAATTATTTCTGTTAAAGTAATCCGATGATTGCAGTTGTACGGCTGCGCTCTTATAATCCGAAGTTAAAGCTACGTAAGACAAATTTTCATTTTGTACCATGATTAAATATAGAAAGTATCTAATATTTATGCTCTAAAAGTTGTAAATTTTACTGGTTTGGCTTCGTTTTCTTCAGGTCTTCTATCAGGTCTCGTAATTCTTTCACGCTGTCCGTTATCGTAGGTATGAGTCTGTCTATAACTTTTTCGAACGCCTGCAGCTCTATGTTTACGTCCGCCAGCGTCTTATTGAATTCGTCCGCTTTCCCGGCCATCGCGCCCTGCATCATGTCTATCCTTTGATTTAATTTGTCTACTCTGTCGCCTACTCCCGTAAGCAGTTCTTCGCTTGCTTTTGACCTTGATTTTATCGTGTCCATATCAGAAGCGGCGGATTGCCATTTTTCTTCTACCACTTGTTCAAGTATTCCCTGTATAGTGTCCATCGTCTGGCTCGTTAAACCTCTGCCCGTATCGAGTTTAGGCATTGCTGTCTGCTGTGGCTGGGAATATTGCATAGGAGCAGGAGCTGACTGCGGGATGCTCATTTGAGACTGAACAGAAGATTGTGGCGCTTCCTTTGAAAGGTCGTGGCCGGTATCGCCGGCTTTTTCCAGGTTGCTGTTTATCAGCGCGGCTTTTATAGATGTGTTATCGAATCCCTGCTGCTTTAGGCTGTCTATTATATCTTGTTCGCTCATGCCGCTTTTGATCATGTCGGATATATCCGGTGCTTCGTTAGTGTCTTTTTTCTTAAACGCATCAAGCAGACTCATATCAACTCCATTTTTTGCCACTCATGTACTCTTCTACTATTTTTATAACATCTTCTTTACTTAAAAACCTTGATGGATCTATCAAAGACAGATACCTGTCGATAACTTTAACATCTTGTATCTTCGCATACTGTTCACTCTGTTTTTCCAGCCGCCCTACCATGTCCTGCAGTTCGACTATTTTATTCGTATGTGAAGTCATTTGAGCGGACATGTTCTGCAGTGCGGACTTTATTTCCTTGTTTCTTTCCATGCCGTTTTGCTCTATTAGAGACAATGCGCCCTTTAGCTGAACGAGCCTCTGGTCGTATATTTTAAGTGCCTCACGGAGTTCTATGACGCTTTTTATCAGGTCCTCTTCCTGCTCCATAAAGATATGATTTGTTTTGTGCTTTTATCCCTTTCGATTTGCCGTGTGAATGTCGCTTGTCGTGATATCTTCTGTCTATGAAGAAAGCTGGATTCAGGTTCCTTCTTCCCGGAATAGCGGCTCACAGACCTTGTGCCGCGACGGCAAATAAAGTTTTTAAAGGTATATAGTCTATGTTAAGTAATAATAATTTATGTCAAAGAATGTAAGGCGCGGAAGAAACAGCAGTGTTCGCTGCGGCTCCTGCGGACAGATAACGAGAAGGGACCGCGCGGTGTATCTTTTTAGAGACGGTCTGAAGATGTATTACTGCCCGGATTGTGCAAAGAAAATTCACGGATCCAGACTATATAAAGGAATGCCAAAATTCATTAGAAGGTCTACTGGGCCGAGAATAAAAAGAAAATTTGTCATGCTATCCAAAGAGGAGACCCCGCCGGCAGAAAGCGGTACTGTAGAACAGCAACCTGAACCTGAGCAGACTCCTGCGGAAACGCCGCCCGAACCTCAACAGGAAGAGAAGAAAGAAGAACCAACGCAAAACAGTTGATTTCTTGTTTATGAAGATAAGATTGAACGCACTGAACGTATCTGTTGCTATAGTTATCGTAGTCATTGTAGCCGTCGTTTACATGTTTATGTCCAATGGGAACACCGGCCAGCAAAAAACGGTTTCTGTGCCTAATGACGTAATGTACGCTCTCGAATATTTCAACGCGGTAAACACGAATAAAACGATATTGGTCCCGTCTCAATATTACAGTTACGCTGAGCAGTTGGCCATAAACGGGAATACCGTAATTGAGAACGACACGGAATATGCCGACGCGCTTCTTTCCAATAACACCGCAGGGAATGCACAGTTTGTACTTATAGATATGGCGCAGCTGAATTACCTGCCGCATCTTGAGAGCCTCTCCGGGGCACCGAATTTCACTATAGTCGATTTCAGTCCTTATTTTGTTAGCGCGAGCGTTGGCTCCGGATACAAGAACTGTTCAGTAGCCGAAAGTTCAACTGATCTTTTCGGCATATGCGAACTTACGCTCGGCAAGGCGGTTCTGGGATACGAAAACATAATCCGGCTTCCCGGCGCAAGCAATGTTTCTATACTTAACGCCAGTATCTTATACAACGGCCAGAACTCTACGTACCTGCCGTCGTTCGCGAATTCCAGCAGCTTAGGCTTCGTTAACGGCGTCGTGTTTGCGTATCAGAACGTTACTAGCATATATCTGCCCTCGGATTTGATGTCGACATTCTACGGTAGAGAGATGTTCCTTCCGATCCACTATCTTAATAACGTCCTGGACAGTTACGGGGAAGCAAGGGTTATAAGTTTGGTTTAGTATAAACCCTATACGGCGAACATCCTTATGACGAAGTTATCGCTGAGTGCGTTTGCGTCGAGAAATTCTGATATTTTCTTTTTCTGATACGATATTGACGGCAGCAGCTTCTTGTCTATCGCGTTGTAACGTATCCTCGTCTGGTATATTGCCTCTGCAAGCTTTCTTATCCGTATATACAGGTTGGCATTGGCTATCGTTTCCTTTAATAGTTCGGAAAATTTGTTGCTGGTTTCGTCTATCCTCAAAGAGGTCGCCATCTTGCTGTAGCCCCTTTTTATCGCGTATTCCCTCAGATAAAACAACGGCACAGCCGTGCCGATATAATTGTCGTATCTGAAATCGAATTCGAACGAGGATATTACGGAATTGGCTGCGGCTATCATCGTCGTAACCCCGTCCAGTGCAATCGCCATGTCTGAGGCCCTCAGGGCGTTTAGGAGTATTGCGTTTACGGTATCCAAGTCCTTCCTGAACTGTAAGAGAGTCGTAAACAGGTTTGACGTAAGAAGTACAGTCTTCTTCTGTATCACGGACTCTCCATAGAGCGCAGTGGTCTCCAGTTTTTTAAGCCTTAACAGCTGCGTCCTTGTCTTTTTTAATTCCATATTTATCTATGATCTCTTTAGTTATCCTTGGCAGTACGGGAAGCTGTGCCATTAGTTCCCATGCTATTCCCAATGTCGTCGTTAGGTCCCTGGCTTCCGAGATTTCTTGGGAGATGAATTTATCCTCGAACTCTCCGAGAAATTTGAGATACACTTTATCCTCTTCTGAAAGAGCGCCCTCTCCTATGAGAAGCGAAAGGTTCCTTGCGTCCATTCCCTTTGAAAACGCATAGTATAACTGGTTGGCAACCTGCCGGTGGTCCTCGCGCGTCTTTCCTGCTCCGACGCCGAAATCCATAAGCCGCGACAGCGAATCCTGTATGCTTATCGGCGGGTATATCTTCCTGTTGAACATGTCCCTGCTCAGGACTATCTGCCCTTCAGTTATATAACCGGTTAGATCCGGCACTGGGTGCGTTATGTCATCGGCTGGCATGGAAAGTATCGGCATCAGAGTTACGCTGCCGTCCTTGCCCTTTATCCTTCCGCATCTTTCGTATATCGTTGCGAGGTCCGTGTAAAGGTTCGCTGGATATCCCCTTCTGCCCGGGATCTGGCGCATCTCAGCGGAAAGCTGCCTTAAAGCATCAGAATAATTCAGCATGTCTGTAAGCACGACCAGCACGTTATAGTCTTTTTCGAATGCGAGATACTCTGCGTAAGTGAGTGCCACGCGCGGCAGTATAAGCCTTTCTATTATAGGATCGTTGGACTTGTTCATGAATATTATTGTCCTGTCCGCAGATGGAGAGTCCAAGAGCGACATGAACTTGTCCGACTCTCTGCTGGTGATCCCCATTGCGCCGAATATAACCGCAAACTTCGTATTTTTGTCCGTCCTTGCGTTCTTCACTATCTGGAGCGCAAGGTCGTTGTGAGGCAGGCCGCCGCCAGAAAATATCGGTAATTTCTGCCCCATCACTAAAGAGTTAAGGCCGTCGATCGCGGATATGCCAGTCTGTATGAAATCGGAAGGTTTGTTTCTTTTTGCGGGGTTTATCGGGCTGCCGTACACGGATGCTTCCTTTTCGCTGACTATCTCGCTTCCGTCTATCGGCTTGCCAAGCCCGTTGAAGACCCTGCCCAAAGCGAATTCCGTGACGCCTATGGAAAATGGTCTTCCTTCGAAACCCACCTGTGTTGATTTATCAAAGCCCTTTATCGATGAAAAAACTTCTACTACCGCATTGGAGCCGTCGACGGAAATCACCTGTCCCATGACTTCCTTGTCTTCCGTTTTTATCTTGCATATGTCGCCGTTCATCGCCTTCTCCACGCCGCTGACAACTATTATCGGCTCTTTAAGCGATTCTATTCCCTTGTAGATTTCCATGTCAAAGTTGTTTGTACGAAGTTTTCGTTTTTTCCAGTGCTTTCTTAACCGCACTGAGGTCGCCGTCGCCTGTGAGATTTGACAGCGTCGACCAGACTTCGTCCTTTTTTATAATGTCATACTTAACGCCTTTTGCGATTAGCATGGTTACCGTGTTTACAAGTTCTGACAACAGCTGCATGATCACGTAAGTCCTTTTTATCGGCGTGTATGCGTCTTTGGGATCGAATGCGTTCTGCTGCAAGAAATAGAGTTTTATTGCGTCTGAAAGCTGCAATATCACGGCCTGGCTATCGGGAAGCGCGTCTCTGCCGATTATAGAAGCTATCTCGTTTATTTTGTCCGATGTGTGAAGGGTGTCCAGTAAAGTCTTTGATGCTGAGAAGAAGCCGGCACCTACCTGTGTTTCGTAGAAAGCCCTCATATTTTCCACGGTCAAAGAATAGCTGTGAGTCCAGTTTACGGGAGGATAGTGCCTCATGTGAGCTAGGTCAGTGTCAAGTTCCCAAAAAGAGTCCACGAACCTCATTGTCGCTTGTGTGACCGGTTCCGAAAAGTCTCCTCCCTGCGGAGATACCGCTCCTATGATCGTCACCGAACCGACCCTGTCCTCGCTGCCCAACGAAGAAGTCACTCCTGCCCTGCTGTAAAAGACGGCCAGACTGGAAGTAAGCGAAGCGGGATAACCCTCTTCCACCGGCATGTCTCCGAGTTCGCTTCCTAACTGCCTCAAAGCTTCGGCCCATCTCGAAGTGCTGTCCGCCGTCAAAAGCACCGAGTAGCCCATGTCCCTGTAGAATTCTGCTATGGTCACCCCTGTGAATATACTTGCTTCCCTTGCTATTATCGGCATGTTTGAAGTATTGGCTATTAACACCATCTTCTGCATTATCGGCTTGCCCGAGTTGGGATCCTTTATGTCCGGGAAGGTATTAAGGACGTCGGCCATCTCGTTGCCTCGCTCGCCGCAGCCGACATAAACAGAAATGTCCGTGTCGGAGAATTTAGCGAACTGGTGTTCAGAGACTGTGTTGTGTAGAACCAACCCTCCCGCACCGCCGATGAAATTCTTTCCATAATCCGGCAAAGAAAAGTCATATACATCAAAGGAACCGGACTCTTCTTTTACCTCCACTATTTCATCACAAAAGATATACTCTAGAGCTTCTGCGAGATCGCACAGCGGTCTGCTAATAGCCTGAAGTTGGTTGTTGTCTGTGACTGTCAAAAAACTGGCGAATTTCTTGAACACACTTACGCTCATTTTCTCACCGAGATAGATATAATTTTTCATGTCCATCCCTTCTTCTAGTATTTCGCGCTTGTCCTGGAGTTTATTATAAACCTCAACCAGGGTTTCTTTAGCTATCGGCACTATATCTATAGCCGAATAGCCTCTTTTCTTTGAAGTTATGTAGTTGAGTATTACCTTTGTTTTTGCGGCGTCGGCAGTCAATATAGAATAAAACCGGCGCATGTTGTTTAGCTCGAAGACGAAGATCTGATAGTATTCCATATCGTTTACCGTCTTTTTCTTTAGGGAGTGCAATATCCCGAAGCGAGACAAAGCATGTGACAAGTCCAACTGCAGGTTCCTGCTTGTCGTAGAAAGTTCTATCGCGTGACGATTAGAGGAACCGCCACTTAAGTAATAGGCTGTTATGAACGATGCCAAAACCCTATTACTAGATTTTACAATAGATGCGGGTATGCGCTTTTCCTTTGCGGTTTTTCCGGTTTTCTCGTTCTTTATGAAATCCACTAACACTTTACTAGTTACAATGACGTTCGGAGTCTTCTCTTGCATATGTTCTTTTTTAGCGCTTAGGCCGAACAGCTCTGAGGATAAACACATGAATCTGTCGAGTAAATTCTCATCGGGATTGGCAAAGACCAGCGTGCTTGAATTACGTATGTGCCCTTTCGACACGAAATAACCGAGAAACTCTGCTAATTCTGATGTCATCTTTACTGGCATGCGGGTCCCTTTATCCATTAGGTGCCCAAGCATCTTCGGCCTTGGTAAGGGCCTGCCAATCTTTTCATATATTTTTTTTACCAAACTTAATTTCGGGAGCAGGGTCCCAGACGATAAGCCGTGCAATGTCCGGTACGAAAGACCTAACTTTATCTTGTTGTGAACTGCATATTTTACTATCTCGCACAATTCGGCGCGAATATCCGTGTCCAACACCTTTGTATCCGGAAGACTATAGGCGTCTATAAAGGCATCTGGATTATCTACGTCTATTTTCCTTACGGAAGCTATAAAGTCTCCCGGCCTTAACTCGCTTGCGGCAGTCTCTCTTATTTCTCCATCTACGCATATCTTGAATAATTTATGGACTGGAGTCACCCCGACATCGCGGCCAGTCCTTGTTCTTATGTTTAAAATCTTAGAGCTCTTCCCTTTGTAAAAGAAAGCAGGGGAGCTTTTGGATATAGCATTATTGTTTAAAGAGAGCAGCTTAACGTCATTGCGCAGCCTGATAAATTCATCGTCGCCGTCGATTATAGTATCGGAACGTTCCCTAGAATAGATTTCCTCCATAGTGCTAAACGAGCCGTCGGCAAAGGTCACTGCAGTGTCACCGGTTACGCATTTCCCGACCCCGAAGCCGCCAGGGAGTGCAGCTGTTCCTCCCTTATGCACAGGGAAAATCGCGTCGAATACCCTCTGTCCCGACAGAAGTGGTGAATAGACTGCTTTCTTGTCCTTGAAAGGCCGCGGCGTTTTTACCGGCCATGTCTGCACCATCTTCAAGTCTACAGACTTGCCAGTTTCGTCCTTTAAAACTGCGACTGGTTCATCGAGTGTGAATTCGCCGTCCTTTATGCTCGTCAGCGTGCCGCTTATCCCGAAAGGCACCATTATCTTTGTGTTTATCAGGGTTGTCTCCCGCACGGTGCCTATCACGTCCCCTTCAATTACTTTTTCCCCGGTCTTTTTAGAAGCTGAAAACGGCCATTTTTTAGAATGATCAAGCGTGCATATCAGGAGGCCGCTCTCGAGGAAATCGCCTTCTTTTTCAAGGTCCCTTCCGGTGCCCCCGAATATCCCGCCTATAAGTCCTGGCCCTAACTCTATCGACAAAGGACCATTCATGTCCTGCACTTCGTCGCCTGCTCTTAGGCCCGTAGTGTCTTCATAAGCCTGCACGACGGTCTTTGCGCCGGAAATTGCCATGACTTCGCCATATATCTTTTTTTCGCCTATCAGCACTATGTTGCCGACTTTGGTGTTCTCAAGGCCCTCACACACGATAGTGTTGGCGGTTATCTTGGTAACCCTAGCTGCCATCGAGCCTTACCCCCAAAACCTTTATTAGTTCGCCTACCTGTTTATTGTAATCCAAATTGCCCTTTGAATCTATCTCAAAGAAGAGAGGTGAAACGGAACTTAACAGATCTTTAGTTTCCTGTGGTTCCATAATCTTTTCGATTTGTTTATCCAGGAAGACGAGTGCTATTTCTTTGTTACGACGGATGGTCTCTATCGACTGCTTAAGATCAAGCAGGTTTCTCACCAGAAAACAATTCTTTGCTCCAGTAAGTATGAAACCATAATAGAGTTCTTCCCCTAACACGAATGCGAGTTCTACCATAATTGCCTGAAATCCACGTTTATCCCTTTAATAACGGAAGCGAATATCAACCTTACGAATTTAAAGTGCTGCTCCAGTGCGTAGAGGAAATTCACCAAGACAGCGCCCCCAAGGGGATCTGACGCCGCCAAGCGCCTGGTAAACTTCTCCATGAACGAGGAAAGCCTCAAATCCGTGGCCAACAAGTCCCCAGACAGAATTTCCGCTTCCTTTTGCGGTTCGAGCATCCTCTGAGGCAGGTCCATTACCTTGAATTTGTATAGCTTTTGTACGAGATAAAGTTCAAGCTGTACGGTTTCTAGGTATTCGTTCTCTGTCTCTGCCAGCCTGACAAGCTTTGTATAGTATTGTTTAACGAGTTCATCCTGGAGGTCCTTTCCGTGTAAATCTTGGTTTATACTAAACCCAAAGAACCTTTCTATGTCGGATATCTCGTGTGTGGACAAAGCGAATCTTGAAATGCCTTCTAATTTCTGGCCTGAATAGGATTGAACGTGCTGAGTGTTGTTCTGTATGTTGCCTAAGAGAAAGAACAGGTCGTAGCGCTTAAGGAAGAACGACAAAAAATTGGAATTTCTTACCATTGGCGACAGTGCATGTACGTATGAATTCAGCGCAAGGTCCAGTTTCAAATTCACATCAAACAGCGATTTATCCTGTTCGCTGATATTGTACTTGTTTAGCAGTTTATAAACGTCCGCGAATGACCTTGAAAGAAGGATGCTCCTGAGCTTTTCTTTCGTAAGGATGTCAGGTCTTCTGCTCTTTAGCCTTGCGTTTAGAAAAGCGTATTTCATATCAGCTTAATCGGGTGATCGGATAAATATTTGTCGACTATGTGTTCTATGGAATAGTCTATTATCTTATTGCCGACGTCTATGAAAAAGCCATGATAAACCTGTTCGTCTTTTACTGCAGGATATTTCTTTTGCACTATGTCAAAATCGACGCTTGCGCGTACCTTGACGTTCTTGTAGTTAGCCATCACATTGTCCAACATCAAGGTCATAACTGAAGGATAAGCCTTATCGGAAACCAGATCGTTTATCGCCTCCGATTTTATCTTATCTAATTTTGAGGACATAACATCCTGCATTTTCTTATTATGCCATATCTTTTTACGCGAATATTCTGCGCTGAATTTTGATTCCGTCTGCGTTTGTATGTTTTGGGTCATCGCTTTGAGGGAAAGGTCTGCATCTTGGTTGGCTTGCCTTAAGATGTCGTCTGTTTTCGCTTTTGCCGTTTTTAGTATGTTATTTGCCTCTAAATTGGCTTTTTTAAGTATTTCGCTTACAGGCTCCAATTCCGCCATATCTCATATGAAAAGAAGATATATAGCAAGCGCGAAGCCGAGCACTAAGATAGTCTCGGGTATGACTGTAAAAAGAAGGGCTATACCTATTTTCTTTGGATCTTCAGCCACAACGCCGATTCCCGCAGCGCCTATCTGGGATTCCGCTATTCCAGTTCCTAATGCGGCAAGGCCTAAAGCTATTGCAGCGGCTATCGCTACTAGATCCGAAACCATACTATTTCGACGCTGAGCAAATATAAAAACTTTTTCTAGCTATAGGTTTATAATAAACCTTACTGAAGCTTCGAAAGCGGTTTATATTCGTGGCCTCTGCCTTTAAAGAAACGTGAAAGAAACTCTACATACTCCAGCCTTAACGACTGCAGGAAAGCTATAAGTGCATCCAAAAGGATGTTCAAGGCGTGTAATATAACGAACGCAAGGACCGCTAAGATTACGCTGTATCCGAGCAAAAAGAACCCGAGCTGGTTTATCAATATCGCTATCATTATTGAGGAAAGTCCTACGGCGGCTATTCTCAGGTAGGATATCGCATTTGTGAACAGGTTTATAACCTCCGTCAATTCTATCGCATTTCCAGCACCTACCAGGACTATGGATCCCAGCATAAGCCCTACCAACGGGAGATTTATTGCACTGTAAAACATTACGGAGACTGTCTCGGAGAGGATGAAAATATTCAGCCCAAGCCAACCTACGGCACTCAATATGTCCCTGCGGTTACCGTAGGCCATAGAATCGAAAATATGCAGAACGGCTGCTATAGTAAGTATTATTGTGCCACTGAAAACTGTGCCCATTATCAGATACAAAACGTTATCCAATCTTGGAAAAAGCAGGGCGTGGAACGGTATAAGGTTGCCGAAAAACTCTCCGAAGAGCAGGCCGAAGGCAATGGATGACAAAGACGAAACAAAGAATATCACTGCCAGATTCTTTGCAAATGCCCGGTTGTTGAAGTATAAGAACAGTGTGCCTGCCAACAGCACCAGTCCATATCCTACGTCTCCTATTATCGCGCCAAAAAGCAGTGGAAACGTTATCGTTATTATCGGGGATGGATCAGCTTCGTCATAAGACGGCACTCCGTAAAGCCAAGTAAGAAAAGAAAACTGTTTTACGATCGGTAACGACGATTTCAACGTCGGGGCCTCTTCGGGATTAAAAACGGATTCGATTATCTTGGTTTCACCGATTTCCATGCCTTTCACGTTAATATCCGAGGGCACGAAGGCGCTGACTATAAAGAAGTTGCCTTCATCAGCTATTTTCCGTATTTCACGTTTGAGGTCTATTTCATTGTGTAGTTGAACGGCGGCATTCTTTGCCCAAAGACCGTACTTGGATAGCAAATGATGGTATCTTTTTATCGCGCGGGTCAGCTTGGTGTTTAGGCTGTCTAGATCTGACTTTAATGTCTTTAGACAGGTATTTACATCGTTTACGCCTTTGTCTACTAATTCCTTTAGATCGAGTTCGTTGTATACGCCGTCCGGCGTACTGTCTTTTTGTACCAGATCATACTCCTGGGATTTGAGCATGAATGAGCGTATAGGCGCCAATTTCTGCCTTTTTGCGCGTTTTACGACGGTTAACGGTATCTTGTAAGACAGGAGGTCCAAGTCGGTTATTCCAAGGCCTAAAAGCACTTTGCATTTATCAATTAGCGGGCTGACGTTTTTTATTTCTGTTTGTATGTTTCTGATGTCGTTTACCGAGTCGTGAAGAACGTATGCTTTACTTTCTGGCAAAGGTTCAAAAGTTTGGTTTATACTAAACCCGAATTGCTTATTAAAACTAAGAAACTCCATTATGTTCTTGTGAAGTTCTGTATCATTGGAAAAGTCGTTTTTAAAGTTCCTTAGGCCGAGTCCCCTGTCAAAGTAATTTATGTGAAACGCGCCGGCATCCTGCATTTTGCCCAATACTTTCTCCAGGTCAGCTTTCTTCCCGAATATGTAGTATTTGCTCATCCGTTTAGGAAGTAGCGGTATTTTTACCATAATTCTTCAGTATAACAAACAAAGCATTGGAGAGGGTCCTTGCAATCGGCTTCGTATCCAAGTCTTCAATGGTTTTTGTGCGCTTTGAATAATCTCTGTCTAATTTAGCTAGCATAAGCGAATACGTCCTGCTATAATTGATGTCCATGTCTTTTTCGATGCTTTCTTTCTTTTCTGATACCTTAGTTCTAATTTCCGAACCTTCTTTTTCTGCATCAGACACCAGCGCTTCCGCTTTTTTGTTTGCGTTTGCTATGATCTCTCTGGCTTTTAACTCCGCATCCCGTATCTGTTTGAGTTCATCAAGTATATCTGCCATTCTAATTAATGTGTGCTTATGGTTTATAGAGTTAATCGTTGCGGCAAATCCAGTAAATTTACAAAAAAAGAAAGATTTAAATTGTAAAATTTACAATTAATAGGATGAAACTCAAGAGCAAGGATTTTGAGATAATAAATTTATTAAGACACGGCGAGAGCGTAGAAAAGATAGCAAAGAAACTAAAGGCACCCAAATCAACGATATACTACCATGTAAATAAGTTAAAGCGCGGGGGCATGATAAAGGGGCTGCGCATCTCATTCGAATACGGAGAAAACGGCGAAAACAGTTCTGCGATAATACTTGTGTCGCTTGACAGGACCAGCGCCAAAGAAATAACTGATTTCGCAAACGAATTAAAAGGTTATGGTGAAGTTGTGTCTGACGTATACGGCATAGGCGGAGATTGGGACTTCGCGATTTTTGCGCACGGCAAAAAGGAACAGCTCGAGAGTTTCGTACAGAAAGACCTGCATAATCTCCAAAACATCAAAAGGACCAGCTCGTTGTTCATAATGCGCCACCTTGAGTTGTAACTCGGCGTTTATAGTTCTATTATTGCGGAATGCCTATAAAATAAAGGAAAGACATACGTTATATTATGGGGCTTGCAGATAGTTACAAAGAAACACTAAAAGCACAGGGCTATGACGTAAAGTTAGAAAGCTACAAGAAACCGAAGAGCCACACCAAACTTATCATTTTTGTTATAGTGGTCGTTATAGCTATGCCATCTTCCTTTTTTATATTCAATAACTTCAATGCCTGTCAAATGCAGGTAACCCAAATAAACGGCCAGAATCAGACATCTTTGTCTACTCCGTTCTCGCTTAAGTGTGCAACAAACACTACTTTGTATTCCGTGGCGACTGTGATCGGTAGCGTTATAGCCATTTTACTATTTCTTAAATCGATAGGCCGAAGCAAAATAAAGCTGTAACACGATATACCCACTAATATAACTTATATTAAGCATGCCGGCTTAGCTTTACTATGTGCAAAAAATGTAATAAACCCGAATGCGGGTGTGAATGTGTAAATATCACCTTAAACACGCGAGACATAGTCGTTTGTCAGAAGTGCAAACACGAATTAACAATAAAACATTCTTAGATGTGTTTATGATAAACCAAAATTTATGAAAGACCACGTCAAGTCTGCGCATGCGCATATAATAAAAACGTATAGCAAGAATCCTTACTCGGAGTGGAAGCGCCTTGTGAGCAATCAAAAGAACGGCTTAGAGTTTACCACTACGCTGCATTTCTTAGACAAGTACTTGCCGAAGAAAGGCCTTGTTCTGGATGCTGGGGCCGGTCCTGGAAGGTATACTATGCTTCTGGCAAAAAAAGGTTATGAAGTAGTTCTGCTGGACGCTACAAAGGCCAATGTCGACCTCGCAACAAGAATAGCGAAAAAAGAAGGATTGACGAAAAAGGTAAAAAAATTAGTGCAGGGCAGGATAGAGGACCTGTCAGAATTCCCTGACAACAGTTTTGATGCAGTACTGTGCTTGGGAGGGCCGCTGTCGCATGTAATGGATAAATCTTTAAGAGTTAAAGCCGTAAAGGAATTGCTGCGCGTAGCGAAAAAAGGGGCGCCGGTTTTTGTGTCTGTAATGGGGAGGCTGATGCTCCTGAAAGGGTTGCTTATGAAATTTCAGCCGGAATTGGAAGCTCCATACTTCAAAAAATTCATGGAGACCGGGGATTATTTTGGGGGATACGGATTCACTGCTTTTCATGGTTTCATGCGAGATGAGCTGTTAGGCTTGTTGGAGCAAGCGGGCGCTAATGTCGTAGAACTTGCCGGGCTTGAAGGGTTCGGCTCGCATTCTGAAAGCTACCTCGGCAGGCTGTACAAAAATAAAAAACGTTGGAACGTATGGTTAAAGGCCCACATTGACAGTTGCACGCTGCCAGAAATAGTCGGAACAAGCGAACACATGTTAATAGTCAGCAGGAAATAATCGCCGTATTTTCTTTTAACGAATAATCAATGGATCTCTCGATATCAATTGCAAATTCTAAAGCCGAAAATCAGTCATCCCGCTCACTATTACACAGTCAAAATATTTAATGTTAAATGTGCGTTTGACTTCCACGCGGTTTTTATTGAAAAAAAGACGTCGCTACCCATCAATTTATGATTTTACCGAAGATGTAAGTGTCCATGTATGTCCCATCGTCTAAAAGTATACCGGCGCGTTTTCTGCCTTCCAATGCAAAGCCGCATTTCTTTGCCAATTTTATGCTAGCAATGTTGCCTACAGCTACTTCCGCTTCGACTTTCTTGAAGCCGCGTTTTTTTGCCTCTTTCAAAACCGCCTTTAACAGTTTTGTTGCAATCCCTCTTCGTGGATAATCCGGGTGAACACCCCATCCAAGTATGCCTACATGCCTGGTTCTGCCGTGCTCACTTGCATTAAAACTGCATACTCCAGCTACTTTTTTAGTATCTTTGTCTATAGCCAAAAACACGAATTGATTTTTCTTTTTTCTTGCGTATCCTTTGTCATAGCGCCGAATATCTTTAATATTCAATGGCTCGTTTGTTCCAGTGTAAATATAAAAACCGCGCTCAATACCTTCGTTTCGTGACTCTACGACGCCTTTGGCATCCCCTTTCCTCGCCTTTCTTATGATCGAGTTCATGGAGTATTTACTCTTTGCTGATATTTTTACTTGAGTTTTATAAAAATTTACATTCGGAACAACTGAAAAAGTGGGCCCAGGGAGATTTGAACTCCCGATCTCCGCAATGTGAATGCGACGTCATAGCCGCTAGACCATGGGCCCTAACAGATTATAACTAACTATATTCCTATATTAATTATATCCCGGCGCCGGAACCGCCGCCAGAGAGCGTCGATGAGAAGAAAATCGATACGCCAGACCTTACGCCGATGAAAATCGTGAGCCCCAAGAGTACATATACCGGTATGTAACGAAGCCCGTCCCGCGGTTCACCGTAGTTTAGGATACCGGTCAGTATAGAACTTGCAATCGTTATTATCAGGACATTTATGATTGAAATCATGAAGATAATGTTTGCAGGAACGTTAGGAACTGAAAACGATGAAGCAAAACCAAGTACACCGGTTGGTATCTGCGCTGAAGATGCACCTGTGCCGGCGCCTATGCTGTCAAGAATAGTTATAAGGAATGATGAAACACCGTACAAAAGCGGCGCAGCAATCGCAGAAGCAAGAAATATGAACAGAGAGTAACTTCTTACTTGAGACCTCATATTGTCCCTTAATGCCTCGTTCTGAAGCATGTTTGTAGCCAAATTCTCAAGAATAAGGTGGAGCTCACCTCCTGCGCGAAGCCCTTCGCTTACTATACGCATTGCATCCTTGAAGAATTTTGAACTGGTCCTTTGTGACATTTCGATCAGCGCCTCACCAAAGTTCTTACCGCTCTGTACCTCGATAGCGGCGCCGTTAAGCAAAAGATTAAGTTTACCGAATTGTGGCTTTATTGACGCGAGAAACGAGCTCTCAGGTATCATACCTGCCCTAAGATTGGCTGCCATCAAAAGAAGCATGTCGGGAAGCACGACTTCTATCTGGTTTGCGACGCGGTCTGCTAAAAGAAACAGCATGGACCTTAAAACAAGCAAGCCAACGCCAAATGCTGCCGGTAACGCTATCAGTGCAAAAAGCGGCTGTCCGGAGATTACCAGCGTCAGGACGCTCGCTACCGGCGCTATCACCACGAGAAAAATGAAAAACTGCCCCACCGTCGCATCAAAATCCTGCGACTGTATCTGGGCGTTTATAAGACTCCTCTCCAGAGAGAATCTTAGACGCCTCGGCATCGCCAAGGCAAACTTTTTTGCTAGCGTGTTCTTTTTTGTTTGCATATCAAGCGGATATTGCCGGCCTCCTGCTTCTTACCAATCCCATAAAGAATATCTGGAAAATTATCAAAAACATAGGTATAAGGTATACTACGATAAGCACGTTGAACTTGGCTACTGAACCGAGAACAAGGAAAACTGACATACCCAGGCTAGGAAGTACAACCGAGATAAGCATATACGCAAGGGATAATGGAGTCAACTCTGATGCATAAGCCGCCATGTCTGCCTGCTGTTTCTTTACAAGCATGTCGTTGATAAGCGCAAGCGTACCACTAAGGTCGCTGCCGGCGCGCATCGCGTTTATAAGGATGTCGATTGCACGCCTGAACGACTGAGATGGCATTCTTTTCGAGAGATTTCTCAACGCCGTTTCCTGATTTGCACCGGCTTGTATCTCTTCAACGGTAAGCCTGAACTCTTCTGACAACAGGCCATAATCTCCGTTCGAGATGTCTAAAAGCGAATTGAATATCGGAACACCCGAGCCTACCTTAATAACCAGCTCTCTTATCGCAAACACCAGCTTCTCGTCAGCCTGTCGCTTTCGTTTAGTTATTTGCAGCTGTGGGTAGTTTATGAAGTAGAGGAGGAAAATCGAAGGCAGCCCTACGGCCATGAATAAGAGTATAAGCGTCAACGGAGGATTTAACACGCCCCTTACTATCGCCGCAACGAAAAGAAGTCCTGCCATTGACGACATCATTATGGCCAGAATTATTGCGGTGAATATGCCGGTAGAAACGTAGTCGAGAGGATCTATGTCCATTGCGGCTTCTACCAATCTTGTCTTTATGTCGGGCGAACCTTTAAGGACTACCGCGCCGAGCGCCCTGAATTTGCGACCGAAGAACAAAGCCCTGTCCTGGTTAAAGAACAAAACGGGTATCTTCAGTTTTTCCATAACTAAATTTTATTGTGGCAGATTCAACTCTGCCGTGCTTCCATTTTTGTTTACTACGTTCATTAGTTCGTCCTTGTAAGAGTAATAAAGGCTTGCGATGTAACCTATCCTGTTTACGTTTGATACGTTGTTTTCGGTCATCCACTTGAGTACCTTAGCTTTTTCTATTAGGTCCTGGTCTATCTCCTCGGATGTCATACCTGAATAAAGTTCTAGTTTATTCCTAAGCTTTATGGATGCGTTTATCGTCCTTTCAAGTTTGTCGGTCCTCGGTCTCCATTCGAAAAGGTTGACCGTCTTGACTTCGGCCTTACCAGCAACCATGGTGTCAGCTACTTCTGCAAGCTCAAGGACTCTTCTTATACCGAGCCTTCTCTGCCTGAATGCAGTAACTATTAAGTCCATTGCGGATACTTCGATCTCAGGCAGATTTATAGGCTCCGACAGAAGCCTCTTTATTACCTGCTGTGCGGTTTCCGCGTGAAGTGTAGCATAAACCGAGTGACCAGTCATCAGCGCTTCAAAAAGAGTCTCTGCTTCCTCCTTGTGTCGTATCTCACCTACGACAAGACGGTCAGGTCGCATCCTAAGCGAATTAAGCAGAAGGTCAAGCATGTCTACTTTACCTTTGCCTTCCGAGTTTGGCTGTCGTGTTATCATAGGTACCCAGTGCAGGAAGTTCGGCAACACGAGCTCGCTGGTGTCCTCTATAGTTATTATCCTCTGGTTAGGCGGGATGAATGGCAGCATTACGTTAAGAAGACTTGTTTTACCCGAGGCCGTGCCGCCGGTCATTATTATGGAGAGTTCGTACTGCATTGCCTGCCATAGATACGCTACCAAGTCTATGCTTAATGTGCCAAGGTTCATCATGTCAACTACTGTCCAAGGCTCGGCCCTGAACTTTCTTAAGTCTAGAGTATTGCCGTGCATCGAAATGGGATAAAGCGTAGCGTTTACACGGTCACCGCTCGGCAATTGTGCGTCCAAAAGTGGTGCAAGGTTGTTTATCTGCCTGCCCACTCGTCTTGCAATCTGTTCTGAATAAGCGGCTATCTTATTTTCGCTCTCAACGCGCAGGTTAGTCAGGAGCCAACCATGTTTCCTGTGGTACACAAAAACGTTGGTCTTCGAATTGTTGACGACTATCTCTTCCAGGTTTACATCGGCGTCCAATACTTCGAGCTCACCGAGTCCGAACATTTCATGCAACAAAGTTGCTGACAGATTTATATATGCCACGTCTTCCATGTTTGGTAAAAGTTGTTTAAGCTTTGATGTAACTATGTCTAAGAATTGGAGCTTAAGCGACTGATTAAGGTTTTCAGAAAGCTGCTGAATCTTATCCGGAACTTCCCTGATCAACTCCATTCGTATTTCACGCAGGATTGCCGCCGTTGCTGCGTCTATGTTTGGCAGGGCTATATTGTATATGAGTACGAATTCTGCCGGTGTCCTTATTATTTTGACGTCGGCGCTTATTCCGTCCGATATTACTTTGTAGGTGTCTACCAATTGACCGGACTCTGCCATAAGAATACTATACTTTTATGATTTAAAAACCAACTGTGTCCTTGCTTGCATTATCACTGTAAAAAATAGTGGTCCCTAAGGCAGTCTGCAGGGCAGGTCGCCTGATTTTTGCGTTCGTACCGCCGATTATTTATGGGCCCGAGGGGATTTGAACCCCCAACCAACCGGTTACTTTAATATTTTAAAAGCCGGATGCTCTACCGAGTTGAGCTACGAGCCCAATAACGCGCTTTTATAACGATATTATAGAAGAAAACAGCGAATATTTAAAAGGTTTTTAAGGTGCCGGCTGGGCAAAAATAATGGGCTAAAATTGCAAGCATATAAACCGACGCAATTTAATATAATAATATGATTTTTGGCGTAGATCAACTCATCGTTTTTATCCAGCAATACGGCTATATCGCGTTCTTTTTGCTCGCGTTTTTTGAAACGACCCTGGTGCCGGTGCCAAGCGAAGTGGTTCTGCCGTTCGCGGGTGCGCTCATTGCCATAAACGCCCTCAATCCCTTCTTTTTGGTGATCGACGTATGGGCTGGAAACATAGCCGGAAACGTAACCGGTTTTTGGCTGTCGTATTACGTAGGCATAGATGTTATTCTGAAATACGGCAAAAAGTTCGGCTTTAAGATGGAAAGTTATATCGACGCCGAAAGGTGGGTAAAAAAATACGGCGTTGCTTTTGCCTTTATTTCTGAGCTTTTACCGGTCGTTAGGTCCGTGACCTCCATCGTCTGCGGCGCTTTCAAAATGAATTTCAAAAAGTTTCTTGTTTATACGATAGTCGGTTTCGCTATATGGTCTTCGGTCCTGATGTATTTTGGCTTTGTGCTCGCAGGAAACTGGTCCGTTATAGCGAATTATATCTCTGGTTCTACTATATATATAGCAATAATAGCTGTCATCGCTTTTGCGGCGATAGCGAGAAAATATTTGCTGGAGATATTAAGAAAGGTAATTTGAAGGCTATTGATGCTTGCAAAAGCTTTTATATAGCTGTCTTAATATCTATTAAAAATGGAAGCTACTGAACAACAGATGCAGGAAGGTCCGCATTTTTTCATAATACGCGTTACTATAGGAAGGGAAGCCCAGGTACTCGAGAGGCTGGAATCTCAGATACCGCGTGTAACTGGAATTTATGCACTGATAAAGCCCTATTCACTGAAAGGATACATAATAGTAGAGGCGCTGGACGTACAGAACGTATCCCAGCTAATATACAACATAAAGCACGTGCGCGGCATAATAAAAAAGGAGATAAGCAAGGACGAAGCGTTTCGCACAATAGAAAAGAAACAACAGAAGATAGACATCTCGATTGGAGATATGGTAAAGGCGATATCCGGCCCATTCAAAGGCGAGACTGCAACCGTAAAGGGCGTTGATAAGGACAAGGGAGAAATAACGGTCATGTTCCTTGAATCGGCGGTTCCGATAAACGTAAATATAAAGATATCCGATGTTACAACAATAAAGAGTGAGAGTGAAAAAGAATGAAGACGAAAGTAAAGGTTATGGTCGAAGGTGGAAAAGCGACTCCTGCGCCGCCATTGGGCCCTCAGTTAACGCAGTTAGGCCTTAAGCCGCCAGAGGTCATAAAAAAGATAAACGACCAGACGAAACAATACGAAGGCATGAAGGTTCCCGTAGAGATAGAAATCGATAAAAAGACGAAAGAGTACTCTATCAATGCGCTTATGCCAACGATTTCACAGTTGCTAATAAAGGAAGCAAAACTCGAAAAGGGATTTGGAGACAGAAAAGAAACCGCTTCGCTGTCCTTTGATGCGGTAAAAAAAGTGGCTATGGAACATTCAAAATACTCGCTTGCAAAGAACGAAGATGCGCTGATAAATGAAGCTGTCGGTGCATGTGTAAGTATCGGTCTTAAAATAGACGGAAAGGACCCTAAGGAATTCATAGTCAAAAAATAAGATATGATTCCGTTCCTGGATCAGATACTCCAGAGCGCAACCGTTACACAAATCCTCCAGCTGATCGTTAATTATGATTACCTTGCGATTTTTCTGCTGATGCTGGGAGAATCGACCTTTTTACCTATTCCGAGCGAGTTGGTGCTGCCGTTCGCGGGATATCTGATGGCTATAAACGCGATGAACCCCGTTTTTGGCTTTGCCGATGCTGTAACCGCTGCATTGGCCGGAAGTCTGATTAATTACGTGCTGGGTTACCTTCTCGGCCTTAAAGTCGTATTAAAATACGGTAAGAAATTGGGTTTCAAAATGAATGCGTACGCTCTCGGCATAAAATGGATGAAAAAATACGGAATATACTTTGCTTTTATATCAAAACTTCTCCCTGTCGTAAGGTCCGCTGCAAGTGTGATCTGCGGCGGGCTGAATATGGACATAAAAAAATTCACGTTGTACACTACGGCCGGTATAGCTACGTGGAGCGCCGTTCTCATATATGCAGGGTATTCTCTCGCAGAAAACTGGAAGCAGGTTTATTCTGTGGTCAGCGCATATCTCACCTACATAAGCGCTATCCTGGTCGTTTTATTCATTTTGATTGCCGTGTATGCTGTTGTGCATAGAGGGCGCGGGCACAAAAAAGTTGCTGCTTCAAGGAATAAATTACGCAAAATCGTTAAAAAACAATGGAAACTGCGGTAATAACCGCCGCCGGTGAAGGTTCGAGACTTCTGCCGCTGACCCGTGGCATGAGAAAAGAAATGCTGCCTCTATGCGCAAAGAGCGCGGATGGCGGACTAACCTTAAAGCCCTTGTTGCACCTGATTCTTGAGCAATTATATGGTGCGGGAATAAGAAATTTCTGTTTTGTATTGAGAAAGGGGGAAAATCTTTGGAAGCAGTACCTTACACTTGACGAAAGTTATGTAAAGACCTTAGTCAGCAAGGGCAAATATTCCGAAGACATCAGAAGGTTGCATAGCATCGTATCGGATTCCCAGATAAGTTTCGCTTACCAAGGCGCGCCGAGGGGCTTTGGAGACGCGGTTCTTGCCTCCAAGAAATTTGTAAAGGACAATGATTTCATAGTTCATGCCGGTGACGGTTATATAGTGAACGGAAAATTTCTAATACCGGATTTAATCGGCATGCATTCCAAACTTGGCGCAAAGGCGGTGCTAATATCTCGTAAAGTGGAAGACGCAACCCGTTATGGGGTTGTATCCGGCAAAGCAGACAATTCTTATGGGGAGGGCCTGATTCGTGTAGAAAATATAGTAGAAAAATCAAGTGCTCCTCCGTCTAACGACGCACTGATAGCGGTATATTCTTTTAACAGCGCAATTTTTGATTCGCTTAAAAATACGAAACCTAACGAACGCACGGGAGAAATCGAGCTTAGCGATGGAATACTAAATATGCTAAACGGTGGCAAAGTTTATTCATTTACGCTTGATACAAAAAAATACCAGTGGTTAAGCGTCGGGAGCATAAACGGCTATCTAAAGGCTTTCGACTTACTACGCGCTAATCCGCCAGATTAGAAGATTTTCTCCAGTCCGTTTTCGGCATTAATTTTTCTTTCTTCGACTCTATCCTTGATCTGTAAGTTATAAGGTCTTTCATTATGTCTTTTAATTCTTCTTCAAGCATCTTTGTTCGCGTATAGCCAAATTGCTTAAGCTTTTCATGTGCAGGATTATAGTAGTGCTGTTCCGATTCTACGCGCGGATTCGCCGTGTGGTTTATTTGAGAATTAAGTGCAAAACCCTCTGCTGCTTTTTTGACTTTATCCGCTAATTCCAATACAGAATACGGCTCATCAAACTGATTAAAGACGCGATATTCTTTTTCTGCAGGCGGATTTTCTATTGCTAGTCTTAGACACTGCACGCTGTCCGTTAAGCTTATGAAGCCCCTTGTCTGGCCGCCCTTTCCGTACACCGTCAGCGGTAAGCCTATTACGGCCTGGGCACAAAAACGGTTAAGAGCCGTTCCCCAGATTTCATCGATATCGAAACGCGTTAGAAGTCGCTCGTCTGTTATCTCCGGCGTGCGGGTTCCGTAAACTACGCCCTGCATTACGTCTGTTATTCTCAAACCCCATATCTTATTTGCGAACATCATGTCACCGGTATCGTATATCTTGCTCCAGTGATACCAGCTGCCCGCCGTTCTTGGAAACGGCAGCGTGTCCTTTCTGCCTTTGTACTCTATCTCAAAAAACCCTTCCGGTATGTCAACGTTTGGCGTCCCATATTCTCCCATGGTGCCAAGTTTCACTATGTGCATGCCGGGTAGTACCTCTTTAGTCGCATAAAGTAGGTTTATTGAACTCGTAAGGTTGGTTACCTGCGTCTCTACTGCGTGTTTCACGTCAATCATGGAATAAGGTGCGGATCGCTGTTCGCCGAGATGTACGAAGACGTCGGGTTTTACTTTTTTTAGGGCGTTTCTGACTACGTCGTAATTCGTAAGATTGCCTTTGAAAAAGGATATTCTCTTTCCGAGAATGTTATTCACGGCCTTTATGCGCTTACTCATGGGGAGAATTGGCGTTGCAGACCACGAACCAACCTCTTTTACGCGTTTTCTGGTGTAGAAATTGTCTATGCCTGAAACATCGTGTCCTTTTGCAAGAAGGTGCAAAGCCAAAGCCCAACCTATATAACCGTCTATTCCGCCAATCATTACCTTCATGTTATTGGTATTAATCCTAAGAATAAAAATATACAAACCTTTAAAATCGCGCGTGTTTTATTTCGTTATGAAAGTAATGATAGCTATCGGAGTGCATCCGCGCTTCAGGAGATTCATAGATAACCTGCCTAAGGGTTTTGAGTATGAGATTCGCGGCGAACCAGACGTAAATAAATACTACAATCGGGACAGGACCGGCGGACGAGTCATAAGAACATTGTCGATACGCGGGATTGCGGGCGGCGCCGTCAGGATACTTGGTCTACCGCGGATAAAATATTACAAAACCAATGCGGACGTTATCTACTCTACAAGAGGCATACTGCCATTAAACAGAAGACCGTGGATAGTTGAAACAGAACACCCATACGGTTTTGTCGGCATGGATTTCAAAAGCTGGGGCTGGAGGCAGAAGTTCATAACAAGAACCCTTCTTAGAAGCAAATTCTGTAGGAGAATAGTCGTAGTCACGGACGCCGCAAAAAAAATAATGGAGGAAGAGCTCAAGGATGCCAGTATAAACAAGAAAATAACCGTGCTTTATACGAGCGTTGAGTGCAAGAAAATACGCCGTGTAGCACACAAAGGCATAACTATACTTACTATATCGAATGCGGATATATACAGCAGGGGATTCACGTTCCTTAAGAGCGTTTACCCCGCGCTTAAAAAGAAGTACAAGATTAACTGGATATTAAAAACAAACCAGCTGCTTTCTACAGAAGACCAACAGTTCATAAAAAAATACGGTGTCGAACTTGTGCCCGGTAATTTCAATGAGGACCAGATAAACTCACTTTTTTCGCGTTCGGACATATTTGTAAACATATCGTTTGTAGACACCAATTCAAACGTGGTATACGAAGCTATGCGCGCCGGGCTTCCAATAGTAATGGCTGATGTGTTCTCTGGCAGGGAAAAGATAAACGACGGGTATAATGGATTTATAGTGCCTGTTCCGCCGCTATTCTGGGACAAAGATAACCGCCGGATGAGTAACCCGCCGGATTTCTCCAAATACGAGAACCCGGAAGTGTCTGCTACACTACAAAACAGGCTAGAAAAATTGATAAAGGACAAAAAGTTACGAGAAAAAATGGGAAAAAGAAACTTTGCACTGATAAAAAACGGGAAGTTCTCGATGGAAAAAAGAGTGGAAAAGCTAAAAGAAATACTCAAGGACGCTGCGAATGGCGGTTAAAGTTATGTCTTGCAAAGAATTAGCCACGAAATTTAGATAGCACTAATTTTTTGTTGCTTCTGTGGCTTGCGCCGATTCATCCTCAAAAAGACCGTCTAGATTCTTCTCCCAGTCTCCAGGATCATAGAATATGCTCGGGTTATTATTTGACTGGGGTGCAAATGCCGCGGTGTAAGCGAAAACTACCCTGCCATTACTGTCTTTGCTATTCTTATCCCAGACAACTATTCTTTCGCCGGCGAAGGTTTCCTTGCACTCTATTCGTATATTGTCATTGTTTAACACGTATTTCCTAGTACTAGACTTCATGTACAGGAGTGGTCCGATGAAGGGGATGTACATCAACCAATTTGGCTTAAACACCTCTCGATCCGCAGGACCGGAATAATCGCCTAATTCTGTGACTGCATCGTAAGCTTTTTCTGGTATCTTGTTATAAAAAGCAAGCCCCATCATTCTTGATTCCAATCGACCCCTGTCGGCACCTGAAAAACCAGATAAATCGGGGTTATTTTGAGCGGCAAACTTTGCGTCCAACCGGGCCATTAACTTTTCTAAGCTTTCTGTGTTTGATTGCTTTGCCATATTGTTTTTATATGATAATGGCCAGTATATAAAGCTTCATTAACTCTAAAGTGGTTTGAGGTTTTTCCTTCCCACGTCCGATTTTTACGTACGCCACCAGCGCAAATATTTGTTTAATAACCTGCAATAAACGTAGCCGGGTTCTGTCCCATAATATGCACTAATGACCATGGCGGCCAATTCTTTTACTTCTAGCAACCTGCTTTTTCCCAGACTTTCTTTCAAATGGAGCACATCGTCTTTCGCACGAATCTTTTTTGACCGCGGTATCCCGACACCATTACTAGTATACAGATTATTACATAAAGACCAGTCTTCATTATATCCCTGGTCCAAAAGCCATGCTTTGAAGCGCGTATTGGCTTTGACTATAAAACTGTACTCGCTACTAATGAAATAGGCGGGGTCGCTATGGTAATATCTGTCTATCATGTGGCGGACATCTAACGCATCCTTTCCTTCCTTCCTTGAAGCATAGGATCTGGATTTGAAAAGGACGTTTAGTCTTGGATCCGGCACGTTTATCCGCAATTTTCTAGGAATATCCTGCGGCGGGATTCCCAGCGAGTTTTTTGCTTCGTTGTATAGTTTCGTTTTTTCCTGTATGCCTATTTCGCCTGTAAAACCACATAAACTTGCATTTTGAATAAACGAACTTTCTTCGCTTTCAGCAGGTTGTTCGTTTATGGCTTCTATTGTTAATGGGATACAATAATCAGAAAAGTGTTCCGGGTCGATAAAATTATCAACGACTAGACTATTAAAACTACCATTAAAAAACAAGTCTAACGTCTCATTCTCAGGATTCGTTACTGTAATCTCATCTCCGCGGCGGTACCCTATCTTATACAGAGATGTGACGCTGCTGTATGACCTTTTATCGAGAAATAAGTCTAAATCGTGTGGTTCTCTTTCTGATTCGGGACATAGGAATTTTACGGACCAACCGCCAAAGATTATCCCATTCGCATCGAATACAGCGGTCAGATTCCTGTAATCGCGCATCGCCCTTTGCAACTTTATGGACAACTCGGAGTCGCCTTCGAGTATCTCATCTAAGTTCAAACGCGCTTCTGCGTGTATCTTGAACATACTTGTTACACCAGTTTAAGAGACTTTTTGGATATTAATAATTTAAAGGATTTTTAGTTTTTTGGATGTGACTAGAATGGAAAACGCGCAGAAAGGAAATACTTGAAAACATGGAGGCATCTCGAAGATAATACTCAAACAGGTAGGTATGGTAGGCGCAAAATTAAGCTCTTGAATGATGGCTACATGAACATTCTTCTTCTGGCGCGCGAATCAGTTGGTTTTGAAAAGATTGTTGCGTTGATAGTCTGTTCGTCCAGAGGTTTTAAATTTCAATTATTTTTAGCGCATTGTGTTGACTATAAAAAGTTAAACCGGTAATCTTTTCTATGAAACATAGTGAAATCGCGGTTGTGGCGGTGGCATTCCTTGTCAGCACAGCAATAACTGCGCTATGGTACACTATACCTCTTGTCTTCTCGAATCTTCTCGATTATAATTACGCGCTGGTCAGCATCATACTTGCTGCGATACCATTTGTAGAGATAATAGGCGCGATACCGATAGGTTTCTACGTTGACAACGGTGCCGCAAAAAGTATTGGTGCAGTTGGTACGATGTTCTTGATCCTCACGCCAGTGGTGTTCGTAGTTTTTTCAGGCGTCGGATTCATCGATATGGTGCTCCTCGGGATAGGATCTATAACAACTGAAATATCATTGGAAGCCTACACTTTCAACATAGTTAAAAACGTAAAGATAAAATATATTGGCGCGGTTTCTGGCCTTTCAGCAATCGGGGCGCTATTGGGTGCGTCGGCAGGGGGTTTTCTATTCCAGTATTATAGTCTCTGGTATCTCCTGGCATTTTTATCTGGCTTGCTGCTTGCCGCCCTGATCATATTTATCAAGTATCTTGAGCCTATCAGAGCCGCACATTCGAGTAAAGTGGAACGTTTCAATAAGATAATAAAAGAGGAAGGGGGCTTGTACAGAAAATTCAGGCATTTTATAACCAGTTTATCTATATTCTCTTTCCTTTTCGGTTTCTTCGAATGGGGAATCTGGCTTCTTATCCCCCTTATAATCATTATAAGGTCTGCAGACATATTTTATGGCGGCATAATATATGGATTAATCTGCCTCCCATTCGGGTTTGGCAGTTTTCTCGCCAGTCACGTTTACAAAAGGCACAACAAAAGAAAGATTGTTTTCGTTTCTATACTCGCATCCGTTGCGGCGATGCTTTTGACTTCATCATTGCTTGCGGCCAGCGCATATGTCCTGGTGTTGTTGGTTTTTACCAGTTTTTCTATCTCCGTGGCCTACCTTGCACTATCAGGATATGTGCTGGAGAAAGACCGCAAGGACATAGCTGAATTTTACGTATTTGAAACTGTAAGTTATGACGCAGGTGGGATTTTCGGCATACTTCTCGGCGGGTTTACCGTCATTCTTACAAGCATAACAACTGTTGCAGTTGTATTTTCAGTGGTGGCCGTAGCGTTCCTCGCGTACTTTTTTGTCGTAAGCCGGGACGTGCAATAGGATTTGGGTGCGTTTTACCAGAATTAAATAAATTGACTATGCAGGCAAAAGTACAAATTAACGCTTAAATATTATCAACAATCTTAGTATCGGTTATTACAGTATAAGGGACATGAAAAATATGACAAAAGATAGTATACTTGGAACAAGAGCGACGCTTTTTATCCAACCACCAAGTGATTTGGAAGTAAAATTGGGTGATATTTCAGATGATGAGAAGAGTGCAGCAGAAAAGATATTCGATGAGGCGGTTACAGTCGCCATATGCCTTGGCACAAACTATGGAAAACTGTACAATTATATAGATTTAGCCAAGTGCTATAAAGCGCGAGTGGGCGCCTTTGAAATAACGTATGTAGCTGACGGCGAGGCGGGGGGCGAGGAGCAATTCAAACCCGGAACACCTATATTCGAAACTGTAAATATAGGATCGCAAGATGGAACCGTCTTCTGCGCGCAGAGAAGCAGATTTGGAAGAAAATTGTATCTGTTTGTAAACCGCCAGGGCAAAGAAGCGTGGCAGTCCGCAATTTCCAGCGCTTATAAAAACACGCCCCAGAACTTCGATAAATTAGCAGAATTGAACAGGGCCAGATACGGTCTGGATTTCCTTAAAACAATAACCGATAATCAATGATAATATTAAGTGAGATTAAAGGTTTTAAATTCGTTGATTTCTATAAGGTTATTGGAGTACTTCGTTGAATCTGGAGGTCGGATAAGGAAGATTACAGTACAAAGAAATGCTTTATTTGGCAGTTTCGGATGTACTGGTGGCTTTCTTAACCATATTATAACTTTTGGTGAGTTGACAGAGCGGCTATGTGTTCGTCTGCAAATGGCAATTACGCCGTTGCGTAATACAAAACTTAGCCGATAACGAATTAGGGGGGATCGTCTCCCCCACTCACCTGAGTCAGTAGTTCCGAATGTAAATTTTGTCAAATCTGCTTCATGGAATGCTTCTAATAGGCTGCCAGTTGAGGTTTATGCAAATGGCTTCTTCCAAAACGACACCATAAATTTAGCTCGTTTTGTCAAATGATAGAAGGCTGTTTAAGTAACTTTCTTTCTAGAGTGGATATGACTGGAAGACATTATACCCCACAGGAAAAGGTGAAGGTAGCAGCCATGGTCCAGTACGGATTAAGCAAGATAAAAGCTGCCCAAATCCTTGGCATCGCCCCTAACACGATATGGCGTTGGAGCATTCCAGCGACGTTCAAGAACAAAGTCTATCCTCCTGAAATAAAGCAAGAAGTCATAAAATTGCACAAGTCCGGTGTTTCAAGGCTGAAAATATCAATAAAACTCGGAATCGGATTGCGGACGGTAAATCGCTGGCTGGGGCGGGATAAATACGGTCGTGAATTCAAGATGTACCCGATTGCAATACGACTCAAGGCACGGCAACTGGCAAGAAGCGGCGTGCCGAAGTTCGAGATTGCAAACATCTTGCACGTCTGCCATGCAACGGTGATACGCTGGACCTCAGACATAAAAGAGAACGGCGATAGGGTCAGCGGGCGGTATTTTCAGGCACTATGCAAGCTTATCAATAATGAGGCAATCGTAATATCTTCCAAGAATTTGAGGTTATTTAGAGTCCTGAAAAGGCAGGCTAAGATAAACATTATTGTTATGGGAAAGAAAGCTGTTGTTTTCATAAAAGGTAAAGAAAAGGCTGCTGAGAAGCTGTTATTATCTAATTCAAAGAATATAAGTCTAAGAAAATTAAATATCATTAAGAACGTGTTAAGTGGGAGAAAAAGAACTGTATAGTTATAATGGAATTAGAACAGATTGCTAATAAATTTGGTATAGATTTTAATGAAGTAAAAGAACGATCTGATATAACCAAAAATATAGAAACTTTAGGAAATGACCTGACCTTTTTGAATGTTAGAGAATCAGAAAGAACAAAACACGTTCATAGGTTACATCCCTACTTAGGTAAATTTGTACCGCAGCTTGTAGAAGTATTTTTAAGAAAATTCTTTAAAAGAGGGGATATAATATTGGATCCTTTCGTTGGTTCTGGAACTACATCTATAGAAGCAAATGTTTTAGGCATGCCATCTGTAGGAATAGAACTATCTCCGTTCAATGCACTAATTTGCAAGGCAAAGGCGGATAAATATGATATAAATGAATTGCGTTCCGAATTAAATGATATCCTTAAAAAAACAAAAGAGTTCAGCGAAAATTTAAGAAAGGGTGTGCGTGTAGAGAAATTTACCACAGAAAGCAAATATTTGAATGATTGGTTTGCGCCCGTCGCCCTGCAAGAAATCTTATTTTTTAGGAGCAAGTTGCAGAACTACAAATATCAGGATTTATTTAAAATTATTTTATCAAGATCGGCTAGGTCTGCAAGACTTATTACTCACTATGAGTTGGCAAGACCAAAGGCTCCGCTTAAAGAAAGATACTGGTGCATAAAACATAAAAGATATTGTATACCTACAAATGAAGCATTTAAATTTATCTGGCGCTATGCTTGGGACACATATTATAGAATAGAAGAATTCAGTGAGATAAGGAACGATGTCGAAATGAGTATTATACAAGGAGATTCTAGATTTGTAGATTTACCGCCTTCACTAAAAGTAGATGGTATATTTACTTCTCCGCCATATGTCGGTGTAATAGACTATCATGAACAGCACGAATATGCGTATGAGCTATTTGGTTTTCCTAGACTAGATACAAAAGAAATAGGTCCTGCCAAAAAAGGGCAGGGTTGGCAATCTAGAGAAGACTACTCAAATGACATTATTGCTGTTTTTAATAATATAAAGCGCTTTTTGAAATCAAATGCAAAAGTGTTCATTGTGGCAAATGATAAGTTTAATCTTTATACAAACATAGGGAAGTCCTGCGGATTTGAGCTAATTGATACTTTTAACAGGCCGGTGCTGATGAGAACAACAAGGACAGGAAAACCTTATTTTGAATCGATATTTTATTTTAGGAATAAATAAGGACGGGCGACTTTATTAAATTTTATCTATTCTAGTCCTAAGTTCTTTGCCAACTTGTTTGAATATATCTATAATTTCTTTAAATGTGCCCTTCCCACCAATTAAATTCCAAAAATCGTCCTGCACTAATAATTGAGACCTATCAAATAATTTATCAGATCCAAAACGAACGTATCTTTTAGGATAATACGGATTGTATGGTAAAGCTATAGCTACGTGAACATCCGCAGACTTCGATTGACTCAATCTAAGACCGATCCAGCGTAATAATCTTCCCTTAAAGGACTCAAAATCGCCCTTGTTTGGTTTTACAGTTTTTAAATCAAAATAATACTCCATTCCTTTCTTGTTTTTTATAAATAGATCTATTGTACTGTCATTGTCCTGTTTAGGCTTGGATGACTGAATACTATTCTTTATTAAGTTAACTTCCTCTTTTAGATCCGGTGTCCTTTTGCCATCTATCAAATCCCTTTTAATTTTATTTATTAAATTTTCTGTATTATTATCAATGTCCCCTAAAAGGAGGTATTGGCGCTCTGCTTCAAAACCGTTACTAATAGCTACAATCTGTCCTATCTGTTCATACATAGACATTCCAAAAGAGGTATAAAATGATTGAAGGATGGAAGCGGTTGCTATCTGATTTTTGTTAAAAATGGCCTGGAAGAAAGGCATATAATCTGTTTCTGACTCGTATGAATTCAATTTTTTATCTAATTTTTCAAGTAACAGGTTTTTTATTTCTGACTTACTATCATCATCCATATCAACTATGGACAAAGACTGATTAAATACTACGGATGTGTAGATAGTCAAAATTTATATATATTTAATATATATAAAATAAAATGGGAAAAGGTAGACATAAAGTAAATGTAGAGATTAAAAAAGAGGTTAAAATAACTGGTATGTGTAGCGTGCTTGAGCGGAGGGTAACTAGTTTTGGTACGGGTGCAAAGGTAGATTGTTTAAAAGAATTCATTGGCAAAAAGGTATATTTGGTTATAATAGACGATGACACAACGGACGATGCAAAATAAATGGAAACTGGAGTTTTCTCGACGCAAGAGCAGAACAGGAAGAAGGAAGTTATTAAGCTCTCGGGCGTGTGTCTCATAAAAAGTCCTCTTAGATTTCCTGGAGGAAAATCAAAAGCAATAAAATATATTATACCATTCGTTCCAGATTTTAATGAATACAGAGAACCTATGATTGGAGGAGGCTCGCTCTTTTTTGCTCTTAAACAAAGGTTCCCAGAAAAAAAATACTGGATAAATGATATAGATTATAACCTGTATAACTTCTGGACTGCGTGTAGGGATTCACCGCAAGAACTCGTGGCGGCAATAAACTTATTAAAAGAACATTATAAAAATGGACGGAAATTATATGATTCGTTAATTAACACAGCAAATAAACTAACAGACAGTATTGATATCGCAGCTAGGTTTTTTATCTTGAATAGAGTAACTTTCTCTGGGTTGACGGAATCTGGAGGGTATTCAGAGCAGGCTTTCAAAGGAAGGTTTACACAGTCCTCTATAGATAGGATTATTGCTGCCTCAACCCTTTTGCAAGGGGTTAAGATAACAAACTGGGATTATTCAAAACTATTGAAGAATGACGGAAACAATGTTTTCATTTTTTTGGATCCACCATACTATTCTAACTCAAAGTCTAAACTTTATGGCAAGCATGGGCAGTTGCATATTAAATTTAATCATGATATCTTTTTTAGAAAGCTAGTTATTTGTAAGCATAATTGGTTGGTCACATATGATAATTGCTCTAAAATACAAAAATTATTTTGTGAGAATCATTCAGAAAAATGGGTCAAGCTTACATGGAGATTAAGATACGGCACAAATAATTCAAGCAAAAAAACTGCAAAGGTAGGTAATGAACTGCTTATAAGGAACTACAATCTAAATTAAATGATCTAATTGATTCAAAGTAAAAATGGGTTCTTTTTAGTTCTCATAAAATTATAGAAAACTATTAATATTACGCGCTACTAACTGTAAAATGGGACGAAAGAGGGTAGCACGAATTTATCAAGACGAGCTAAAAAGAGTCTTACAAGACTCCGAAACAAAAACAATAGATATAACCGACTTATCCTATGATTTATCCAACCCAAGGTTCTACCACATCGCACTTGTAAAAACTTTGACTCCAGAGACAATAGAAAAGGAAATTTGGGAAGACACAGAAACTAGGGACCTGTATAATCAAATCTTCGCGGTAAAAGGTATTTATGAGCCACTTTTAGTGGAAAAAATCGATAAAACTTTTATAGTAAAGGAAGGCAATCGACGTTTGGCGTGTTTAAAAAAATTGAAAGAAGAGGCTCGTGGCGGTAAGTTGGAAGGTGTTAAAGCAGAAGCATTTGATAAAGTACCGTGCAAAATTATCCCCCCTAAGACGTCTCAAAGCACGATAGCTTTACTTTTAATCCTTGAACACATAGCTGGAAAGCAGACATGGAAGCCAATCAACAAAGCAAAGTTCATTAAGGAACTTAATACAAAATATAAACTTATATACGAAAATATTGCAGGAATTTTGAGGATGAGCAGAGCAACAATTGCTAGAGCAATAGATGCTTATGATGCCACCGAAAGATACGCCAAGAGATATCCTAATGATAACCTACGTTGGGAAAAGTATACATATTTTGAAGAGCTCTACAAAAATAAAAATTTGGCTGAGTGGCGAAAAGATTCAAGTAATGTAGATTTATTTACGCAGTGGGTTAATGCAAAGAGGTTTAAAGATGTAAGAGATGTCAGGATTTTGGATGAAATATTGAAAGACAAAACATTAACCAGAACATTTGATGTACGTGGTGGAAAAGCTGCCAGAGAAGAATTGGATCAAAAGAACCCAGCTAGGACGGATCGCTATTTTAAAAAAATTTATACCGCAATAGAAACATGTCGTTCGTTACCGCCAGAAGAACGCGTCAGCGCTGCCAAAAATGATGCAAAGATGGAGATTCTAAGGGTATTAGTAAAGGAGGCCAAATCCTTATTGGATAACCTTCAGAGTATGCGGACAATCAAGAAATAAATGTATTTTCAAGTTCTCTCAGCACTTTAAGAAACTATAAATAGTGGTATCTCCAATAAGATATATGAAATATAATTTATGCGGAGGCGAATGATAAAGAATCTTAAATAAGATCAATGCGGTGCTTCGCGCTTAAACAAAACACCGTATTAATCCCGATATGATAATATCACAACTCTTCTTTTTAAACGTTTCAACTTCTTGCCGAAGTAATGACTTAGGTATATACAGCAAGAAAACAAAAACGCCCCAGCGCGGCGCGGGTGCAGTGTATCACAGCATACATCGACTACACTGCACCTATTGGGTTCGATTCCCGATTGGGGCAAAGATAATTTTATACTTAAAATGCAAGGCACTGCAGTGCAGCACCACAACCACATTTAATGATAGACTGGTTCTATTATTAAACTTTATTGCCTGGTGCTCGAGCATAGCCTCCGCCTTGTCTTTTAAGGGAGGCCTTATGGCCAAAGAAATAAAAAATATCCTTACTGCCCTTTCTGGAGCAGGAGGATTGACTGCTATGGGCTACGCCCTTATGCAATCAAGTTTGACTGCCATGGCTGGCACAATAGCCCTTGGTTTTGGGCTACTTCTGTCCGCCTTATTAGGCGTGGTAGGACTAGTTAGTCTTCTAGGATAAAAAAGACAAAACCAAGGGGTTAAACCTTGACAGCGTAACCCCTTGCATAGAATTCCCAGTTATGGAAAACTCTACAGATATAAGAAAGATAGACGGAGAATATAAGTATTTAGCGAATGATATATTCGCTACTTATACTGATCTTATTAACAGTAAAAATGAAATTTCAGTTTCACTTCTTATTTCTAAGTTGCAACTTGCACCTGGCATAAGCACCCGTAGGACTTTCTCCAGAGACACTATGACAAAAGCATATCTTTTGCTCAGACTTAAGAATATCAAGTCCTTCAGAGCGTTGGTTAATTATCTGCGGAACAGACCAGAAGAAGCGCTGTTGCTCGGCTTCGACAAGAACGAAAACGGCGTGATTATCCCAACACAACAGGACATCTGGCACTTTACAAAGACTTTAGATAAAGAAGACCTTGCGCTTGTGGACTTTGTTATCACCACGACAAGAGAAGCTGCCGAGAGGTTTAACATCATTTTAGACATTGATAGCCGAGAGAAAAAACCCAAAGAAAATTCATCCGAAAAGACTATCTGCAACCATAAGGGCGCAAAGGCAGCAGAATTAATTTCCTTCGTGAAGAACCGCCTGAAGAAGAAGCTTAAGTTCAAGCTTAGGCACAATGCCGTATTCAAGAATGAGGAGCTTCTGGACACGCTAATCTGGATTGCTTACGAGCAGAACTTTGCCGAAAGCGGCGCTGCCATATTCTCTGATCTTCTAAAAAGAAGGTCTCCTAACGCCGACACATTATTATATCACATAAAGAAGTTTGGCATGGCTGAGCTAAGGGAAATTTTCCTTGAGATATTCGAACTTACGTTCAGAACGGCTAAGCAGATGAGACTGATAGGGACGAGAAAGGTTGATGTGGCGATAGATGCGACTTCCTGGCTGTTTTACGGCGACATAGAAAACTATGGCGTAATGGGGACAAAGCCAGAGCAGGGAACATCCTGGGCTTACAAATTCATAACTCTGGACATAGTGAACCACGGTCAAAGGTTCACGTTGTTTGCACTGCCAATCCTTGCTGAGGACGATCAGACGGAACTGGTCGAAAAACTACTTACTTACGCCAAGACAAGAGTAAACATAGGAAAAGTCTTCTTGGATAGGGGCTTCTTCAGTTCGCCTGTGATAAATCTATTCAAAAAACTTAGTCTGCAGTACATAATGCCCGCTAAGACCAATGCACTTGTAGTAAAGCGGGTCAGTAGGTTAAGTGCTCCCAGAATATATCCAAACTGTGCAATGAAAGACAGCAGATTCAATTTAGTAGTGCTGGAAAGAGATGGCAATAAACATTATTTTGCGACGAACATCCATCTGAGTTCAGAGGACTTGATTCTGGCGTTTAGAATAGGCGAAATGTACCGTTCTCGTTGGCAGATTGAAACTGGTTACCGTGTCAAGAAGTATACTTTTCGAGGCAAAACTACATCTGTAAATTACACAATCCGCTATCTTTACTTTATGCTATCTGTTGTTCTGTACAACTGCTGGCTACTCGTTGACTTGGGGTTGGCGATGTTCTTAGGTTTATCTCTCAAGGAAACGCAAATAACTGCAAAGAAGTTCGCTATAGCTTTGCTTACAAAAGGAAAGGATCCGAATGGCTAGTTAAGTCTCTTTATACCAATAATATCATTATTAGGAAGTCTTTTTTTAATATAGTTAGTTGCGGCAAGCATTTCTTGCCTGCTTTTGTCTATTGCATCAATGAGGCTTTTTGGAGTTAAGTGCACTTCATCTATTTCTACAATCATTGATAATTCTGGATAATCGATTGCATTCTGTGGCCTAAAACGTACTCTAAACTTAATAAGACGTGTCATAAAATAATATTGTAGAACTTTTATTTAAGCGCTATCTGTCTACTTTCGGAGGTACTGTGAGTCAGTACATCCGAATGTAAATTTTGGCAAATCTGCCCCTTAGAATGCTTGTAGTGGCTTACCAGTCGATGTTTACGCGCATAGCTTCTTCCAAAATGACGCTCTAAATTTAGCCAACTTTGGCAAGCGATGGAAGGTCATTTAAGTAGTCTCTTTTCTAAAATAGATATGACGGGGCGGCATTACACAAACCAGGAAAAAATCAAGGTCGCAGCCATGGTCCAATATGGATTAAGCAAGATAAAAGCTGCCCAAATCCTTGGCATCGCCCCTAGCACGATATGGCGTTGGAGCATTCCATCTACATTCAAGAACAAAGTCTATCCGCTGGAAATTAGGCAACAAGTCATCTAATTAAACAAATCTCTAATATCTTTATTCAAAGGTACAATGTTTATGAGGGGCGCCATATCATTTTTACAGTTTTATAACATTGAATTTTTCTGCGCCTTTCAGTACTTCCAACTCCATTAGAACAAGCTGTGCACCGGTTTTGATGAGATACTTCAGCATCTTTGATCGTGACTCCCCATCAAGTTGCGTAAATAATGTATCTGTGACAAGGCATTGCGTGTTCAAAGGAATTCTCGAATCGGACTCTGCTTCTCCATAGTCAATCCTCCTTGTCGGTGCAATAGTCACTTCTATTTTACTGGACAGGTGATACGACAATCTATTCAATTGGCTTATCTTAAACGCCCCACATATGAGTCTAAAAATAGTGCTCTTTCCCGTGTTGTTTCCCCCTACAATCAAGTTTAAGCCCTTTAACTCTATAGTTTTATTTACCATTTTGTCTATTATGTGCAGTTCTTCTATGCGAAGCGGCAAGATTGCTGCAGACCCTTGCTCAAGTGCCTGCATAAGATGAGTTTCTGGTCTAAACTCCCCATAATAAGGCAGTCTAGATCTCAATGCCTCCTCGGCAACCAACGAAAGGTTAAGTCCTGCCTTTTTTGAGGCAGTTACAAGGTCTTTGTCTAGATAGAGCAGTGTGTTCCGCTTGTTTGTCATATCTAAATATGTGGGCTTTGTGTAAATAGTCTTACTTATTAAACTGATTCCATCGTTCTGCATAGTTTACATATGGACATATGTATATATAAATATGGAGTGTATAATTAATTAACATTGGCTAAGTAAAATGGAAAACCAAGATGATAGGATAAAGCACTTAGAGGAAGAGATACACGAACTCTCTTTGAAGAACCAGAAACTTGAATTAGTACTTAAAACAAAGGAGAATGAAACAAAACTGGAGAAAAAATCTGCCATTGAGAAAGAGGCAGACAACGGGTTTTTAGCCCGCGGAAATCACTTTCTTTGGCAGCAAAACAAGGTATTAGCCGTTATTCTTGGCATTGTTGTGGTCATGCTTCTCGTGTATTTATTGGTTGGAGCACATTCGCAGAATACGCCCAAAATAACGCTCAATGCAACAGTGCAAAGTATGTCTGTAGAAGGGGCTCTGCCTACGCCCGCACTAGTCAATGAAACTATCGCGAACAACCCTTCGTTCAATCTTATAAATGAGCCCCTTTCACTGCAGGAGATGCAGACCTTTCAGAATCCGGATTTAAATTACTATAACATCGCTGCGGAGATGGTATTAAACGGTACGATCTCTTTCTGCTCAAGTCAGTCAACTGGCGCATGTCTGGAAGCACCAGTAAATAACTCTGCGCTTTTCACCTCCGATAATAAGACTTCTGTCATATATCTCGGAAGCACTACATGCATTTACTGTGGCGAAAACAGATGGGCTATGGCACTAGCGTTAGCGACATTTGGTAGATTTAATGGTCTGTTTGTAGGGTATTCATCGCTCGGAGACAACCACGTATCTACGATCTACTGGTCTCAAAATGAATTGTATTCCTCGTCGCTGGATATTGGGAACTATTACAATAGTAGCTATATAAATTTCATAAGTATGGAAGATACAGATCCTATATTGCAAGGCTTTAATGTGCAACCACTCCCTACAATAGGCGGGGAAATAAATAATGCAGTTTATTCCTCTGCATTTGGCTTCCTTGTCGATACGATGAGTGCTTATGTAGTTAAAAGCTCGCAAAATGGCGTTTATACTTATCAGACTCAGAACGGTCCTGCAACGGTAAACTTAGCAAATCTCTCAACTATTCAGCGCGCAAATTATGTGTTTGGCACACCACAGACTATCTGGGGCAGATTTTATTTTCCAGGCGTAAGTTCTGTTGATTTTTATGATGGTACAAGTCTTATCAACAATGTCACACAAGCTCAAATTATATCGAGTCTTAGAGCCCCAAATAATACCTTTGCATGGACGGAGTATGCAGGTGCGGATTTGTACATAAGCGCACTCTGCAACAGTATTTCAAATAGACCGCCAGTATGCTCAGAACCCGCTGTTGCCGAACTGGCAGCAAGACTATAGTATAAGCGCAGAAATTTATTAGTGTGTATGAAATTATACTTAATTTCTGACGTATGCTATAATTGACACCACCCCTATTAAGAAACTAACCTCATGCACATAATCTGTATGTGGGATGGAAAACGATGTTAAAAGCGTACTAGCAATATAATATACTGCAGTTATCACGAAAACTAAGTTTATTAAGAAAACAGGGTTTGTTACTAAATTTTTTAGGCCCATTTTTCTAAAATTCTGTATCAAAACCGGGGTTGACAATCCGAATAGCAATCCAAGAAAGACATATGTGAATGTTGATGCCCCTGCATAAGGTGTCGCGAGGCCTTGTACTGCGAGGATAACCCACCCCACCGCATTACTAAATATAGATAGCGGAAAAAGAGCCATAACTATAAATTTTGTATACTTTTCTACTAGGTCTGCCGACATGGAAACGGTTATCAGTAACAAGAACATAAACCACAGTATAAACGCATACAAGTTTGTCCAACCATCAAATACAAACAATGAGGTAAATGCACCCCACGGAGTAGAAATAGAACTACAAAATGGATAAAGGGGGCAACTTTTATTCAAGTTCAGATACGGGATTGATAGATAATTCGGCAAAAACAGTACAAGACCAATCAAAACAATCCAAAAATATGCTATAAATTTACGGAATTTGGAATCGTCTGTTAAGGTTTTTCTCATATCATCTAAGTTTTAGAGAATTTAATAACTTTTAATAACAAGGCAATATATCCAACGAGTAAGCTGTGGGATGAGAGACTCTGGGAAGTATTATGTCATATTCAGGACAGTTCTGATAAGTATATTCGATATAACATGATTTAAGCGAAGCCTTTTTCAGTAAGACTGTTAGCCACGCTTACGAAAGAAAAGCTACAAACTAATAATATTCTCTAATTTCTGTGGTTAGATCACGGGCGTCCTCAATCCAGATTAAGATTTCGTTTCTAGAAAGACGGTAATGTGTGTGTTTTTAACAGAAAATTGGGTACTTTGTCAACTATTATGGGTCAATACATCCTAATGTAACTTTTGTCAAATCTGCCTCTTAAAACTTACAAAAAGAAATCGAATAGATTTTATGTGTGACTATTTTATAAAACGGGCTTAAAGCCAATCGCGCTGGAAACTGTTGCTAACGGTTTCTAGAAACGTTTTAAATCTAGGTTTAACGTGCTGTTGTTATGTCAAGCATGATATTGGCAGGAATAATTGTATTTTATCTTGCAATATTGCTGGTTATAATTTTACGAAACAACCGACTTGCAAGTATATCTATAAACTGATTTTCTTAAATATTTAAAACAAAACGCTGTGTAAACTTACAATGAAATTGTATAATACGTTAGGAAAGAAGACAGAACCCTTTGTTCCATTAAATAAAGATAAGGTGTTGATATACTGCTGCGGTCCGACAGTATACAATTTTGCGCACATAGGTAATTTGAGAACATATATATTCAACGACATATTGCGACGAATTCTGCTATACAATGGTTTCCCGGTAAAGGAGGTTATGAACCTTACTGATGTTGAGGATAAGATAATAAAAAACATAAAAAAGGAGAATCTGCCCCTCCTGCAGTACACGGAAAAATACACTGACTATTTTTTTGAGGATTGCAAGAAACTTAACATAGAAGACATCGAGATATACACCAAAGCCACTGATAACATAGACAAGATGCAGGAGATAATAGAATACCTGATAAAAAAGGGGTTCGCATACGAAAGCGAAGATGGAATATACTATGATATCAAGAAGTTTAAGGACTATGGAAGGCTTTCTGGCGTAAAACTCGACAAAAACAGTGCGTGGCGGGTAAAAAAAGATGAATATGAAAAAGAGACGGCTGCAGACTTTGCCTTATGGAAATTCTGGGATGAAGATGATGGAAATGTTTTTTGGGAGGGCAAACTCGCAAAAGGAAGACCCGGTTGGCACATTGAGTGCTCGGCCATGTCGATACGGTACCTCGGAAGGCACATTGATATACACACTGGTGCTGTAGACTTGATATTTCCGCACCATGAAAACGAAATAGCCCAAAGCGAAGCTTATACGGGGGAGAAATTCGTAAATTACTGGATCCATCCGGAACATCTTCTAGTTAACGGCACAAAAATGTCAAAAAGCCTTAAAAACTTTTACACGCTAAGAGATTTGGAAAAAATCGGTTTTGACCCCCTCTCTTTCAGGCTGATGTGTGTATCGACGCACTATCGCAGCAGGATGAATTTTACTATAGAAGAACTAAAAAAATACGAAAAGACTCTTCAAGATATAGACAGCAGCATAAAAGCGCTGCAAGCCCTGGCAGAACTAGATGGTGCAATTTTCAATAACGACACTGAAGATGTATTGAGAAACTTTAAAGAAGCTACGGACGAGGACTTAAACACGCCTCTAGCGATAAAATATTTTTTTGAGGCGGTGTCTCTGGCAAATAAGCGCATAAAAGAAGGAGCGATAAGCAAACAGGAGAAAAAACAGATTCTTGATGCCATTGATAATATGGATTCCGTACTTGGAATAGTGCCGCGCTATGATGTGCCAAACGAAGTCGTAGCCGCCTCAGAGGAAAGGAAAAAACTTAGATCGAAAAAGGACTGGCCCGGCGCAGACAAAAAAAGAGAATTCATAAAGCAGGCAGGATATAATGTAATAGACATAGACGAAGGACGTTATGCATTGGTAAAAAGAAGGGCTTATGGAGAATGACTCAAAAATAATCAAAAATTTCGACTATTATTATGACTTACTGTCTAGCAAGCTAATAGACCGGAAATATTTTTATTGGCTTACCAGACAACCGATAGACAGAGAAGGTGAATTCTATGATGAAGAAACGTTCCTGCTCAACATTTTAAACCTCTGTGCAGAGGCTTCCGGCGGCAGACTCGAGTGGCTTATAGCAGTCGGCGTTAATTCTGGACAGTACGAATTCATGAACGTGTATCAGTTCCTAAAGGACAAAGACAAGTTGGGAGTTATAAACGAGATGGCGAATAAACTCAGAGAACTTGTTTCCAGAACTTACCTTGCTTTGATGCTTAAAAATAAGTATGACAAGGCGGTTCTTATAGATCTGTTTAACGAGAACGTGCACACCCTTACAGAACTAAGCGAGAAAATAGATGACGTAATGCGCGGTATAGAAGGTCCTAAAACAAAGGATAAGAATAAAGCGGGTGGATATATAGGATGAAAAAAGAGCACTCAAAAGGAATAGAACTGATTAAAAAATTAAACATCTACCTTGTGTTCATAATACTGCTTGTCGTGGTTGTGTCCATAGTCGGTTTACTACTCTACGAAGTTATATCGCCGCTAATAAGCCCAGGAAACATCGCCGTTGTGCCTATTGAAGGTATTCTAAGTGCGAATGGAAACCCCGCTTCAGGATATGCAAATGCTAATTTAATAGCTTCAGAAATAAAAAGTGCGGATGCAAATCCTAACATAAAAGCCATAGTCTTGGAAATAGATTCCCCGGGAGGGAACGTTGTGGCGGTCAATATAATAACTGCCGCTCTAAAAAATAACAACAAACCTGTTGTCGCGTGGATACAAACTCTTGGAGCTAGCGGAGCCTATTGGGTCGCAAGCTACGCAAACAAGATAGTAGCAGACAATTATTCTACCGTAGGTTCTATAGGCGTAACGTCGAGCTATCTCGATTATGCTAACTATCTAAAAAGCAAAAACATAACTTATTATCAAATAGTGGCTGGCTCACAGAAAGAGATCGGTTCGCCATACGTTAACCTGACGCAAGCGGAATTTCAACGGCTGCAAAACATGACAAATCTTGTCTACAGCGAATTTGTATCAGAAGTTGCAGCAAACAGGAATCTTTCAACCTCTTTCGTCAGAGGGACGAATGCGACTATATTTCTGGGCTACCAGGCAAAAAGTCTTGGATTGGTTGACTATATCGGAGATGCGCCAACGGTTAGAAGCCTGCTGGAAAATATTACTGGGCTATCGTCATTGTCTTTTGTAAATTACGACCAATTTGGAGAAGGTTTCTATTCGCTAAGTAGTCAGTACAGTAATTCAGAACTCCAGTATGCAGGCATATACGCTCTGCTAAGCCCGAATAACATAAATGTATCAATATAGAAAATACGACGATAATCAAAACTATAAAGTGAACATCGCACGTTATAAAAAATACAAAAACTTAGATATTGTTTATGACTAAAAGTGCAATAGTCGAATTATGAAAAAAGTATATGAAGAAATCTACGATGAAATCATAAAACATGAGAATAAAAAAACGACTGAAACAAACAAAAAGTACTATAAAAACAAGGGGTGGCGTTCCTTCGGAATAAAAGCGCCGGTCCTCGGTAAACTCTTGAAAGCTTACAAAGCAGAAATAGATATGCTTTCTTGTAAAGAGGCGATGAGGTTAGCCAAGATTTTATACAAAAATGAAATGGAGGAGACGACCTTAGCTGGAAATTTTGTACTCAAAATAAAAAGCGATTGTATCAATAAAACTAAATTTAATTTTCTAGACAATGCCATTAATCACTTTACCAGCTGGTCACAGACTGATGATTTTTGTTTAGGCGTTTTGCAACCACTTCTGTTGAAATCTCCGGATAAATGCCTCAAAATCATCAAAAAATGGAACAACACAACAAATATGTGGAAACGCCGTGCTAGTGTTGTTGTTTTTACCCGCAAAATTGGTGAAAGCGGAAAATTTACCAAAGAAGCGTTAGAGCTTTGCGAAAATCTAATATGGGATAAAGAGAACTTGGTTCAAAAAGGAGTTGGGTGGTGCCTTAAGGACGCTATAGTAGGTAATAGAAAAAAGGTTTATGAATACATAAAAAATTTAAGAAAAAGAGGTGTTAATTCTATGATAATTCTATATGCGATTCGAAATTTGAAAAGCGCAGAAAGAAAAGAAATTTTGCGCTTCCATAAATAAGATTAGAAACACGAAGTTTTAATGGGCGTTAAAACAATTTTGTACTAAGATATGCGCCGCTAACTTTAGTAGCCCGCAGCGAACTTTTATTTGCAAGAACGCCCTTTTGGTTTTAGCATGACTGTGTAAGACCTTTCTGGATCCAGATACTTAGCAGCTACTTCCCTTATAGTATCTAAGTTAGCATAGCTCAACTGAGCCTCCGAGAAGTCGGCAGGAAGCTGCATTATACAATCTTCTACCAATGATTTAGAAGAATCTACGGCATCGTCCCTCCTTTTCTGCGCTTCGAATCTTTCCATCCCTATCGAACGTGCTATTTCGTATTTGCTTATTTCTCCGTCCGCCATTTTCCTGAGTTCTGCCATTATAGCTTCCTTTGTATCATTAGTCCTTTCTCTTGTAGTACCGCCGCGGATTATCGTCTTTCCGTAACCGACGCCGGACAGATATTCTGCGCGCGTCGAATACACGAGGCTCTTCTTGTCCCTTAACTCTTCGAATAAGCGTTTTTCCAAAATGTCGACTGCACAGTCCATGCACACAGAATAATATGATTTCCAATTGCGATTTACCCCTGTTCCAGGTCCTAAAAGCCCTATCGCAAACTTTGTTTGCTCAACCAGTGGCGCCTCCCCGATCAGTTCGCCTGGTTGATTATTTTTTAGGCTTAATACTGCCGTGCTGCATTTTCTGCCAGCAGGGACATCGGAAAACTTAGATTTTACGATATCGTAAGCATCGTGGGAGTTAATCGCACCATATACAGCAACAGATATTCTTTTGCCGGTATAAGCTTCATTGTGTTCCCGTTCGAGGTCTCTTGAACTAAGTTTGGATATAGAGATATTATCTCCGTTCACTTGGGTAGCCAACCTGCTGCCGTCGAACATTATATCGTCAAGTCTCAATAATACGCCATCCCCTGGCGTTTCCATTTCTTTTATATTTTCCAGTATAATACCCATCTTTTCTGTTTCTGTGTCTTTTTTGGAGAATTTTGGCCTAAAAATTATTTCATGGAGATTGTCGAGCGCCATGTTTACCTTATTTGGCGTACATGAAACGCTATTTATGACCTCATCATAACCTACAAATGCGTCGTACTCGATTCCATTTGATTTTAATACGTCCTGTATATCCGATCTTGGACTGTACATAACATCTTGCATCAGGCTTGCTGAGCCTATTTTTCTTTCGTACAAAGCGCCATATCTTAAACCCACGGAGATACCGACTCTATGCAATCCCATGGCTGGCCGCAAAAGCACTTCTATCCCGTTATTTAGGTAAATTGGTTTCTTAGACTCCATATTTTTCTCCTTTTGGTTTTAAAGTGAATACCGTTGACTTATCATTATTTAAGTATCTGTTTGCAGCACTGCGCATATCATCCAAAGAAAGTTCTTTTGACATTATTTCGCATAGTTTATCCGGTTGAAACGAGTTTATTGTGTACATGTCGGCTAACGAAAATGACATGAACAGCGGATCATCCAAAGCCCCTTCCCAGTCCGAAAGATAGATGCATTTTGCCTGTTCCAGTTCCTCATTCGTTATCTCGCCGTTCGATAGGTCGTCTACAACTCGTGCTATGCATTTTTTCGCGTTGCGGTATTTGCTGGGCAATCCTCCGTAACCGATAGCAATCATTCCGTAGGTTCTTCCAAGATCATATTGTGCATCAGTGCAATCCGGAAGAGACAGTTTTTCTCTGATTGTGTTTTTAACTCTCTCTCCTAGAATGGTCTCAAGCAGCGGAATGGTAGCTATGTCTTTAGGGTGATTTCGGAGCATTGTCCGACTACCTGAAAAACCAAAGGCCGTTAGCGACCGTAGGAAATCGATTTTGGGTCGTTCTTCAATGAACTCCATGTGTTTTGACGGACCTGGAGAATCATCGTCGGCGAGTTGCGTATAAGGTCTATCGAACTCCTCAAAATTATCACGGACCAGATTCATTGCTGCCTCTTTGCTAATGTTGCCGTATATCGAAACGGTCATCGCACGCGGCGTGTAGTATTTATGATAGATATCGAGCACGCGCTCGCGGCTTATATTTTTTATTACCTGCTTTGTGCCTATGACTAATCTTCCGGCTGGCTGATTACGAAAAACAAGCGAATATATCTTGTCTCCGGTGTACTCCTCGGGATCATCTTTAGCTTTTAAAAGTTCGTTTAATATTGGCCCGCGTTCTTCGTCAAGCTCTTTTTTGTCTACTACTGCATTCTGTACCATGTCCGCGAGCATGCTTACCGCTGTTTTTGCGTGGCCCGGTTCGCTCTGAAAGTAAAATATTGTAGATTCACGGCCAGTCCCGGCACTGAAGCCGTCTTTATTCCAAAGGAACTCGCGCCTTATGTCGCTTACACTTCTTTTGCTAGTTCCCTCAAATGGCATATGTTCCAATATGTGCGCAGAGCCGCTTACATCCCTGCCTTCATATATAGAACCATAATCTATACCGATTGCGACGCCTACGGAATGCAAGTGCCTTGCGGGGTTTATTAGTACACTAAGCCCATTATTTAACTTCTTTGGAGGGGTTAATTCCATTATTATACTAGATAAGATGTGTTATAAAAGCGTTAAAAGCTGTAACTTTTACGAAGTACCATTTTGAGTTTAAATGCTGCAGCAAATATCGATGTCCACGGCCTTGCGGTTGATTCTGCCACCCGCTTCGTTTTTATATTTGACTATAAAAAAGGATTAATTTAATTTCCGCACATTAAAACAAAAACTAAGAGAAAATATTTAATCGTAGTCCGGTAACGGGACCCTTTCGAACCTGGAACTTCCAGCCTTGTACCATACTCCGTTTATTTTGAGAAAGGACTCGTTCTTGGAGTTTTTTATGCTAAGAAGCTGTTCTTCCGACTCTGGCGTTCTTTTGACGAAGTTTTCTGGGGATTTTATGTATATCTTCACTTCAGCCTTCTTTTCCTGCGGTTGTTCCAAAACCCTTATAATTGGCGTTTTTACACTCTTCTTTTTCGCCTGCAGAATCTCGACCACAGGTATGTTTATTATTGTAGATTTATGTTTTAAAAACAGAGCTACGGCAAAAAGACCCAATATCGCAAAGGTAACGTATGTTATCGCATAATCGAATCCGGTGATTAGAAACGCGCTGGTTTTACCTGGTAGATATCCCTGGCCAAGCAATGCTGTTGACATCGCTAAACCAAAATCGAGTATAGAGGAATATATAGAAAGTTTTACGGCGACGTTATAAAGGTTCTTATGTAGTTCTTGCATATCACTTTCTCCTTATAATTATTTTTATCAATCTGCTTTAATAAACATATTGTAGGTAATATTTTATATTACTTTCTGTGTAAGGAGCATAAAATTATAAGATTTACGAAAACGCTAATAAAAAACTTCAAAGAAGATCGCTACGAAGTTAAAGGTGCTGCAGTTTATACTACGTGCACCTAAATTAAAAAAATCGTTCTAAGGCTCCCAATCTTGATGAAAGAAAGGTTCTCTTTCTTTTTTCTTGACGGCTTTGGTATATTTTCTCAGTTTTAAAACAGCGTAAGTTCCGCTTCGGCTCAGGTTTTCATACTCTTTTTTGCCGAGTGTATACGAACTGTCAGCCGCTGAAAGATAAATTTCGTTTGCTCCCGTCTTTTTTAGGAAATTTGCTACTTTTTCCATAGTTTCTCCCGTGTCTATGACATCGTCTACTACAAGCACATTTTTATCTCTAAAAAGTTTTTCGTAGTGTTCAAATCCTGAATTCTTGGGGTATAATACTTTTTTATCATCGCGCGTAAAATGAGAATATCTAAGGCCGACGATAGGAGTTCCTGAGTAAAAGGATATTAGCGATGCGACTGGCTGGCCTCCGGAAGCGATAAAAACAATGATGTCTATCCTACGCGAGACTATCAGTTTATTGATCGTGTTTATGTAACGCGAACAATTGTTGAGCTGCGTGCGGGAGCTTAGCCTTGTGGGGTTCTCCCCTATTGCGGGCTTAAAACTCGGTTCCGTGTGCGCAACAAGCCATTTAGAAAACCTCAGCATACCCTCATCGCCGCATGCAAAGCCTCCTGCAGCGTATCGAGAAGCACTGAGCAATTTTTCTAAAGTATACTCTTCAGTCGACCACGCGCGTTCTCTTACTTCCCTGCGGCTCTTTCTTGGAGATGTACAAAGGTTGTTGAAATAAGTCTGTGTTATCTCATTTATATTGTCTAATATCTCTAGGCTGTCTTCAGAAGCGTAAAGTTGGTCCAATATGCCTTCTATATTCCTATCTTTCTTGATGTATCCTTGTTCGGACATCTAATTCTGAGAATGCATTCTGTATATAAGGTTTAGATGGATTTAACGATGGAAACATTAAAAGAAATCCTGTAAAAACTCTATTTTAATTTTATTCATGAAGAAAGTTAAAGAAGACTTTTCTGTGTCTTTGCGTAATTTATTGACGTTATCCTTAGTCAAAGTCCCTTCTTACTTTGTCTTCGTCTATACTTGCGCCCAAGCTACTTGATATGTACCTTGTATCTTCAAGGGCACTGTAAAGACACGAACTTGCGCCGGGAGACGGTGTAGTATTGAATAGGAGTCCTTCCTCCTTCAGCTTGAATTCGCCCATTAGGAGTTTATGTTCTTTCAAATCCAATATTTGAGGCCTTATACCTCCGACTCCCTTCGCACGCATGATGTCGTTGTAGCCCAAAGACGGGACTATTTTCCGTACTTCCCTATCAAGAAAAAGCTTTTTCCCGTAAACTGGCAGCTCATAGGAGACGTTGCGCGCGAATACATCGCGTATATCCTTGTTTCTCAAAACGTTGATTATGCTTCTTACTGTATCCAGTCTTGATATATCCCCCATAAAATCCGTGAATGTGTGCATGTTATTCTTCTCAAGGAACGGCTTAATCGTTACTGTTGGTCCGAAACGCGTAGTGTCTGGAAAATTCATGTCGGGATCTCCATGCACCGCAGCGAATGGAACGTTCGTCATTTCCACTCGGTATACTTTGCCGTTTAGTACTTTCGGGGCGCGATAAAAATTACCGCCTATGGAAAGAATCGCTACGTCCTTCCCAAAGCCCATTGCTTTTGCATAGTGAAGGCTATATCCGCCGGCCGCAAAAACTACGAACGATGAATGAAAGTCCCCATTATTTGTTTTTACAATAAAATCCCTGCCGTTACTTTTCGTCGAGCGCACCTCGGTGGAAAGAAGAGTGTCTATGGTCTTGCCGGTTTTCTTAGCGCTGTCTGCCAGCGAGGTTGAAAGCTTCCCGAAGTCGACCATCAAACCTTCTGGGGAGTACAGTGCCGATACGTTTTCGTTGCATTTTCTGCCTTTCATTATATTAGGTTCGTATCTTCCTATGCTTTCGGAATCCAAAACTTCCATACTAGGAAAAAGCTCCTTTGTTGTCATCTCGTGCATCCGTTCCAAATGAGTTATCTCCGGCTCTCCGACGGCTAGAAGCATTTTATTGCATCTTCGGGATATCTGTCTCCTTTCCGCTCCTGATAACCCATTTAGATACTTCAGTATCATTTCTGCCGCAGTCTTGACTTTTCTCGCTTTTTCGGGTGTGTAATTACTCTCTATATCGCCAAAGTGCAAAGTCTGACTGTTATTATTGCTGTTTGAGTTTAAAGGCGAGAACTGCGAATATTTCTCAAGAAGCAGCACGCGCTCTAGGTTGCTGTATTTTGCAAGCGTATACAATAACGCCGTTCCCGTTACGCCGCCGCCGACTATTGTAACGTCGTATCTTTTCTCCATATAATTTATTGATGATAGCTTCCCTTTTTAAATTGCTTTATAGGCAAAAAGCAGCAAAATAAAGTCAAAACACACTAAATTGTCCATCTTGGATTATTATAATTATTTTTAAACCAGTCATGTATTGTAAAATTATGGCAGACATCGGTACGAGCATATACAAAGGTCTCGTGTTTTTCAGTAACCGTAACCTATTGATACCGTTCCTGCTGATGTTTGCAGTGTCTCTAGTGTATACATTATTGCCGTTGCAGATTCCTACTCCTTCGTTAAATGGCACGTTTTTGCTTAATTTTGCTTACTTGCTGGGCGTCTCGATAGTTATCGGCCTCATCTCCTTATATCTTACCTGTCTGATCATAATCCTCTACCCTCAAGGAAATAAGCTAAGTATAAAGAAAGCCGCCGTATTGGCTGCAAAAAAGTATGTAAACTTTGTTATAGCTTCTATACTGCTTATCGTTTTCGTGGTGCTCGGCTTCTTCGCGCTGATAATACCTGGAATATATGTTGCAATAAAACTGCTTTTTACGCAACAGGAGGTCGTAATAAACCGCCTAAAGCCGATGGACGCCCTGAGGAGATCATGGGCAATTACCGACGGCAGATTCTGGGAGATTTTTGGATTCTTGCTTGTGATATTAATAATCTCAGTAGTAATCTACTTTTTTATCTGGGCGATATCACTGACCACTTATCTTATCCCTCAACCAAACATAGGCACGGCTGTCTCAAATATTATTTTAAGCCTCACGTCTGCTTTCTTATCCGTATTTTCTCTATGTGCGATAACGCAGTTCTTCTTGGATTTAGATACCGGTGCGATAACTCCTATTTTTCCTGCGCAGATCTCCGCTACACACAAAGGTGGTGAAACTACACATATCATAAGGCGCAGCGGACAGATAATTGGAAAAGAGAAAAAATTCTGCGAATACTGTAAAAAAGAAACTAACCATTGGGTTGTCTATTTTCTCGCAAAGAAGTGGACTTGGTTATTATTGGGGGCAATTAGTTATACGATACTAGGGGATGCACATGTCGCTTATATTTGTACAAGATGCAGTTATTATACCCGACCAAAAAATCAAAATGAATTAAAACATAAGTATGGCTGGAGTAACTGGTCTGGCTTTAAAGCTCCAAAAGAAACTATAGAATTTAAGCTTAGAAAAAGAGCTCTTCTATGATACTGAGTTAAAATTATAAGTTAATAGGCTCGTTTCTAAATCCATTTTTCATTGTGCGCGATAACGCAGTTCTTCTTAGACTCGCGCGACTAGAACGTAAATTTTAAAAAATCGTAATATATTACGAAATCACTTTCTTTAGTCTTTACGACAAGAACGAATTGCGCGTAATCGGTCAAAAAGTTAAAAATTGTGTTATTTGAAAGGAAATTAGCGTTCATTACTATATATACCTTAGAATACACAAAGTATGCATGCTGCGCAGATCGGGCGACAAACGAGCACAGTCGGCTTTAGAGTACATGATGACCTATGGTTGGGCGATACTCATCATCGTCATAGTCGCCGCCGTACTATACTCCTTTGGGATATTCAATCCCTCCTCAAATGTGACAAGCGCCCCGCTGATAACGGGATTCTCCGACGTTCCGGTAACAAGTGCGGCGGTTAACAGTAGCTTCTTTAAGGTAACCATAACCGACCAGTATGGACAAACGATAAGAATAAACAACGTAACCCTGCTGGATGGTAGTCAGTTGTTCACGGTGAGCAATTGTACAAATATAATTCTTTTCCAAGGGCAGTATATAGGCTGTTACGTAAAGGGAACGTTCACGGGAAGTCCGGTTTCGGTTCTTGGGACGATACACTATACGGTAATAAGCAACGGAGAGAATTATTCGACTGGCGGGACCATACGGTTAGGCAAACAATCTGGGCCTCTTTTTCCGCCACAACAATTTTTTGTCAGCTTATTCAAGGAGTCTGGATTACCGGCGAATTCTAAGTGGGTGACGTTATATAACGACAGGTTGAATTCTTCTACGACGACAAACATTTCTTTTTTAACTCAAGCGGGCGATTTCTCCTACGAGGTCTATAATTTCTCATCTGGTCAAACGAGTGTCGGCTGCTCATCGACAACATATTATTATCCTTCGATTAAATCTGGTTCGCTTATAGCAGGTAACAACGTAACGGAGACATTCACAGGCACAAGCGGCACGGTATGTCTTACCTCTTTTTCAGAAACTGGACTTCCGCCTAGTTACAAATGGAACGTTACCTATGATGGCGTTACAAATTCATCTACATCATCTGCTATAGACATAATCACTCTCTCGGGGACGTTTTCTTACACTGTTCCATCTCCGTCCAACTCCAGCGGAAACTGCAACACGACTTATACGCCGTCGCCTAACAGCGGTACAGAAACAGCAGGAAATTCGCTCCCGATCGCTTTCACTCCGAGCACCACATGCAGCGGAAGTAACATCGTAACCACCTTTATAGAATCGGGCCTGCCTTCGGGTTATTCATGGAACGTTACCTATGATGGGCAGACGAACAGTTCTACTTCCTCGTCTATAATAATAAAGACCATAAGTGGCAGCTTTTCATTTGATGTATATAATCAGTCTAGCGCAAATACGCCGTCCCCGGGATTTACCACGACGTATACTGGAAATTCAACTACTGGGTCCTTTGCTGCAGGAACGAGCAAGTACGTTGATTTTTCCAACAAGACAAAATCTCTATACCTTTTTGTTACAGACGATGCAAACAATTCAGTTTATGTCTTAGATCCGAGCACCAACACTATAATCAAAACCGTCTTCGGAGAGAACTTGGGAAGTCCGGCTGGAATCGCACTGTCGCCGAACGGCCGCTACATTTATGTTGCGAACGTTTACAATAACTCAATATCAAAAATAAGAACTTCTAATTACTCTTTGGCGGGCGTTATAGATACCATCCCTGGTATACAGAGCGTATTCGGTGTTGCGCTCTCTCCTAACGGCAAATTATTATATGCCCTTACAAGAAACGTCACATCACTTCAGGTATTCAACAGTTCTACAGATATTTCAATAAAGAATATCTCAATACCTTTGGGCAGTTTTAATGCGGGAGGAGTATATCCAAGTTATAATGGGAAGTTATTAGCTGCTGGTGCCGGCAAAGGGGTTACAATAATAAACGTCTCTAATATGTCGGATATAAAAAGTATAATAAATATATCCGTTAATTCAGCGAATGGCATAGCGTGGTCACCGGATTCTAAAAAGATATATGTAGCGCAATCCTACTCCTCTTCAAGTAAATATAACGTATCTTTCTCGGTTGTGAACGCGACAAGCTTCGCTTTTATAGCCCAGAACGTTTCTACGCCGTTCACTGGATTAGAGGGGGGAAGCAACATTCTAGTAAATCCTAACGGTAAATTTGCCTATTTTACAAACGCCTTCGGCAGTTCCCTTACAACCTTTGTAGTGATAAATGCAACTTCTAATACCGCATTAACGCGTTTTCAGAACTTATATGAGCCATTAGGCGAAATATTGTCAAACAATGTACTTTATCTTACGCTTCCATATGCGCCGGCGATTGCGGCCATAAACGTCTCGAACACTTCGTCTTTGTCTCTCACTGGTTATATAAGCGATCCATACTATGTCGGCGGCATAGCTATAGGAGCTAATGGCTTTGGGTACATAACACAAGCGGGCTCAAACTCCCTCATACGAGTTAACGCCACGAATATCTCACAGCCGGAAAAATTCATTCCATTCTCCGGGATGCCGACTTCTGCTTTAGAATCTGGGGACAGCGTTCAGTTGACTCCAAATGGAAAATTTGCATACGTTTATGCCGATAATTTAAGCTCTGGCATGGACACAATTTATGTACTAAATACCTCAAACGACAAACTCTTGCAAACAACGATACGCGTAGGTATAACGCCATCGACATTTGACCAATTTTCTGGCAACCCGACACCGGAGGGAATAGCCATATCCTCGAACGGAGGGACGGCATATGTTTTAAACGTTTCAGGTAACCACCTTAGTACTGGAAATAACTTACTGGAGATTAACACTACTACAAATGCCGTAAGTGGTTATATTAATAGCATATGCCCGTCCGCAAAACCCAGGCTATCTAGCATTGCGGTATACCTACCGACGAACACGGGCTATGTCGATTGTTACAATGCTAATACCACTGAGATAATAAACACCTCTTCTAATTCTGTAACGGGGAGCATATCTGTAGTAGGATACCCGTCTGGTGTAGCAATAAACGGCAGCGCAAGCCGACTATATGTTGGCGGCGGTTCCGGCGTAGATGTTATAAACACGTCCACAAATTCGGTGATACATACGATTGGGCTACCTGTAAGTCCGGGCCAATTTGTTTCTTACATGACCTTGGGCACAAACGGAAACTTGTATGTCGCTCATGGCAATGACGTATATGTGATAAACCCAGTAACATATACTTATATCGCAAACATAAGTCTTGGATTTGCTGGCTTTGGAATAGCTTTGTTGCCGAACGACAAAACAGCATTGGTTACTTCAGAGGCTTCAGGAGCTGGCGCGGCTACACCATATGATATAGGCATATTAAATCTGACTACAAACCAATTAATCAGGATATATACCGGTCCGCTTTCTTTAACTGGAGAGCCTTGGGGAATAACAAATACAAATAACCCTCCTGAAAGTAGCTGAATATCCCTTAAATCTTATAGTAAGATACAAACCAAAATATACATAGATCGGCCAGAATCAATAACTTTGAATCTTACCACTAATCAATTAGCTGAAGCGTACGCGGTGCGATTTCCGATTTCGACAAATTTTCCAGTTGGAATAACAAATAGTTACATGGTAATATTATCACTTAGTCGGACTTATTGCCCGAAAACAGAATGTTCGGGTTACTTGACATATAGCTTTTACATCTGCTGGAGCTATTAATCAATAAAATAAATGAATTCCAACAAAAATTAATGTATATATATTAATTAAATTCAAGTCATTATTTATGTTCAGCAGACTGCAGGAGCTTCTTAGTACTGTAAAGGGAAAAATCCTAAATCGCGACGACTTATATAACGCTAAACTCTCAAAAGCTGGTGATAGCTTGCCTTCCACTGAGAAACAAGGACTGAAATCATCTACCGAGCCACCTATTTTTTCACCTTCTCCAAAACAAATTTCTAAAGAGCCAGATGAGCCGACTTACAAGAGCAAAGGACAATCCAAGCCAGATAAAACGAGATATACGCCAAATCTCAATCATTCGATAAAAATGTTAGACTATGAGGCTTACTCGTTTTTTGGTGATGGGTGGTTTGATGCTCAGGAGTTCAATAATTCAATACAAGTACAATACCCTGAGCTAGCTATCAAAACTGAATTGGTAGGCGGAGATGATCGTGGCCATTTCATGCGCGTGTCTGTTAAAAATCTTCGAGTAGAAGACTATGAGGCTGTCTCAGCATCAATCAAAAAAAGCTTGACTGAATTAGAAAAGAAGGACTATTACAATAAGGGCGAAGATGACGATGAAAAACTGCGCAGGCGGGTACATTCAGCAATACGATTGCTTAACAAAGGTATAAGCGCAGAAGAACTTTCAAGACTGGACGGAATGTTAAGAGAGTATCCAAAATTTCTACTGTATAAGTTAGATAAGAATGATGTTGGGCCATCAATACAAGATGAACGCAAGGAAAAAGCCAAAAAATTAGAGGAAATAATCGCTGGAAAAAACGAATGCAATGATTCTACTGAAGCGGCCAGTAAAGAAATAGTATCATCAAATGACTTATCTAAATACAAGATTGATTTTTTCGTGCCTAATAAAGACAAAAGCTCTAAACTAAAAAGTATGGCAAAGAAAGTTGGTATGTGTTGGTCTAATGAGGAAGCCAAATACCTTAGCCGGCAACTGGAAGAAGACATGCGAATAAGCGGCGGCACTATCATGTTTTCTATAACAAAGGATGAAAGGTATGTCGCTGTAGTAAGAAGTTTTATCGGGGTTGACGCATCAAAAAAGACTTACCTGCATATAGATACTGTTGAAGGAAAATGCGATGGCGTAAGTCACCACACTCTCACAAAATGGTCTGCAGAGCAACCTGGTGCGCTGAAGTTAGCCATACTGACGAACATCTACCTCGCTAAGCTGATAGGTGTGGATTACTTAAGTGGGGGAGATGAGCCCGTGGAGGAAATTTTCAGCTACATGAGGTTTACAAAAATACACACTGCTGTAAATGGAAGAAACAAAAAAATCGGTTTCCAAGCTTCTGAAGAGCCAGAAGAAGACGATGTAAAGGTAAAGTCTTACTTTTTTAGTTCTGATAAGAATTATGCCATGATATTGGACCCATTATATAAGCGACCTTCAAATAAGAACAAAAACAGTAGCGAAGCCGAGGAATAAGCCTTCTAAAGGCGACTTAGGAATCTCTGTAATTATTTTAACTTGTCTATAACAGCAATGTTTAAATATCATTGTTTATCTAAACGTAATAAATTATGGCAAGTTTTGCGCTTGGATCGGAAAGATACGAGAAAGACAGCAGCAGGCTCGATGGTATACTTGATACTCTCAAAAAGAAGGACCCTAGATTGCATGGGCTTTTAACTAGTAAAATGGAGGAGATAACGCAGTTTCCCGAACATTACAAGCCGCTATGCGGCGTTATGGCGGGCCTAAGGCGCGCGCATGTCGGCACTAGCAAAGTGCTTACCTACACTATAAATTACCGTGAAAAGACTGTTGAGTTCCAGGAATTTGGCGCATGGGAAGACGTCTACCGCAAATAAGACTATTATTCTTCGTCTCCGTAAAGAAAATTATAAGTTAGCTGCAGTTTATTTTTAATTAAGAGCATAGTCCAAGTTATATAAACTCTGTTAGAAATAAAAGTTAAACGTCTGTGTAGCAACTCAGTTGTAGTTAAAAGAAATGCTTCTTATATTTATATACCATGACCTTTCTTTATCGTGAGTATGGTTTCTACAGCAAAATCTGCAGTTCCGAAAGGAATAAAGTGGGTTTCGCTGCAATTCACAGACATAAACGGGCGATTGAGGGAAGTATCCATATCCGCACCAGAATTCAATCCAGACGGAATAGAAAAAGGGTTTCCAAAACTTGATGGTAGCAGCATAGATGGTTTTGCAGAGATACACGAAAGCGACATGGTCTTATCCCCCGTAACTAAGACTCTTCGTAGAGTCCCATGGGACGAAAAATCCATGCTTGTGATAAATAAGTTATATAAAAAATCTGGAGAAGGGAGATTTGAAAAAGACCCTCGGCTCGTTGCTGAAAGGACTGAGGAAGAACTGGCAAAAAACGGTTTCTCTGCATTTATCGCGCCGGAAATAGAATTTTTTATATTTGATAAAGTTGATATAGACGCAGCTCTGCCACAGGCGGGCATCGGTTACAAATTATATTCCGAGGAGGCGCCGTGGTCCAATTCTGCACAGGCAATAAACTACAAAAAAGGTTACTATCCTGTAACGCCGATGGATAAAACTGCAGAAGTAAGAAGATCGATAGCGGAAATACTTTCCGATTCGTTTGGAATGCAAATAGAGGCCGTGCATCATGAGGTCGCGACTGCAGGACAGGCTGAGATAAACTTCAGGTATTCGACTTTACTGGACACTTCGGATAAGGTACAAATGTTCAAATACGTGGCAAGAAACGTTTCTGCTGCGCACCAGAAGATAGCAACGTTCATGCCAAAGCCTATGTTTGGTGACAATGGCAGCGGAATGCACACAAATATCAGCTTATGGAACAAATCAAAGAATAAGAATCTTATGTACGACCAAAAAGACAAATACTGCGAGCTAAGCCAACTGGGACGCTATGCTGTCGGCGGTCTGCTTGAACACGCAAGAGCGCTCTCTGCAATAGTTTCTCCGACCACCAACAGCTACCGAAGACTTGTTCCAGGTTACGAAGCGCCCACTTATATCGCTTGGAGCAGATCTAACAGAAGCATAGCAGCCAGAATACCGACTTACCACAAAGGAATACCGAGCACAAAAAGAATAGAATACCGGCCGCCAGACCCGAGTGCCAACCCATATCTCGCGTTTTCGGCGGTATTAATGGCTGCGCTTGACGGTGTAAAGAGGAAGATAGAGCCGGGCGACCCAGTAGATGAAAACGTTTATCACATGACAGAAAAAAGAAAACAGGAACTAAAAATCCCGCAGCTACCTGGCAGTCTTATAGATGCGTTAAGCGCGCTGAAGTCGGATTCTGAATTCCTCAAACCTGTATTCGATGCGAGACTTCTTGATGCGTATATAGATTTGAAGCAGAAAGAAGCCGAAAGAATAAACAGTTATCCGCACCCTATAGAACTTTCAACGTATTTTGACCTTTGAAGTCACAATTTTAAGACCGAAAACGGATGATTCTTAAAACTTATTTCAAAAACTATAAAATATGCTTCTGGTAGCCAGAGACTATTTGAGCGTATGGTGGGAACCACTAAGCGTGGAAAGCTTCTATCAGTCAAACAAAGTGTTGCAGATCAGAATAAACATTATAGTTTTAATGCGGCTCAGTCCAACGAAAATTATAGCGTAATGCATATGAATCACAAATGACTATTTATTACACTACTTTGAAGTGAGAAAAGCTTTATATATGAAATAAACTCTAATAAACAATAATAAAACACTTTAATGAGGGTAAAAACATGAGAAGACTTAGAGAGTTATTGAATTTAGGAGGAAGCAAAAAAGCACTAAGTAATGGCACTGGGCAACAAGTACGCAGGAAAGAGGCAGCTTTTTTTGATAGCAGATTAGAACTTGCTGTCCAAGACGCCGTAAAGTCTCTTAAAGGGAAGGAAGCAGATGGATTACCCGAAGCACAAAAACTTTTTAGAGGTGCGTTGTACACTGCGCTAACAGAAAGGCTTCGTGGGTACACAGTTGAAAAAGTCCTTGAACTTACAGAAGGGCACGATAATAGTGATGGTATATTATGTGGTCACAGAATGCAATGTAGAACTTATGGTGTGCCAGACAATCTGCAAATCTATCGTATCGTTGATCTAGTCTACAGCGCTGCTATTAATAACAGCGAATCAAATGACATTACGTTGTATAAAAATATTGAATTTGATAAAGAATACATAGACAAAAACAAACGCATATTCTACAAGGATTATTCCGGCGTTAGTCGGCAATTGTCACCAGTGGTAACTAGACTTAATGGCGAAACAACTGAAGTATACAAGTTTTGAATGTAAAATATGAACAAGCTAATAAGTTTATTAAATAGAATTATGCCGGAATGGAAACTTTCCGAAACACACACCTTAAGGTATATATTAACTGATCCAAGGGACCTTAACGTACCATACCGCATTGCAAGGACCGGGTTTGGCATGTCAAATCCTGACATTGCGATCGAAAACGACAAAATAGATGTGTTCGGGCATGTCGATGTGCATCAATCTAGAAGGACTGGAAAATATCTTGCTTCTTTTAGGACGTATGCGACCAGCCCGCCGACCCTAATATACGCAGGAAGAGGTGAAACCACAAAGTCAGCTTTGCAAACCGCAGAAGAAAATTGGGCACAACAAATGCCAAAAACACCTATACCGGGGAACCCATTTTCAGACGTTTTGGAAGAGCTTGGAGAATCTACTTACATAGATCATTTAACTGATCTGCTAAAAAAAGCAGAAAACCAGGTAATATACACAGGGTGTGAATAAAGAAGGAATAAAATAACCGTCAAAAAATGATAGTTTACGGTTAAAAGAGTATGCCAACACAAATAGGTGTTAGATAAGAATTAAAAGTACTTTATTTCAGTTGATTACAGATGTAAACAAAGAATTTAAAAAAGGATAGCGGCTAGGCGATTAAATTGAATCTCTTTGCCGCTTGATTAAACTCCAGAAATTGCACTAGCACAACATACTTAAATAAAATCGGGCAATATAATATGTAGATTTTCCTACATTTTTAGATTTATATACAAAATTGTTCCATAGCTAACTATACACAATTTACATCTATACTAAACACTATGGACATCGAGCCAGGATATCCCAAGACGAAAAAAATCGACGTGGTCGACGTTCTTCATGATACAAAAGTAGTCGATCCGTACAGATGGCTTGAAGATTCAAAAAATAAAGAAGTAAACGACTGGGATACTCTACAAAATGATTTTGCGGAGATGTATCTGCGAAAAATAAAAACAAGAAAACAAATACAAAGAAGATTAAGCGACTTGTTAGACGCTAAAATTTTTTCCACGCCTTTGCCAGTATCATGTAAGGCTAAACGAAAACCTATGTTCATACAATGGCAACGCTCTGGCAAGAGGAAATTTCACGATGTTTATTACAGCTATGACCTTGATAAGGAACCTTCACTGCTGATAGACGGTGATAAAATAAGCGAAGGGGGAAATCTTCAAATATCAGATTTGTTCCCGTCTTATGATGGGCGATTTTTGGCTTATACGCTAAGACTAAACGGTAGCGATAAAATGATTGTAAAAATAATGGATATAGACAGGATGAAAACTCTTGACGATGTAATACCAGAATTGGAAAACTTCTTTGAGTTTAAGCTTGTATGGGCCGATGATGGGTTTTTTTATATACCTAAAAAAAGAAATGGAGTGGAAGTCGCATTTCACAAAATAGGGGCTGATTATAAGAATGACTCGGCTTTTGTGAAAAGTAAAAATTTTACCGTGCACAAGATATGTGCATCAGAAGATCATAAGTCACTCCTAATGCACGGTGCAGAATTTGATTATGCATCAAAGAAATGGTCGCCCGCATGGTACAAAAGAGACATTAAACCTTTATCAAAACTTAGAAAGATCTTTGCAGGCGATAAATGGAAGAGTTCGAAAGTTGAGTTGCGCGGGTCTGAATTATACGCTTTGGTTAAAGAAGATTCGCCTAACGGCAAGATAGTAAAAACTGACATAAAAAGAAAAAATCCTGAAAGAAGCTTGGAGACAATTATAGCTGAAAGCAGCAATGTAATCGATTTCTTTGAAATAGTCGAAAACAAATTGGTAGTCGGCAGCATTAAAGACGCTGTATCGGGCTTGAAAGTTTATACGCTAGACGGCAAGTTAGATCACAATGTTGAACTGCCCAAGGGAATATCCGTAAACTGGAGCGCACTTTCAAAGTTAAAGAAGGAAGTATTTTTCTCTTTTTGGTCGTTTAGTACGCCAATAGTATACGTAAGGTACGATGTGGACACAAAATCAATAAAAAAAATATCCGGATATGAGCCGCCTGGATTTGATCAATCGCAATTTTCCGTGGAACAGATTTTTTATACTTCAAAGGACGGCACGAAGGTTCCGATGTTTATCGTACATAAAAACGGGCTTAAACTAGACGGAAACAATCCCGTAATTCTCTATGGGTATGGTGGGTTCAGCAAATCACTGCTGCCAGAATTTTCTGTTCTAATGGTGCCATTCTTGGAAGCTGGTGGCTTGTACGCAGTTGCAAATATAAGGGGCGGAGGAGAATACGGCGAAAAATGGCATAGAGAAGGGATGTTAGACAAAAAACAGAACTCTTTTGATGATTTTATAGCTGCGTCGGAATATTTAATAAAAGAACGCTACACAAACCCAAATAGACTGGCTATACGCGGAGAAAGCAACGGCGGGCTTTTAGTAGCAGCATGCTCTGTCCAAAGACCGGATTTGTATAAAGCTGTGCTGTGTGAACATGCTATTTTAGATATGTTGAGGTACGGAAAATTTGGCAATGAATACCCTAAAGAATACGGTAGCACGGACAATCCAGAACAGTTCAATAATCTTTTGAAGTATTCTCCTTACCATAACGTAAAGAAGGGCGTGTCGTATCCTGCTACTTTTTTTATCACATCGGACAGCGATGACAGAGTGAGTCCTTCAAACGCAAGAAAAATGGCCGCGATGCTGCAAGATTCTGGCAGCCCTAACAGTGTGCTATTTAGATCTTATAGTAAATCCGGTCATGGAAACGGCAGTATAGATACTCGAATACAAAGGACTGCGGATGAGATGGCGTTTATCTTTGACATATTAGGCATGGAATATCCTGATCCGTCACAGACGTAGTTAGATAAGGACTTATGTTTGAAACTATATCGTTTTTACGTGGGGTTTGAAAAAAATTCGCAGTATGTGCTTTTTGTTTATAATTTGTACTTGCTCAGTAATTTGCTGAATAGCACTTCTCAAAAGCAGAAACGAACCTTTTCATGTATTCTTCTTTTCCGTCTATTGCTATTCTATTTTTGGCAACTTTCGTGACGCTAGCTTGAACGATTCTTCCATTTTTATGAACGGGGCCGACGAGAACGCTTATTAAATCTCTCCGTTTTTTCTTAACTTTAATTTGAATTATTAGTTTCCTTTTTAGAACTAAAACTTTAAATATTAGTGCAACTATTATCTATCATGATAAACAGCATGAACATATCAAATCCATGGTGGCGTGACGAAGCTATAAGCAGAGAGCTCTCGCCCTCTTTTAAGAGAAGAGCATTCAAGGAGCTGGCCGAACTGTCAAAACTCAGACCAATAACGATGATTTCTGGTCTTCGAAGAGTCGGCAAGAGCACTCTCTTGTATCAGATGATAGAGCACTTGCTGAGAGAGGGCGTAGACGCCAAAAAGATACTCTATTTTTCGTTCGATGAAAAAGTCGATGAGATAACCGATATCTTATCTGTTTATAAGGATAACACAGGAGTAGACTGGGAGCGCGACAAATGTTTCGTTTTTCTGGATGAAATACAAAAACTCAAAGATTGGAGCAATAAATTGAAACTACTGTATGATTCCAAACCTAATATGAAATTTATAGTCACAGGGTCCAGCAGCTTTAAATTAGAGAATGAGGCGATGAAAAACCTGGCCGGCAGATATTTCGACCTATTTATTAAGCCGCTTGACTTCGACGAATATCTTGAGATGAAGGGCAGTAAGATAGATCTTGGCAGACCAGAGCTGTGGAAGGAGGATATAAAGAACGAGTTCAAAAACTACTTACTCCACGTATACCCTGAAATAATCGGTTACCAGGATATGTCTCTTATAAAAAAGTACATAAAGGAAACGGTGATAGACAGAATACTGAAAGATGATATAGAAAGATTCAAGGATGTGAGCAGAGACCTCTTGGAAACGTTAGTGGATACGTTTTACGGCTCGCCCGGGATATACCTAAATTATGATTCGATGTCAAGCGATTTCAAGGTCTCCAAAAAAACGCTCATAAAACATGTGTTGTATCTTGAAAGCTCCTATATAATACGAATCATAAAGAATTTCAGGCCTGGAACAATGAACATATCTAAGAAATTGCAGAGGGTATATCCTTATCATTTTTCCCTTATGTTTGGCTGGACAGGCACCATGAATCTAGAAACAGAGGTAACCAGCTTTCTCGACGCAAAATATTATTGGAGACATCTGGACAAGGAGATAGATGTCTTAATTATAGACGAGAAAAAAAAGATGACCCCTATAGAGATAAAAGAAGGACTGCGCGTAAACAGAGAAGACATGCGACACTTAGTATATTTTGCTAATAAATTCAAAACTAACGTCCCTGTTCTCGTCTATCGTGGCGACAGCGGTAGGTATAAAGTCGGCGGCTTGGCTATAGATATAATACCAGAATGGAAGCTGCTGACCGGAGTATCTGAAAGGTCACATGAGCTTGGTGGCACAGCACAAACGCATAGACAAAGAAAACTTTGAAGTTTACCTTAAAGCCGATTTTTCTAGCAAATCAAAGTTTGACGCTTTTTTGACGTTTAATGACTAAATCGATTATTTACTGGATTTTCCATGTAAACCCAGAGCAAGATGCGAACCGAGGAGGATGTCTTATCCTTTTTTGAGTGCAGACCGTAATTGTCCCATGGTAAGTGACTCCAGATCTTGCGGGGTCTCCTCTAAGCTTTCGTAGCCCACCCCGAAACTGTCACCGTGCCCGTCATTGGCAACGATGTAACGCCTGTCGCCGTAGCCGTAGTAATAGCGCACCAAAGGCCGCACACCTGCAGTTCCCAAGCGAAAGACGAAATTGTACGCGCCGAATACGCGTGTCCAGTCAGAGCTTTGCGGGAAACCGGAAAGGACAGTTACGTCTCTGTCAGGATCAGCTATCACTGTTACCTCTTTTTCCTCTTCTATGATCTTCCTTGGATTTACAAAAAGAGCTTTATTAGCCCGCCCGACGGCCTCGTCAGGAATAAGGAAAGACGGGTATACCCACCTTCTTCCTTTGTCGTCTGTGTATGGGTCTATCACATCCTCCCTTTTCTTCATGTTTTCACCGGATTTTGGATGTATCAGCATTTCCTTAGCCCATGCTGGATAATAACCTTTCAATTCCGAGCTTTGCCATTCGTCCGTATCTACCAATGCCCTCTGGTGAGATGCTATCGTCGGCAGTCCTCCGTACGGCCCTGCTACCTTTCTTGCTTCCAGATAGCCTAATTGTCTGTTTAACGACCTTATCTTAGGCATCCTTGTCTTTTCCTTGTACTGGGACAATAATCCTTCCAGTTCGTTTTCCGATCCATTCATTCCCATTGTAAACCTCTTAAATTTTAAGTGTACTAAAAATTAGTAAGAATATATATAATATTTAAACATTAAGAGGGAATTTTTAACCGTATGTAATATGGCTTTTTAGTTGCCAATAACCAGTACCTTATTGCTCATATATTGGCTTCTCCCTTTTGTGAAGATTAATGCGCGATTCTCATATTCATAAACTGACTACATTCTAAATACTCAGCAGCTGAACTCGCAGAACCTGCATATCTTTATTATACTGAAATTTATGTTTGCGCCTTTTTCGCTGTATCTCATCACGTTCAAAGTTACTGAAGAAGGGTCTGTATCATCATCTATCACATTGATTACCGATTTGAAAGGCGATTCGGTTATCCTGGCTATTCCGGAGCCGTCGTCCATGAAAAATATGTATGTCATTTTATCCCTTACAAGCACCCCGCAATCGTCCTCCTCGAAATTTGAACCTGAAGCTTTGAGTTTCTTTATCACGAGCGAACGAAGAACGTCCTTTGCGAATTCATTATAACCAAATGATTTATAGTCGGCACCGTATTCTTCCAGCTTTGCGCTCTTCTTTATGTACAGAAACTTCGATTGTTTTCCCTTTGATATGGTCAATTTAAACTCGCCTATTATGCCTTCATCAGCGAGTTTCCTGCGCACCGAGTCGAATTCTTCTACGCTAAGGAACGAGCTTAGGTTTTTTGAATGGAGTGAAATATTGACAAATGGTTCCTTTGACAGCTCAGAGAGGAATTTCTTCTCCAATAAATTATCTTCCTGCTCGTTTACAGATGCAATAGAACCGAAACGCATATTCGCCGCGAGCAGGGTCGCTTCGTCAATGTCCTTGTCTATGATTACCTCATCGGCCCTTAGTATCCCATAAGGCATTACTCTGTCCGATATCATAAGGAACTCCTTCGGTTTCAACGAAGTTACCGCTGACTCCGTCTGTGCGCTGTAATTCTTGCCAAAAATCATGTGAAGATCGGAAAGAAGATTTATCCTGCCTATGAACTTTGTATTTGTATTTTGTATCGCACTCGAAAGAACGGATGACAACTGCTGGTCGGAAAATATGAACCCTATCCCTAGTTCACGCATCTTCGCGATCATACTGTGCAGAAGCGGCAGCCCCATCGCAGAATCGCGCTCTTTGTTGACATCAAGTATGCGGTGGGCGTCGTCTATGGCTATTACTTTATTTAGCTTTCCGCGTCTTGAGGGAGATCCTAAATTCATGAAGAAATAATAGTATAAGAAGAAAGAGACTATGAAACTTTGTTCCGCGATTCCCAGACGCTCTATTGATATTACGAGACTGTATGCATCCAAAGCCGAAAGATCAAGGCCCTTATTGCTGCTGAACACTTTTGAGGAAGAAAGCAGGGCGCTTATTCTTCCGCGCACCACCTTAACGTAATCGTTCCTTTCCGTACAGCTTTCGAGATAGCGCAGATAATCCTGCAATGAAGGCCTTTCAATACCGGCGCGCCTGTAAAACTTCAGGAGGCTGTCCAGCAGAAAATCGCGGCTTCCGATCAATAAAGAAAACGAGTGCGAGAAAAGATCGGCGAAGTGCACCGCCCATTCCTCGAAGGGCACTCCTTCTGGCGGATCAAGCGGATTTAATCTAAGATTTTCGCGATTAAGGTACATTGTGTCGTCGCACAGCGCAAGAGATGGGTAGTCGCGTTTTGAGTCAAAAACTATAAAATTCGTTCCCGTTTCGTGCAGTCTCTTTAGCATGTTGAATATTAGCGAGGTTTTTCCGTGCCCGACGGAACCTATCACAAGAATGTTCTTGTTAAAGTCGTCCTTTTTCAGCTTTAATCTGACGTTAGAATTCCCGCCGAGAGCAAGGTCTCCTATCTCTATTCCTTCTGTGGAATCTACAAAGTCCGCAGCGACCTCCACTAGTTCCTGCCCAGGGAACCTCTGCCTTAACCCGAATAAGATGTTTATTACTCTGCTTCTGATGAATCTCCTCGTGTTTTCGTCGCGGGTAAGCGTATATCTTTCAAGAAGCTTTTTCATTGCACTGATATCGGTCAATCGGTCATATCTTCTTATGCTATCCAATGCAAGCGCCATGAACGACTCTTCCGGGTTTTGGCGGTTCATAGTTTAAGGATAAAATCCATGTCGTAAAGGCATGAAGCTAGACCAGAGATGCTTATTCCGTACATCGTCGGATTTATCGCAAACATAATATTTTGCCTAGCGCACCCTTTGTTTATGAGTTTGGATAAGGCAGTAGACAAGTCTCTTCTCGACAGGCCCAGTACTTTCTTCAATTTATTCAGCTGTACCCCTTTGACGACTGCAAATAAGACGTACAAATCCGCCACATCAAAACCCTTTAAAACCTCGGAAATGCATGGCTTACACAAGGGCTCATCGAGTGCCGGCTTATGGTCTTTGCAGATTATCGAGTTGCAGTGCGAGCAGAATATAATGCCGTCTATATCAAAAACTATGTGCCTTCCGCTCGAACAGAGTGGTTTTGATTTTATTCTTATAAGGCCTCCGTTCGGCAGTGATACGTTCCTGTACCCCCCTACTGAATAAGGATCTGCCACCGTGTCCTCCTGTTCTACTATCTCGTCCGCTTGGGGTATTGCTGCTGCCGGTTTGAAGACTGGCAAAGAAGAGAGTATCTTTGAAAGTTCCACGTTTTTCAGATCTATCTCGGACAGTTTCTTGTTCATCTTAAATATCGCATCGTATATCTTGTCAAAATCGTTTTCCATATCAAACAAAAACAGATGCGACCAACCCTGACAGTGAAGCCACCGCGCCAGCTATCTCCGAAGGTACGGCTTCCAGGGCCGAGACCACATTGAATCCGCCGCTAGATTTGGAAACTCTGGCTGAACCGTTGGAGAAAACGTTCAGATAAAATGTGTGATTCTCATAGTTTACCGTTATTGACGTGTTTGAATCCGGTTGTACATACATTGTATATGAGGACGTGTTTCCGCTGCTGTATGAGTTCTTCAGTGCGTAGTAACCTGACAACGAAGATATGCTTACGTTCGGCGGCCCGTGCATGCGGATTGAAAACGTCTTGACACCCTGCGGCAGGACAGAGGCGTTTGCGCTTCGGTTTAGGATCTTTGAAACGTCCGCGAAGAGCGACGTAATGCGCGACATGTTTGAACTTAAAAATACGTCTGAATATGACACGGAGTTCCCGTATCCTGCATTATCGCACGATGAATTTGTGTGGTTAATGTACTCAAGCACGCCGTTAAGCTGGTTCTCTATCTTGGAATAACCATAAGCCGCTGAAACGTTAGCCTGAGTGTCTGTCTGTGATGACATATTAACCATACTCGAAGTCATGGGATCGTACTCGCTATATGTTGTAGAACCGGGATACAAAACGAAATCGTTAGGCGAGAAACAATTAAACGCATTATATATTGTATAATTTTGCACAGCTCCGTCGATTTCATTGCGGGTTTCGACCGTATATTTTCCGTTTGGAAGCTCATACGAGAACTGCCTTTTTGACGCAAAGTTAAGGAAAGAAGAAACCGTGCTGGTATCATTGTAGAGCGTTATATTAAATATGCCTGCGGGGTATCCGCTGTCCAATGACAGATTTATTTCGCTATTGTTAAGGAGATACATAGAAGGCACCAAAAAATAACGCAGAGAACCGTTCACCAGATAATCAGACAAAAAAGAGGACATATTATATGTCGCGTTAAACATGTCGTTTTTTACGCTGAAACCTACGAGAGAAGAAAGGGAGATATACAAGGTTGACGGCCGGTTTATAAGGGTAACGTTAAGGCTGCCGTTAATATAGTCCTGCGATTGATAAAGATAAGATTTTGTGCCTTTTGAATAATTTTGCTCTATGAAAACGTCTGGGTATACTGGAATTCTGCAGCCCGAATAAGACAGAAGAGGAATTATATTCATAGTAAAAACATTATCCTGTGTTATCAGCGAATCTCCCACTTTGAATGCTGCGATTTGGCCATTGCCACCATCGCCTCCCGAATAACTGGGACTTCTTCCTATACCGCCGAGGCCTCCGCTTACGTTTACCGTTCCTTTGTCTGTAAAGTTTTCGGTGTACAGGAATTCTACTGTTCCGCCACCTCCACCGCCGCCTCCTTCGTAATTGAACATGTACGGAGAACTTTGCCAACTGGATCCATTTTGCCCCTTTGCAATTATGTTTCCGTAATTAAGAATGTTCGCGGATAGGATTATAAAACCGTCTGAGCCGCTGCCTCCTGCGTTGCCGTTAGAACATGTAACATATCCGTCATCGGAGCCGGCGCCTCCGCCTCCAGCCCCTTTTGTCAGATTCGTATTGAAGTCTGGCGTCTTTAATAGGGACACGGACATACCTGAATATCCTGCTCCATTACCGTTTATTGAGCCGCCTGGAACGGAAGTAAAGCCGCCGTAACCTTGTTGGCAAGTGTCTCCTTCAGTCGAAGCTCCTCCTCCGGAACCTCCTGAGGACATGTTAGCGTTTCCTCCATTAGAGGCAAAGACAGAACCTCCATTTCCTACTAAGGACGCCGTTAAGTTACCGTAATTTATTAACCAGGAAGATGCATTAAGCCATGTAGAAGAATAACCGATTATTGATCCGTTATTTATAAGAGTATTCAAACCTACAAAACCGCCTGGATAATCATAATTTATTATGGAGCCTGTCGGCGCAACTTCCAGGTATTTTGAAGTTAAGGAAGAACCTCTGGAAAATATCAGTCTCCCGTTTACTGTCGTTTTGTTGGCGTTAATCGGGTAATCGTTGGTGAGAATATAGACTCCCTTAGCAATGTTTAGGTTATTGGTAACGTTTAGCGGTGCCGAAAGACTCATATTTGTAGTTACATTAAAGGAAGACATCGTCTGTCCAAAAGATAGAGGTAATAAAAATAGAACAACGGCAAAAAGCAAAAAAAGTTTATTTTCCATGAAAGCCTCTTGTAACTAGTAATGCTGCTAAAGAAGACACAAAGATTATGCTAACAAAAACATTATTATTTATACTGAAATTTCCTGGGGCCGCATTTAAAATAGGTAATAAAAATAATGATATTACTAAAAGTTTATACCCAGTGACACCATCGCTTCCTATGGAAAATGATTTCTTCGTTATCATTAACGAATTGATCCGGGAAGGGTTCTTTTTCTTTAAGATACTTTTTTTGTTCATAACTTTTCCTGTTTTGTCTTTTTTATCCTGTGCGACTTAACGCACGAGGGCTAAAATGTTTGGAATAGGAAGGAGTTATCGCTTTATAAAACTTACTCTTTTAGAAAAACAGTATTGTGTATTTTACAAAAATTTATATAAAATTTATAGAATTATCACAAATCGATTTTTTTAAGTAATACTAACTATGCACAGCAAAAACCACTGGCTTTTTCTGAAATACGGATCGTTGTGAAGAGATTTATGAATAATTTTCCAGAGGAAACGTTTGAAAGAAAATTTAAGAGACTTTCTTTTATAAAATTTCCTTTGGAACACACCTACATTTCCTATGGAAGGGGTTATATTATTATAGTTATTATTCTATATAGAATAATATATAATATAAGCTATCAGTAAATACTTTCATTTTTCATTTCGAGAGTTCCATTGGAAACGTGGGTCTCTCTGTTGCTATAGTGAAGTGTTGTTATATAACTCCTTTTTACTAAAATGCTTAAATACAACCAAATCTTTAGAGAATTTATGGTTCTTAACATAAAGAGAAACACTGATTTAAAATCTGACTCTTTATTGCACCAGGTTAATGAGGAGAATAAACATAACGTCGATCCCAAGTCGATATTTAACCAGTTTTTAGAAAAAAAGAAGATATTTAAGAACAAAGAGATGCTCTCATCGGCCTTTGTACCAAGCGCGATATTGCACAGGGACATAGAAATAGAGTTCATATCCAATTCCCTCGCGCCTAGTCTACTGCTTGAGAGAGTATCGAACATCCTTATTTACGGTTTTTCCGGTACTGGAAAGTCATTGGTTACAAGATACGTTTGCCAGCACCTGGCTGAGCTAGCACAGGAGAAGAATGTCAATGTTTTACCAATATATGTTAACTGCAGGCTTGAAAATAACAATACCGAGTACAGACTTCTATCCAATCTTTGCAGGATTCTAGGGGTAAAAGTACCTACGAGCGGTTTGTCCGCGAACGATCTATACAAGAAACTTGTGAGCGCAATCGACGACAGGGAAAAATCCATAATACTCATTTTGGACGAAATAGAAAAGCTGATCCAAAAAGCAGGGGACGGCGTGCTTTACAGCCTTCTCAGGTTAAACGAATCGATGAGGAACGCAAAGATATCCGTGATAGGGATATCAAACAATACGGACCTTAAGGCTTCTTTAGACCAAAGGGTAAGAAGTTCACTATCTCCAGTGGAGTTTATATTCAAGCCTTATAACGCGATACAAATAGCGGATATACTCAACATGAGGGCAAATGAGGCGTTCTACCAAAATGCGATAAATGAGGCCATAGTGAACAAGACAGCGGCCTTGGCTGCCAGGGAGCACGGCGACGTTAGGAAAGCGATAAACATGCTAAGAGTGGCAGGAGAACAGGCCCAGCAACGCGGTTCATCTGAGATAATGGAAATGGACTTGGATAAGGCTACTGATATACTAGAACAGGACATAACCGAAACCTCCATAAAAAACATGACAAAGCAGAGTAAGTGCGTTATGCTCTCGATAATAATGACCTCAAAAAGCAAGAGGTTGGGAAAGGTATACAGCGCAGAAGTATATGATAGTTATGTTCGTCTTTCTTCAAAATTCGGCCTGGAAAAACTGACCTTTCGAAGGATATCTGATCTTATAGCGGACATGGATTACAGTTCTCTGATAATGTCGCGGATAACCAGCAAAGGCAGGGGCGGAAGGATGAGAGAGCTGAATATAGCATTTTCACCGGTCATAATAAACAGGATAGAAGAAATGTTAAAACAGGATCTTTCCGAGTAAACATTGCTTATACGATTCTAACTAGTGTAAAGGTCCGCAAATAAACTAATACAGGATCTTTTAATTACGTCCGTATTTCGTCTCTATAGTATTGTTATATAAATATAAATACTTAACAAAACATATATTTAATATATATGAAAAACAACTTATCAAAATACGAACAAAAAGTGTATTTCAGTCTACAGCCAAATCATATATACGACATCGCTTTCATTGCGGCACAAGAAAAAATAAAAAGAGAAACCCTTCTTGTACTGTTGTCAAGAATGCAAAAAAACGGTTGGATAACGAGATTAAAAAGAGGAAAATATCTTGTTAATGCTGCAGGAGGCATGGAAATAGAAGACTATTTTACCATCGCACTAAATATATTTAATGGCTACTTGGGTTTTTCGTCTGCTTTATACGTCTATAATGCGATGGATGAACTACCTTCTACGATTTACGTTTGCACTGAGAAGACAACAGCTGCTAAAATCTTGCAAAGCATAGAAATAAAAGCCGTATCTTTGGGAAAAAGAGCAACCGGAATGACCTATTTCAAAAAGTATTTTATATCCTCAAGAGCAAAAACAATGTATGATTGTTTTTATATGCCAAAATTCTCAGGTGGATATTCAAATATCTTAGCCGCAGTAAAAAGGCTCGCCCTTACCGAATTGGAATGGGACATATTCGTTTTTTACGTAAAAAGATTTGGCAATCCAGCCTTTTCTAGAAAGATCGGTTTTTTGCTTGAAACGCTGTCCGAAAAAACCACTGTCGAGATACCCAAAAAAATACTAAACGAGTTAAATGTGGGAAAACAAATCGCAAAAATAGGAAAAGGCAATGTAGGGAAGTTTAATAAAAAATGGAGGGTGGTAAATTATATCGACGAAGGAGATCTACTGGGGAAACTGTAATGGAAGAAATAATATACAAAGATTTAGCCAAAAAATACGGTTTGTCTTCAAATTTTATTATAAAAGATTATTACTTAATGAGGTTGTTACAGTATGTATCTTTATACGGAGAACAAAGATTCGTTTTGACAGGCGGGACAGCAATTAATAAAGTTTATTTAAAGGAAAATGCAAGGTTTTCTGAGGATGCCGATTTTGAGCTGATAAACAAACCCTCTTTGAACACGATAATAACATCTATAGACGGGATAGCAGAAAATGCGAGGGAATTCCTTAAAAAAGAGAAAAGACTCTTGAAAATCTACTGTCAGGTAGATTTCTCGTATCGTACCTCGAATGAGTTTACTGATTCAGTAAGGCTGGATGTCGCATTCAATGAGCTGGCGGACAAAAATTCATTCGAGATAGTGGACGAGATAATCTCCTCCTTTAGTCAGGAAAAAGCTCACAGATTGGCCGTTTACAGGCTTGAGGAGTTACTGGCAAGAAAAATGTATGCTTTGTATAGGAGGACCGAGGGAAAAGACATATACGATATTTTTTATAGTCTAGAGCTGGCAGACAAAACAAAATTTCATGACTCATTAAAACGGTTTATTAGTAAAAAAGGGATAGATTTCGATAGTTTTATTCTGGAGTTATCGAAAAAACTTCGACATGTCGACAGCAAATACATATCGGCCAAGACAAACGGCTATATACCCCTGGCGCTAAGGCCTTCAAATTGGAACATTGTTTCAAATTCGATAGCCGATTATTTGAACACTATTGGCGGATAGATAGAAAATCTCTGTAAATTATGCCATAATACAAAAGACAGAAGCATACATATGTGTAGAAGTTAAATAAGAAAAGCCAGACGCTTCATTATCCCAAATCCAGTAATCCAGATTTCGCCTACACCCTAGCCGTTTCAGTATAATCTATTACCTGCACGCTCGTTTCCTTTAACATGTTCTCGTGGATAAAATTTATAGTCTGCATCATTAAGACCAGGTCACGGTTCTTTTCAAGATCCAGAGGATACAATCCTTTGTTATAAGCGAGGAAAAGCCGTTCTTCGCCGTTTTTCTGTGCGGGTCTTTCCGTATAAACCAGGGATACATAATCATTTTTTTCGTAAGAATGCAGGACAGCGCGTATACTCCTCTTGCTTGCGTTTGGCTCATCAATAAGCCCGAAGGAGACTATCCTATCGGATTGCATAAGAGAATAACCGCCAAGCCTAATGTCCGAGGAGTCCATAACGATTCTCATATCATCCTTGAGTTTCAAGAAATTTTCGACATTGCTTTCGCACAGTTCCTCTTCCTGACGGCCGTGCATATATTCCAATTCTCCTACGGTCTCGTACGTGTACACATGCTTGCCAAGCTCTATTGGATCTGCCATGGTGATACCAAAATTACAGTTAAACGTCGCGTGGTCTATCTTTGTGTCTTTATTAGAAACTGTGTTTATGTATGAACCGAGGCCATTGCTCCAGCAGTAGCTTTCCATGGTTTGGACCAGCGTAAGACCGTTTCCTATAACCGGTTCTGGTTCGTATAATAGGTTTCCTAAACTTTTAGCTTTCATATTTAATATTGTGAAATAAAATTGTATAAATAATTAATTTTAATGTTATATTTTGTAATTTTTACAATAAACAGTGACACTCTTTAAACAGACTAAGTTCCGCACATCTTGCCCCAAACTCCAACAATTTATCTTCCAAGGTTATACTCGATAGCAAACGATAAAAATCCTGTTCATCCCGAAGCCGCACGATTTCTAATAGACAAGAGATTAAAACGCGTTTAGCTTAAATTATCGTTATGCAGCTTAGTCACGATTGATAATCCGCCTACGTTTTTCTGCAGGATTTTATTTGCCTGTCAAATCCAAAAAATGCTGGCGCTTTGCAGTCGTATATATAGTCTTTACATCCTCATCGTTCATCTTGACGATACTGTACGGTTTTTTCTTTAGGTAGCGATTAAGGCAGCTAAGGTGTGAGCCATCTTCCTTTCGGTCCAGTAAAGAGACTATAACAAGCCCGCAGTTTTTTAGCGACCCGTTTTCATAGCTGTACGAAAGCAGCAATTGTGGTTCAAACCTTTTCGATTTCGATTTTGGATGTCCATCCTTTCCAAAGTAAGGCCTTTCAACAAAATAACCTATAGAATATTGGACCAAGGAGGCGTTTCGTTTTCTTATTTCACAAGAATACCTGACTGCGTATAAATTTTCAGACTGGAAGGTTTCATCGTTCACTTCTTTCATTCTTGTTCTGGTCTCTAGATCTTCGACCAGTTTTGTCAGTCCGTTTGGGACTTTTGTATGTTTCCAGCAGGCAAACGTATCTATTACACTTCTAAGATCCGGCATATACTTCCTTAGAAAGCCGTTGTTTAAATATATGTAGATAGATACCAGCTAAGCTTCATCCGTAAACTAGAAAAAAACATCAATCGTCGGTCTATCCCTTGTCTCGCTTTCTTCTTTTGCAGACATTTTGTATCTCCAAATCCTATCATTGTACCAAGAACCGTGATTTTCGGATATCCTCGCCTTTAACCTAGTCGAAAAATCTTCCATGCGTACTGCGCATCCATAGATTGCTTTTGGGTCGAACTTCGCGAGATAGTCCATGGTCTTAACGACGCTCTTACCGCTGATTACAATGTCCTCCACAACGAGTATCCTTTTTCCTTCCACTTTTTCTCTCAAATATTCTTTTGGCATATCAATCGGCAGGCGAACGTGCGTGTCTTCTTTGCTGTACATTGAGAAGCGTATTGGTGTCGGAATACCGCCGTTTCTTGCACAATAAAGTAATGCCGGTTCTGCGCCGCCAGAAGCGACGTAGAAAACGCTGTCGAATTTTCCATCCTCGTTTTGTAATTTTTCAAGTGACTCTACAAGTTCTTTTATGCTATCATTTTCTCTAAGATGTCTTGCTTCTTCTTCGCCTTTAGCGTACTTTTTGATATCGCTGCGCACTGAGAGTATAAGTTCGGCGCCCTTCGAATTTTTATCACCAGTGTAGTTGCAATTTACAAGATCTTCGCATCCCAAAAGTAATTTTTCTAACGTGGAACGCTGGTTTTCCCATCTGGATTGACTAGCTGAATGAAATAATCTCTTTTTACATAGCCCATCATAATATTGCCTTAATAGGTTTAGGCCGTCTTCCATGACTAAATAATTAGAACGGCCTTGTGTTTGTTTCAAACGCTCAAATATTTCAAATATGGACGCCATTTTTTGCTCGATATTCATCTTTAAGTGTCCTGTCAACAACACCTAAACCATACTGTATGAACCTTGTGACTAAGACCGACATGCCAGCACCAACCCACACAAAACCATTATTAACCGGACCGAGTATTGGTGTAGAGCTTACACCTAGAGTAAAACCATAAAAAAGCGATTCAGCAAAGCTTGCGATAATCAAATTGGATGAAAAACCCGAAGTTTTTCCCGTTTTATAACCCCAATTATAACTATAATTGAGATAAGATTTCGCGGCGCTTTTTATGGTTCCGCCGATATCTTTTAGTTTATCTTCAAGCGCTGACATTTTTCCCTCCAAGCAAAGCAAACAAACTGTCCCTTGCTACATTTATTGTTTTCATCCTTTCTTCAGCCGCTGACTTTTCACGAGGATCTTGGAACAAGTCAGGATGATATCTTCTGGCTAAGCTGAAGTATGCCCTTTGTACATCTGAAATTGATGCGTTGCGGCTTACGCCAAGTATAGAATAAGGATCTTTGACTCTCGCTTCCTCGACTCTTCTATTTCTTGCGGCTTCTGCTCTATTTTTTCTTTCTTCTTCTAGTTTTCTTTTAGTTTCTTCTTCTCTTGCTCTGGCTTCTGCCTCTTTCTTTAGCATGTCGCTAATAATATTATCCAGGTCCAACAATTCTTTATAATCGATTTTAATGGTTTTATAGTCCTCTTCATAAGGCTTACCAGTTTTAATCGAATAAACTAATTTATCCATGCTGCGGTCCGTCTAGTTAGACGTGTATGCATATCCTGATGATATGCCGAATCCTGCTGAGACAGTATACGACATGTTAAATCCTCTATTGCCGTAAGACATCGTAAAGGAATAAGATACAGAGTTTGGCAGCGGACCGCGTACCTGTGAACTGTAAGGAGCAGCCCGATTTCCGTTCTGTATGAAATAGCCCATCCGTTTGTTAGGGAGTCTTACACGCTTTATAGGTGAAAGTCCTTTATACTTTTCCGTGTTTCGTTTGTTGTTATTTATATCCTTTTCGTTTAAAGCATCAAAATTAGCCCCTAAAAGTTCATCATCTTCCAACAAGTTAACACCGCGCGGCGCACCGTCGGAGTTTTCGTTTTGATTATAACTCCCTTGTCTAATTATATCCAGACCTTCTGGCTCTTCAGCAGAAACAGCAACGTTTTCGTCAGCTACCTTCGCTGAAGGTGCTTCCTTTCCAAATAATTTGTACATTCTGTTTGCTGCTCGGGTTTTTGTCTGTTTTCCCAACCTTTTTACGCTGCCGTATAAACTATTTCCTTTATTTTTCAGCGTTTGATAAAAGGACGCAACAGGCTTACGCTCTACAAAATAATTTTCATAAACATCTCCAGTTTTCTCTTTTAGAGAGCCGCCAACATTGCTTAACGCGTTATAAGCACCTTCACTAGCGCGTTCTAGATCCTGATAGATAGCATCAAACACGCTTGTAGGTGCCGAGTAACGCCTTGCAGGAGCACGATTTGCCGAACCGTTCACAGCCTGCCTATTATTAGTTGCAGAGATCTTTTTAAGTCCAGCTTCTATATTTTCCAAATCAGCCGCTAAAATAGCTTCTAAATCCGCTGAATACGGAGATTGAAATACGTCTTTCCCTTCCTTTTCTTCTGAATAGTTTTCCATAGGCTTATATGAGATAGACTAGTATAAATACTTTTCTATCACTATAAAGTAGTTGTTTTATCTATAAAATCTAGTAAAATGATTTTATCATGCTTATCGCCGAAAAAACAATTGCCATGGCAGACAGAAACATGCTTAAAGACATATATGATCTATGGCGCGGGTTTAAAACAATGAAAGAGCCCAAAAAATACAAGACTTATTTAGAGATTGCGGGCGAGAGACAGGACATAGATGTTTTTTCATACATACCAACTCAGGTAGCGTTCATGCGTAAAAACCTAGCATATTACAAAAAAGAGACGATAGACGTGCAGTATCAACCGCCAATCGACATTATGCTAAATGAAATAGAAAAGGAACTGGAGAAATTGTGACATCTACCGATGAAAACCACAGCACTCGCTTTAATCAATTACTTGCAATTTACTAGAATCTATTAATAACAAAAAAGTGATAGCTGAACATGAAAGGCAAAAGGCTGGAAGACATAACGAATCCCATCGTGAACCCGCTTGGCGAAGTGATATATGAGATATTCGGAAGAAACGTTGAACTTGGTGGCACCTCAAAGCAAAGTGTTGCTTATGTTCGCCTGCCGCCGAAAAAATCGTCCGCAGCGCACTACCATAAAGTATCTGAGGAGAGCTATCTGATAACGAGGGGCAAAGGCATAATGGTAGTGGACGGAGAGAGCATAGAAGTCAAGAAAGGAGATTCCTATCTTATAATGCCTGGAAAAGTGCACCAGATATTTAACAGGGACAAGCGCACTAAACTAGAATTTTACGTGATAAGCGCACCCGCATGGACAATCGATGATTCTTTCGTATAATTTAAAGACAATTCACGATAAATTTTCTAGCTTAGCTAAGGTTTCGAACCTTAATATATATAGATATTATCATAGTTCTGTGCTGCAGCATTATGAGATCGGGCGACAAACGAGCACAGTCGGCTTTAGAGTACATGATGACCTATGGTTGGGCGATACTCATCATCGTCATAGTCGCCGCCGTACTATACTCCTTTGGGATATTCAATCCCTCCTCAAATGTGACAAGCGCCCCGCTGATAACGGGATTCTCCGACGTTCCGGTAACAAGTGCGGCGGTTAACAGTAGCTTCTTTAAGGTAACCATAACCGACCAGTATGGACAAACGATAAGAATAAACAACGTAACCCTGCTGGATGGTAGCCAGTTGTTCACGGTCACTAATTGCACTAATATAGTCCTCTTGCAAGGGCAATACACTGGTTGCTATGTAAAGGGCACATTTTCAGAAAGCACAGTGTCAGTAGTGGGCAACATCCATTACACAGTCATAAACAGTCTTGAGAATCTTACTTCGACAGGAACAATAAGATTAGGAAAGCAGACGGGGCCGCTGTTTGCTGGTTCTGGACTTTCCGGAACGGCTTTATCCACATTCACAGAATCTGGTATTGCATCGGGATTGTACTGGACTGTGGTCTATGACAGTTTAATTAACAGCTCGAACCTAACTACAATAGTGTTCAACACAAGTTCGGGCCCGCACAGTTTCAGTATAATGAACGACAGCACATCCGGCTGTTTTATTTATGCCGCAAACGTATCAAGCGGTACATTGAATGCAGGTTCTTCGATAAATGTAGGCTTTTCTGAAACTACTGGTTCCTGTGTAATTACCACGTTTTCTGAAAGCGGCTTACCTAAAGGTGCTTTGTGGAGCGTCGTCTATGCGGGGTCTTTGAATTCAAGCGTCTCATCTTCGATCGCTTTCTCCACGGCGAGCGGAAACTTTTATTATTCTATCCCATCTAAAAACATCACTTCAGCAGGCTGCTATTCGATTTATTCTCCGACGCCCTCTTCCGGCACATTTAATGCAGGTTCTACTAAACCAGTAGCGTTTTCCTTGGCTTCTTCTACATGCACCAATACAATCTTTACGGAATCAGGCTTGCCGTCGAATTATAACTGGTCAGCCTCATATGATGGAACACGAAACTCTTCTGTCAGCACGACAATATCTTTCCTGTCGAATTCGGGGGCGCACAGCTTTTCTGTCTATAATGAAAGTAATTGGACTGCAGGCTGCAGGACAAATTATACCGCATCGCCATCAGCAGGCAGTTTGAGTGCTGGGACTCCCGAGAGCGTGTCATTTTCACATGCTACCTCCTGCAGTGCTACAGTTACGACAACATTCACAGAGATCGGACTGCCTTCTGGATATAACTGGAACGCGACTTATGGCCCTGGCACCGGTATTTTGAATAGCTCCACAACACCGCAGATAACTTTTAACACTTCTTCGGCGAACTATGCTTTCAAAGTCTATAACCACGTGAATTCAACGGGTTTGTGTACCACTACTTACACTGTAAATAAATCTTCAGGAACCCTCGCGGCCGGTTCGACGATACACTTGTCGTTTGCAGGCGCAACCAGGTGCTTAACTACATTCACAGAGGCCGGTATACCTGCAAATATATTGTCTGCAGAGGGCTGGACAGTATATTACGGGGGCACATATGATTCTGCTTTTGGGACCTCTATTACATTCAATGTTATAAATAGCACCTATTCTTATACTGCAGAGCAGCAGTTGAATCAATCTTATAATTCGGGCTGTGCAGGAGTCTTAGGGACAACGATTTATTCTCCGTCTCCGTCCTCCGGCGCTTTAGCTGCAGGAAAATCGCAGTTAATATCTTATTCAGCTTCAACATCGTGTAATTATCTTCTTTATTTCTTTAACGCCAAAACATCTCCTGTTGCGGGACAGATACTAAATGGGACACAGATAGTTGCAAATATAAGTATAAGTGATCTTAAAGGCTTTTCGGAAGTGCAGGCCGGAGTAGACAATATAGGCCATGCAGTATTTGATTCAAATAATGGAGATATGTACTCAGGATATACGAATGGTACCGGTGCCGACTATATCGCTGTAATAAAAGGATCTACCGACATAGCTAATATAAAACTTGCTCAAGGTGGTTCAGGCAACTCTAGTGATTTTCTTTCCATAGTTTATGATTCCAGTAATCATCTAGTATACGCATCTTCGTATAACTATGGTACGATATACATAATAAACAACACTAGGTTAGTAGGAAGCATACAAACGGGCTTGACATTCCAGGATGCGATATACAATCCCAATAATGGCGACGTTTACTTTGCAAGCGGCGGGTGCCTTTATGTAAGTGGCAACGGCATAAATTGCGATAATCCTGCAGATACGGTAAATTACAGCGCGGTTGTAAATGACACAATCGCTGTAGTAAACGGGCTCAACCTCGTTGGTTATGTGTATGATACAACGGTAAAACATCCATTCACTTATGACATGGCATTTGATTCAAATAATTCGGATATATATGTAGAGAGCGGATCTGGCATCGAAATGATATCCGGCACGACTATCACACACGAATTCTCAGCCGTCGACGCCAAATGTATAACATATAACCCGCATTATAATTACGTGTATTCCGTGCTAGAAAGAAACGCGATGGCAAATCTTCAGATAATGGATAATACTACTACGCTTTATAACGCCTCCATACCCGGCGTTAATGGATATTACCATTTAATATACGATGTTGAATTCGATCCTGTAAACAACTACACCTACGTTTATAAGAATTGGATGAATACTACTTCATATATTTTTAATACTACAATGGAAGTATTCAATGGATTGACTTCAATAGCGAATATCACACAAACGACGGGCATAGCGCATATACATCTTTCAGCATCTGCTGTCGACCCAAGTACAGGATACTTATATATGTTTTTTGAACATAATGTCGGAAACTATTATAACATCACGACTATACAAGTATACTCTGGAACTTCTCTTTTGACTACGATATCCGACAACATACCGAACTACCTTCCAACAAATGGCGCAACAGCAGCCGCCTGCAATGGTAATGGTGTCATTCCTGTCAGCGGATATGGCTAAAAATATATCAAAGAAAATTCTTTTTATTGTACGTAATAAAGTGTAATGAAAACTTAAAGCGTTTGTGCGAATTCTGGTCTGCACTTAATATTCACTTTGAACTAAACTCATCTGCAGCTTTATTATTAAAACTTAAGACACATCAAATAATTTCTGTCATGTTTAAATTTCGTCAAAACTTTGAAACCAAAGCACTTGGAGTAGAACTTAGGTTTGCTCGTCGTAAGCAATATCATCAACGCCTTTTTGTCCATGCCCCTCTGTCTTTTTATCTCCGAAATCAGTCTTTTGACTATCTTTGTTCCAATCCCTTCTCTTTGTCGATTTGGAGACACGTTTATCCAAAATAAGTTATACACATGATAGTCCATCCAAGACTGGATGTATCCGCCATAACCCACAATTTTTCCCTTGTCTTCTGCAACGACATATTTTGGCGCTATCACAGGGTTATCAAAAGACGCGCGCATTTCCCTAATAGAATTCTTCGCGTATCTCAAAGAGTAATTTTCCCCAGTTATCTTCGATGCATGGAGAATGTCGTCCTCTCTTAATGGTCTTATTTTCATACGCTTGGTTATTTACATTTTTTAATTATGGTTTTAACGTCGGTTCTAAATATAAAAATGTACTCATCATATTATATAATTTAATTCAAGAAAAACAGAGGATCACGGTTGTATATTGTAAATAGACAGATAAATCGGATCCACGCTCAATCCATATCTAAGAGTATTTTTATATAAGGGATTCTTCAAATCCATTTTACCTGCAGACAAAACGCTTAAACTGGCCCTTTTAGAGTAACCGTCGGTCAACACAAATATGCCTCCTTCTTTAATGACGTGATTCGTGAATTGTATGCCACACGAAGAAAGTATCTGGAGATCCAGATCCTTTACGTTATTATAGCTTAAGCGGCCGGTATCAGCACATACTTCAAGCCCTATCCTTTCCCCCCGATATTCGAACACGTTACTTTCCCGGCCCGCAGCAAAAGGCGGATTTGTTCTTCCAACAATCGAATCATAAAAAAAGGATGTGGTTCCTCCGTTCAACCTTTTATGGTAGGAATGCAGCAGAGCTCCATCTGATATCACTGGTAGAAGGTTTCTTGCGTTTCCATCTCCGTCCATATAAACCATTGTACCGGGTATGACCAACATTTTGCTGTCTTTGGACTGCGACTCAAGCAGGCTGATAAGACGATTATGCTCTTCGTCGGTGTAGTAATATCTCCAGGCGGGTTTTTCCACAATTCGATTTTTGTCGACGAGCGAGAATTCCGGCCCTATTATAGCGTCTAATTTAGCCTTCTTGCCGACCTTTATCGCGTCAAGAACCGAACGCACATCGCCTCTAATGTCCTTGCCGGAAAAACCAGTGCCCATTTCTATCAGACCTATTCGTTTTATCGTCATAATTTTATATGTCCGAGTTTCATTGGTTTTTGATGCATGCTACAGCGATATATAGTAAGATTTCTTTGACTTCTCAATCCCATCTTAACATTAAAAGTATGCGATGTGGTAGTTCCCGTCTTTGAAGTAAATTTCAGAGTTGCACGGAAATTTAGACAAGTGCCCTGTCTTTACGTCTGTGTCTGTAAAATATGGCTGCTTTTCCGACAGGCAATTACACACTCGGCGCTTCATATTTGCATGCGAATCGTCCACGTTGTATGTAATTTTCCCACGTATCAAAGGTTCCTTATTGGAGTAAGTTATCATTGCACTTGCAGGCGTAAGATCATACGTTTGTTCAACGCTTTCGCAATTTTTTATAAGTCCCAGAAATTCATTTCCGGTCAAGTGTATGCCCAAAGCTTCCAAAAGCGATCTTGTATTGTGCGCACGCTTTATTGATTTGTTCTCGCGGATTACCTTTGCTTTCATAATTTTTCCTTCTAAATTTATAAGACATGAATAACTATTAATACTTTTACCATTACTAAGTAGTTGTAATTTTTATAGAATCTATTTGTGGAGTATTTCAGGGCGTATTTTTATTAGATTCTTCAGTGCAGACGTTTCTCTGCGATAAAGATATTCGCTTCTTACCTGTGTAGCTTCTTTTTTTGAGACATCTTTATCAAAATTTGGTTTTTCGTCGAGTCTGGAAAGTATTTCTCCTTCTATTTCGAGTATTGGCTTTACATTGTCTTCCCCATATATTGAGATCTTAGAACCTTTTTCTAGCTCGCCTTCCGGGCTAAAGTACATGATTATCTTACCTATTTCCACAGACCCTTCTTCTTCCATTCCGAACAGTTTTTTCCTGAAAGAGGGATTGATTATATGCGCGCTCACTTCATAATATTTGTGGAACGGATTTTCCAGCGTTGTAAAGTCATGTATAATGCCGCGTCCATCTGACAAGAGCATGTCGTATTTATTGCCGCGCGAAGACCAAGATTCCGCCGCTATATATCCTTTTGATACTATGCCGTAAAAAATTGCGCTTGCGTATCTTTGCATCTTTCTGTAAGCGTTTTCCTTTCTGGTTTCTTCCTCTCTTCTCTTTGAAGCAAGGAACTCAGATATGCGATTGCCTTCGATTTTTGCTTCTTGTTCTCTTCTTTCTGTATCTATATAGGATTTGGTTACTGCATTTTTCTTGAGTAATTCATCCAGATTTTCTACCATTTTAGACCACTTTCGGAAAATTTATTTGTCGCCCCAGCACGATCTCGCACGCCCGTCGTTTTGCTTTTCAAACTTACTATGATTGCTTTTTATCGCATCCTTTATGACACCCGGGCCGGAATAATTTATCTTACCGTACTTATCGCCGTATAATCCTTTAACAAGATAATCTACAACTTCCTCTACCAGATGGTCTTTGAGACACTTTTCTCCGTACAAATTGAACATCCCGTCCCCACACGTTCTAAAGCGCATCGTATATTCCAAGCGTTCTGTAAAAATTTTACTAAATGCCGTTGATTCCACCAAATCTGCGTTGCTCCAGTCTGAACGATTGTCTTTACGCAGGATATCCAGCGTTTCCTGTAAAGCGCTTTCAGAATCAGCTTTTAGTAGGTCTCCTAACCGTCCGTCACCCAATCTAACGAAATTAGGGCCGGTATAATCGACATGTCGTCTGTTCCATTCTATCGTCGATGCGCAATTTTTTATGGCTGATACCACCGCTGTTGATATTTGAGAAGCTTCGTTTGCTTCTAGCTGCGTGTTAAGCTGACTTCTTAGCTCTTCTGATGAAGGCAGCGTGCTCAGCAGCTCTCCCAAAGAGATGTTTTTCGGTTTCTTCTGGGTTTGAATCGTTCCGCTAGTGTCTATTTTAACCATATTTGTCCTCCACAGATTCTCTTTATTCTTTCTAATGATAAACAGAGGTATATAAACTTATTGCACACAATAATTGGCGGAGATAATATTTTTTTAATCATTCAGATTAGCTTTTAAGCCTACAAACAATGAGCGTTAGCGTGTGATAGAATCGTTCAATAATCTACAGCCTACAGATTTAGACAGATCCAGCGTCGTTGGGGTTTGACATGAATAAAATTTCGAACATTTGTTTTTCAGAGCACGGTGTACTCGCAGTACCGGATATGTTTTCCTTTATTTCCAGTTTAATTGGTAAAATATGGTCGTGACTAGCCCAAAAGGAAAGCTTAGCGTATCTGCTAACATGGTGTAAAACCCCCGTACTGGCATCATATCTTTCGAATTCCCCGACTTTAGTCTCCAGTAAATATTTATCGTCCTTATGAGTATCAAAGTGGTATTCCAAATTAACAAGTTTACTTGAGTTGTTGCAGACTTGTTCGATTAACTTGCCAGGGTCAATAATATACCTTATCCCGTCGTCAACACTTGCGCCTTCAGGGAATACATCAGAGTATTCTTTTATCGATGCATAGCCCTGCTTGCTGGGCGTAGTATACCTTTCGCCGATCGGCATATTGTATCGGAACAGCTTACCGCTTAGCGTATCCTTGCCCCAGAATTCTTCTTTAAACGGTTTACCGACCAGAGCGTCTAGAGTATCCTGTAATTTCATAGGTAGGATATAGACTGTTCCGACTATTTAAATGTTTAGTTCATTTTAAGACGTAAATTTTTGCAGAGCACCGATTTATATTGGAACCTTTTTATAGACGTTGCATTCTAATTGGAGTATGTTTAACAAAGATATTAAGAACGTTGCATTAGACGAGCTTCTTAAGTTTGAGAAGAAAGTCGCTTTGCCCTTTAAAACAGCGTATAATTACCTTAGTCCAGACAGGCTGTCATATCAAGAGTTTTACCGTGCAGCAAAGGAGGACATAACAAGTGCTATACTGGCGACAGCGGCCTATTTTGAGGAAAATACAAATGTAAAGTTCGGGTCAAGTAAGGCGTCCAGCGTATTTTACCAGTACTTAGACTCATATATTGACAAGGAATTTTATTCCCATGCGGATGCGCGCAGTATCAGTAAATTCGCAGAAAATATAGTAACTGATATAGAAGGCGTGCTAAGCAGACTTAACAGCACAAAGATCGCCATCGATAGGGTTTATGATAACGACAAAAAATTTAGCTTGTATATGCCAATTTCCTCATCGCAGATAGGGGGGTTGGCTATCAGTTGCTTTTTTAATAATTCAAAATTAGCGAAATCACTAAGACTTAAGAATGTAGACGAGCTCGACTATCTTGCTACAGCAACGCCCCCGCGCAAAAAATTCGTTGTGTACGGTGTTACTGGTCCCCACTTTGGCTATGGAAGTGAAGATGGCAGCACCGTAATAGCAAATAAACGCCTAGACTCTAAGAAAAGCATATTTAGACCCCTCCTTTCCAGCTTGTCTAAAAGCATGAGTTATGTTTCCGAAGCAATAGGAACTATCATAGGGGGCTTCGCTGCGATAGGGGCACTTGAAGAAGTAGGCTTACTGCCCCTGGCAAACGAGGCCTGGTTCGGAGGGCCGAACATAAACTACAATCTCTTTTATCTTTTCTTGTCAATGCTGAATTCTTCGACCCAATTTGGTGGCGTCAACATGACCGGCGCAGAACTGTTTTTATTGCCAATAATAGGAGTTGGACTCTTTTCTTCGCGACACTTATACAAGGAAAAACAGAGTTATCTAAAAAACATCGTAAACTACGATAAGAGCATGGAAAGTTACTGGGAAAACTTCCAAAGACAGCGAAAAATACCGAGTCAAAGAACGACTTAAAAATATCTTAAAGGTCCTGGCAATTATTTCTGCCTAAAAATCAAGTAACCCTCGTCTTCTGTATACCCTGCCTTTTTCTTGTCTTTAAGGCGGCCATTTAATACGTGCAGATACATTTCGCCCCCGATCGCATCGAGTGTAAGAAGGTAATCTACCCCTCTTTTAGCGCTTATCCACGCATGATTGTCCTTTTCCTTTATGCCACGCCGGCCCGCCACGAATCTGAATTTCCAACCCTCCTTTTTCAATGACAAGTCCTCGTCAAGAAGAGTTTTTAGAACCGTTGAGCCTTCTGCGCATTCCCCAATTCCGCGCGAAATAATAGTATCAAGATCAACTGAGCATCCAGCGAATATATCTGCCTCTGAAAACGCTTCCGGTCGTATCTTGTCATTGACAAATTTCAAGTAGCGGTTTATTCTATCAAGCCCGGTCGATTCACCAGCGTTAAATTTCGCTTCTGCAGCGAAGCCCCCGAATATAGGCGAGTTCCTGTAATCTGCAGGAATCTCTATGCCACGCAGTTTGTTATCATTCTCAGTATACTCCTTTTTCGGATCTGAGCAGAAAACCACAGGCACTACACAGCCGTGCATACTGCCATAAGAGGGCCTTTTTCGATTATATCCTGACAATTGTCCGCCCAAGTTAAACTTCCTGATTCCGCCGCCATAAAGGCCGCAGCTAAGACCATAAGTTGATTTTGAATCGTATACCATCCCTTTTTATGATAAGTTATAGTATTTATATTTTACTACTTACAAGTATTCTTTATTTTGTACAACATAATAGCCATGTTTGCCGCTATAAAAGCCACCGCAAAGTAAATAGCTATGTCGTATCCCATTATAGCGCCAGGCAAGATCTTAGAAGGAGCGTTTATCACAGTAACCATTCCTGAGAAAGCCGTATTTTGATAGACTCCCAGCCTCCATGTATAATCTATCTTAGGGAGCGGCAGGATAAACAGTCTCCCTGCGGTTATAGCGGCAGAAACATAATCCATCACTACCGCCCCGGGTATCAGCATCATCGCCGCTAGGGACCTTCTCGCCCAACTGAATCTGGAGTCATATAAAGCAAGGAACGTGAGTCCAAAACTGATTGATATGAGTATTGTCTGGTATAAGGTGTTTGACGTGAATAATGGGACGTAAGAATTTAGCCATTTCGGCAATGTCGAAGAAAGAAACCTTGCGGCTAAATTGAAGTTTATGTATTTTGTAGGGTGTGTAGAATCAAAAATTCCGAGTACAGACGCAAATAGTAAGAATTTTATCAGTTTATTTCGTATGCTTGGCCATTCATAGGAGATTTTTATAAGCGCCTTTTCCCAAAGTTTCATATATCGATTGGCCTCTTAAATTTATATTCTTATATATATTTGATTGAACATTAAGATATTAAACTTACGGTGTTTAATTAATATTATGGACGCTAAAAAAAGCCAATCAGCATTGGAGTACATGATGACCTATGGTTGGGCGATACTCATAATAGTAATAATCGCAGCAGTCTTGTACTCGTTCGGCGTATTTAACCCGACGTCAGTATCAGTTACACCATTCTCAGCAACTGGATTCGCAACAGTGCCAGTGACAAACGGGCAGGCAAACTCAACTGCAATGTCGTTATATATATCCGACGAAGCAGGAAACGATATAAGTATAAAGAACGTCTCGGTAGTAATCAATAATAAACAGTATTCAAATTTCACATGCTTATCAAACAATCTCACAACATCCCAGAATTCGCAGTGCTTTATTCAAGGATTATCGTTGACTGGGCCAGAAGTAAACGCACTAGGGACTATAACTTATCAGAGCAATGGACTTACATACAATTCCAGCGGCTCTCTTCGTGTAGAGATTTCACCAGGAAACATACCTCCTTTGCCGTGTAATAGCTTTGAGCTTTTTAGCAATGTGACTAATTCAACCTTCAGTAAAGTATCATACACTCTTAGCAAACGGTCGTTTGTCGCTTTGGTAAGCGCGAGCGGCTTCGGCGGGAATATAACTACTGCGCGTATGCCTTTAGGATGTACGCAAGATTTGTTTAATACTAGCTTGGGAGGCGGCCTTGTAGGCCCGTCCTCACTGTCGACTTACATAGCCACTTGTAATGCGCAGGCGCCAGGTACGTATGATTTTAATGTAACTACAGGAAAAACGGCTTACATAGGCTCAGCCGTATATGTCTTTAACATGCCTTCCTGCCCGTTTGCTTTCAATAGCAGCGTATATGCCGGCAACGGCGGAATCGCCTCGCCTCAGCCATCAGCAATATACGATACGGCAACATTGAATTCGACTTATGGTAATTATCTATGTGTAGGAGCAGCACAGGGTTATCTCACAAATGTAAGTTGGTCACCTAGCGTATCCGCTCTGAATTCAAGCTGGCTTTCAGCTTCTTCTGGTTCCACAGATAATGATGCATGCACTGTCGGTAGTACATACGATGGCGGCATAGGCAACCATTTCATTCTTACTACTTCCATACTTGGACTTAAATGAACGCCCACTCATTTGCTAAAAACCATCCCGATCACAATCTTGATTGTTATGGACGTACCCTGCTTTGTAGGACCCTGTGACAAGAGAAAATTAGTAATGCGGCTTTATAACAACAAATAAACCGATTTTTCGGGGATAAAAGGCGTTCTTGTTTAAAAATTGCGACGATAAGACTGTTAAAATCCTTAAATTATAGATAGTTTCACTAATATCTAATAATGGTATCTCTTGAAGACGCTTTATTCAAGTTCGAGGGCAACATCGTCGGTGGCCGGGGCAAAATCTACAAGCCAAGCAATACCAAGAATTTCGCGGTAATGTATGCGCCACAGGTATTGATAGAGTCAAACATGGCCGGAACGCGCAATGAATTCGATTTCGACGCTTGTTATAATTTATCTGGCTTGCACATAATCCACGGGGAGAATGCCACAGACCTGGGCCCTTACATAAAAGCTTTACTTACAAAGTTAGAATCATTGCATCTGCTCTACGATCCAAGATACTTATACGAGCATAATAAAGACAGGATAATAAAATCAAGCAGTGACACTTATTCGTTAGAGATATCCTACGACTTAGGCTCGCCTTTACCAGCTACTAAACTAAGAGTAGATTTTATTTTGAACGAAGATTCACTTAGCAGTATGAGAATACTTTCAATTGATCAGACCGGGAACGAAAACATTCACAGTGAAGTCGACTTCGATTACTCACACCCGTGGCTTCCGCAGGTTCTTCCGCCGGAAGACAAAGAACCGCAAGAAGAACCAGAACTAGATCTGGATGTCGATCCTGCGAATGCGTGGATGCAGTAATCCGACAATATTTTAACTAATTTAGGGTTTGTTTTAGAGGTTTATTACTAGCTTTCTGCTAAGTACGCAAGCGCAAAGGGCGTCTACTTAAGACGGGCATAATTATTAATATGATTTGATTTCACAGCTACCGTATGGTAAATCCAAATTTAGATATCTTATTGGACGACGATGCGAATCTGCATGAACTGGCAGAGAAATCGATAAATGACAAGATACAGGAGTTCTATCCTGGTTTTGAATATTACGTCAAAATTGATGAGAACAACCCCGTGCCAAATTTTTACGCCCCCTCACGAAAATCCGGGAAAAAAGCACTAAAACTGTCCGAATCATATTTTATACGCTTAGTGTACAGTATACTCTCAGACCAAGATTTGGATAGGTTTAAACTTTTTTTAAGAACTACACTTGACCATGAAGCACAGCACATGAAGAATGATGGAATAAATGACGAGTTGAACGCACAAGTTTATGCTTTAAGCAGAGCTGCAGATCCATTAGATGCACTCTCAATGCAGATTGCAGTATACTCCCACTTGCATGGCGTTTCACCGGAAGTTGGCCTGGAGGCGCAATTGAATTATTGGGGGATATTAAAGCATAAAAACCCGTTTCGGTCTTCCATTACTAAAGCAAGGACGGATATAATCGAAAAGGCAAAAATTTACGCCAATTGTCTCGCAGATAAAAGCGATTCTATAGCGCATAATAGCCTTAAGCTCCCACAGAGAGTTATATCCTGGTCACAGACCTATATATAAAGACCCCTAAAATCCCCACTATGAAACGGAATAATAACAGGCGCGATGAAATACTTCTAGGTATAGCAATATCAACGATGGTCGAATTAGTCTTTTCTTTTTGGTTCTTAAACTTTGGATCACAACTCCAGAAAGTATTGATTCTGTCTGGCGCACTAGTGCTGTTTTTCGTTGCTATATCAGGAAAGCAGAAAGTGCTGGAGGCGCTTCAGCTTGTGCTTGTCGCTGGTGCAGCTCTTGCGTTTGTAAAATTACCACCTCTTATTTCACTATCAATCATGCTTCCAATCGCGATACTGATGGTCGTATATCTTTATCTGATAAAACATTACAGAAAAGAGCCGATAGGAACGATTGGAAGCCTAGGCTTCATACTTTTTGCGATAGGACTATCGTTCAATACTGGCTCAAGCCCCCTAATTACTGGTCTCGCAATAGGCTCTGGAGCATTGGTAATAACTGCATATTCAGCGCTTGCCTTTGTCTTGTATAAGATAAGATTACAACTTGCATGGGCAGTACTTAATTTTCTCCTGGCAATAACACCAATTTTACTGGTGATTTCCATTTTTGGTATTTGAATTCTTGTGTTTTAGTCGAGTGGTCATCTCGATTCTACGAGAGCATCTAGCGCAGTCACAGCAGCTTCTTTTGAAAGCCTGTGCATTTCTTCAACAGCCAAGAAAGTTGATTCTTCCACGGGTTTGCTGAGTAAATCCACTACAACTAAAAGAGAAGCGGCTTTGAACTCCCTTAGTTTTCCTAGCATAAAAAGAGTCGCACACTCCATTTCTACCCCGACAAGTTTTTTCTTAATTTTTTGTATAGAACGCCGTTCCTCATATAGCGCTTCGCTGGAAAATACAGTACCGGTGGTATAACGTTTTCCACTTCTTCTCACGTTGTCTATTATAGAATCCGTAAGGGCTTTATTGGGTGAAAACACGGATTTGGGCTTAAACCCGTATTCTTTTATGGCTCCACCACCGAACGACAATGCAGAATCAGGTATTATCAGATCCCCGCGTTTTTGGCTAGTTAGCAATCCGCCGCATGTGCCTAGCCTTATGAAAGACCTGCCACCAAGCGCGTGCAATTCCTCCACTGCTATGGCGATAGAAGGGGCACCTATCCCATGCGAAGCTAGACTAACTCTTTTTCCTTTGTATTCTCCGGTGTAGACAGTATATCTATATCGGTTGATAAGTTTCGGCTTTGTGAGCAAGTGTGAGACGTTTACTATCCTTTCCGGGTCTCCTGCTATTAAGACCCTTTCCGCGATATCCCCTTTTTTAAGTTGTATGTGTATCGGTTTTATACCTACCATTAATAAACTAAAGTGGCGCTTATTAATATTTATAAAAATCCATGTTTTTGGCTGTCAACTGACACCTTCGGATTTAAACGTTTAAACTACATAACGCACGGTGCTATTATAATCGCCACCTTAACTAACGATCCACTACAAAAATGGGATCAGGCATAAGCGTTATATTTTGCTGACCATTAATATCCTCATGGAATTTGATACAAAGGCAGTACATATCGGTGAGGAGCCAGATGCGGATAATGGTGGGGATGTAGTCATGCCTATCCACACTTCATCTACGTTTGCAAGAAAGGAAGCAGGAGATATAACAAAGGGATACGCATACACAAGACTATCAAATCCGACACGGGATGCATTAGAAAAACGCATAGCTGCATTGGAAGAGGCACGACATTGTCTAACCTTCGCTTCTGGAATGGCGGCAGAAGCAGCGTTAACTACGGCAATTTTAAAGAGTGGAGACCACATTGTAGCATCTGATGACTTATACGCTGGCACGAAAGAGCTTTTTGGCAGGATAATGAACGATAAGTTCAAAATTGCTGTAGACTATGTTGATGCTTCCAATCCGAAAAACATTGAGAAGGCGCTAAAATCGAACACGAAGATTGTATGGTTGGAAACGCCATCGAATCCCAGATTGACACTTTGTGATATAAAGACAATATCTTCTATAGCACACAAATCCGGCGCAAAGGTCGTTGTCGACAATACTTTTGCAAGTCCGTATTTCCAGCGGCCGTTGTCATTTGGCGCAGACGTCGTCGTGCACAGCACAACAAAATATTTGAATGGGCATAGCGACTCTATAGGCGGTGCGGTAGTGACATCCGATGACGCGCTTAGAGATAGTCTCTTTTTTATCAGAGTAGCAACTGGCGGTATACTTTCGCCATTTGATAGTTTTCTCGTGCTTAGAGGATTAAAGACGTTAGGAGTAAGGATGAGAAAACATGAAGAGAACGCGATGGCCGTAGCGAAATTTCTGGAACAAAATAAAGCGGTGGAAAGCGTCATATATCCCGGTTTGGAGAGCCACCCGCAGCATGCGTTAGCTAAAAAACAAATGTATGGGTTCGGAGGGATGGTGTCGTTCACCTTGAAAGGCGGATATTCTCAGGCGCAAAGTTTTTTATCGAAACTAAAGTTGATAACCTTAGCTGTAAGCCTTGGCGGAGTGGAATCTTTGATAGAGCACCCTGCTTCCATGACACACGGTCTGATTCCGAGAGAAGAAGCGGCGAAAATAGGGGAAGGGCTTATAAGACTATCAGTCGGTATAGAAGACAAAGCAGATATATTATCTGACTTATCGAACGCACTGGTTTAAAATTTTTTGTTATTACTTTATTATTTCGAACAGTCGCTATCGGAACAGTTGCACGTTGAACCACATTTACATTGCTGATTATTTGCTGTCGCAACAACTTCTGGCTTTTTAGTAGGCAGCCTTATGCCGGAGTCGAGTCTCATTGCATATCCGTGGGGATAATCAAGCAGCACGATGGCCTGCTCCCCTTCCTTAGACTTGTATGCATAAAATGGATTTTCACCAGTCCAACCTTCGTACCTTCTATTTTCAACCTTTGTATAACCGAGAATAGCGAGACCTATTTTGTTAAGAGGGCCAAGCTTTATGTCTTCTACCTCACACGTATATCTGTTGTACACTCTGGTCAGTCCAGCACGTGGTTTTTCAGATAAAATTTCTAAGACTTCGTTCAACGTAGTTGGTTTATTACAAGTTGTGTTTTCCATTGTTTATACTCTGATTGCACCATCTATTTAAATTTAATCATAAACGATTATTTGTAATTTCTATAAATTTTAAATTTGTCGGTAAAATCAAAGAACCATTGAATTGCATATTCATAAACCCGTAACACCAATATAATGAATATCGAATGACTGTGCTAAATTATGGCTAATCGAAAAGCATTGTATGAGATACTAGGGTTACAAGAAGATGCATCCGAAGAAGATATAGAAATTGCATTCAAAAGAAAGTTGAAAGAATGCCATCCGGATCTACACCCGGAAGATCCAAACGCCGCAATAAAGACGCGCAGGTTGATAGAGGTAAAGGAAGCGTTATTGAATAGCAATGATAGGGAGCCGGAATCAAATTCAGAAGTTTATGTGGTTTTTACGTGGCGCCCGATGGCTGGTTCTGCCTATAAAGAACGCATTCGATACAACCAGTACTCATATGACCCAATAGCAGATGCGATGTACAAAGAGATATTCGCGTTTTTGTATCGGTCTTCTTTACGTGACTTAATGGAGAGGCTGAAAAGAAAGAGCAGAGAGCTCTAATCGTTGACAGCAAAAATTTGCACGTAAAATTTAGACTACATCACTCAGTAATCCAATACGCGCGATAACTTTGCATCATGGTCTTTCTTGCGTTCATTTACTATCCGGCCGAAAAACTTATTTAGTTGACGCGCAACCGGCCAATAACAGAAGAATAGCTGGAACACAGATGTATTTAATATCAAATCACGCATAGTTGCAATACTGCCATTGTCAATCCCAAGAAAGTAGGAAGCTAATGCGATGGCGTCAGCAGCCAGTAAAGAATAGCCGACAAAATTAAGATATTTGTTACCGGGACCATAATCTCTAAAGTGCTGATATGCATGCGCAACATTAAAGAGAGTATTGTGAATGCTGGTACGTTTTATAAACAGAAAAGGTGCCGAATCAGAACCGGCAGAGATAAAACCCTTTTTACAGTGTACCACGGGTATTCCCTTTAAGCCATTATTTTTGCGAATAGTTTCCGTATTTCTATAGATTTCAATCCCTGCTTTGCCCTCTACATCTATTTCCCCGTCTATCATATTTTCACCTAAGTAGTTCCCAGCATCCTTTCCTATTTTTATGCACCCGTTTCTCATCTCATAGCATACGTGGTTGCCGGCGTATCCCGTGATTGCGGCCTCCAGGCCGTTTGCGTACGAAAGAGAATAGTCTCCGATGTTTCCGTCGACCGTTATTTTATGCTTTCTGTACGGTCTTTTTAGGATCTCATCCACAAATAATTCGCCGGAAAGAAAATATGGTATTGCGCGCTTTAGTCGGATAGTAGTCTCAGCATCGTCCCCTATGGAATAAAATAAAGCCGCAGAAGCGAAAATCCCAAAACCGTTCTTGTTGTTGTAAGGCACGAAGTTTTCGCACATCTCTATCGCGTCGCGTGCCTCGTATTTCACTTGCTTTAATTTGTCAATGCAGATTGCAGTGTATTCACGTTGATTGCCGGAATTGTCGAAATCAGGAAGGTCGTTGAACGTTTTTAACAGCGACTCCAGGCCGGGGCTTTCCTTCTTGTAATTAGACGAAATGAGGGCGGCGTATCCCGTTTTATATGACTGGTTTTCACAACTTCTGTTGCTCAATTCTTTTCTCAACAGCTCAGTTTCCATAACTTACGCGGACTATTTTGAAGGCGCCCAATTAAGATCACCAAGCACTATACCGGCTATGTCTTCGATTTTGCTTACGTGATGGAATTTTATTTTATCATGTCCCACAAAAGTAGCGGAAGGCCCATCAGCGATATAGACAAAAGAGACCCTTCTGTGTTCTGCAATAGAATCCAGTTTGCGCATGAAGGCATCTATATCCTGAAAAGATGCACCTCCGAATCCATCGGTTATTATCGTTATGTCTTTGCTTTGATTTGACAGTAATTCCTCGAGCGCCTTTATTGGCGGCTTGGTTCCGCCGGCGTTATACACTATCAGAGACCTATAAGCGTCCAATTCACTCTTATATGGCGTTACGCCCGCATTATCGCTGAAATTTATCACATCCACCTTTGCGCCATTTAAAATATACGCCCTTGCAATCGAAAATGCACCAACTACAGCGTTGGATTTCATACTGCGCGGATTTTGCATGCTGCCAGAAGAGTCTATTACTATAATGGAATTAGGTATCGAAATTATGCTGTTGTAAGTGTCGTATGTGCCCTTGACCCATTGCTTTGTTATGCCCGGGATTATTTTGCCAAAGCTCCTGTACGGGTTGATTCTGCTTACGGGGCTGCTTATTTCCCATTCCTTTAATTCAGAAGGGCAGTCCGATTCCGCACTCGACATCGGCTTTCCAAGTATTCTTATGGCGTACTTGGATGCAAGCCCTTTATAATATTCGACAAGGTCTGCGTTTTCACCATCTGTCAACTTGTCCTTGCATCCAGCGTCTTCCATAAACTTTCTTATTTTTTGATATTCTTCCGGGCTGCACTGTTGTGCGAGATCCTGCATAGCTTTTTGGACCTCTTGTTCCGAAAAACTGTTTATCTGTTTTCCCCTACAATCCGTATTAAGTGAAATATCGGCGATTATGCGCGCAAATTCGCGTATATTGTACGTGTTTCGAGCCCTGTTTAAGAAGTCTATCTTTTTAAGCTTATCCAAACGGTCTTGCATGTCAACACTAAGGTCCTTTCGTTTTACGCCGAAGTCCAAGCCGCTTATTTCGCTGTAATATGCCTGCATAAGAGAAACCGCGTCCTCTTTGCTCTTTTTTGCTGAAGAGCTGGAATCTAGCGAGCCCATAGCGCGGTACATTCTGTCAAGGTTGTGATCTTTGTGGTTTATTATTATACTAGTTTCGTTCACTATGTCATCATATATCAGGCGCATGATGGAAGCCTTTGGACCACCCAGCCGGCCGTCATCGTAGAATTTAAGAGCGTTAAGTTCAGTCAGTATCGTAGTTAAATCGTAAGGATGGTACATATAGTGACCCGTCTCATGCATACAAGCAGCATAAACCACCCTTTCGTCAGGAGTTCCGCCTTTACTGGTTTTTTTTAGTAATTCGCTGCCTATGTATACTCTCTTTGTGCTCATGTCAATGTAAGACATCATGCCATCCGATAATTCCGGACGAAACGGCACAAAGCCAAATTCTGCGTTTACCTTCTTCCAGCTTTCGTATAGTAAAGCTTCCAATCCGGATGCGTATGTTTTTGCTTTTCGTGCGTTTTTGTTAAAATTATAGAACTTTTTCGTGAAATTCATTTCTCTTGCGCCCTTTATCAGCGACTTTAAGGAGTCTAACACGGCCGGTCTTTTTCTCTGTTTCTCTTTTGTTTCCATGTTCAATGATATTTAGTGTAATCTGGAAATTCTTTTCCATATATCGTGCGTCTCTTTCTTACGTATCTTTCTAATACTTTTTTAGTAAATGGTTTTAAATTATTAAGCGCATACCACCATGCGCCGAGTTGAAATAAAATTGGTCCATTAAAACCGCTGTTGTTAACATAATTTATCAGCCATTCGTGTGGTAATAGGTACCCTCCTGCTACAAAAATAGACCCCGACAGCATCATGCCGATGTTTGCGTAGTCAGAGATTCGCTCAGCGAGGCCGGTGCGCGGTTGCGCTTTTTCAAACCAGTCCATATAAAAACCAAAGGTTTTCCATTTTTTAGTTCTCCTTTCATTGATAATTACAGAGTCATATGGTTTGCCGACAGAGATTGGTTTTCTTTCCAGGTTTATGGTCTCACGCGTATAGGCCCGCCCCTGGAGGCCAGTTTTTAGCCCCGCCGACTTTGCGTGAATAATTGTATGATAGTTATCAGCTCCGAGATAATCGCCAGCATGTCCCCTTACGGTTATTTTGGACTTAAACGCGCCTAAAAACGCGTAATCCCCCACGTCCCCGTTAACTATTGCTTCTGAATAGTTTTTATTAACTGATTTTTCACCCCTATTAGAAAACTCGCCGTTAACAAAGCGGCCAAAATTCATAAGTGAGTGCGACACGGCACCGTTTTTTGGATTTAATATAAGCGGTTTACCGGAAAATTTACTGTTGATTGCAGCGGATGTGAATATTCCGAAGCCACCCGGGTTATCGTCGCTATTTAACTCTTCGTACATGCTAACGGCGTCGTCTAAGGTGTACTCTATCTTGGCTAGTTTTTCCCTGCACCCGAAATAATAAATATGGCATTTTTTAAGAAAAGGATTTTCTTCGGCGCCGTGCGAGCTTTCGTGAATCGGCATTTCTGAGAAGGTCTTCAAAAGAGCTTCCAATCCCTTTGTGTGTGGTTTTGATCGGTTTGTTATGTTCTTTGTCAATTCGTTTAGCAGCCTGTTTTCTGCAGGTCTCGATTGCGATTCCTCGGCGAGTTTTTGTCTCAGCGCTTCAGTTTCCATTGGCGCTCATTCCTGCATCTTCTTCTCGTAGTGCTTGAACAAAGGGTGGTCCCTATTGTTCGAGAACCAGCCCATCTTCGGCTTTTCATTACTTATGAAACTGTTGTAAGCTTCCATGAACAGCGCCTTGTCAGAATTGAAGCGCTGTTGCAGGCCGCCGGCTATGAGTTTTGCACGGTATACTTGCAAAGGACCTGTATAAGGGTCGTTTGAGCCGAAGTCGTCCCTGAACCCGGCTCTGTGCCAAAGCAAGTACGGCAGCATAAGAAGTATAGCTGAAGGATGCACCACATTACTGCCCGAGTACCACGAAAGCGCTTTTGAGTACTTAGAAAGAGAATCGTCAAATCTTATCGTTAGTGGTCTTGTAGTATTAACGAACATGTAATCGTTTTGCGAACCGCCGTTCGCCTTTGCATAATGACAGCCAGAGTTGCATGAGCCCTTGTTTGGAAGCTTTTCGCCGCAGAACGGGCATGTGGCTTCCGCGTGAATCATATCTATAAGTGACCACGATTCCTGAGATATTTCGACGCTGTTTATCTGCTTAGTTATGCTCTTTATCTCCTCATCAGTCAGAAGTTCTACTCCAAGGGTCTTTTCGAGCCGGTTTCTGAAAGAAGAGCGCTGTTCCGATAGCTTCACCATTTTTTTGTCGTAATCCTCGTTACCGTCAAGTGTCGCTAGCATGTCTTTCCAGTCATTGCTTTCATCTTTAAGTATATTGTAGTCTATCTTCCTCTCTTTGTTTAGCATTATGTGACGTCTTAATAAAAGGTCGGGTTCCTCCGAGCAAACGGCGATGTCAAATCGGTCCTCTGTAGGAGGGAGGATCTCTGAATTTCCCCGGTCAGGCCAATTGCACGTGGCGAAAAACGGCCCAGGCTTTGAGAATAGGGTTATCCCCTGATATTCAAAGTTTCCCCGGTCTATTCCGTCGAAGAAGAGGGATTGTTTCTGGGAAGGCATCCTGTTAAACTCATCGAATTTCTTTACGGGATTCTGCACGAACCTTTTCCATAGCACAGACTTTAAATCGGCCAGGTCAGGCGAGGCTATGAACTCCTCTTTCGTGACTTCCGGATCTCCGTGCGCTTCTGTTGACAAAACGACCTGCAATGGAGTACTGTATAGTACGGCTTCTAAAGTTTCCGACAGCGTAGTCTTTCCCATGCCCCAGTTTCCAAAAGTAAGCTGCCTGCCGTTTGTAACTCCAGTAAGAAAACTTAAGAGAAGAGCCGGGTTTGCGCCGTTAAATTCCCGTGCACTCCTTCCGACGTAGAACCTTTCGTCAACGACACTGTATAATCCCTTCAATTTTTGTCTTAAATCCGCCATATTCTTGAATTTCCGCTCAGACTTAAAGATACTAAGAATGAGCAGAGTATTTAAATGTTTTACCCCTAAAAAGAGATTAATTTTTAATGTGCTAATTTGACACCGCGTCACCAAGTCATTAGCGTCCATAATATCTATAAATAAACTTTCAAGTCTCTAGCATAGTTAGGATAGTGATCGACAATATCTTGGTGTTCGTCGAAAAGCCGTACGAAGAAATAAGACGAGCACACGAAAGGCACATAAATCTATTATAAGTAGTAATGATAATTAGGGACGATTATGATTGAACTTTTAGAGAACGTCCTTGAGGGGGCGGTTGCAGGATTTAATGTAGTATGGATGATGACAAATCTGTATAATTTTTATCCATACACGAGGCGCATAAATCATCTATTAAAATCTACAAAAGAAGAACCGCCGAAAGAAAGAGGATACGATCCAAAGATATCCGTGTTGTTGCCGGCATACAAGGAAGAAAAAGTCCTTGAGCGCACAGTGAACAGCATAGAGAAATCCGGGTACAGTAATCTCGAAGTCATTCTCCTGACAGAGCAGGGCGATGAGTCGACGTCCAGAATAGCAGATACTCTGCAGAGAAGGTATCCGAACGTAAAACACGCGGTAGTAAACGATGAAAGCGGAATACGCGGGAAACCGAGGGCCCTGAATCAGGGACTAAAATATGCGTCAGGCGAAATAACGGGAGTAATAGATGCAGAGGACTTAATAGACGAGAAACTTTTTGAGAAGGTAGCGGATGCGTTCAATAACAACGATTACTGCGCTGTGCAGGGAATACTCAAGATGCGTTCCAAAAAAGAATCCTGGAGGTCATACCAATTCGAAGCAGAGTATTTTCGCTGGTATAACAGCTACCTGCCAAGATTAGCGGCAGCAGGATACCCACTGCCTCTCGGTGGAACGACAAATTTCATTAGAACACACACGCTGAAGGAACTAGGTGGGTGGAAGAATGGCAATCTTACGGAGGATTACGAGCTCGCATTGAGAATCTACGAAGAGTTTTATGGGCGCAATGGTCTGCACAATCCAGTCGGAATGATCGCTTCTACCACTACAGAAGATCCGCCGGATACTTTGGATTCTTGGCTGCGTCAGAGGACTAGATGGTCACAAGGTAAAATTATGACCGCTACCACCCATCTGGGTAAACCCATGGGAAACATAGGCAAGAAATTACACGTTTATATGTCAAACATTTCCGCGCATATAGGCGCAATAAATTTCTCCGGGATAGCATTAAGCACAGCGTTTTATTTTTCACGAGGACAAATGCCGCCGGTCTTGGAAGTTTTGACTTTAGCGAATCTAGCGTGTGTAGGAGCCTACTGTTATATGCAAGGTAAATCGTACGCCGATGCTACAAAAGAAGGCGATACCAAGCATCGCCTGTTAAAGAGTTTACTGGTGGGAATAACAACACCCGCTTATTGGTTTCTGCAGTGGGTCTCAGAACTACGTGCATCATACAGGATACTTACAAAGAGAAACGATTGGGAAAAAACCGAACATGATATATAATCAAACACTGTCACTTACCACGTGGAATATGTAACGGCCGTCCGAGCTATGTACATCGGTTATTTTACGCATATTTTTAAAATTAAAATCCTCTACCCCATAAACAGCACACCCGTACAGTTCCTTTGGCTTGTAGTCGTAAATATATTCCATTACTTTTTTAAGGCTTTGCCCGCTCATCATAATGTCTTCAACTACAAGTACCCTTTTTCCCCGGATTTTTTCGCTAAGATACTCAATCGACAGACTCTTCGGTATAACAACATTGGCGTCATGCATTCTACATTTAGAAAATCTTATAGGGATTGGAAGCCCCCCCTTTCTCGCGCAGTAAAGCAGCGCCGGCTCCGCGCCGCCAGATGCAACGTAGAAGACACTATCAAAGTAACCAATTTCGTTGCATATCTTTTCTAGGTAATCAACTAGTCCAGCGGTTAAGTTATCCTTGGCAAGATGTCTATAATTACAAACATCACTGCTTGCATAAGTGCTTACTTCCTTCTTTAAGGACAGCACTTGCTGTAAATCTGAAGAACGAAGTTCATAACCAGAATGTACGCGTCCGACTATAGTTTTACATCCAGATAGGAGTTCTTCAAGAGTCTGCTTTTCTTTTTGTGCACGGTAATTGTAAATAAACCTCTTTCTCCCATGTTCGTAAATACCATCATAATACAATTTTAGGATTCCGAGACATTCATCTACTGCTGTATAATCGTCTCCATCTTTATTCGGATGCTGGCTTAACTTGTTAAATAAGTCTGGAATGCTGTTGGCTTTATAGTCGTTTTTGATATTCATAATCACAAGTTTTTAAGCATGTTATTTTTCGTATGTTTATTCAATCAGTTAAGTGAGTACTGGAGCATTGCCGTCTGCATCTTGAAGGCCGCCGAATCCGATGGAGTTAGGAGCACCCGCATCGTGGATTTTGCAAGTTCTCTTTTATTGTATTCCATCAAGTTTATCATGCTCAGGCTTTCGACTGCGTTGCAGTACGTGTCTATTATCAATCGTTGCATATTGGGATCGCATTTGAACCTGCTTAAGGCGCCTCTGGCAGCTATATTAGATATTATATCTGCCATCGCATCGCCCACTTCGTAATTTACAGCTTCGTCGTTGTTGAGTGAGGCTAGTGCCTTATGGATATCTCTCGAATTGATATATAACTGATCATCGTTCTGAAGCCTTTGTCTGAAATACAGCATAAGCTTATACAAATCATCAGCGTATGAACCTGCACCATTTTCATCATCATCGTACCTATACGCTGAAAAAGTATCATAGAAAAGGTTTTTGGCTGCATCGGTAAAACGCGTATTCAAAGGAGCATCGTTCTTCGTATCGGAATTTGCAGCTTCCAGAGCATCATATACGCTATTTTCGAATTGATGCAATAATTTCTCAAGTTTCGCTTTCATTTTTGTTCACAAAGAAATATTAGATTGGTACTTATTTATTAACATTTTGCAGGCAAAAAATCCATAAAGAAGACAACCTCTACGCGCCCAAATTTTTAAACCTTTTTATATCCGAAACAATCATTACTCTATTAAATATATCGAAGTATCGACGGAGGAAATAAGATGGGAACGATGTATAGGTTATTTGGTATAGGCAAACCGACAATCGATGATATTATTGCAGAAAGGCAAAAGACTGCTTTAGAGCACAAAATAGGCGAAAAGGCCAAGACTATTGCGGAAGTGTTGGGCGATTCTCATGGGGAAGAGGTTTACAAGTACGATGACGATTCGTCGACTCAGTTTGGTAGTGGCGGGCAAACCACAGACGAAAAGGACACCTTGATAAGAATCAGTTTTGATGGAAGAAAAGGCACGTTAAATATAACGTCTGGAGGTAAACCAGTATTTTCCGCAGATGTTCGCAAAGTCTACATAAACAGACATCGTTTGGATCGTTTAGGTCTGGAGTTCAATACTACAGGTTATATACCTTCCGAGGAATATGGCCCTTTGAGATTTCACTGGGAAACCCGTCTAGACATTCTCTACGAAAAAGCCCTGTCAATAAGCCAAAATCACAATGCAGACGACCTTAAAGCGGCATATGGGGTTTAAGATTGTTCATTGCACGTGCATAGCATAAACTAACTCTCCAGAGAGCAGTGCGTTTATAATTGAAAGCAGGTTCCAAAAAGACTTAAATATCGCTGCACTTCTAAAATAAACATGCCTTTTTACGGGTTAAAAAAGGCATCAGGACACAAAAATGGAAGCGGATTTAGAAAGCAGACTGCGGGGATACGTTTCATTCATAGATACGAATCCAGGTACAAGCAGTACGATGAGCATATTAGTCAGGCTATCACGTTCTTATTTCGCAGGTTTGTGCAGGTATCGGTCATCACCGAATTGCTCGGAGGAATCCAAGCGAGAGACTATGAAAAAACAGAAAGCGGGTCTAGATGGTCTCATAAGCGCTGCCACAGCGTGTGCATCCACCCTATATAATTCACATGCGCAAAGGTTTATACAGCCTGCACCTAAAATATCAGAGATAGAGCCACCATTAAAAGAATTTGCGTCCTCATGGGCCATCGATTTCCAAAACAATATAATCAGTGGAAGCAGTACTTATAAGAATTTTCAAGACACAATAAGAAAATCCGCCAAAGACTTAAGCATCGACGCTATAGTGTATGTATCTGGTGGTGGGCTTGAACCGGCGTGTATAGCTTCAAACGAGTTAAACTGTGGAACGGTTGTGCCAGTAAAATTTTCTCCTTACAAAAATAGAGACAGCAAAGTATTTGTTCCAGATTCGGTTTTAGACTATCTTTTTAAGAGTGTAGCCGGGAAAAAAGTTTTAGTTGTAGACGATTGGCTCAGTAGCGGTATGACGATGAGAACGGTACTAGAATTTGTCGGCAACCTTGAACCACATAGGCTATATGGATCTGCAGTGATAACAAGCGTCTCTCCTGTAAATATCAAAGGAATAAAGTCGGAAATTGTACCAGGGCCGGACAGAGGACATAATCAAGCGTGTGTATTTCGTGTTGATGGCTTTTATGAATTAAATAAATGCGACGGAACAAAGCCCTAATCACTCGTCGGTTGTTTTGCCCAGTTCTTTATCTGCTTTGAAAGTTCCTTTATATCATACACGACCGTTACATCGGGCCTCGCAAGCGCAGTCTGTACTTCAACGTCCTTTCTTCGTCTATATTCTGGATGCACTCCAACGAATATTTTTTTGCCTTTTGCAGACCAAGTTCCAAGTTCATATAGAGTTATCGGACATAAAGTCTCCTTTGGAAACCAAAAAGAGACGGCATCTGCCTTCTTCAGATGCAAGTGTTCCCATTTTATCTGGTCAGCGCTTTCGGACAATCTTTCGGTATTGAACGTCCTTCGTCTCGGGTTTAGGAGAACGAGCCCGGTGTCTTTTAGGTGTTCAATTAGATCCTTTTGCCAGTCCGGGCAGTCGGTTATGCCGCCGGCTATAAAAAGGCTTTGCCCCTCACCACCCCAATATTTGGGAGCTTCTATGTATTCCATACCTTGATACGTTTTTGATCATACTTATCGATTTGGCTAAAAACAGCCGCGTAAAACTATTAATATGGGACATTATCATTTAATAATAAACAAGTTAAAACTTGGCGAACGACTATGAGCGAAAAAGACGAATCTACACACAGCATTGAGGAAAAGGTCTCTCGTTTGGAAAGTCTGTGCCAGCAAAAAGAAGCAGAGGTTTCTACTCTAAAGGCGCATGCAATTCAAGGGAGAATACACGCTTCAGTCCTTGATATTTATAGATCAGACCTGGGGGAGGTAAGGGTACCCTATCTAGGGAAATTCTACCAGACAGGAACAGAAAACGGCATTCCAACGGGACTACTTATAATGAAGTCTAGTTATGATAGTAACAGCGGGCCGACTCATAGTGTTGCGATTCATCATGGGAAACTAAAAACCAAGACTAAGGGAATCCTAAAGCGTACTACGGTATACGACTTTGAAGATGATCGTGCGCAAGACGGAGAACTTTGCTCCCCATGCCTTTACAGCGCTTACATAAGAGAAGAAGGCGGAGATTCCAGTGTTGAGGTTAACAATTATATACAAGGCACTTGGGAGAATGAACTGAACGAACTTGCAAAGAAAGCAAGACTACAGCTGCTGCAGGATAAGCTGTGGGAAATGGAGCACGGATTCGGTGTACGATCTCAATTAAGTGATTAGAGGTGTATTATGGAACTATATTTCGGAAAGAAAGTAAACGGAAGAGATCTTGCGCATTGTCTAGAACTTACAGCCGCGGAGCTTGGTTTTGATGTAGGGATCTACAAACAGGGCTACGCACCAGACCCGAGAGACAACACAAAATTAATACCTATCGAAGTACACTATAGATTAAGGGGACAAGGCTGGTTTGGACGAATAATAACCACTAGCATAACCTTTTTAGAGAAATCAGAAGATTCAGGTGTAATAAAAGAAAAGTTTTATACAGGAAAAGACGTGACTTTTGAATTCTCAGCGCCAGATTCAGAAGTAAAAAGTTTTTCTGATACACTTTACAAGCATGTATACGCGCTACCTAATACCCCCACATAAAACAAAAAAAGTTTACGTGCCAGGTCCCCTGAGAGAATAAGAAAATTAAGGGACCTTCCAGGCAAAATAATACGCGGAGACATAAACGATTGTAATCTTAGGCAATTATTAACTCGGCAAAGACTAGAACTTCATGGACACAACAGTGGTTAGTTCAGCTTTTCAACCTATCAGCTTGAATTTCTCGATGATTCTTTAGTTGTTGGTGGCAGTGCGTGGGACAGGTTTACAACACCATATTCCGAAGAAGTAGCCATAAACTCATATTGTAAGGGACATCGCGAAACTACATTCAGGACGTTCGAACACAATAATCGCTGGATGCACGGAGATATCATTGATGCTTCAGGGGTCCAGAGTTGCTTTTTTGGACACAAGGGATGTTCGTGTAGACGCAACTATAAGAAAGCTGGAGGAGGTTAAATTGCATGGAGAATGAAATAATGAGGGACAATGTTGAACTGGTCGAAAAATTCAACGCAGAGCCGATATCAAAAGTGAAGGGCCTGCCAGATTTCTACACGTTCAACAACGGATTGATATATTCGCATAGAGACTTCGACAAGTTCATGGAGCGGCTAAAAAAGGGTGAGCCGTCAGCCATAGTGTCCGGTCTAAACGCATCCGGCACAATACATATAGGGCATAAAGCAGTTTTTGATACAAATCTGTTCTTCCAGAGAAAATATGGTGTACCGGTTTTCATACCGATTTCGGACGATGAAAGCTATGTTTCTAAGAAAGTTGAGTCTCAGGAGGAGGCCTTCAAAAACGCTAAGTTGCTAGCGAAAGATATGCTCGCTCTGGGCTTTGATCCGAAAAACACGTTCATAATAATAGATCAGATTTTTACAAATATATACAATCTCGCAATAAAACTTTCTAGACATATAACGATGTCTGAAGTAAAAGCTATATACGGCTACAAGAATGAGGAAAACGTCGGGCTGCATTTCTATCCCGCAGTTCAATCTGCGCACGTTGTCCTGCCGTTTGAACTCAAGAAGATAAGCAACATTCTTGTTCCAATAGGACCGGACGAGGACGCGCACTTAAGAGCAGCGAGAGACATGGCAGCGAGGTGCGGTTATCCAAAACCAGCGGTCGTGCATTCAAAGTTTATGCCGGGAGTCGACGGCCAAAAGATGTCAAAGTCGAAGAACAACGCGATTTTTTATCATGACAGCGAAGCGGAAATAAAAAAGAAAGTTACGATAGCGTTCAGCGGTGGCGCGAAGACTATCGAAGAGCACAAGAAATCTGGCGGAAACCCAGAAATCGACGTTGCCTGTTTATATCTTGCCGGGTATTTCCTGAACAAAGACGAGGGAGAACGCCTATTCAACGATTACAGGAGCGGGAAGCTACTCAGCGGGGACGTAAAGAAGATGCTGCTTAAAAGCCTCCTGATAGACATCGGCAACTTCAAAAACGCGTTCGAAAAATTAACAGAAAAGGAAGTAGAAAGCGCCCTATTAAAAAACGAGCGATAAACATAAGCAATGTCACGGTGTGGAAGAAACATTTCCGCGCATAGTATATCGCATGCTGGATTAATCTCAGCGATATTAAGGTTGTACAATCAAAAAGCGAAAAGCATTATAGTAATATAAAGATATAACTTTAAAACTCAAAATTTCTATAGAAAACTATTCTTTTACAATCGGCGTTGCGCCGTTAAAGAACAATTAGTCCATTGTTCGGATACCAAGAACTTTAAACTTATTTAAACGTTTACACCTCTTTATTATATAAGAAACCGGCATATGTCAATACATAAAAAACTCTCGGAATTATTGGGTTTCAACGCTAACGATGTACATAACCGGGAGCAGAGCGCACGCGCTACAAATCACCTTTACCATTCAAGATTAGGCTATCGTGGGAGCATAGGGACTGGCGTAGCCGCGACAGCAGCAATCGGTGCGTTTGCCGGACTAGTTTTAATAACAGGAATAATAGTCGGTGGTTATGTAGGTTACGCCTCAGGTTGGTTTGCTGGCTCCTTGTTCAATGCACTCCCGTATCTTAAAGATGCAATACCGTGTGCGGCCAAAGCACTAGGAATGAACCCTTCTTCAAACGTAACTGTAAAAGTATTTGAAGCGGCAGGCACCCTAACGGGCGCAGGGTTTGGATTTCATACTGCCTTTGAATTAACAAAGGAACTCAACAGTGACGACGACAAAAAAGATGAAAAAACACAACCGAGTGGCGATGACGATTCGTTTTATCCTGCTTCATACTCAAGAAAACCACCAGGCAACACTTACACTGGCGCGCTAGCAGCAGAAAGAGAACTAGAAGGCATTTATAATTAATATGAATTTGGATGCTTGCTAAACAGGAATGCGGCAGTCACACGTTATAGGGTGCCGAATCCTCTCCGTCGCTCCAATAGCTCATTTATGTTTAATATGTACCACAATGTTTCCAATTCTTGTAGATAACCCTTCTTTTTATCGGATGCGCCAGAAACGCCAATGTCTTCACTAATGTTTAGTGAAATTACTATTTTAAAGTTATAAAAAGTATTTATATAAAAACCCATCATAATACAAGTGTAGCAGCAGCTTTTATAAAATGGAAAAACGCAATCCCACAAAAGGAGAAAACAAAGAAAAAGACCTTCGTAGTAGAATAAAGAAGCAGATTTATTTTGCCGACCAAGATGGTGAAATAACGTAGAGCTCTTGATATGAGCCGTATGAGCGTGAAGTACGTTCTGGTAGGTGAAATGCACGGAACAAATGAAGCCAGCAAGGCGTTCTTGGACATAATTGAGAATTACGGTGCGAAAAACGTAGCGCTCGAGTGGCCATCCGATTTCCAGAAAAACATAGACGAATTTATGGAAGGCAGATTAGGGATAGATAAGCTTCCAGTCTTTAATACGAACTGGTCTCGTGGAGACGGCAGGGCATCCGAAGCTATGAAGAGGCTGTTGGTCGAATTGAAACGCAGGAAATTAAAAGTTTACGCGATCGAGGACTATAGTTTAAGCGAAGATAAGGATATCGCCATGGCGAAAAGCCTGAAAAAGATAAGCGGTCGCGTAGTTGCGCTGATGGGAAACGTACACGCTCTAAAGACAGAATATAACGGCATCAAAACCTGCGGCAGTTTATTGCCATCAAGACAAACGGTTTCCTTTAGCGTAGAATCCGTTAATGGCGGGAAAGTTTGCAATGTAATAGAACAAAAGCCAGAAATCCGTAATGTCTTTGATCCAAAACTTAATAAGTCTTATAGTAAATTTAAACTGCCGGTTATGGTGCCTTCGGAAGAGGAAGGATACAGCTGTTTATACCTAGTCAATAAATTTACGCCGAGTAGGACAAAAAAGACTGAAATGTAAGAATAATGGCATGCTGATGCTCATCGAATCAAATAAACTTAAATAGGATGGAGTATCTGTTAGTATGAAATGGAAAAACCTACAAAACTAGAATCAAAACTAATAGACCAATCGCTGGCGCTTATAAAAGAAAAAGGTGCGCAATTCCCTGGAAACGGGACAATTGGAGATATCACGCTCAACAATGCATCTATGCATTTAGAGGGATTATTTGCAGATTATGGAAGTATAGAAGCTAATTACAAAAAACTTTCTAGGGCTACTGTATATATATGTTATGAGACCAATGCACTTTCTGTTAACAAAGAAGTTACACCAGAAAATCCTAAAGGCTCATACAAAATCAGAAGATCAGGAAGCATGATTTATTTAGCTGCACTAGTACAAGAACTCTTTAATAAATACATTGGAAAGAATAAAAAAGAAACAAAGAAAATGCCAGTAGTGTGATGCTCGCACTAAAAGTGCAGCACGTTATAAGTCATAAAAATATAACCAAACTGCTCTGCTTTTCTATACTGCGGCGCATCGTGAGAGCATAATGTTCATAATATAATATGTTCTTCCTGCGTCATTCACTATAAGTTCACTTGCATTGGGAGCGTACATAGGAGTATAAAACTGTACACCTCACTAGAAAACAGTGAGTTGGACAGAGAATTTTTGGATCGTATAAGAAGGAAACTAAACAAGGCATTTGGATCCGATGCGAAGAATAGCCGAAATAGAAAACCACAAAAAGAGAAGTTAATTATCAGCACCTAAATGCGACTTAAACTATAAATATCGGATATAATCATCTGATTCGGATGAGAGATTGCGCAAACGGAAGAAATTTAGAATCACTATTAGTGGACTTTGATGAAGTAGACACAAAATTCAAAAGAATGTTGCGCGACTATGACCGCATAAAGAGTGTATTCGGATGTGACACCGTGCTTATGGGTGGCTGGGCTGCTGAAATTTTATGTCCGGCGATAAAAAGACAGCATAAGGACACTGACGTCTTCGTAAGGGATGAAAGTCACAAAAATAGATCTAAACTGCCTTACCAACTCGCTTATAGCGGTTATTATCATGCCCCTTCCGTTCATGAAGGCGCGTTCTGTTCAGCAGAAGGTCCAGAAATAGAAATTTTTTATTCTGATGGGTCATTTCCATTTGTAATAACTAGCTTTATGAATATAGCCGATTTTCTTGAAGACTCAATTAGCATAGACGTTAAACTACAAAAAAGACAGAACGGCATTGGTAAAATGTTTTCTAAAGCTGCACAGCTATATTCTGAAGAAGAGGGACCAGCACACACCCGCGAAATGCTGGAAGAATATAAAATAAGAGTAGCATCACCGCGATCTCTGATACTAATGAAAGCAAGGGCGTATGCAAGCAGAGTGTCACAATACGACTCAACAGATATAGTATCACTTATAGATACAATGTATTCTGGAGTTGGTAATTTTCTGAAGGTAGAATCTGAATTCATTCGAACCGCAAATAAAAGATTCTGTAATTACTTAAGATATGCGGCTGATGGTGATCCGCTGTCAAAAGCACTTTACTTAGACGATACTAAAACAAAAGAAGAAAGCGATTTTCAATTCGTATACAGCGCCGTGAGCAGCATTTCTGCCGAAGAGCTAACAGACGTGGCGGGGTTAGCCTCCTGCGTATTAGGTGCGTATTATCGTATCCCAGTGCAGGACGTTTATGACAGTATTCGTTTTTCTTCATCAAAAAACTGGCAAATTTCTTCTAGTCAGTAAACGTCAAGAGTAATTAATTACGCCGACATTTTAAATTAAATTTTATGTAAAATTCTAATATATGATAATTAATTTTTAATTATTTACTCCTGTCCTGAAATATACTTCATATATATCTTGTGTATATAACTAGCTATAGATTTTATATCACCGTCTACCCTTACTGTGTATTTGTTCAACATAGGCTTTTCATTGATTTCATGCATAAGTTTTAGATAATGTGTTTTATCGTCAGGACCCATTATAGTAACGTCCCAGCATTGGTAATAAGAAGATGAAAGGCCGATGAAAGTACCAGATTCTATGCTGAGTCCATCAAGACGGACACTAGAACCGCGGCTGGACGCGGTATAAGTAGAAATACCGGATGGCGCTTTGCCTTTTTTCTTAACAAGCTCCGACGCTTCGTTAAAAAGTCTTTCTTCAAGTTTAGAAAATTTAGATTTCTCTTCGTTTTTTATCATAAAGTTTCTTCGACAGGTTCGACATAAAATGTTTTAAGTGCATTATCAAAAAGTGTCGGCGGCCCCCTCCCCTTTTCCTTTACATACTTCTGTAATTTTAATATAAACTGCTCCCAATTTTCATCAGGTTCTGCATGATAATCCTTTGCAAGATTAAAATTAGCGGAGGGTATACCGCTCACACTATAACAAGTAGAGCACACAATCGGCATAAAGTTCGTATAGCGGTCTCCCTTTAGCCAAACGTCTAAAGGCAAAAATGCTTCGTATTTGTGCTCATGTAGCTTTACCACCGTCTTTTTAGTGTTTAACTTTGCTAACAGTCTTTCTAAAATGCTCATTTTAACACCTTTTGTGATTAAGCTAAATGACCGTAACTACTATTTAACTATTTAGTGCCGTTTTTTATCAGTTAAACTTCTAAAAAGCATCCAACGGCACATGTGTCTTACGTGCAAGTCTGATGTGGTGCAATTGTCCTTATAGAAAATGTAAAACGTGCTGTGTATCGTCTAGGTATATCTCCATTGCTGCAGTTGTTCTTTCATGCCTAACTATATAAAAATAAGAACTATCGCAGACGTTTGCGACCCAAATAATCGCAAAAGTCTTACTAATTTTTGTATGGACACCGCAAATGAATAACTAAATTCAGTTAGTTAGTAATTCAGTTTCTATTTTTCTAATAGAAGTTTATCAAGTGCGCCGCTCTCTTTAAGTTCCCAAGGAAAGACAACGAAGCTTTTAGTTTCAGATATATATACGTCTGGCATGAATTTTGTCCAGGGCTTTATAAATAGCGAAGCCGTCTTTATGTCCTTTAATGAGTAATTAGCTTTAAGGTGTTTTACTACAAACTCGAATGTTTCTCCACGATCTGACACGTCGTCCACCACAACGACGCTTTTGCCGTTTAAATTCTTTGATACATCAGAAACCAATACAGGTTCTTGTAATGAACCGTTAACATAAGATTTTACCCGTACAGAATCAAATTCTGCACCCAGCCTATCAGCAAGGATAAGCGCAGAAAACAAGCCGCCTCTCGCTACGCCAATAACGATATCAGTCTTTTGATTAGGATACTTTGAATTTATTTTTTCTGCAAGTGCTTCAGACATAGAATATAACTTGTCAATGCTCACCATGTACTTTGTCTGCTCCATATAAGTAAAAGCATCAGTATATATAAAATGTTTTTTTTATAAACTATATAAAAATTACCGTTAAAAACAATAAGAATGGCGAATAAATGTTTAGATGCAGTTATCGGTGACCCGGGCACATATACCATTCGTGCAGAGTCAAAGCTGCCTGGCGATGCCGTTCTTTTAGTCATTAGAGATGGCGGCAGGTACATATTAAATTATGGTTCTTTTTGCAATGCCTTAAAGGGTTTAATAAACAGTGCGAGCGCACCAACTTATGTAATCGCGAGGAACGAACAAGGTGTAGTTATCGGAGTTTCGGGAATAATGTTTGATAAAAATATAAAAAAACAGATCATTGCCAGCGGCTTTGTAGTCACCGCAAGAGAAATTCGCGGTTATGGAGTAGGCAAGGCGCTAATCAGATATTCTATAGACGTCGCCGAGGAGAATCGAGCCGTATTTATAGCAAATGTTGACGAGAACAATATGGCATCAAGAAAGACTATGGAATCGGCAGGTATGCGCGTAGAAAGTATATGCACAAAAAGAAATAACACTACAATAAGATACACAACGCAATGACGCAATGCCAAAAATATTAAATTATTAAAGTATGCAGTGCGAATTTATTTTTAAGGTTTTGCATGAGTGGACTTATTAAAAATAAAATTGAAGCTGTGATATTTGATTTTGACAATACATTGACAAACACATCGAAATCAATAACACGCGCAAGAAAAGAAGTTTTTGTATACATTAAAAAACGGCATGACATAACGGAGAAGACTTATCTCGAAGCTCTGCAAAATGCAAGTACGGAATTCAGGGCAAAAAACTTTAGCGATAATATAGACCTTTATCGGATTCTTTCCAAATATGCTGAACTCAGCCTTTCAGAAAAGGAAACAATAGAATGCAAGAGAATCTTCATAGACTCGATGCTGTCCCATATGGAATTTTCAAAAGGGATAAGACCGCTGTTTAAGTGGATAAAATCACAAGGTCTTAAAATAGGTATACTAACGGATAATTCCATGTTTCCAGACTCAGATTACAAGAAAAAGCGCCTAGGTAACCTACCAGTAATCAATATGGTCGACTTGTCCGTTATAGCAACGCAGACAATACCAGAGTCTAAGGAAACGCCGGCTTCTTTCATAAAAACAGCGGAAATGTTGGGTATAAACCCTAAAAAAATAATTTATGTGGGTGACAAACCGGACAACGATATTGACAATGCAAAAAGAGCAAACATGATTGCAGTTTTGTTTTTAGGGTTTTCGCATCCACAACACAATGTGAAAGATTTTAGGCCAGATTATATAATAGACGACCTGAACGATTTAGTCGACATAATAAAGAAGTATATTTAATATCAGGTACTTTAGCGGTCAGTGGACCTTATAAAATCGTATATTCTTCTTAATTCCATTTCTGCGCCAGTATTATTGTTGTTATGTAGTCCATCTATCAATTGATTTATAATTGAAAACGACATAGGCAGAAATTTTACGCCTTCACCATCAATTAATCTATTAAGCGATTCCCTTTTAATTTTTACCGGTGTCGCCTTATCAAATTCTTTCCAAAAGACTTCCACATCCGTCTTTGGAGGCTGCGCATAATTCAATAAGCCGTTCTTGCCGCCAAGATATGAAGAAAAATGGTTTAGATAAGTATCGCTTATTTTTTTTGCATCATCTTTAGTAAGTGTTCTGGAAAGCCGTGCTATATATTTGGCGATATACGCGCGCTCTTTGAGCATCTCAGATAAGCTGTACGCCATATTTACTATTTGAGACCGTACGTAATATAAATACATTAATTACAATTAATCATCGTCTTATTATTGACAAATAGACGTTTTATGCGACTGTTATGCGAGCCCTTAAAAGAATATAGGAAACTAAAATATCAAAAAGATGGAATCGTGCGATGAGTTATACCTCGCCACGACAAAAATAAAACATCGCCGCTAACTTGTAAATTTAACGCTTTGTTTGCATTGCGAAAACTTTATATACTATAATCACTATAAAAAAGTAGTTAATAATGCGATATGTACTATCTAAATTTGAAAGGTAAGACGCTCGAGCCGATGGCACTTTTAGGTTTCAGGGAACGAAAGTGGAGACAATCGACTTTAGACGAATTCTGTGAAAATGAAAAAAGCAAATTACCCCTCGCGTTTTTATGTGCGTATAATGCGTACCCGTTATCAAATGAATTGTTTACTCCACTTTTAGGATTAAAATTGGACAAAAATGATCGTGCCCCCTCTTACAAGGAGCGCTACGGGCATAAACGTAGGTACCTATAACATCGACCAACACGGGGTTTAAACAACGTACAAAACCAAAAATTAAGTGACTTCGCTATGAATCCAGATACAAATAAAATAAACTTGGAAAGGTTACTTGGAATAAAAGTTAAAATTGATGCTAAAGGCATGAAGACCGTTGATTTATCCGATGTAAAAAAATCAGATATGAAAAGACGCGGCGTGCACGTTAAACGGTTACAACCTACATATTTCATGGGAGATTTAGTGTATGGGGAATACAGAAATATGTCTAGAATATACGGTGCGGCTCCGGAATATGTCTCATCACCCCATGCCCTTATTGTAGACAAAAAAGGCCAATACGTGGGTTATCTTTCAGAAAAAATTGAAGGAGAAGATTTGGAAAAAGCGAAAATGAAATTAATTTCACCGCGCGAAGCAAGGGAAATACGCTCACAGATAATTTATGCTGTTGAGGCTTTGCATTCAAAAGGTATAGGACACGGAGACCTAGACTATTCGAATATAATCAAGTACAAAAAAGGGGGACATGTATACATAAAATTATTAGATCCAGCGCCGAGCTTGAGACGGAAGGATGACGAGAGAAACATCAAAGAAGACAGAAAATGGATAGAGTCGATGGTCCTAGATTATTGGGCAGATAAGGATCCCAGGTTTGGGAATTGATAAAAATACCATAATTATAATCCGTTTATTTTTTCAGCAATCTGACAGTATGTATTCCAGTAGTGTCAATAACAACATAACCTTTCTCGTTGTATATGTTATTTAGATCGGTAAGGGTACCAGCACACGTGACTCTTAACCTTTTGAAACGTCTTAGTGCATGTACATGCCCGAGTACTATTTCTCCTTTGAAAAAAATGTTTCTGAGCCTTGCTACGATAGCATACATAAGAAGCGGTGCGTTTTTGTTTATACTCTTTATTTTTTCTGCGATGTATTCTACTGGTTCATCACCCACCATTTGAAGTTTATGACCGTGCGCAAAAAGGAAACGCACGCCGTTTATTTCCATAGTGAGCTTGCTTAACCCATAATTTACTTTATCTTCGTCCCCTTTTACAAAATAATAATTGTCGCCTACCAACCTTTCAACTAGTTTGAACAGTTTCTTATCATAACCCTTATCGTTTATTATATCCCCAAGTAAGATAAGTTTGTCTGGTTTTTCTTTTTTTACTATAGATATTAAGACTCTTGTGTCGGTATGGGGGTAATGTATATCCGATAATACCAGGACTCTCATTATAGAGATAGCTGCGCCATATTTTTATGCTTCTCCTTAACTTTCATTGAATTAACAGCACACTTATTATGTAATAATTAACTATTTTATAGTGACATTAAATATATATACATTGGACCATCATAATTATAACAACCCATATGACAAAAAAGAACATAGAATCGATGCTTCAGGCCAAACAGGTTAGGATGGCGGTCAATAGTCAGTCTAATAAAAAACTGGAGACTGTGCTGTCACGATTAAACCCAGATTTACGCGATATGTTCGTACAGAGTCTTAATCTCTACCATGAAAGTCGGGATATTTCAAGATCTAAGGCGCTGGAATATTTCCAGAACGAAGGTGTTACAAATCTTTTGAATAAGTTTTCCAACCAAGATAACACGGGCGAAATCATAAGAAAGTTATTGTTTTGTTCAAAGTACAAAAAAGAAGCATTAAATGCGGAATCGTTGATTCCTTTACTTGACAAGTTCAATAGTCCAAAAGTGCTATATCAAGTGTTAGCAGAAATAATATACATTGAAACCGTAAGACCGGCGCTTGACAAAAGGAGATATTACAGCGTGTTTTCGAACGAAGAGGTGCAAAATATGCTTAATCTATATAATGATAAGAACGCTGAACAAATAGCTGATTCCCTTACAAATTGTGCTTTGAGACCAGGTCTGGATAAGAAACTTTTTGACGTATTGGGGCTGTTAAGCAGAAAAGAGGTGGCAGAAAAGATAAACTCCCTTTACGATGATCTTTCGTCAGCATTACTGTATCAACTATTAAACTCATTGTCTCCTTCAAAGGAATTATTGGATGAAAAACTGCTCGCTTCACTCGACAAAACCGCGCGGCAAAATAAGGCGCTTTTTGAAGCGTCCGGCTCGTATTTCATAGACATAGTCGACATATCACCGTCAAGATCGACAATAAATTCATTTTGCGCGTTATTATCTTCTAAAGAGATAATAAAATTGTCTAATCATTATAATAAATGGTATTCGTACCACTTGATCACTAACATAGTTAACGAGGCGAGAACGCACGGCATTAAATCCGCAGAGAAATTGGCCGCGTTGTTGAACGACGATAGAGTATTTGATGCAGTACACGCACTTTACGCGAAAGACGAAAGTGGTCAAATAGAAGATTTAGTTGATAGCTTATCACGGTTACGCAGTAAAAAGAGAATAGACAAAGCATTAGATCTTTGGGACAGGTTAGTCTCCTCCAAGGAAATGCTAGAGGCGTATAAGGGCAACAATGTTTTCTTCCTACACCATTTTGTTTCTTCTTGCAACCCAGACCTTATAACCGATGTTGACAAACTGAAAATTTCCATATCATATTTATCATCAGTTTATTACAATACGGCTTTACCAAAACCTTCCCGCAAGAATATAGGCAACTATCTAGAGCTCACAAATAAGCACTTAGAATCGAAATTCGGTCTGAAAGATAAACTGACTAACTTGGATGAACTAATGGCATTCTTCTCATTTCTTAAAAAAGATGAGCAATCACGTCTTGTTGACCTGATAAATAAATCAGAAAGGAAGAATCAAAGCTTCTATTCCGCGTCCAAAAAGTTCGCGTTAAACTGCCCCAAGGAATCAGTTAAAGAGTACGTTGTAAACCTTCTTCTAAGCCCTGAAAAGGCACAAGATAGCGGGTTTTCTCAGAACATAGTGCAAGAAGAGACGATTGACCGCGCGAGAAAGGAATTGTATGCGGACGCAAGTCGCGTTTCTGCGCTCGAACGATCTATAAATTTGCGGGGATACGACAGCGCGTTCGAAGCTATCCGCGAAATCGATAGCGGCCTTATAAATGATGTGCTTGCTCTTGAGAAATTTTATGACAATGGACCAAAGAAGGGGCTCTTTATAAAAGCCGTTGAAAGCAACAACCCTCTGGACTTTAATGACAATGATATGAATGCGTGCGTGTTTCCACCCTTTATGGCAAAATCAGAGACTATACTAAAATACTGCGCAGACAACAGGTTTCTTCTCGTAAGATACGAATTTCAGGGAAAACCATCTGCAGCAGCCATATGCTATCGAGAGAAGGATGCCATCGTCGTAGATTCGGTGGAAGGGTGCAAGGAAATTAGAAAAGAAGAAAACATCAGGCTTATATATTCGGACCTAATAGATCGTGCAAAAAACTATGGCGTAGCGAGAATAATCTTCAACAGAGACGTGCAGAACAAGACACCGCAGGAGTTCATAGACTACGTAAAGAAGAAAAACTTACAAACATACACGTCGACGTTTGCGCTCGATACAGACGCATACATAGAATCGCACAAAGAACTAAACGGCTACGTTTTTGAAGTAAATAAGGACAGTGCCGTAGGAGATACTGCGAGTCAGTCACCGGCTGAAGAAACGCAAACTAAACTATTAACATAACGACATGGTAAAAAATTACTGGGACCCGGAGCCTCAAAGCGATAGGATAATACTTCTGAAAAGGCGTTCACCCTCTTTAAAATATGGGCAAGCATACAATGGTCTATCTGCGGAAATAAAACGGCTTCTTGATGGTTTCTTTATACCATATGACATGGATCTTTTGACTGGCAGTGATACTGGTAATAACCATGCTAGCAAAGGAATACTTTCACGTATTTTCGGCTCAAAGACATCTGATACATCAACACCAACACAAGAATACATAAACGCAACGATAATGGGTGGCAGATCAGCAAATTTAGAGGAGATAGTATGTGATGGATCAAAAAAGCAGGTTCCTAAAGTTGTCGTAAACGACCAGGAGTTCGCCTTAAATGTAAAGGGGTGCGGTTATTCGATAAAAACCGTTGAAAGCTTCATGTCTCCTGCCTATAAGAAAAATATAAACGACCTGATAACAAGGAACGGAAGCGCGCGTGTAATATGCAGCGCACGCGATGATTTTGACAGGCCGTATGGTGGGCAAGCAAAAGAATATGCAGAGCAAGAGTTAAGGCTTTCAGAACTTAAGCTTTTAGGAGTTAACTTACCGCCAGTTTTCTATATTTGCGAAGCTGACAGTGCGTCCCTGATTCCCGCTTCGGAAGACCATAAATCGTCTGACGTAGTTATGCAGGAAATACGAGGCTTGCCTTCTCGAGTAAGGCTGGAAAGATATAAAGCGGACACCGGCGTTATGACCCTTTCTAACTGTGCAAAGTCTATAGAAAAAATTGAAAAAAAGGAGACATTTTTCAAAAATCTTTTTAACTCACTTTTTATGATAGCAAGCATGCCTGCGAGAAGCAGCGCCGGGTCAATATATTATCTCCCTTACGGCAATGTCGCAAGGGATAGCGCAGTGTCAGTCGACGGTACACTTTATTTTGTAGACTTAGAGGAGATAGAATGCGAAAATATAGACTGGGATTCAGTTATGAACAATGTGCGGAAACAACTAAAGTCTGCATTTCCTTTAGCCTATAAAAATGCTTTGGAACTGTCTGGGCTAGAAAGAAAGGATCTGGTCCGGCTGGTTAAAGACGAATCGGATGTAGTTGACGACAAGGTCAATAAAGAACTTCGGGGGCGCTTTTACTGCGCCGTAAAGAGATTAATACCGGAGTAGAAGACGTTCCGATTATTCACAATTTAGAATACTTATTATAAGCACTTCTTAATATGTCGCCAGTAGCTCCAAAAGACACAGCACCGAAACCAGCGAAAAATAAACCCGCGAAATCGCCCTGGATGGCGTTTGCTATCCCGATAAGAGAGTACCACCCGCCAATCAGTACTGTAATTCCCACACCGAGTTTATATTTAAATGGAGCGCATTTTATTGCATTGTATGTAGACTTCAAGCGACTTGCATATGTCGCGACCTTTCCGTCAACGAGGAGCGTATCAAGTCCCATATTAAATGTAATTATCTTCTGACTCCGTGTTGTCTTTACGACCTTCTTCTTCCTCTTCCTCTTCGCTATATTCGTCGTCCGTAGGTTGCTCATCAACTTCTAAATCTTCGTCTTTAGGGGCCCCAGCCCCTTTTTGTTTTGCAACTTTATTCTTCGACGTGCGTTTTACCTGCTCTTTTTTTGCCATATTCATATTATTGGAGAATTTACTATAAATCTCTTTTTTATTTAGATAAATTACAATCGGCTAAGATTGAAGTACTTCTCATCCATCAGAATAATATATGAATCCATTCTAGAAATCTTGTTTTGCCGCATCGTTTGATAATTTATTGTCCTGAACAAGTCCGGCACTTGACAACGGATTTTGGTATTTATCAAGACCTGTACCCTTAAAAACAATTGCACGCAATAGACAATGATTAACGCCAGTTATCGACGGTTTTAACTATATGTTATTGTCATTGTTGAACCAGCAGTAAGTGTTCCGGACATCGGACTTGGAACATAGATCTTGTTTAGCCGTCTCGTAACATTATTTATAGAATCTGTCAGGTACATTACGCCATTGAGAGTATCCTCTGCCATAAACCCGTTCACGGAATCAGCATAATTTATGGAGGGATTATATCCGTCATAAAATGTGCTTATAACAGAATTTGTTTTATCACTTATTATAGAACCATACGCAGAATTATAGCTTAATACATAAATCGCATTTCCACCGTACGCTATCGGCGTTGGGCTGCCGTTTATGGCGATGTTTTTTATATTTGTGTTTGTAGTCGTGTTTATTACACTAGTGGTGTTTGCAAGGAAATTCGCCACGTAAAGTTCTTTATTCGAAGGATCATACGCCAATCCCTGTGGGCCGCTTTGAACTGAAATGTTCTCTATTATTTTGTATGTATTCGTGTTTATTTGTGCGACGACACCGGCGCTCCAAATTGAAGCATATACGTAACCGTTGGAAGGGTCATAAGTTATGCCGAGTGTGGATGATGGGAAGTATGGAAGGCTCATGTTTTTTATGTTCTGGTTCGTAGTAGCATTAATAACGACGATATTGGCTTCATCCGCGGCCCATATCTCATTATCAGCTTGGTCAAACGTCATACTAAAAACCGAATTACTCGAAGGTGTGCTGATATTCTTAAGTACTGCGTCTGAAGTAGTATTTACAACGGTTATTTTGTTAGCGCCATAATCGCTTATATATAACAATTTGTTTGCAGGATCGAAAACAAGAATGTACGGGTGCGCAAACCCTGTTATGTTATTTATTACAGTGTTTGTGCTCGTGTTTATTATACTCGTTTTGTTGTCAGCATAATCTGCAACGAATATCTCTTTGTTAAGAGAGTCAAACGCTATTCCAAGCGGTTGGCCAGGATTGCTTATGTTTTTGTTTATGGGTTTGTATATACCGATTTCGTTCGGTGTAGATGGCGCTACAGATGCACTGTACGCGTAGGAACCTGGCGGCGTGTAAAAGTTAATACTAGTGCTATACGATGGCATTCTGCATATCTCAACACACCCTCCCGGAAATAGTGAAGATTGGTTGTCAACGCCGTCGTATGTTATATTCCAAGGTATATCCATTGGACTGCCCGCTAGATTAGATTCAAAGAAAGTCGTCGTACATAATGTAGACGGCGTAAATGTTATTGTCTTAGACGAGCCTGATGATTGGCTGCCCGACGACGGATACGGTGCATACGTTGTTATGCACACAGGCGAATAGCTAAATTCGTTTGGAACAGAAAAGCTGAACGTTCCTGCAGACGTAGAAAATACCATTGCGTTCTGTGTGGATGCGGAGTTTATTCCATCGTAAGTCACATTCCATTGTTTAATTAACCACGTACCAAAACTTACCGAAGGCATAACATTATTCGGCGGATAGGCGCGCACCCGTACCCAGTTGAAAGGCCCAACATTTATTCCCGTGTTATTCTGGTCGAAAAACGTTATGGGAAGAGGGAAATTAGGGACGTAGCTGTTTGATGTTATCATAGTTCCGTAATCTTGAGACGCGTTTATGAATGCAGGAGACGCTGCAGGGACGAATAATTGCCATATATAATCCCCCCCATAAAGTCCGGGTATCTGTACATGGCCAGCCAAGGAAGTTCCCGTTCTAAGACCATAGACAGACTTGAAGTCTCCAACGGCCGCTCCATAATTTGTAGCGCTGCGATTGGATGCACCGAAAGCAGCGTATATGTACTTTAGCAGGGAAGATCCGCCGGCAGGGATAGTTCCGTAAGTCTCGTATACACCGGTACTGAAATTAGTCTTCGAGTAAAGGAAAGCCTGTGCGTTTCCGACTGTGCCTCGAGCGAAACTCATGCCATTATTTATCGTTAATTTTCCGCCGGAATTGACCGTATTATTGACCCATTTACTGCTCAAAGCAGTACCAGCGAAATTATCGTAGAAATTGAACACGTTCGCACCGTCATCGTATTGTCCGTAAGTTCCAAATCCATAATTCGACGGCAAATAAGGAGCTAGCCCCACGTTTACGTTGTTGAATAGACTTACATTTACATTGGCCAACCCCATATATATGGTTAAAGTTGACTTAGGGGCTATAGACCCAATCTTTACCCACCACACAAAGCTTGGGAGTACGCTTTCTAACCATGAAGAGATTATCGTACCGTTTGCATAGAAAAATTCAACGTTCTGCCCCGAATAATTTATTTCGTTCCAGAAGTTAGACGAACTAGAAACGTTTATTAGCTGTTGGAAAGGTGAAGCGGTTGGCGAAGATTGTGTATTGTTTATGGTTATGGGTATGATATATAATATATTTTGTGGAGATGTAACACTAGAAACTCCGGACAAAGGCAGATTCTGTTCCATAAATGCAGTGTTACAACTTGTCGTTATGCTTGAAAACGTGACAGAAACATTTGAGCCAGCAGTTTCGATGCCGGATGCTGGGTTAGGGTGATAAGTCGAATCGCAGCTTGATGAAGCATTCTTAATAACTACATTTTGGACTGAAAAAGAAAAGTTGCCTCGTGATGTAGAGAATATGATTGATGATGGAGTATTCTTGGTTTTAGTCGTTCCAGCAAATGTGACTGCCCAAGAGGCACCGGACGGAAGCGCGGATTCTGAAAAAGTCGTGTTTATTAGATGTGAGCTGCTGCATGACGTAGATCCGCTGAAAATTATATTCACGCGAGTTCCAGCTGTGGTACTGCCATTGGCAGGTGATGGGGAGTACATCGTCGTACAATTTGAGGAAGAATTTGAAATTGTAGGAACCGAATACGCGAATGTGCCTGTGGAAGTCGTGAAAACTATGTTTGAAGGTGCACTAGCCGATTTAGTTATACCGTCATACGTTACCGACCAACTAATTCCAGTCGACAAACCTGAGCTGGAGAACGTAGTGTTAACATGTGTGGAGTTGCTGCACGAGGTGCTTGAAGAGAAGGATATCGAAAGTGCAAATCCGGCAACCAACCTACCGGCGGCTGGTGAAGGAGAATACATCGTTGTACAACTGCCAGAGGCCGTAGTTAAAGAATTAACAGAATAATTAAACACGCCCGCCCGTGTCGTGAAAACTATGTTTGAAGGTGCACTAGTCGATTTAGTTATACCGTCATACGTTACCGACCAACTCATTCCAGCTGGCAATCCAGACTCCGAAAATGATGCCGAACAAGAGGAATTAAATCTCACAATTTCGGTTATTGCAGCGGCAATTCTGCCGTTCTTTGGCGACGGTGTGAATATACAGCCCGACACGGTCACGGCCGAAACATTAAACGAATAGATATTCATGCTATTATAAAACCACACAGAGGTTCTGTTTGTATTTATGTAAATTCCATTGAATCCGACGCGCCAAATTGAACCCGAGGGAAGACCGGTTTCATTGAATTTGGTATAAACATATCCGCTTATGTTCGATAAGCTTTTTATCTGAAGCGATTCATTCAGCGAATTATACATGCTAGAATTTATAAGGTTGTATTTAAGTGATAATTCTACAGACGAATTAGGTAGCAAATTGCTGGTCTTTACATTGCAGATAGTATAATTATGACCAGTTATATAATCCGAAGCGCATTGAAAATTAGAATAAGTTGATCCCTTGAATATTGCGGAGAGGGCAGCCAAGTGAACAGAATCGTTGTTTTCGTTCATCACCTTAAAAAATAATAACGACGAATTCGCTGTAGCGTTAGAAACAGTGAGTGCCAGTGGAAGATTTATGCTGGGTGAACTTGGCGATTTTAAAACATACAAACCAAGTATCAAAATGACGGCTATCACCGCTATTATCACACCTATAACTATTGCGTATAAGCTGCTTCTTGACGGGGTCGTTGTTAGCTTTGTAAGTTTTATTCTCAGACCGCTCGGAGGCTGCAGCGGTGCAGGCCCTTCTGGAGGCGGCGCATTAAATGTAGACATATATTTCGCACGTATTACAGACAATTTATTAAGATAAATATTTGCATGGATGCGTATAAAACCTTAAAATAAGCCACTTTTTAGGTCCAGCCCACATTTCATTTCGTTATCTGACCTTACTATTCCTGAATATACTGTTCCTGAGTATTTTGTTCAACAGCCATAATCAGCGTCGTGCTTCCCTCATTTTTTTGTATTTAGATAGCCGTTTGATACTTTAACCATCCTTGCGCTAACCTTGTTAAATTCCCCAGAAAACAGACGTTCAAGTTTTTTGTCCGGATTACGCGACAGGATGACCTCCCTGATAATTTTTACGCGTGACCTTTCGTCAATTGACGATACAAGTTTTCCGGCACAGATTGAGCATCCATAAATAAACGCCGTACCGTTGTCGTTAAAGCTGCGTTCAGATAGGCTCGTGTAACTGAAGTCACAAAGAGCGCTCTTCAGATATGCTGTTGCAACCGCTTCTGCAGTGCTTTCCTGTAAAGACCGTGCGTATAGATACGGTGTCTTCACATCGTTAATGTACGCAAATATAGTACCATCGAACTGCTGTTGGTTGTAATTATAGTCCAACGCATGACCTAGTTCATGAGCAAGGGCGAGCGCAAGCGCTCTGCCAGGGTTAACCACCATCGCTTTACTGTAGGTTACACCTCTGTACGGCGGCTTAAGTGTCCTTTCATTCAAGTATATTGTTTTCTTTCCGTTATAGAAAGCCGTTGCCGCGATTTTCTTCCAGCCAACTCTTCTCTTAAAATCTTGATATCTACCAAATCTTAAGTATACTCTTGGTTTTTTTAGGCCAAAATATGCAGGTATCTCACTGGAAAGATAATCGAACAGTTTTCTGACGTTTCTGCGCCGTTTCTGCAGGTTTGCGCCCCCCGATACGGCAGCGTTTATAAGGCTCTCAAGTTTAATGTCGTTAGGCATATCCGTCCGATCTATCGATTCTTCAAGTACTTCTTCGTCCGAGATTGTCTTCTCTAGTTTAGAGTTCATATATAATTATCTCCTGACTCCTTTGCATCTGTACGGTCTTCTCGTTCTTCCCAGTCTCCCGCGCGTTTTTCCTCGTCTTCAGGAACTTTCTTTGTAGTTTTCTTGCTCGTCCGACGCTTCGCATTCATGATAGTTTATTGAAAATATTTAGTATAAATCTTTTTAGATAATGTAAATTGATTCTATTGGCCTTTTTCGCTGTTTTGAGCGTTGTTCTGCTCCGGCGGTTTTGCGGCCGCGGTAGCGCTCCCAGACTGCACGCTCCTGCTCGCCGGAAGCTCATATTCGGAAATCTTGTTTTTGTATTCGGAAAAAAAGACCTCTTTCAACTCCTGCGGCGAATACTCAAGATCGCTGTGGCTTGACGTCGATATATCAAATTTGTGCGTATGGTGAAGGACCTGCGGCGGGCATATCTCACTGCACAGTCCACAGAAGATACACTTGTTGAAATCTATTGCCGGAGCCTCATCACGCGCATTCTTAGGATAATGTACGTCGAGTTTCGTCATCCTTATCGCATCTGCAGGGCAGATCCTGAAACACAGCTCACATCCTATGCAATTTTCAAGGTCTAAACTCAGCATGCCGCGTGAGCGCTTCTCGACGGGCAAAGGCACATCAGGATACATTACCGTGGACGGTTTCTTAGTCATGTTTTTAAGCGCATAGCCCGCGGCCTTTATAGTCTCTTTTATCGTCATAACGTCACAACAAGCCCGGCGATTAAAAGATTTGCTATAGAAAGAGGAAGTAGAACGTTCAATCCAAACCTTACTAGCTGGTCTATCCTGACTCTGTTGAACACCCATCTAAGCGACATGAACAGGAAAGTGAATATAACTGTCTTTATCCAAAACCACACAAATGGGGGAAGCACGGGGCCGTTCCAGCCTCCAAAGAACAGATAGACCGCAAGCATAGATATCGCCAGTACTTTTACGTATTCTTCAAGTAAGAAAAGGCCGTACTTGATTCCGCTGTACTCAATCTTCCAGCCAGCCTGTAGTTCCTGCGATGCTTCCGGGAGGTCAAATGGTGCGCGCTCTATTATGGCCAGACTAGCAAGTATGAAAACTATGAAAGTCACGGGTAAATATTCTATCAGCCAGGCGGACGATTGCGCAGCCACTATTTTTGTTATATCATAGCTGCCAGAGAACAACGCAACGCTTATCATCACTACGATGAGGCTTAGTTCGTACGTTATTATCTGTGCCGCGCCCCTGAAACCACCGAGAAGAGCATATTTGTTGTTTTCACCCCAACCAGCTATAAGCACGAACAAAGGCGATACGGCCAGGAGAACATACAGGAAAAGCAGATTGTATGGCAGTTCAAGGATCGCAAGATTCGAATATCCCCATGGAATTATCAGGATTATCATCAGCCCGGTAGTAGCGAAAGCTATAGGCACAAAATCAAATGCCAACCTGTCTATGTTTCGGTTTTCTATAAACCTTTTACCCATTAATTTTACGACATCTGCTATATTTTGTAACAATCCGAACTTACCCACATACACAGGGCCGTACCTTGATTGGATCCTGGCAGACATCTTGCGGTCCACCCATCCCAGTATTACGGGGATAATAAAAACAAGCAACAGGGCTATTACAAGCAGAATCAAAAGAGTTCCTAAATAAGCCAGCAGAGGCGGTAGGAAGCTACTTAGCCAGGGATATATGAGCTCAAACATTACCTGTCGACCTCTCCGGGAGTCGGGTCAAGACTTCCGATTATAGCCGCGATGTCTGCTACTCTCCCGCCATTAAATATCCTTTCGAACGCCTGTACCGAGTAAAGGCAAGGGCTCCTTATCTTTAGCCTGTACGGATTCTGTGTGCCATCACTTACCAGATACATAGCACCTTCTCCCCTAGGAGTCTCCTGTCTGATAAACGTGTAAGAAGCAGGTACGTTAAAGAACCACGCCGTCTTAGTCCGCGATGCGCCGGGCGGGATGTCCTTTAGCGCCTGCTTTATGATTTTTATCGATTCGAATATTTCGTTTACCCTGACCATGAAACGAGAATATGTGTCGCATCCATTTTCGCTTATCGCATCAAAATCAAGTTTGTCATATGCGAGGTAAGGCTCATCCTTTCTCAAGTCGTTTTTCACGCCGGTAGCACGAAGGTTAGGGCCTGTTATTCCATACTCCTTTGCCATATTGTAATCGAGCATACCGACACCGACAGTCCTAGCCTTAAACATCTCGTTCTCATAGGACATCGCTTTATACTCATTCTTTAATCTTTTCTCTATAAGGTCCAGCCTCGGCAGAAGATAATCACTTATATCTGCCGGCAGGTCATAGAAAGTTCCTCCCGTTATCATATATACGGGTGCGAGCCTACCACCGCTTATCTTCTCAGTCACATCCATCAGTAGTTCGCGTTCCCTGAAACCCCACATGAACAGAGTAGTGTTGCCCAAGTCTTCTCCAGTATGCCCTATGAACAAAAGGTGGCTCATTATCCTCTGAAGCTCGCACATTATCGTTCTTATATAAACCGCACGCGGCGTGACGGACATATTCGCTGCCTTTTCCAGAAGCATTGCATACATAACTTCCCAGTTAAGGGCAGCTACATAATCCAGTTTGTCTATAACCGGCAGGAAACGCAGATAAGGCCTTCCTTCCGCTATCTTTTCAACACCACGATGAACGAACCCGATTTCAGGGACGGCTTTTTTAACATTGTCGCCTTCTATGTTTACGACGAATTTGAGCACGCCGTGGGTGGATGGGTGCACTGGACCGATGTTTATTTCTATTCCTTCTTCAGTAGACTTTTTTTCCATACTTCAAAATTTCATGTCAAGGCCGGTCCAGCGTCTTACCTCCTCGGTCACTATGAAGTCCTTTCTTAACGGCCGGCCAGGCCAGTCTTCCGGCAAAAGCAGCCGCTTAAGGTTGGGGTGTCCATTGAAAGTTATACCAAACATATCATAAGCTTCCCTTTCTTCCCATTCCGCAGATTTGAACATATTCGCCAGAGAGTCTATCTTCGCCTTTTCTCGGTCTACTTTAGTGCGTAGCACAAGGACATCCGTGCTGGAATAACTGAAAAATACATAATTCATCTCAAAGATTTCAGGAAGCCTGTCTACGACCATAAGCATGAATAGTGCATCCAAATGTTTACCGATAATTTTTGCGGCGTCCAAAATCCTTTTAGAATCAGAAAGCTCAACTATTTTTTCCTTCTGTGATGGCACACTTACGTCCTTTATAGAATCGCCGAATTTCGATGCAAGCGCGTCAATCACTTCCATTCCCGTACCTTTCTATCTTGTTTTCGCGTATGAGTTTTTGCAGAACGCGCACCGCGTCTAAGAATTCTTCCGGTCTAGGAGGACAACCAGGTATGAATGCATCTACAGGCATTATTCGGTCAATTCCTTCTATAGTGTTGTAACTGTCATGGAACAGCCCGCCGCTTATGTTGCAGGCACCGACCGCAATCACGTATTTTGGAGAAGGCATCTGTTCGTATACGTTGATAAGCCTGCGCGCCATTTTCTTTGATATTGTACCGCTTACAAGTATAAGATCTGCCTGCCTGGGCGAATCACCTATGAAAAGAGTCCCAAGCCTGTCCGCGTCGACCTTTGTCGCACCGAAGGGTATCATCTCCATCGCGCAGCACTTTGTGCCAAAAGTAAGCGGCCATAAAGAATTACTTCGCCCCCAGTTAAGCACGGTTTCTATAAAGTTGTCAGCTTTTGTTAAAAGCACTTCGCCCAGCCCCGGATAGGATAATCCGCCGAAATTACCGATTTCCTTTTTCATCATATGACCTCGTTAAGTTTGGAAAGCGCATATCTAATCAAAAGTATGGCATACAATAGTGCTATTGCTATTACTATAAACATATACGGCCCAAGAAGCTGTGCGTTCTGAGACCACAAGAAAACAAGGACGAGCAGCGCCTCCATGATCACGAAAAGGATGGCATAAAAATAATATCCAAATCCGACAAGTCTTGAGAGCGTCAGGCTCTTTTCTCCGCTTTCGATTACCGCAGGGCCCATCCCACGCGCCTTTACACGCGGACTTAGCACGTTCTCCATGACTATCATGCCTATCCATAGACCTATGCCCACGATTGTGAAAATGGCGAGGATCAGGAAGTTGTTCACGTCCATATTATGTTATATAACAGTGCAATAAATTCTTTTTTATTTTGTGTGAAACATAACACGGTTATGTTAAAAACAGCGATGACAAGAGCTAACGAAGTTTTAACCGGACTTCAGAAGCACTGGTGCAAGCGGTAAAGCATATGTTTTCTTTTTCCAACGGTTATCCGTCTAAACTATACATAAAAAGGTCATGTTGCCCTGTTCTTTACTGTCGCAGCATAAAAGTTTAGCAGGGATGTTAGAGTTACAATCGTAAAAAAAGACGAGGAGTCTATCCTTTAGCCCCAGGAACCTGGGATTTGATAAGATTCTCGTCTATTCCATTTGGCAACGGCTTGCCGTTTATGAACTCATACAAGATGAAGCGGTACACATTCGAACTCACGTACATCATCAATATCCCAAATATTATAAATAAAACACCGGCTGCCATTGCGATTATAGGAATCATGTATCCGTAGGCGAACGCGAACAGACTCCCGGTTAGGGAAAAAGCAAGTATGCCTCCAGCAAAGATCGCAACACCTACCAGTATGAAAACTAAGTTATACAGGTCTATAAATGCTATCCCGCCCACCGTCCTGCCGAAATTGTCAATGAACGTTTTGGCACTCAGCTTTATAGCGGCAATGGGTCCCAGCTTGTTGTCTATTATTACCGGCACAACGAAGATCGTAGCGATGCTAAGCGCAATTCCCCCGACAAGATTTGCCATGAACCCGATCATCCTGTTGCGCGACATCATCCTCAAAACCATTAAGACAATTGCATAAAAAATGGCCCACTCTAATATGTATTTAGTATAACCGCTCGTTATTGAAATAGCCTCAACTAAGCCCATTTCTTTACCGCTGGAATATGCTCTGAATGCGATAAGCATAGCGATTATACCATATGTAGCCGTAAACGTGATCAGCAGATACGCTACGAAAATCTCCAGGATAGATAGTAACTCGGCTAGCTGACTGTTGGTGCTCATAAAGGACAGACCGCTGCTAAAAAAGTAAATCGAGAATAAGGCACCCAATTCCAATATAGAGATTACCATTATAAAGACAGGGTACATTAACAGTTTTTTATCCCCGAACACGAGCTTTCTTACCTGTTTTCCAAGCTGCCAGCCCACGTTGAAATTCTGAAAAAACGCCATTCAATATAATATTGCAGACAGTTTATATAATCTATTACAGTCCAAACGCCCCTTTTAAACCTAAAAATTATAAGAACAGTGGTAAAATTACAGTGTTATGCACCGGGTTGGCCAGTGGCTGGTAGAGTATCTAATGGTCTACGGATGGGTGATTTTTCTGATAGTTTTTGTGCTTCTACTGCTGTTCGCTTTCGATCTGCTCCCTACCTGAACATTGTTTTTGTCCTTCATCAAACTTGAATTTTAGAATTTTTGATTTCACAACATCACTGGCACATTTGAAACCATCCATCCACACGAGATCCGCTTTCATCGCAGCCTGTATGCCGGTTATGTGCTCGTCAGTCACTTCCAGCGCGATAGCGTACAGTTCCGGCGAGAACATACCCATTTTTTCATAGAAGGAGTAGAACTGGCCGTTTCTCGAGACGAGCATCCCCTTTCTGAAAATATACCTTGGATCCAGACTAAGATCTGACGGGATGCTGCCAGAGGATGTCTTTGACAGGTACGCGGACGTAACATCTTTCCATTTACCCTTGCTTATGCCGATGTCCGGCGTAAATTTTTGTCTTGCAGAAGTTATATTATACTTATCATCGTATTCTACTTCGACTTCTAGATTGTCTATATCATATTTTGTAGCTTCATAATAAAATTTTTTCGGCGAATAGCGTAAATAAACAAGCACAAGGCCGTTCTCATTCACGTCAGAAGCTTTGAATGACTTGTCATCGATGTCCTTTAACAATTTCTCAAGCCTTTTTAATTCCTCACTGCCCATCTCTTGCTGCCCGAGATCTCTTTGAAACACCGCCAGGTCATTGTTTTCGTTTGTCATAAGTCTATTCCTTTAACTTTAAGGCGAAAAACGAGTCGTCGTATCTGCCTAATATAGAGGGGTTGTCATAATTGTTCCTTGGCGCGACGATTGCCATATATATTTCTTTTGGATGGTAGTCTTTAATCCTATTCGAAACAGCGATAACGCTCTCCCCCGTTATAGTCGAATCTTCTGCAACGAGTACATTTTTCCCGCTAAAAACATTTGAAAGATAATCTTCAGTAAAGCACGACGGAACCCTAGTTTTACGATCCCGGCAGGATATTCTAGAATACCGTATAGGTACCACATCACGTATGCTCAGTTTATCGGCTATCAAAAGAGCGGGTTCTGCCCCGCCAGAAGCTACGTACGCTACCGTGTCAAATTTCGTCTCTGCATTTTGTTTTTCCGTTAGGAAACACATACTCCTGACATTAATGGCAGTTCTTCTGCCGAGGTGTCTAGCAACCTTTAGCTCAGGATTATCGATATTAGCTTTTACACGGTAAGCTGCTTCAATAAGGGCCCGTTTTCCCCTCTCGCCTCTTGAGTAATCACCCTCGTAATGGCCGCAGATAGCGTCCATATTGGCTTCTATGAGATTCGAAAGCGGTTTCTGGTTGCCCCTTTCTATATTATCAACGACACGTTTCGCTATATTATCATACGGACTTCCATCCGAGCACAGACCATCAACGTAAAACCTTAATATCGCAAGTCCCGGCTCGATTACACTATCGTAATATGAATCTCCGGTGCATTGCAAGCAATCCGGTGCTAGTTCGATAGTTTCAAGCAGTTCGGACAGGGACATCATAGTTTTCACGACACTTTATGGAATAATTATATATAAATACCTTCTTTTAAGTAATAATTTATACAATTATGCTATATAACTTCACAGTATACCGTTTTATAGAATATTTCAAATAAGCTTTTTTATCAAAGGAGGCAGCTCGTCCAGTCCAAGAATGACTGCGTCCGGTTTTATCGAGACATTATCCTTGTAAGCACGCTCAAGGCCGTTATTGTAATCGTCATGCTTCGATAGCCCAGTGACGTCGTTCGCTCTCTTTGTAGGGTCCAGTAATTTTAATTTGCTTACATAAGCTCTTTTCATCCAGAATACTGCCCAGATTGCTTTAAAGCCCAATCTCTTCGGGCCGACAATATCGAAATGGTAACTGTCACCAACCATCACCGCTCTAGCCCTGTTTCCTTTGTAAGAGCCGAAGAAAGCCGCGTGCGTCTTTGTTTTTTTAACCTTATCTAAAGTTATAACGCTGTTGAAATACTGTAATAGCCCCAATTTTCTTAAAATAGGCCCTTGATAACATAAAAATCCGTGCGTGGCTATATTCAAATTATACCCTTCTTCGTGTAATCTGATTATAGTCTCCTTTGCATTCGGATACATCTTCAAATAAGGGGCGTGCAAGTGTCTGCTCATTGATCTTATGAGATTCACTTCTATGTCTGCGCCAAGTCGTTTCGCCACGTCGCTGACCACTTTATCCCAGTCCCAGCCGGTGTAATTGTCGCCTATGCCTTCTTGGATAGTAGACACGCATTTTTTCACATAATTAACCGAATGACCAGTCTGTTTAGATATCGATTCATATGCCTCTTTAAGTGCGGTGTCCAGAGGATGTTTTGCTATTATTGTCCCGTCCAAGTCAAAGAATACCGTTTTTACAGAGTTTTGCATGTAATATCTGTTGAACTCCAATCAATAAATCTTTGAGTCAAGGCAATAGCACACTATATTTGGTGCGCAGACACTAAATTGTCACGTTTAAGTATGTGGATATTAACGTTCCTATGAAGTAAGTTATTCCGGCAGTCGATAAACTAAGAATAACGTACTCTGCGACATTATTGATCACACTTTTGTGCGTTCCTAACGCTATGATCGCAGTAGTAGCAGCACTGACAATGGCTGTAAGCGTAATCGCTATTATAAGATCGACAGTCGGTGAACCATTAAACAATACGCCGAATATGAAACTCAACAGAGGTATAATCGCGCCCATAAAATAGAAAACACCGACATAAAGCGCGTCTTTGAAAGGAGTTGCATTTGACCTTCCTGCGCGGTATATAGCCGAGTCTTCCATCGACATCGCTTTTGACAGTAGCTTGTGAAGAGGGTTGCCGCTTTTTTTTAGTTTTTTTAGGATGTCAGACGTTTTTTTTAAACTATTACTATGTTTTAGGCCAAGGTCTTTTTCCGCACGGCCCATTATGCTGGTCATTTCGAGTTTTATTCGGTTTGCCTCTGTAGAATAAACGTCTTTTTCAGATTTAGATGACAAATAAGCCCCCACGGCCATAGATAATGTACCGGAAATACCGACTATTATTCCAGCTATCGCAGTTATATAATTGCTCTTGTATATACCGACGAGACCTGCTGCAGTACCCAATATCTCGACGAGTCCGTCGTTCATTCCGAATATCACATCCCGTATATGTGATATGAAGCTGATTTCCGAACCGCCATTAGCTATCGAACGTTCGTTATAAATCTCATCCAGGATTATCCTAACAAGCAAGTCCATTTTTTCTTGTGGAGCTATGGTGATAGCCTTGAAAAGATCGGATAAGCCAAAATTTTCATAAAGAGGCACCAATTTATAAGTTATCTTGTCGCCGAATAGCTTGTGAACCGCCATTAAAAACGATGAAATGAATAAACCACTTTTATTTACGGAAAAACTTTTACCAGACATCTGGCACCACATGCTTATGTGCCGTTTTTCTATCACGAGAAGCTTTTTTAGCATCGCGCGTTTCTGCGGATTAGTCTCTACAGCATAAAGTTTAGAGTAAGTGTTAAAGTGTGCGCACTCTCTATTCAGTATCCTTTCGAATACCTGGGCTTCATTCATATTTAGCCGGTTAATGGGTGTGCCGGTTTGGCTTTGTCAAAAAAGTGTTTGTATGCGCTCCATATAGATTCGCCATCAGTTTGCTCTAGAATGTCTGTTATCTCAGCTGGATGCATAAGGAGGCCATTAGCTTGGTTTATACCATCGAACCTAACGACTACAAAGTCGCCGTCACGTGGTCTTGCTTTTCCTAAACAACAAGTTATAACATTGCTATCCCACATTTCAATAACAGCTTTCGCAATTTTATCAGTGTTTTTTCCTTTTATTACTTTTATTATCTTGCCTACATGGTAGAAGTTAAGCGATGAGTTTTTGTTTTCCATATTATATAATCATGCGTTTTATATTATAAATACGGCTCTTATTAAAACATAACTAAAACATAAGAACTAGATTTACTGGCCCTATTGCATCGATACCTTAGTTCGTTATCTTAAGAGGTTATAAGCATAAAAGGAATAAGTAATGGATGCCGAGCAAAAATTCATATTACGGCGAAACACGTATTCCTGTAAAACTCAGTTACGATAAAGAAAAAGATATTTTGTTTATTACGCGGCCAGGTAATATTTCATATAGCACAAAGCAAAACAAGAAGTTTTCCGCGGATTATGATAAAAATGGCGAGATAGTAAGCATAACGCTAAATAATTTTTCTGAATTCCTTTTAAAGGAGTGGAGCGAACAAGTATCAAGGGAAGAAATAACCGATGTAAATGGTGCTTCCGAGATAATAATCAACGAACCAAAAACCATTGTAGTTTTTTTGGGAGCTCTGGACGGTATAATAAAGTTACATGAACAATAAACATGTAAAATTTTTTTACTGTTAGACAAACACCTAACAAAAGCGCAAGTTTTATATAAAACTAATTTAATCTCCCTATTTATGCTAAGGTTTTTGATATCCGTAGGCATAACGGTTGTCATCGTATTAATTGCTGCGACAGCATTATCAGGATACATATCAGGTTCTCACACTACAGTGTCTGCGGCGACTCATATCATTTTTGACGGAAGTTGCACAACCAATGCGAGCGGCAGATGTACGATCGAAATGAACAACCTTTCTCCGCTTTCTTATCCTGCAGGAATCACAAATTCTACAAATATATTTCTGATTTCAGATCTGCAGTCTTATGTAAGCCTGTTCGTTTTTCCGATTAATGCGTCTGTAACATTTATAGATACAAACGGCGTTTATCACAGCATCGCTCTGAATAAGACAGATGATTATTCCGCTTCAGCTTATATAAACTACACGATTTCTTATGCAATCCTTCATATGGTTTGGTCCGTTAATGGGACAGCAGTCAATTCCGCGCGCATGAATTTAACATTAATGAGAACGTTACCGTGCTCTGGTACAAGCTGTTGAGTTTAATTTTTGTCCGGCAAAGATAAAGTCTCTATGAAATAATCTATAAACTCCTTGGCTTTTACCTTAACGCTTACCGCTGCATTGAGTTTAGCTTCTTCCTGAAATTTTCCTGTCCTTCTTTCTGCAATGGACATTCCGTGTGTATGCACGCCTTCAGTCTCTACAACCACATCCATTTCCTTGGTTTCTATAAAATCTTTGTTTATAGCATATCCGACCGTGAGCGCATCGGGAAGAGGGTTACCTTCCAGTTTAAAGACATCCACATAGAACTTCTGGTAGAATTTTATAAGCTTAACAGCCAGTTTAGCAGTTTTGCTATTGCCAAACCTCGGCAGGTCAGACGGTTTCAGGATCGCGCGTTGCGTAACGTCCCGTGAGATAAGCGTTTTCTTAACATCGGTATGAAGGACCGCATCGGCTGCGTAGGGGTCACAATAAAAATTGAATTCCGCGACCCTGGTTATGCTGCCCGGCTCGGTTATTGCCGCGCCCATTATTATTAGGTCTTTCACTTTTCGCATGATTTCCGGCTTCTTCTTAAATGCTGTTATAATATTAGTAAGCGGACCGGTGCTTATCAGCGTATCCACTCTTCCGGATTCAACGTTGTTTATTATGAAATCGTCAGCGCTTTCCGGAACGGACATAGATTTACGTGGAAGCACTATATCGGCGAAACCGTTTTCTCCGTGTACATAGTTTGCCTTTACCCGTTTTCCCGCGATTGGTTTTCCGGCACCCTGTGCGACAGGTATTTTAACACCAAGATAATCAAGTAGCCCCAGTGCGTTATCAGTCGTCTTTTCTGCAGAAGTGTTTCCGAACGAGGTCGTTATTCCTGCTATATCAAGGCGAGAAGATTTTATCGCAAGCATTATAGCCAATGAATCGTCTATTCCTGGATCACAATTTATTATAACGCCTTTCATTTTGATTTGTTAATCTACCTCCATGCAACTGAAAACATAATTAAGTTTAGACTTATATTTAAGCATTGCTGTTGGGTTTGGTTACCTGCAGAAACAAATACTAACAAACTTTAAATCTAAATCTAGTTACTAGCTTGTATACGCCATAGCCATGAATCGCAATCTTGTTTCGGTAAAAAACTTAAATACCCCTTCTCATCTTATAATCTGATAAATAAAAATATGCCATCAAAATTTAAACATAGAGCCATATCATCTCTGACGTCAGAATTCAAAAAGGAAACCTGTGCAATCACCAATAGCTTCAAAAAAAAGAGTGAAGGCGTAAATGAAAAGTAAATCAAAGCGAGAAAAACTAAGGAGCGACGCATTTTTTGCGTTAGGGATAGTAGGGATGTTGGTGCTCGTATTTACTGTATCTTTTATAACCTTTGGTACATTTACACAGAGATCCCTGTTTTTTCTTGGGGCCGTAATCCTGTTTTTGGTTGCGGTCGAAAGCAGACAGAACACACTCGCGGCAATAGAAATAGTGGCCTTGGCAGGGGTGTCATTATCATTTTTCCTTTTGCCGTTCGACATTACTATAGTCGCAATGACGATAGTGGTCGCAATAATGCTGGCGTATTTCGTTTCTATAGGACACTACAAAAAACACGAAATAGAACTGTTGGGGACCGCTGGTTTTATTATCTTAGCGTTCGGATACGCTTTCAACAGTGGAAACTTCGAGTTTTTAACAAGTTTCTTATTTGTTTTAGGCGCAGTCGTTGTAAGCGCGTATTCTCTTTTTATGTGGTTGGTTTATAAAATACGGGTACAGGCAATATGGTTTGTACTTAACGTAGCATTTATGATATCTCCGTTAATGCTTTTTTTGTCGCTCGTATAATTAAACAAGATGCTAAAATCTTTTTAATTTAAACTCAGCGCCGTTATCAACCATCAAATTATTTATAATAGCTCCTTTCAGTTAATTGTTTTGGTAAGCGTACATTTGTTTCGCAACGATAAACGTACAATATATATGGGCTTAACGTGATTATGCCTCTAGATTTTTAATAATCAATTTAGAATAAAGGAATATAAACCTGAGATGTAATCAAAGTTTATGGCAATTCCAGATTCATTTTTTCCGTTCGGCAAGAGGAATACAGTAATAATCGCTGCAATTGTCGTCGTAGTGCTTGTCGTCGCAGTTGTAATGCTTTCGCACAGTTATTTATCGACTTATGCCCTTCAAAGTGAATTATCAACCGCTACAAACACTCCTCAGGTGCTTTCAGCGCTCAATAAACAGATGGCCTCAGTCAATTCTTTCAATGTGAGTTATACTGGTTCAATAAACGTCGGACTTGAATTAAATAATACGAACGTAAGTCTGAATTCAGCCTTCGCATTGGATTATGCCAAAGACGGTAACCTCTCACGGCTTTCTGCACAACTTGGACCAAGTGGCCTCGTCGGAGCGCTTTTTGGATTCTTTTCGGGAGGGGTTTTCGCATCGGGAAGCAGCCAGACACCTTCTCTATCGAATTTATCAGGATTAAGGATGACGTTATATCTCGATACAGTCCAGAACTCGACAGGATCTATACAATGCCTGGCATTCACAAATAACAGCAGACCTTTCAATTATACTTGCAGCTATTCAAAGAAACAGTACAATATATCAACAATTAATTCAACAAGCGTTTTAGGTGAAAACATTAGCAGCCTGAAGGGATTAGGGTTCAAATACCAAGGCCAGTCAACCGTGAACGGTCAAGCCTGTTCTCTCATGACAATAAACGGAAATCAGAACGGCACGACAGTCAGCGGCAACATATGCTTTTCCGACAGTTTAGGTTTGCCCTTATCGGCAAGCATAAACATGCTTTCAGCCCCTAACGCTTCTCAACCGAACTTGTTAGGTCTAAGCCGCATTACTGCGTCTCTTCAGTTTAGCAGCCAAATAAACTCCGTTAACACAGCAACCTTTTCATCTCTGCCACCGAATAGCGTTTTCGCCCCCTCTTCCCCCATATTTAGTCCACAGGGTCCAGGTTCCTCCGGATTCACGAATATGACAGTAATCGAGCAGACATGCAGCGCCAGTTCTGGTATATCAATAGGATTTATTAACAACTTTAACACAACTATATTCATAAATTATGCACAGGTAGACGGCGGAGTTAATCTAACGACGATACCGTCTGGTTTTGGGCCAGGGCCAGCTGATTTCGTGGTTTCACCACTGTCCGCAAACACTACTGGCATAGCACCAGAACAAACTTTCTTCCTTACTCCGTCACCGACTACTCCTAAGTGCACGGCAGCAAATGAAGTGTATAACGCGGACATACTAATGAGTTACAACACTACGACCAATGGGATAACGCAAGTGTCAACTTCCTTCGGCCAAATATACGGAATTTCGACGTCGTGAGTCCGCTTAAACGTTTAAATAGCTTTTACTTTCTAATAGTTAACATACGAAACTAAAATTCTACGGCGGCGCAAAGGAAGTCGGAAACGTCAGGATAGTCTTGGAGGACGAATCGTTGCTGTGCTTGGATTATGGGACAAAACAGGGAAAAGAAAATTTGGACGGGATACTGCCGTACGTTGACGCTGTAGTAATATCTCACTCTCATCTTGACCATATAGGTAACATTGCTGAAGCCGTTAAACGGAATCCTAAAGTGGACATATTTGGAACAGAGCGTTCAGGCAGAATCGTTAGATATCAATTGGAAGATATGCTTGCGATAAGCCAAAGAGACGGAAACAAATCTCAAAGAAGGAGCATTTCACTCGATGATATAGTAAATACAATGAACCGCTGGCAGTCAAAGCCTTACCGACAGACATTCTCATCAAAAGGATTTGATGTGACTTTATATAATGCAGGACACATACCGGGGTCGGCTCTAACAGAGGTAAAGAAAAATGGTAAGCGCGTTGTATACACAGGAGATATAAACCTCGAGGGCAATGTGCTCGGCGAGACCCCTGATTTGGAACATATCGAAAAGGACCCAGACGTGCTTATAATAGAGTCCACATACGGTGATAAAATAAGAGGTACTAGCGAGGTCAGGTCAAAAGAGCTTGAAAAATGCGTTTCGGAAGCGATAGAAAGTGGAAATAATGTCTTTATACCTGCCTTCGCCATAGAGAGGATACAAGCAGTAGGCACGATACTGAATAGACTGGCAGAAAAGTATTCGGACTATTCATTTTACATGGTTTCCCCCTCTTCAATTGCAATGCGAAATATGATATACACAGATATGGACTTCAAGAACCTGAACGAAGTAAGGAACGTACCCTCGGGATATAAAGAACAAAGAAGCGTGATAGTTTCAACATCTGGATTCTGTACGGGAGGAATCAGCAAGAAAATATTACGCGATGTGATGGGGGAAAAGAATTACACTATAATAATCCCTAGTTCATTCTTGCCCCAAGAGTCTCCTTTAAAATCGGCCATTGAAACGGGAAAGGCAGAATTTAGATATAAGGATAACGTCGAAAGAAGAGAACTTAAAG
>JAKBJF010000033.1 GCA_021836125.1 Nanobdellota archaeon | reverse complement strand
TAGAGAGGCTGAGCTCTACAGGCTGAAGTACGACGCAGACGCCAAACCATAACAGATTAGGAGACGACTTTTGTCCCAAAGCCGGATACATGGAAAGTTATAAATATATGAACGATATCACAACCAACATAAATTAAAACTTACGGAGGAAGAGAAGAAGAACGCCAAGGTAGCTTCTTGGGTGTTGTGATAAATGAGGTGATGAAATGCCAACAAAATTGTCGACAAGCTATGCTGAAAAAGTAGATGAGAAAGTAAACTTTTACAACGCAGGTGAATTGCTTAAGCGTAACCTCGATCTAATCAAAATACTTTCCGCTGAAAAGCAAAAAATCGCATTAGAAGAGGAAAAAGAGGAAATACACATAGCCGTAAAGGAGTATGTAACAGAGCAGAAGAGACTAAAGGAAAAATACGGGTATTCCGTTTTGGACGCGCTGGATTGTGCAGCCAGATCAAACAGCTACGGCTCTAGTGGTAATAAATTATCTTTTTATATTGATCCTAGACGCGAAGGAGAATTAGCGAGTAAGGGGGGCGCAATGCTAGAAAAAGACGGCTTAGTGGAAGGTAACAAGTTCACAACCGATTCGTATCGCAGAGATGTCTACTTATGGGAGCTTACCAATAGGGGGATGCTCGTCTTCACTGTCTGGGGAAAGATGAGGATGCAAGAACTGTCAGAAATGCTAACTTCGAAGTTGTATTCTGCAGAGCAGCGTGACGAACTTGAAAAAGAGACGAAGGCTTGGTTAAGGTTTATCAATAACAAGTAGGGTAATTTAATGACAATGAAATCGATAATAAAAAGTGCCTTGGGGGATATAGATAACGAAGTAGAGGAAAAGAAGAAGGATGACACAACGAAAAACGTATTTATAATCTGTCCCGTAAGAGGTGCTACGGAAGAGGAACACAATCTCCTTATGGAGTTCATAAGAAAGAAAGAGACGGAAGGAATCAAAGTTCACTATCCGCCACGCGATACCAATCAAGATGACCCGGTAGGGTACGCAATATGTGCGCAGAACCGCGAAGCCATAAAGAACGCCGACAAGATATATGTATATTGGAATTCCAAAAGCGAAGGTAGCCTGTTCGATCTTGGAATGGCGTTCGCAATGAATAAGCCGATCGAGTTAATAAATCCTTCAGAGGTCAGAAGCATGGTAACGGAGGGTAAGAAATCATTCCAAAATGTGCTTGTTCATTTAGATAGTTCTAACAAACAATAAGAAATTCTAGATATGTCTTATCAAATTGTATGAAGTTTGCAATAAATAACAATAATGCTGAATGGCCCATAAATCGAACTTCGAGAGCTTAACTCTTTAGTTATCTGTGTTTCACAAATCAGCAGTAATGCCACCATTGCTAATACTAATTTAGTATTTCTAATTGGTTTTGAGTAAAACTAATCTTTTTCTTCCTTTACCATCTGTAATAGTGTTAGCCTAATACGTATAATTGTTGAGACAAGCCAAGATCGTGCTGTAGAACGCAATTCTGTGCAAAGTTTATCGACGTAAACCTCTTTAATGCGGAGTGCCACTATTCTTGAAAATGCATTTTGTAAATATGGAATCCCAAAGTAAATATTCCATAATTATGCTATAAAAAAGCCCTCACGAGGAAAAGGCATTTCTTTAAAGTACCTTTGGCACGTAATGGCGCTTGCTTAACCAACAGGCCTTGTTTTCCATAAATCCGGAATGAACGCTTTTTACAAACTATATTTTTGTTACAAAAAGATGGAATTCTGATTTTTATCATTCATTGCAGATGATCTTCTATTTTTATGGAAAATTTATGGAAAACGATGCAGCTCATATGGTAACCGGGCCTGTTTAAGCCTTTCGAGGGGCATTATTTTTATCACACAGCCTGCAAATTATATATTCTAAACTTTTATAGAAAATCTAAAACTATCTGTGCCAGAGGGGTGGCTTTTGATTTTCTATCTCTCTTATTATCCTCTCTAGATCTTCTTCTGGAGGACTTTTCATTTGCCTGACATTCTCTTTTTCTTTCTTTCTTCTCTTATTCATTGTTATGCCATCATGAGGCCCTACATTTCCATTAGTCTCGTTTGTCCCTGTTCTAAGAAGTTTCGCTATGTCTTCTTCTACTTTTCGTATTAGCCTCATGGCTTTATCTCGCAATTTTTCCTCCGCCTTATTAGTTTCATCTACATAACTTTGTTCCTTATGGGCCTTGAGAACAGCAAAGTTCATACAATTCACCAATCGTTACAAAATTTAATCGCAATATAAATTCTTAAATTTATGCGTTTGCATACAGAAATACAAACATGCGCCGCCTTGACAATAGGATCGCTAGCCTTTATCTTAGAATGCCATCTCCTTCTATAATAGTAATTCCTTACGCCTGCGCTAACGGCATGCCCGTTTTTTTGACAGCTTGTTGTAAAACGCCCCGGCCATCTGGCTCCTGCCGACGTTTGCCTTGCATATGAAAAGTACCTTCATCAAACCCGCACCCCAAACATTATTCTAATTATAATAGAAATTCTAAAAGTTTCACTATAAAGCTCTTGTTGAACTTAGTAGACAGCCTGACGGCTGCGTTTTTAACATTAACCCACTCGTATTGTGCATGTTCATTAGTGAGCTTGAATTTCCTTTCAGGCTTCTTAAGTTTGCAGATATAGGTCATGAGAATCAAAGGAATGTGTTGGCCATGCGATATCTTAAAATTTGACACAGATACGTCAAACGGCTTGATTATCTTTAGATCATGTTTGCTTACGCCGAGCTCTTCCGATACTTCGCGCATTAATGTCTCCTCGACCTGCTCACCCGCCTCCATCTTGCCACCAGGCAGATCCCAAAAAATTTGCTTCCTCATAGTGGATGAGAGTTCTTCTTTTCCGGATGAGAGCAAAAGGATTTTCTTATCTTTAATTATAAGCGCCTTTATTCCTACGTAGAAGAGAAATTTCCTCTCTGACTCAAGATCTGACATATATCTCATCCAACACTTTCATAGAAATTCTAGCATATTTTACGCTTACTCGAATTCCTTAAATAACTCCAAGCATTGCCCCTTCATAACCCCGCCATGCAGCTTTATCCTATTCCCGACTATCCGTTTTGCCAATTTCCCTGACACATCTAGTTCATGGAATCCTGCCTTTTTTGAATCGGCAAGAGTAGCACCATAAACTACTTTATTTATGCCAGCCCAATAGCAAGCCATGAGGCACATCGCGCATGGCTGGCACGTAGTATAGAGGACGTATCCGTGCAGATCGGGTTTTTTTAATTTTCTGCAAGCCGCTCTTATGGCATGCACTTCGCCATGAGATGTGGGGTCGTTGTCTATAAACACCGAACTGGCTTCACATGCTATTGCCTTGCCGTCACCAGCAATACAAGCAGCGAAAGGCGTCTTATCCTCTCTAGCTTTATCGATTGCAAGCTGCATGAAGTTTTTATTCTCCATATACAAGCACTTTCATTGAGATTCTAATATTATTTGCACAGACATGCATTTTATTCTTGATTGCTCTTAAATATATCCGCTATCTTTGATGCTAGGGCTTCCCTTTCTTCTTTAACAGCGAAAGCGTGATCGCCTTTCAACCTTATGCAACTCGAAGATACCTTATCATAAACATCCATATTTTTGCGTTCGAAGATCTCATCGTTCACAGGTATTATTGTTACAAGATCCGTTTTACGCGAATATGTAGAAATTGCCGTTGCAGCATCAAATTCTCTAAGTGATTTCCAGAAAGTTGGCCCTATCTTTTGTGTCTCGCCGTTTGACCGCGGATAGATAGTAATCCCATTATAATCCAAAACCCCTCCTTTACGGGATTTTATCCTCTTCGCAAGTCTTTCTATCGTGATAACCGGATTAGAATCCGGTGGAGAAATGAATACTGTTTTTGAAACGCCTTCTGGAGACAGCAGGGCTATCACATAACATCCTAGAGACATACCGATCAACCAAATCCTGTCGCCGTACTTCTCCCGAACGAACCCCAACACGCTGTTGAGATCTGACGCTTCCTTAACCAGGCTTGTGTCTTCTTGCTTCCCCTCACTCATACCATAACCAGTAAAGTCAAACCTCACTATCCTATATTCTCTCAAAACCGATGAAAGGTCCACGAAAAGTCCTGCACCCTCATCTTTATTTGTTCCAAAACCATGAACAAATACAATCGAAATTGGAGAGTTTAAGTTACCCTCTACTACAATATCTATTTTCTCGCCTACGTAGGAATAAAG
>JAKBJF010000032.1 GCA_021836125.1 Nanobdellota archaeon | reverse complement strand
AAAGTACCCTCTTGTTGGGGAGATGATACTGGAGGCTTAATAGATGGAAAATACTGGTGTAGAGAGAGTAAAATCTGGTATAGAGGGATTTGATGAAGTTTTAAAGGGAGGAGTACCCCGCAGAGATATAGTCCTTTTAACCGGCTCAACAGGTTCAGGGAAAACTACTTTGGCGATGCAGTTTTTAGCGCATGGCGCAAAAATTGGTGAATCAGGGATATACTTTACTTTAGAAGAGAACCCAAACGACATGGTTACATGGTTTTCCGTTTTTGATCCATCTATAAGGAGCCTTATAGCTTCTGGAAGATTGAAAGTGGTCTCTGTTCCGCTTACTGATTACGAAACATTTAAATCGTTGGTGAGTGCTGAAATAGACGCAATGTCAGCACAGAGAGTGGTTATAGATTCCGTAACGTATCTACAGATGTTCTTTTCCGATATAATGTCAATAAGAAAAGCGATAATGGAACTTTCTACAATGCTTAAATCAAAGGAAGTCGCGACATTCATAATAGGTGAAATACCCTACGGCGAGAATAAGTTATCCTCTTTTGGAGTGGAAGAGTTCGCTTCTGATGGTGTAATAGCACTTTATTTGGTTGAGAAACAAGACACGTTCATACGAGCACTTCGCGTAGTAAAGATGCGCGGTACGGAACACCTTACGAAGTTCTGCCCATTAGAAATAACGCCCAAAGGCATAGTTATTTATCCTAATGCAGAGTTGTTTACTGAAATGACGTGATTTAGATATGGCACTTTGGGTCGAAAAATACAGACCTAACTCGTTCGATGACGTAATTGGGCAGGAAGATAGCATCAAGAAGCTCAGAGCAATGGCCGATAAAATGGATGTTCAACATATGATTTTGTCGGGCCCGCCCGGAGTGGGAAAAACTACGTCCGCAATAGTACTTGCCAAATCGGTGTTTGGAACTACGTGGAATCAGAATTTCATAGAACTAAATGCGTCTGATGACCGGAAACTTAGCGTTATACAGGGCAAAGTAAAAGAGTTTGCGAGATCAAGACCGATTGACGCCCCGTTTAAGATGATACTTTTTGATGAAGCAGATTCTTTGACTACTGAAGCGCAACAGGCTTTAAGACGCATGATGGAGGAATACAGCGCGACATGCAGATTCGTCTTCAGTGTAAATTACCAAAATAACATTATAGAACCTCTTCAATCAAGATGTGCGATATTGCGTTTCCAGCCCCTGTCAGAAAAGGATCTTCACAAGTTTATTGACAGGGTGGGAGAAAAAGAGGGCTTAAATCTGGATGCCGCTGCTAAGGAAGCGCTCAGTTATATCTCGAAAGGCGACTTGAGAGCACTTGCAAATCTTTTGCAGTCTCTCGCCAGTATATCAAAGACGATAACGGCAGATCTTGTCTACAAGAACGGGGGCGTCACGGACATAGAGAAGATAAGAGAAGGTATAAAATCCGCAATAGAGGGAGACTATCAAAAGTCAAAGGAGATATTCAGTAAGTTTATTGAAAGTGGGGTAAATACTAAAGAATTGATAAATCAAATATTTGAGATAATAATGTCATCAGATAACTTGGTTGACAAAAAATTAAAACCATATGTTATAGAGAAACTTGCGGAATCGGATTATAGGATAGTGGAGGGCGCCACTCCGTTCATTCAATTCCAAGCCTTCCTAGCGTTCCTGTCCACACTAAAACGTTGATGATATGCTAAAACTGCCACAGGCCAGAATAGCCAGCTTCCTCGATAACTATGGAAACAGAATAAGCACAGAAGTCCTTTCTGAGATAAAACGCGGCGCTAACAATTTTGTTTTCAACGGACCAGCAGGCACGGGAAAAAGTTTTCTGGCACAATGCGTGGCAAACGAAATCGGCGCTTCGTTCGAAAAAATAAACCTGTACACTCTCGAGGATATAGAAGACATACGGGTTTCAGACATGATATTCAAAAGGATAATGAATGCGGCAGAATCAACGTCGCTACTTTCGCAGAGCAAGAAAGTAATCTATATAGAAGATATTGATAAAATATTCAGGGTGGATCCATCCATATTAAAGAAATTGGAAAAAACCGCAGCGATAATAATATTCGAATCCGAATCTGGAGAAATTTTCAAAGGCAAAAACAAACGATTTACCGGCGCGTACAAGATAATAAGATTCTACAAACTTAAGGATAATGTGTTGCGTTCGCTAGTTTTATCCATATTATCGATGAATCAAATAAATTTGGACTCCTATTCGCTTAATAAGATAATTGAAAACTCAAGAGGTAATGTAACTAGCGCGATAACAGATATAGATACCGTGCGTATAACGGGCAGCGTTCTATTCAATCCCAGGTCGTCTGAAGATTCCATATTCGAAAGGCTGTTGGCGATATTCTCGGGAAAGGACATATTTCGTGAGTTCTATCTGTCGTCGGACAGCGATGCAAGGCTTTTCGAGATATGGTTAGCGGACAAGATATATCCTAGCTTCAAGGGAAGAGCATTAAACGATGCGTTCGAAAGGCTAGCGTTTGCAGATATACTAATACGCAAAATACGCGCGCAGAATTGGGGTCTCATCAAATACATACGTACGGAGCTTACTACAGCGATATCAGTTATATCCGATAACACCAGGCCTACGTTGTCCTTCACCGCACCAGATTGGAAACTTTATTATGATTAGAGGCTGTTTTGTGTATTTTTATATCAATGCATATTCTTAAGACGTAAGGGGCAACTTCTCCTGCTCGGTTTACAGCTGCCTCTTTTATCAGCACCGATTTGCCGATTTTGCTTTTTGCGGTTTCAATAGCAGAAGTTACTGCAGTTTTCTGATCGTCACCCGCTTTTATAAAAGTATACAGGTGTATTACGGCATCTTTAGCAGCTACATCGACAGCAGCCTTAAGAAACCGGTATGAATCTAGGGGAAAATTCATTATTATCCTGTCAAAGCTGGACTTTATCTTCGGCACGACCTTTAAAGCATCTCCACATATCGGTTCTATGTTGTTTATCTTATTTGCTACCATGTTTTTTTCAAGCAACTTGATTGCTTCCGGGTTTATGTCGACACTAACTACCTTTTTCGCTTTTTTTGCGATAAGAATGGAATATGGACCTACGCCGGCAAACATGTCGAGTACAGACTCATTTTTATGGACAGCATTGTATATTCGCAATCGCTCATTTGCAAGTCGTGGCGTAAAGAACACCTTTTTTATGTCTACCAACAAGTTTATTCCGTTTTCCTTGTGCAATGCAAGGCTGGTTTTTTCCCCAGCTATCCACTTAACTTTAAATACGCGTTCAGCCCCGCTTGTTTTTCCTATCTTTTTTAAGACAGTTTTTATATTTTTGTTTTTTACGATTATTTCCTTTGCTAATTTTTTTTCATCATTTATTTTCATACCGATTGGACTCTTTATCACAGCAATGCTACCGATTGCATCGAATCCCAATCGCATTAGTGAAGGGCGTTTTTTAAACATACTATGTCTTAATTTATTCTATTTCTACAGATGGCTTACCTGGCATAGCCTTTTCATCCTTATCTTTTTGTATTATTTGAACTTGGCATTCAAAGGCGCCTTCTATAAATTGCTTTAACTCTGTAAAAGTTTTAGCTTCGACGTCCTGTTTAAGTTCCTTTTCTGGTAATTTTTGTGGGTTCTTAAGTAACTTGTCTATTATAGGATCGTTTATTCTCAAAGTTCTTCTTATTTCATTCACATTTCTGCTGTGTTTTGTTTCCATAAATACCTTATTATATAATTCGAAACGCGCGGAATTCGCGATGCCAATAGTTATTTTAGTAGGGCGTTTTTTTATCCTAGAGATTATGTTTCTTATATCCTCTACAGTGGCTTTCACGACTTCGACCTCGGATTCCATTATATTATCTATCGCATTTTCGTCGTATATCGGCCATGTAGTTTCCTCTAACATCTTTGTGTTACCAAGATACGAGAAAAGTTCGTCTGTTATATGTGGGAATATAGGATGATTAAGTTTCAATATAGTTTCTAAATATTCCATTATCAAATTTTTGTTTCTTCCACCGGCGCTTATGTAAAATTTAAGTTCAGATACAGATTCGAACAGCGCCGAGAAAACCGCGCTCCTATATCTTAGTTTTTTATAGTTATCGGTTGCAGAGTTTATTATCTTTGCTAGTTTTGATTTTAAGTATCTGTCAAGCTCTATCTCCTCTTCGCCGAAACTATCTTTGATCTCTATAATCTGCATTATGTCTTCGATCCGTTGATTTAATCCAGATATGTTCA
>JAKBJF010000031.1 GCA_021836125.1 Nanobdellota archaeon | reverse complement strand
TTACATGCGAGGTAGACAAAAAAGAGCAGTTTGGCAGAGTGTTTAACCCAATACTAGCAACCATGTTAACATCAGGATCAAGGCTGATACTCGCTATGGTAGAGGCGTATGTGAAGGAAAACAAGGGTTATTTTGCATATTGCGACACCGACGCACTCTTTGTCAACCCAGAGTTAGTAGGCAAGATCCAAGCACTTTTCAGACCTCTGAACCCTTACACTACACCGGTTGAAATGTTCAAGGTAGAAAACGGCGAGGATGGCAAGCCACTTGATAATGTTTGGTTTTATGGCGTATCTGCAAAGAGGTACTGTCTGTATGGCATGGAGTGCGACAAAGTCAACATCTTAAAGCATTCATCCCATGGCCTGGGCGGTTTGATAGGCATAAATGAAGATGAGGTAAAAGCTATTTGGAAAGATATCCTAGGCCATCATTATAATACACTATCGAAAGCAGAGACAGAGTGCAAATATTCAAACAAATATGTGATGGGTAAACTTGCTTTGACTTCGCCGTTTGTCTTACGGCGTTTTAGACGCACAAATACAGATAAAAAACTAAAGCCATTCAATTTTGTTATCGTTGGCATTGGGCATAGGTTGGATCCTTCAACCAAAGAGCCCATAATACCAATGGTAGCTTACACCAAAAACACAGATATCGTGCCGTTTAGCTCATTTACTGATTACAAAACTGGCAAAGCATATGTTGACAATACACAGTTTTATTGGAAACCGTTTTCAGAATTCCTCTTAGACTACATGAATCATAACGATGGCAAGTATGATGGGAATATAGGAGAGTTGAAAAGGAAACAAATTGATATCGGAGAGATAGAACACATCGGCAAAGAGTCAAACAATCTTGAAGAAAGCGAAGTTCTCGGCGTTTCTGACGATAATTATACCATATATGGTGCTAGAATTGATGAGAAACTGTGTAAGATAATCCCTAACCTAACTAATATAGATGCAAAACAAATTGGAATATCCAGAACAGAACTATTTTATTTGAAAAAGAAGGTAAGTAGGACTGAAGAAATAAGACTAAAGAAGAAAACCTTGAATAAATTAAGAAAACTAGTGAGTTTTTGGGGAATTTAAAAATAGCGTTATTAAGTGCCTTATTATTTATTGTGTTTTTTTATTTGCTTTTTCTAGCGATATTCTTTCTTACAGGCAATTACATCATTACGACTTTACTTTCAGGTATTCTGGCATCTGCTGCTGATTTTAGCATAATTTCCTTTGGCTGGAAGAACTATCAAAAGAGTAGAACAGTAGCCGAGCCTAGGAACACACATCTTAAGCGTAACTTTGTCTTAAGAATAATCAGAAAAATTCTCTTTTTATTAACTGTAATTGCGCTTACTTTTCTTCAATTTAAACTTGCAGTAGAACTTTTCCTATCTTATCTACTATTTAACTTTGTTGAGATAAGCTGGGAAAAGAAATGGAAATATCAACTTACGAAGAAGAAAATAAAGGAACTTTATTATAAGTATGTAAATTATTTGATTGACTCTATTTCCGATGGAATAGACCAAATTAAAAATAGCGTTTTTCCTGACTTTGTTATTTCCTATTTTCTTGATCTATTTGGAGGTTATCACGAAGTAGAAAAAAGAAAGAAACAGATACTAGAAGATGTAAAAGTTCCGTATTACCATAAAGGCATCAATGAACAAGACATGCAAAAAATAAGAGATTATTTCGCTAAAAGATTTGATAAATTAGATTTCAAGACTCTCTTAGCTCAAATAATTTCAAGCTACTTGTATGGAGTTTACACTGTATACTTAATTCTAAATAATGGCGGAATAAAAGATTTGCTTGGTTCTACTAACCTTGGATGGTATGACATTGTAGGATTGGGGATCGTTACGATATTCATATACATAAACAGAGTTGTTAGAAAGAAATATGGAAAAGCATCATTAATAGATAAGACTCACGAGGTATGGTTTACGAAGCAGTTGAATATAGAAACTGAGAGAAAAAAGGTATTGAACGATTGGATTAATTTGACAATAATCCTTGTACTCGCGATTCTATTTACTCAATTTCTTAATTACTTCAGTAACCAACTAATCGGATTTGATATTTATCTAACAATATTTACTTTCTTATGGCTAAGCTTATCCGTATTTCTGAGATAGGGAAAATACTATAATAAACCCAAAAGCAATCCATGCCATCAATTGATTTGCACCATAAAAGAACAGCGTCGGCAATATCAAGAAGCTTGCCGCACTAACAACGTACCCAATTATGCCATGTTCTCTTATTCTCCATACTGTCTTTACTATAATATAAATAGACCATGCTAGCAACCCGTACCCTATAATCACCCAAATACGGCTAATCAACACATTGTGAAAACCGGATATTACCGTACCGAAAGCACCGAATTCAAGATCAAGTGGATTTATACTTACTCCCATAGATAAATACGCCGTAAACCATACTCCAATCCAAAAAGACCACTGACTCACTTTTTTAATAGTATCCACTTGACTGACCCAAGCATACCATACCTTAAACTTATGGAAAGTGGTTGCTATATCAGCGTCCGCAGCCATATATTCTTATTTTCAGATTAAATTAAAAAATAAGATGTTCAAAATCTCCCTCTTATATATAACCCCAAATCCTAGATGCTCCCACCGGGATTTGAACCCGGGTTTTAAGGTTGAAAGCCTCACGTCCTTGGCCGGGCTAGACGATGGGAGCCCCGATATCTTTCTAGTATCCTCATTATCTCTTCGCTTATGTCCTCTACTTCCCTGTTTGCATCTACTATATGGCAATTACTATTGCTTTTTGAAAGTTCTCTATAAATCTTTCTGACTTTGGCGAGGAAGTCCACTTTCTCGAAAAGTTCCGTTGTATCCACCGCATTCCTCTTATCCATCTCTATGTCGTTATACCCGTACTTTATCGATTGGCGTATAAATTCCAGCGCCCTCCTTCTGACCCTCTTTATCGCGATTTCGGGATCTATGTCCATTACGAAGGTGATGTCGGGTTTTACGAACCTGCTATTGACTTCCACCAGCCATTTCCTGTCCAGCCCTGCCGCAGAGCCGTACGCGATTGTCGAGTATATATACCTGTCCGTTACCACGGTGGTGTCGTTTTCCACTGCCGGTGCGATGACTGTGCCTATGTGGTACGCCCTATCGGCGGCAAAAAGCAGCTGCAGCGAATAGGGGTCGAAATTATCCTCCTTCTCGAGAACCTTCCTTATTATTGTGCCGATCGGTCCGTCCGTCGGCTCGTTCGTCAGCAGCGTCCTGCCTCCCTCCTTTTTCAGCCGCCGGTATAGTATCGCAGCCTGTTTGCTCTTGCCGGATCCGTCTATCCCTTCGAAAGCTATGAACAAGAGGAACACCAAATGCTATTGCTTGATAACCTTTATTAATCCTGCATTGTTAAATTCAGTTGTGATTGTCATGGTGCTTTCGGATTATGATATACATGGGATGATACGCGACAGGCGGCTGGTCATCAAGCCTTTGGGCAAGGATTCGATAAGGGAGAACGGCGTCGATTTTCGCCTTGCGAACGAGATAGCGCACCATAAGGAGTTCGGCGACGACTTCATACTCGACCCCATGAACAAGGAGCATATAAGCTCCTGCTATAACGTCGTGAAGAACCCCAAATCGATGGTGATCGCCCCCTACGAGCAGACGCTCCTTTCCACCCTGGAGTTCATAAGCATGCCTGACGATGTCGCCGGTTTCGTCGAACTGAGGAGCACGTGGGCGAGGCATGGCCTTTCGATGCCGCCCACAATAATAGATGCCGGGTTCAAGGGGACGATAACTCTCGAGGTCGTGAACAACGCGCCCTACAAGATACTTCTCCGCCCAAGGCAGAGGTTCGCCCATATCGTGTTTATAAGGACATCGAGCAAGGTGCTAAGCAAGTACTCGGGCTTCTATTCCGGGCAGAGGGGGATAAAGCTCCCGCAGCCGGCGAAGTAATCTCCTCCTCATCCTCTTTTCCTGCTGTTCCTAAAGGTATTTATATTTATCTGAATATATAAACATTTACTTAAGTAAATGTTTGTGTATGTGGTTATATGAAGATAAATGACGATACTTTCGCTTGGGTGCTGCATGGGGTGCATGCCTTCTCTGCAGACGCATGGATATTTGCAAGGTATCTCCTGTTCCCCGCCTTCGCCCTGGCGCTCCTTGCGGCAAATGCCAATGCGGCATCCACGCCCCAGATAATATCCCAGCTAGTCTCCATCAGGTTCCTGCTATCCCAGCTCGGCCCCGCCCTGAGCG
>JAKBJF010000014.1 GCA_021836125.1 Nanobdellota archaeon | reverse complement strand
TTTTATCTCTTAATTTGGACGTCAACGGCATCGATGCAGAGGCTTACAATCTGGATATAGTTGACAAATACCCTCTAGAATTTTATGAGGCCACAAAGGACTATCCAAAGCCATCAGATATTAAGATAAAACAGGTGAAGGACATAATGAAAGAACCAATTCAAACAATGTTCTTCACGCACGATACCTCCGACATAAACGATGGCGTAAATGTATCTTCATACAAGACGCTGGAAACGATGCAGGAAAAAGTATCTGCAGAGATGTCTCTAGAAGAGAAATTGCGTGCCGTCGACATAGCAGATATGGCTAGGATAATAATAGAAAAACACTTCATAAAGGACATAAAAGGAAATCTTAGACGTTTTGGGACTCAGGAATTCAGGTGTGTAAAGTGCAATCAGCGTTATCAGAGACCGCCTCTCGCAGGAAGATGTGGCAGGTGCAGCGGTAATCTTGTACTTACGTCAAGTGAAGGAAATATAAAGAAGTATTTAGCATTATCAATAGATATAGCTAATAAGTATAATATAACCAAGTATCTGCGCGATGAACTTAACCTGCTTAAGACAAATCTTGACGCTATTTTTGGTGAAGAAATAAAAAAACAGCAATCTCTTTTAGCATTTTAGGCGTTTTGTTACCGGAACAGTTTTTATTCATTTAAAGTTTATAAACTTGAGTGGCTTCGCTTTATTATACACGTTTATATGTCTAAGTCACAGTCGGCTCTAGAGTACATGATGACCTATGGCTGGGCGATACTAATCATAGTATTAGTAGCAGCTGTGTTGTTCTCATTCGGTATATTTAACCCGACTACAAACGTCACTAGCACTCCGTTAATAACCGGTTTCTCCGATGTCCCAGTGACAACGGCAGTCGCCAATAACAGTTTTTTCAAGATTGCAATTACTAACCAGTACGGACAGACAATAAGGATAAACAATGTTACAGTGCTTTTCGGAAGCACTACATTTGCGCAAAATAACTGCACGAACGTTGTGCTTACACCGGGACAATACGTGAGCTGCTACATAAAAGGCGTGTTTTCCGGTAGCACAATATCAGTTATCGGAACAATATTTTATACCTTGGTTAGTAGCAATGCAAACACGTCGACTACTGGTACGATAAGAGTGCAGAACCTTAATTCTGCAGTATACCCTAGCAGTGTAATAAGCTGTTCTCTTTCATATTCAAAATACACTTTCAGTGATAATTCAAGTGGCGGTACTGATAGCCTACAATATTCCGTTTCAAGCCCGAGTACGTTCGTTGTCTTAGCCGCTGCTAGCGGCTTTGACCCGTTCAGCACGTTCAAGATGCCATCTAGTTGCTATTTCGTAGAGCGGCAGTCTTCCTCCGACGCTTTAGAGAACGCCACGCTCGCGGTATGTCCTTCGCAATCAGCAGGGACGTACTACGTAAACGATACCCAAAATTCCAACTACGTGTCACTCACAGCTTACGTTTTCGGCGGTTCAGCATGCGATTATACAGTTAATGGCTCGTCCAGCTCGACGGTACATAACGTTGCAGTGTCTTTGTCGGCTTCATCGACCCTGTTCTTATGCGATGGGGCGTCAGGAAACGGCAACGAATATCTTAATTACACCACTGCAGACGTCAACGCGACCGACTCCGAGATAGGTCATCAGTCCACGGATATATGCAACGGCTATACGAGGGCCCCGGGAAATGCAGTGTCTTTGATAGGATTTAATGCTTCTACTGCAGCGGTTACATCCTTTACAGAGACAGGTCTTCCAGCTGCTACGCTGTGGAGCGCAAAGTATCATAATATAACGGAATCCACTTCTTCGTCGACTATAGAATTCGCTACATCAAACGGCAATTTCTCGTATATGATACCTAACGTCGGCAGCTGTACAAGCACGATTTATGTCGCTTCTCCTTCTTCGGGATATATTGTCGCCGGCTCAACCGAGCTTATAACATTCTCGTCGCAACCGTGCGTTTATACCAACTTCACTGAATCCGGACTTCCTTCGTCAGCATACTGGAAGATGGAATACGATGGCCAGACCATAGCCAACAGCGCAGCTACTAAGTACTTCAGGATACCAGCAGGAAACTATTCATTCTTGGTTTCAACGGCGAATTATACCGTCAGCGGCTGTACAACAAAGTATGCACCATCTTCAGCTTCAGGATACAAAGTTACTGGCAGCTTGTACACTATAACCTTCTCCGTCGTATCCACGGCCTGCATCACAACTTTCACCGAATCAGGTCTTCCTTCCGGTACCAATTGGAATATTACATACGACACACTATATAATACCTCGACGTCAACTTCAGTTAAATTTACTACCGCATCCGGCAACTTTTCCTTCACAGCGTACAATGTCTCGAGTGGAGGATGCGTATTTAAACCATCAAAAAGCGGCGGATATGCAGTCGCGGGTACAACAAAGTCTCTCACTTATTCTGCGACGTCATGCGTAACGACCTTCGGCGAGTTAGGTTTGCCACTGTCTACTTTATGGAATATCACCTATGCGAACGTATCCGCAGGCTCGAATAAAGCAACAATAAACATTACAACAAACAAATCTGGCTCCTTCAAGTTTTCAGGAATACCGATATTTTACAATTACTGTGATCACTACCCGTCCCCGTCTTCCACTAGCTTCTCTGCAGGAGGATCTTACACACTATCTTTTGTTAATACAACACCAACGTGCATAGAGGCGTTCGTTGCAAACAACGGATCTGATTCTCTATCAGTTATTAACGGCACGTTGCACAGTGCAACGCTTTCTGTCGGATTGCATCCTTCAGTCGTCGAATATAATCCAAAAATGGGATTAGTATTTGTAGCAAACCCAGAATCGAATACGACTTCAATAATAAATGGAACTACAAATATTGATAATTTGAGCGTTGGTTGGTCGCCAGTGCTACTCAACAACAACGGTGAATTTGGAAATGAAAGTGGAGTATATGTTGGTGACTCTAAATCTGACCTTATAGAATTTTTAAACTACACCAATTCTGCGCGGTCTTCAGTTTCAATAAAGGATACATACCAATCAATAAAACCGGAACAGGAAGCGTATGATTCTGCAAACGGTTATATGTATTTTGCACAAGACTACAATGCACTAGGTGCACAATTGACGTTGATTGTGAATTCCTCTTCTGATAACATGACCGGTTCAATCTATACACCTGTCGTCATACAAAACGTAACTTACGATCCAAATAACAAATTTATCTATGAAACGTACAGGACAAGTACGGTATGCCTTACGCCATGTTATGGAGCAGGGATATACGTGATAAATGGCACCAAAATAATAGCTAATTACTCAAACATTTTCCCTAACGGCGGCGTTTCAAATTACGTATATGATTCTGCAAATGGTTATATGTATTATCTGATGATATCCAATAATTTCGGCATACCAGACAGAGTGTACGTGTTTAATGGCGTTTCTATGGTAGGTAATATTTCCTTAGGTACAATATTGTCAAATCCGTCTTTAATGTATACGAATGGATATGTTTATGTGGTCCAAAGTTGGAATAATGTAGTAGGGAGTGGATCCTATACTGGACCCTCTTCGAATCCAGCGCGTGTACTTGTGATACAAGGCACGGCTCTCGTCGGCAATACTACTGACCGTTGGGAGGGTGGTGGAGTAGTTGCAGGTCAGACAGAAACCGTAGGCAACGGATACTTATATGTAGGAGTATCTGTAAAGAATGGCGCATTTGGGTCATGTTATAACCTGTACAACGTTTCAGTAATAAGCGGTACTGCAAACGTAAATAATATAACCCTAAACGGAGGGCATTCACAGGACATGAGCGGCTGCACTTACCCCATGGTTTTCGATTCAGTCAATAATTATGCATATATCGGAGGTTCAAACGAAACCTTCGTGTTCAATGGTGCATCTAATGTAGCCAATATAACTGAACCAACAGTATCAGGTTCTCCAGCATCTGGTTCTGGTGGTATTTACCTTATACAGGGTAAAAATGGTTACATTTATGACGGAGAATATACAGTTACTAATATTGTTGGTTTACCGTCGTACGATTCGGTAATAAGCGGCACAAGCAGGCTGGCTAACGTGTCTACCGATGGAAACATAACGTCTGACTTTTATGACAGCGTTAACAAGCTATTGTACGGGCAATTTACACATGGGAGCACCGAGTACACAATCGTTATAAATGGAACACAAAACATAGGAACTTTCGATGATCCAAACGGTACATTGCTTAGTCTTAACGGGGCGACTCCGGAAGTATTAATCTACAATTCGACAGGATTGCTTTACTCTGTTAATGTGACGACGGTGACAGGTCAAGCTTTAAAAAGCAAAATGCTGGCCTTGAATTATTTCAAAAGCAACCCTTCTTATGAAGGAAGTGCGGAATTTATATCACTTAGCAGGATAATGCTTCTTAATAATTATCGTGACTTGCAATTCGGCAACGTTTCGCAAGTCGTAACCTCGCACGGGGCAGTAAAATTAAAAGCAGGGCCAGATAATTCGAATATCTACCCAGGAACCGCATACGCTCTGGACAGCACTAATGAAAGAGTAGACTTCATAAACATAACTACTGGATTATACACGAATCCAGTTCCTCAACTAATTACAAGCGCGCCCGTGCAGACGCAGCCTTCTTCCATGTTTTTTGATTCATTGAATAATCTTTTGTATGTGACGAATTCCGGCTCAAATACCGTTTCGGTATTGAATGCGACTTCGTATAAAAATATAGCCAATTTATCTGTTGGTACAAATCCATCTGCACTAGCATATGATTCCGTGAATAAACTTTTGTACGTTGCCGATTCCGGCTCCAACAATGTTGATATTATAAATACCAGTACGGATGCAGTTATATCAACGATAGCGGTAGGAACAGATCCGGTAGCTATAGCTTACGGCGAGATTGGACACTTTGTATACGTTGCAAATTACAATTCAAACACGATATCTGTAATCAATGGCACTGCAGTCATAGGTACGGTAAGCGTTGGAACAAACCCAGATGCAATAGCAACGGCATCTCCAAGATTATAAAGGACCAAAATACCGCTAATTTATTGAGAGTTCATTCTCCAAGCATGTTCTCTAGCTTGTCCAAAGCTTCTCTCATTAATAGTTCTTTTCGAAGTCCGTCAACCTTTACATTGAGCTTCTTGTTGCCGAAAACAAGCATGTTTATCTGATACTTTCCTATGACATCATGCACTTTTTTAACGTGGACCTTTATCTTAGTTATGTTTCCGAGTTTACTTAGGTATTTCTCTCTGCGGTTTATTTCACCGCGAACGAAAAGCGTGAATTCCCAGTCCTGATCGCCGGATATTTCTATACTTATTTCATCGCCCAGGTTCTTTCCACCTAACATGTCTAGTATTTTAAGTCTGCTAAGCACTCCGACAGGTACGTTGTCGTTATCCGTGACGACCGTTCCTTTTATCTTCATAACCAGCATTATTTCCAACGCCCTTCTTAAATTCATTGTCAACGATATTGGAGGTAATTCTCTGACTGCGATTTCCATAACGCTTCGGTTCTGTGGCAAAACTTCCTGGTAAAATTTGTCCTTTTTACCTGTTCTGTCCTTTACGGTCGTCTTGAATATGTACTTTAATATATCAGAAACGAGCACTTCTCCGACTACGTGGTTGAAGTTATCCACTATAGGGACGCGGTCTATTCTGTTAGCAGCGGCGAGGTCGTTCGCTTTTGCTATGCTATCTTCCGGTCTTAATATGGGGAATCTGCGCAGTATAACATCTTCTACCTTAAGGTTATCGAACACACGGTTGTTTATCAATATCTTAAACAAATCATAATCTGATACTATCCCTATGATACGTTTTTCATCGAGTATAGGTATCGCGCCAACACCGCTACCCTGTATTATTGATAGGGCCCGTTCTATCGGATCTTTAGGACCCAACACATGAGTTTTTCTTATGAATCTTAAAACCTTAGCTTTTTGATCCATTACGTCTTTTGATATAAGGTCATAATACAGAAGAAGCCCGATGTATTTGTTTTTTGACACTACTGGCAGCTCCTTTATGCCCTTTGAGTCCATAATATCAAGGGCTTTGCTTATGTTCTCGTTTCCATCGATAGAAACTACCTTTTTAGTCATTATCTTTGATACACTCATAATCTCACCAGATAACTTATTTCACGCTAAATATTTATAAATTACTCAACAGACATATAGTTGGCCCTATAAAATCCAAACAACGAACCGCACACGGCGAGTATCAAATAGGACACAAACAGCAGATAGCTAACTGTAGCATACAAAGGTATGTTCTGTCCCGTTGTTCCCAAGAAATTAAACAGCGTAACGATGTATATTGGTACAATTGGCAACGCAACAATCAAGCCGATTATCCCAGATAGTCCGAATATAACGCAAAGTATGGCACCAAGCATCACGTTTTCTCTCCTTTTTGATATAAGATAAAATGAAGCTAAAAACAGCATAGAAGCGCATACAGCCATTAACGGCAGGAACACCATAAATCCACTCTTAAGCGCTGTAGCCCCTTGTACGGCAGTGAGTATATATAGTGCTATATTCTGCGCTGTCGAATTGCCCGTCTGAGAAGCGTATACCGCATATTCATTAGCAAGGCTATTCGGATTGAAGGTCAGTATACTCCACCCTTCGATAAGTATCAGAACTACGATTGCAGTAGCACATACGGCCGAGGCAAGAGAGAAAGAGAATGAAAACAGTCTATTCGAGAACAGTTTTTTGATTTTGGAGCGCAAGACCCTTGAGTGCAACGCGCGGCCCGTTACTACGTCGGATAAGAACACTCCAAAAACCACCCCTGCTGCTAATAACAAAACTGCTAATACTCCTCCTAGTCCAATAAGTATACTAATCGCTTCACCCAAAAATAATCCCAAAATTCCACCAAAAACTTTAGATGCGTATACCATAAAAATTTAAATTTGTTATTACTATTTAAAATTTTAAAATGCAGTTAGGTGACGTTAAATTAACAGCTAACTTAAATGTATTCATCAAATTTTGAACCTTTCTCGCGGTTCACGTACACCTTTTGATTGCCTATTATGATTAGTCTTTTTGCTCCTGTTATCGAGCGTTTTATTACTTGAACCGCAGAGTTTCTTTGCCCGGCACCTATCAACCTGCCAGAGTTTATCATAAATATGCTATCCCCAGATATGTCTTTTCCACAGTTGCATCTGCCACCATAGAATAAGGGTGTATCAACCATTCTCTCTATTCCACATGCACTGCACCTTGTGTAGTAATATGGTAGCTCCCCACCAATGTCTAGCATTGTCTTTGCCCATTTTTCAGAGTGTACAATGTCCCCGGAATCCGCTTTCAGAATGTGTGCTAGTCTGTGGGCTTCTTCATGAAGACAGGTTTTCTTGAGCCCTCCTAAAGTAGAGGTCTCTATATATTCTTGATCTACATAACATATGCCGTCGTCCTCATAAAAACAGCCATGCACGGCACCTTTGAAGTCGGCGCTGGAGAATTTCGGTATGTAAAGTTGCGTTAGCGAAAGATATTTTTTTGCGGAGGGTCGACTTTCAAGATCTTTTCGCAAATCACAAAGGGCACTTTCAAGCAAGTATCTGTCAAATATTTTCCGATCCATGAACGTCATTCCACTGGTATATGACATACCTTCTTTGAATGCCGTTATCTCTTTTATACTAAAATCCGATACCATAGAATTTTAACGTCCTTTATTATTTCCAAGAAGAGAGCGCATATTTAACCATTTAACGAAAACGGCAGATATGTTTCAGTCTTAGAAGTAATTCTGCTAGCAGTAAGCACATATAAATATTTTCGTGCCGGTCACTAAATTAAATATCACTAATTATGATATCATATAATTATGGTTACTCTTTATAAGTAACTATAGGCTTAAATATTACCGCTTGCTTTGTTAGATTACATGGATCCGAGTAAGACGGTATTGTTTCTCCCATTTTTTAATAACATAAGCAAAGAGAATGCAATTAGTTTTCTTGCAGAACTGGATTCAAAGTCGGAAAAGGGAACGATTGCGCTCGTCGGTAACACGATGCCGTATAACGATCAATTATTCAGGAATATTAAGGTAATAAGGTTTACACATGGAAGCTCGTTTGGAGACGCGCTAAGAAGCGGGCTTTCCGCTGCGATAGAGTTTGGTGCCGAGAACGTTGTAACGTTTGAGAGTTATTCCGTTAAAAACGCTCCTTGGTTTATACCTTACTTAGGCACAGGAAACATAATAGAATCGCACAGGCGCTCGATTAAAGAAACTATAGCCACGGAGATAGTAAACGTGTTCTCTTTTCATAACGTGTACAACGTCTTTTCGATGAATCGTATCTACACAAAAGAGGCCGTTAACTGTATAAAAGACTCAAAACTCACCGGTAGGGCATTTCTTTCTGAAGCGTTGAATATACTCAATAACAAAGGCCTTAAAACTAAGGAAATAATAAACAAATCTCAGGAATCCGCATCCAAGAAAATTGTTGGTATCAGAGATGTCATTTCATCGATAATAAAGAGCTTCAACAAGTCCTCACTGCTTTACAGCGTTTTCAGCTTCCTCGCTTATGTAGTGAATATCTTATTCGTATATTTTAGTCTGAGTATAGGTTTCTTCTACCCAACAGCAGTATTTATCGGAGGAGAAGTAAGTCTGCTTTCAAATTTCTTAATGAATGAGAAAATAAGTTTAAATAACAACATAAATATGCCAACGTTTAGGCGACTTGGAGCTTTTAGCATAATAGGGACGTTGGTGCTTGCAGCAGACATTATAATGATAGGACTAATCTCCATGTTCCTGCCTATCGGGAGGTTCTACGATAAAGTATTCTCTATAGCGATACTCGTTGCAATGTCCGCAATGTCCGTATTCTTTATGAACAAGCTTATTTGGAATAAAAAGAATAATATAAGAATAGAAATATGAAATTAAAACTATCCAAAATATTTGCTGTAGATGCCCTGTTGGAGGGTATATGGGTATATGGCATGCTTGTATGGGGCTACATATCCATACAGAATCTGATATCACCGGATATAGTTTACAGTCAAAACCTTTCAGTTTACATACCAATAAAGGAAAATATCCTGGTCATAGCCGCTTTTATAGTTTCCTTGGTGGCTTTCATAATCTGGAAGTCACGTTTAGAGTCAAAAACATCTAAAAGATGATTTCGGATTAACAGCGTTCAACACAGCTTTAAGCATTAATTTTGTCTTGAAAATCTAACGTTTGAATAAAAAATAATTAACTACTATATAATGAAAAGCTTTATATATTACCTGAGTTCTATAAAATGAAAACGGAGGATTAACATATGGTAAACTACGCTGAGGAAAACGGAATAACAATACCTGCATCGAAAACAGAGGCTGCAGAGGAAAAACTAAGCAATCTGGAACTCGCCATATCAGATGTGGCACAGAAACTTGGCCTCGATATAAAAAGATATGAAAGAAAGGATGATGCGACTTCTTATCTAATTTATCGTACAACTGAAAAAGTCGAATCAAAGGAATTAGGGCTATTCAAGAAAAGAACTGTACAAACAAAGATAACTCACAATCAAATAATCGGCATGATGTACGTTGGATTGAACCCTCTAGGCGGACACGAGGGTAAAGGCGACAAATGTCCCCTTTATCTTACTACTCAAGAACCTTCAAGTTATTATATATATAATACTTTTTTCGGCGGCGATGACATACGCGATGAAAGTAATAAGCCTCTTGAAACTTTTTCAGAATTGAAAAAACTAGGCACACATATCCATAATAAACTCGGTAACAATGTGATGCTGGACACACTGGAGACATGGAGAAAACGCGTTAAAAACGGCTTTGAAACAAAAATATCCGACCCAACAAGAACATGTGAATACTGCGGATTAGGAACGCCGAACAATGCCACATGCGAACACTGCGGTGCACCGTCCAAAAAGTGATATGAAACTATTCGGCAGACTACACCAGTGTCTTAACAGGTTTAATCTAGGATCGGCACTTTCCAATTTGCTGCATATGAATGTCACGTTATCATACAATCAGAGTGGCAGGTAAAATATAGCAAGAAACACGCTTTTCGATCTAGTCCAGAGGATTAATCCGAAGGACCCGGTAGGTGAGGCAGTTAGACGATTGACGGACCCCTATGACATGTCAAGATTTTATACAGGGTACTGTGAATACTTAAAAGCCGCAAATCCACTCATAACAGAAGACATGCAGCCAAATCTTGGGTTAGGCAGTATTGTGATGTATAGGCTAAAACCAGAAGAAGTTTACAACTTTGCAAGGGATTTGATATTAAAAAAGATAGGAGAGACAAATCCAGATGCTTCTGAAGGGTGGGCAAGGATAATCCAATCCGAAGATTCTCTTAGAGAAGTCACTTCGAGCGATTCAGCAAACGGGTGAAAAATTATAATTGTGCAATATGGAGTATAAAGAAACGAGTACTGATTTAACTGTAAGATATGCAGTTCAAGACGATATAGCCACCGTAAGCCGATTCTGGAGTGCTCTAATTAAAGAATTGCAATTTTCTGTAAGCGACAAAAAAGTGCATAAAAAACTAGAAACATTACTCGTAGACAGGTCCGCTTACATAAATTTATGTGAATACGGTGGTTTTCCGGTTGGCACCGCTACATTGTATATATCAGGGAATGGGCCAGAAAAGCACGCATGGATGCGGAGACTTATAACTGACGCCGATTACCGACGCAAAGGAGTCGCTTCGAGGTTGATTAAGAATCTGCTACAAACAGCACAAAATGAAGGCTGTAGCAAAGTATATCTGGAGTGCAAACCAGAATTAGTCCCCTTCTATAACAGATTCTCTTTTAAGATAGACCACCAGAGCAGCGACGGTTACGTAATGCGTTTGCTTTTAAATTGAAACCCATTACAAACAAACTATGCATTAATTTATGAAAAACTTTTAAATAAAATTATGGGAGCAATCTTCCCAAAATTGGAGAAAAACACTCGCTCGACGCGATATTTAATCCCGGCGAAGGTTTCGGTACCAATGGCAAACCGGCAAAATTGCCAAAGAAAGCAGTTTTCATTTATTCAAAGAAGCTTATCATGATGGCGAACACTCTGAAAATTTACAGGGATAATGGACTAGAAAAGACTGTAATAAATCCGTATGAAATATTTATCCATTGCTTATAAATCTAATAAAGGCGTTCGCTAGAAATTGAGCCTTTTTGCAGAGTACTTGCGTAAATAATGGACCGGTCGGGATTTGAACCCGAAGTCTCCACGATTTTCGTATTAATGCGAACGTGGCGTCTTGCCGTTGGACTACCGGCCCACCAAATTATTTAAAGTTACCGTAGTTTAAAACCATATGAGAATAGGTCTTAGACAATCAATACTCAAGAACACGTTTTTTTACGTCGTGATAGGGTTTTTCTCGGCCGTTATAATCGCGCGCGCATACATATACTTTGGCGGCGATCTCAATCTAACCTTGAGCGGAGTAACGTTACATCATTTTTTTTATGGAATAGTATTAGTTATATTTTCTGGATTAGCATCTTTTTTTTATTATGAGGAAAAATTCCGAATGCCAAGGCTAAAATATTTTCTTGCGTGGCTATTTGGCCTTGGCGTTGGCTTTATAACAGATGAGACCAGTTTTCTTATAACCGCCGGACAGGTGTACACATTAAATCAATATAACAGCATACAGAACGCCATAGCAGAAGCTATAATCATGGCCGTAATACTATTCATGCTCATATTAAGCACCTTAAGGATATACATGTCAGCGAAACGTCACAGATAACTTTAAATTACAGTAAATTATGATAAAATAGATATTCAATATGATAATAGATGCAAAGGACTCTGTATTGGGAAGAATGGCAACACAAGCGGCGAAAGCTGCTCTTAGCGGAGAACAAGTCATTATAGTGAACGCAAGCGATGCCGTTATAATAGGCAGCAAGAACGACATAGTCGACAGATATTTTCAACGTATACACGTCGGTTCAACTTCGAAAGGGCCGTTCCATTCAAGGACAGTTATAGGGCTCGTAAAACGCACCATACGCGGGATGGTTAAAAGGAAGAGCGTGCGCGGAATGGAAGCCATGAGGCACATAACAGTTTATGAAGGTACGCCGGACGATTTAAAGGACAAACCAAAAGAGGAAATTGCGAAAGTAAGATCGGACAGACCGGTGCACAAAGTAAAAATAGGAGAACTTTCAAACATACTTAAGACTAAACAGATATGAAAAAGAACGTGAGCCTTATAGCGAAAAGAAAATCTGCTGTAGCGTCCGGAATCATAAGTGACGGCAGCGGCAGGATAACCATAAACAACAAGAGCCTTTCAGCTTATGGTGACAGAGTATTGCAGTTAATGGTTTCAGAGCCGTTATCCATAGCTGGAGAACTAGCGAATAAATATGACGTTAATATACGAGTATTTGGCGGTGGGGCGATGGCACGTGCGCAGGCCATAAGAGCAGTAATAGCAAAGAGTCTGGCCAGGCGCGAGAAGTCACTTAAAAAGAGATTCTTAGAATATGACAGAACGCTTCTGGTCGATGATAAAAGAATGACGGAGCCACAAAAACCTTACCGTAGCGCAGCCAGAGCGTTGAAACAGACTTCTTACAGGTAGACCTTACTTTATTGGGTGATAATTTTTATCCTGGAAGTATTTCGCTAAATAACGATCTGGTTCTTACCAGCCCACGCAAGCAATTTTATTACGTCTTCAAGAGGATACTTTCTTGCTTCCTGCGGTATCGCCTCTAACATTATTTCTAGGGGAGGAATAAACTGTCTTGCTTCAGAAGGTATAACCGAATAGGCTCTGACTAAGGAAGTCAATATAACTTCAGCATCCTCGTCCGTTATACTAGTGCCTACAAAGCCCATATCAATAATATGAGAAATACTTGCCCATCTCTGATGCAAATACACCGACTATTATAAGGATTATTCCAACAACAAGCACGACCCAAGAAACCGTTTGCAGATTAAAAGGAATATAACTCAATGCCTTTCCGGAATAATGAGTGAGGTACGGCACAGATATTAAAAGCTGCGATACCGCGGCACTTACAAATATCAAACCGACTATTACCGATAATAATTTAAGATAACCTATTGAATCTCCGCTTACCATAGAATACCTTCTCAATTAAGAAATTTAACCTTTTCTTAACCCGTTTTCGCGATAAATTCAATTATCAGCATTACATGTAAAACGTTTAATATGTTCTATGTTTTAAATTGGTTTATGCAGAGACAATGTTCAATGTGCGGGAAGGAGATGGAGAGAAACTGGGATTTTTGTCCTTACTGCGGCAATATGCTATCGCCAATGCAAAGCAATAAGCTTATGAATATGGTGCAAGACATGGTAAATAAGTTATCCCCTATGTTCAATAATCTGATATCGATTTCTGGCGCGAATTCGCAGCCAACAAACGTCAAAAGGCCCCCTACAAGACAAAGTAAAGCTGACCTTACACGGCCTGCTCAAAAAGTTGATCAAGTTGTAGAACCAATGGACGATGCGGTTAAGAGCGGTAACTCATCCATCCACAGGATAATGTTACCAGACGTTACTAAAAGATCCGATGTAACTATAACCAGGATGGAAAACTCCCTCGAAATAAGGGCATTCGCAGGCAAAAAATTATATATGAAAATAATACCGGTGGACAAACGATACAGATTATCTTCTTATGAATTGTCCGATGGCGTGCTTACAGTTGAATTAAAGAAAAACTAAATAAAGTTAAAAAAATAAAAAAGCAAAATTTACTCGTCCGAGCCTTCGTCATCCTCTTCTTCGTCCTCTAGCTCTTCTTCTAGATCTTCATCTTCATCTAAGTCAGACTCTTGCTCCTCAAACTCTTCCTCTTCTTTTTCCTCTTCTTTATTCTTACTCTTCTTTTCCATTTTCTTGGCCATATTACCTCCGAATAATTGCTTTTGTAGACCAAATACGCTACAAAATTCTTACTTAGTAATTGATTAATCTTCTTTATAAAGCTTTCCGTAGTATTATAATTTAAATATTGTAAACACTCAAGGTTATACCGGATATGATATACACAAAAAATTCGAAGATTTTCAAGGAAGACTTGCACAAGCTCGTTGGAATGGCCAGAGAGACTTACGACAGTCACAGGGCCCTTTCTCTTAGGTATTCTTACATAGCAAGGAGGCTTATATTGTCAAAGAAATTGAGGCTTGAAAAGAATGAAAAGCTTTTAATATGTAAAAAATGCAATACATTACTTATACCCGGCAAGACCGCGGTTGTTAGGCTTAAATCGGGTATGCTCGATTACAAGTGCCTAAATTGCGGGAAAACAAAAAAATTAGGTTATGATAAGAGGATTTGACGTAGAACAGGGAAAACTTACTTTGGCTATGGCCGAAGAGTTAAAGAAAGACAAGATTCTTTCCGCACCAGTGTGGTCGCAATTTGTAAAAACAGGACCGGCTAATGATAGAATACCTTCCCAAAGGGATTGGTGGTTTTTGAGAGGCGCGGGCATACTTAGAAGATTTTATGTGGATCATAAACCGCTTGGAGTCAACAGGCTAAGGACAACTTATGGTAACAAAACAAAAAATACTTACGCAGGCAAACATTTTAAGCTAGCAGGCGGCGCCATAATAAGAAAGATACTTCAACAGTTGGAAGCGGCACAATTTATAAAGAAAGCAAAGGTAGGTAACCATTATGGCCGCCTAATAACACCGAAAGGCATAGCTTTCGTGGACAAGGTCGCAAAGAATCAGAGGTAATATGCAATTTTTGAATCCAGCCGAAGATCAAGCGCTCGAGCGAAAGAAAAAGCTTGAGGATGTAAAAAGACAGGTGTTCTCTCAATACTTGACAAAGGAAGCGAGAGAGAGACTTTCAAATTTAAGATATGCACATCAGGATCTAGCCGATGCAGTGGAAAACATGCTTTTGCAGGCTGCCCTTTCAAACCAATTGAAGGAAATTATAGACGATAAAAAGCTCAAGGAGCTTCTTATGGCTATGTCAGGAGAAAAGAAAGATTCAAAAATAAACTTTAAATAATATGACACGAAACAAGTCAGCACGAAATAAGAGAGCACTTATAAAGCACGCAAGAAAGACTAGCAGACCGCCAGTGTTTGCGGTGCTAAGAAAATTTGGAAAGAGGCATACTGACAGGTCGCGCCTTAACCGAAACGTTGGTAGATAAACAATGGCAGAGCAAAGAATATTAAATATAAATCTTAGACGAGCGAAGGAACGTGTAGCTCCATACAAAAGTAGCGGTTCCGCAGCAAAATTCGTAAGAACTTACGTTTCCAGGCACATGAAAGCTAAAGAAGTTTCTATAGATAATGAAGTCAATAACGAAATATTCAAAAAAGGCGGCAAGAACCCACCTGTAAGACTGAGAGTCATGTGTAGCAAGGATGACAGTGGAAAAGTATCCGTTAAATTAATAGGCACTACAGCCAGCGAAAGCAAGTGATGGAAGTCGACGAGAGTGAACTAAGCAACAGACTACTTGAAATAGAATACATAAGACGGGAATTAGAAAGTTACATAAGCGGTATAAATACATTACAACTAACTCAGGAGACAATACAAAAATCTTTGGATGGACTTAGCAGGCTTGGAAAGAACAGCAAGGAGATTATGATATCTTACAGTCCAGAAATATTTTTTAAAGGTACCGTATCAGATACGTCTACTGCCATAGTAAACATAGGCAGCAACATATTCAAGAAATACGACCTAAAACGTCTTGAAGAGAAGCTACAGGGCGACATGAACGAAGTATCAAAGAACATAGAACAGATGGCAACCATAATACAACAATTACAGGAACGCGGTGCAAAAATAGAACAAGAGACGTCAAAACTATACGAAGAGTACCAGAATAGCCTGAATAAATAGATAATATGTTTGATTTTATAAAGAAAAAAATCAAGGATTCTATAAACGTAATACAGAAGAAAATCGTAGGGGAAGAGAAAGCCGAAGAAGCCGTTAAAGAAAAAGAAACAAACAAACCCCAAAAATCTGTAGAAACGCACAAGGCGACAGAACACCATAACGTAGCACAAAAAGCCGTCGTGGTCGAGAAAAAGAAGGAAAAGCGGCACATAATATCACATAAAATTACAGAGTCGGATATAGACGAGATATACCTTGGTATAAAATCCGCATTAGCAGAAAACAACGTCGCGCTGTCAGTTCTAGACGACATTCACAAAGATCTAAAGACAGAATTAATGGGCAAAGAGATATCTGTTTTAAACACCAGATCGGAGATAGAATACGCTATTAAGAAAAGCATAGAGTCTGTGCTCCTGAGCTATCCCGAGGAAAAATTTCTCTCAGAAGTTCGGAGTAAAAAACCTTATGTGTTGCTTTTAGTCGGTGTGAACGGTTCTGGAAAGACTACAACTCTTGCCAAACTTGCGAATCTTCTTAAGAAAAACGGCATGAACATTACAGTTTCCGCAAGCGATACGTTTAGGGCGGCTTCTATAGAGCAGTTGGCTATACACTGCAAAAATTTAGGAATAGATTTAGTAAAGCATAATTACGGTGCAGACCCAGCGGCAGTTGCTTTCGATGCGATAAAACACGCCAAGAACGTCAACTCAGACGTTGTACTCATAGATACGGCAGGCAGGAGCGACATAAACAAGAATCTTATAGAAGAACTAAAGAAAGTTAAACGCGTAAGCAAACCCGATAAGACAATATTTATTGGAGACGCATTGGCCGGTAATGATGCAGTCAATCAAGCGAGAATATTTGACAGCGAAATTGGGATAGATGCAAGTATCCTGTCTAAGGCCGACGTCGATAAAAAGGGCGGCGCAGTTCTTTCCATAGCGCACACAACAAAAAAACCAGTTTTGTTTCTCGGTACCGGACAGGGATACGATGATTTAATTAATTTTGACATCGAAAAGACCGCCAAGTTTATAATGGGCTAACCCTAAATAAGAGTACCAAAACTTACGTTCGGCATTTCATTTTTAGTAGGATATGTCCGCACCCGTACCCAGTTGAAAGGCCCAACATTTATTCCCGTGTTGTTCTGGTCGAAAAACGTTATGGGAAGAGGGAAATTAGGGACATAGCTGTTTGATGTTATCATAGTTCCGTAATCTTGAGACGCGTTTATGAATGCAGGAGACGCTGCAGGGACGAATAATTGCCATATATAATCCCCTCCATAAAGTCCGGGTATCTGTACATGGCCAGCCAAGGAAGTTCCCGTTCTAAGACCATAGACAGACTTGAAGTCTCCAACGGCCGCTCCATAATTTGTAGCGCTGCGATTGGATGCACCGAAAGCAG
>JAKBJF010000030.1 GCA_021836125.1 Nanobdellota archaeon | reverse complement strand
TCTTTCTCTGCTGAACCTTTACGGACTGTTGGTGATGGACAATCGGGAAGCGACGTTCGGACTGTTGGAAGGTGCGAAGATAACCGTTCTTAAGCGCTTAAAGTCACTCGTGCCTGGAAAGTTCTCAAAAGGCGGCCAGTCAGCCGTAAGGTTCAGCAGAGAAAGAGAGGGACTGATACGAGACTTTTACAAGGAAATTGCGGAGACTGCGAAGCAGCTTTTCTTCAGCAGGCAATTGCACGGTCTGCTTGTCGGGGGGCCAGGACCTGCCAAAGACAATTTTATAGAGAGCGGGTATCTGATAACCGACCTTAAAAACAGGATAAAAGGGACAAAGAGTACGAGTTACACAGATGAGACTGGCCTCGAGGAACTACTGCAGAAGAGCCAGGATATATTGGCCAGCGAAAGGATAACGATAGAAAGAAAGTACGTACAGCAACTTCTCGGCAGCATCGCAAGAAATGATAATATGTCGGTGTACGGCGAAACAGCCGTTAAAAGAGAACTCGATGCCGACAATGTGAATACTTTACTGGTATCTGACGGCCTTGATGACGTTAAAAAGAACGAATTCTATTATATCGCAAGACAAAAAGCGGTAAAGGTGGAGTTTGTTTCAAAGGAGTCAGGTGATGGATTGCAGTTTTTCAATTTAGGGGGTCTGGCAGCCTTTCTTAAGAAACCGTCCAAATAAGGATACCGTTAAATAATTTCGATTACAATTAAATTTATGGATCTAGTCATAAACGACAGCAAAGTTCTTAATGCGCTGGTATTAGATACTCTAAAGAGATCTTTGGGAGAGGAAGACGCAGAAAGAATTCATGGCATGCTCATATTAAGAAATGACAAGACGAGCAGTCTGGTTCATGCGCTTGGGGACATACTTACTAGATTCGGTTATCACATGAAAATAAAAGACGTTTTCGAGAGACTGACGGACGCATTGTCCGGAAGGATAGAAGTAAAAGTACTTCCAGAACACGTTGAGTTGCCGAAAATGTCCTCGCAGAGCGTATTCATAGAAGTGATGAACAAGTTCGATATACCTCTTATTTTTGAAGTATTCCTGGAAGATCGCGAGAATTTCATGCAGGTAATATACGACAAGAGAGAAGATGCCTTTTTCAACACCCTTTCCGTAGAAAACATAATAGACAGCGGCTCAATAGGCAAATTTAAATTTAGGCTTGGCAGAAACGATACCGATAAATCCAGCGGTACGACGCTTTTCGTCGTAGTAAGGTCAAAGGACATAGAAGGTCTAAATTGGGTCAGCAAGCTAAAGGTGCTCTTCATTGAACCTGAACAGGTCGTCAAAGACGATACAAATCAAAGTGCGTGATGCTTGCGGACTACCTTTAAAAGTCTTTGTCTGGAAACTCCATCCCTTCGTTTAACTTTTCGGTGCAGTGCTTCATGCTTGAATTTGAGTTTTGCCATATTATATTTTTAACCAGCGGGTTTCGTAATAGGTTACGGAATCCTCGTCGTCAACCGTAGCTATTATAACCTTCTTCTTTACACTGTGTGCTATTCTATTTATAGATGAAAATGCCGACATATAAAGTTCATCGTGCTCTCCGAGCGCGTACACTATCCATGCAGCGTGTTCATCGCCGGGCTTATGCCCTTTCTCATACACTCTGAAGTCACCGCCATATTTAAATGCGGTTTTTAATATGTAGCCAGCTTCACGCATGTCCCTGAAAACGCAATATTTTATCCAGAAGCCCTTCTCCGCTTTCTCGGCGCTCATTATAAAATTTCTCGTGGTTAATGCCTTTCCTTTTATGTTCGTTACTTTAAGTTCCTTTTTTTCTTTCAGATAAAGCGCTTCATATAATGAAAGTTCAAGTTTGCCGTCCTTGAAGGAACCGAAATACCCTTTGTTGAATATCCTTGATGCCAGTGCCTGTTCGCTAACCAATACTTTGTTCTTGGTCATGAAAGGCTGCTCCATATTCCCTATCTTATGGCGTTCCTTATATCCTTTTCCAGAGATTCTTTAGACTTGAAGCCGATTATAGAACTTACTGGCGTTCCGTTCCTGAACACGATTATTGTCGGCAGACTTTCTATTCCGTAATTTTCTGCAATTTTATGGTTTTTTTCTATGTCAACTTTGAAGAATTTTATCTTTTCCTCGTACTTCTTTTCGAGCTCTTCAAGCACAGGGGACATAGCCTTGCATGGATAGCACCAATCGGCCCAGAAATCAACTACTGCCACATCCGCTTTATCAACCTTTAATTTGAATGTTGACTGGTCAAGAGAGTCGGTCATCTCACATTTTAAATATTATGCTATATAAAATTATTCTTTTTCGCGCAAAATTCGGTAAATTAAGTGTAAAATGCAGGTGTGTAAGATATTTATAGAAACTTGTCATTACATTATTCCTATGTCCGAAGCTCTTGAAGTGGGTAAAGTTTACGTGTGCAAGGTTAAAAAACTGCTGCAGCACGGGATAATAGTACAGATAGATGAAACCGATACCGAGGGATTTATACACATATCGGAACTTAGCAAGAGGTGGGTAAGGGACGTAAAAGACATTGCAAAAGAGAATGACACGGTAATATGCAAATTAACCCGATTAGAACCGCAGTCAATCGAACTATCGATAAAAAGAATAACGGACAACGAAAAAAGACAGGCTCTGAAGGAATGGTCGCTTAACAATAGATTAAATAAACTGATAGAATCAAATTATCCTAAGAACAGTGCAGAAATAATCAACAACATAAAAAAGACGTTCGGTTCCTTGTATGAGTTTTACACCGAGATATCGAAGAATAAATCCGCACTGGAAGCAGTGAAACTGTCGCAGCAGGCCAATACCGCCCTTCTCGATTTCGTAGAAAAAACGAGAAAAAAGATCGTGCTAAAGACCGAGCTTACCGTTCAGTGTACGAGCGAAGACGGAATAGACGCGATCAAAAAATTCTTGTTATTTCCGTACATCGACGATAAATCCCATTATACCCTAAGTTACATAAAGGCACCGAAATATTCTCTTGTCGTAGACGCCGGCGATACCAAGAAGACGCTGTCGGAAAACAAGAAGATATTGGATGCTATGGACAAAAAAGCGAAGGAGTTTGGAGTTAGTTTAAAGTATAAGGAAGTAAAGGGATGAAACGTATAAGGTACTGCAGTGACTGCAAAATCTATACTCTTATGGAAAAGTGCGCTAAATGCGGCAAGGATACGATAATAAATTCTCCAACAAGATATTCCAGAGACGAGCTAATAACAAAGTATCGCCGTGAAATAAAAAGGAACACGCTTAAGGAAAAGGGGCTGTATGGCTAGAAATTCGCTTAAGGATGCCACCGTGATAGTGACTTTTCCAGGCATAGGTAACGTAGGTTCGATAACGGCTAATTACATTCTTAAGAATTCAAGGTCGAAGCCGATAATCGATATGTACTCGAAGTATATGCCTGCAGTGCTTATAAGTGACGGCAGCGGCAAGTTCAACCTACCGAAGATAAGCGGATCCGTGATAATATCGCAAAATAAAAAAGTAGTTTTCTACGTTGGCGACGCACAGCCACCGACCGAGGCGGGAGTGTACAAACTTTCAAAGAAACTTGTAGAGAACTTAAAAGCGAACGGCGCAAGGGAACTCATAATACTCGGAGGCATAGGACTGGAGGCTGAACCGGAGAATCCAAAGACGTATTTCATAACTAATGACGATAAACTATCGAATTCATTGAAAAGATCTGGAATAGACAGCGCAGCAGTTTCGAAGGTAAACGTCGTTCTTGGTACTTCCGGGGTATTGTTCGGCATAGCAAAACAAAAAAGACTTAAAGCAGCGATAATACTCGCAGAGACGTGCGGTGCACCGGGATATATGGGACTTAATGCAACGAAAAGTCTTGTAGAAGCTCTTTCTAGTTACTTAGGCATGAAAATAGATACTAAGGACATAAAAGGCGCAATCTCTGCCGTAAAAAAGGAATCACACTCAGCGGACAGGCTAATCGAAGCAGAAGAAACCACGCGGCATTACATAGGTTAACCATGAAGATTAAAAACGTAAGTTCTGTATACGAGTACATAAAAAGAAGCAAGTCGATAATAAACCGGATAAAAACGATCTCTTCAAACGGCGAGATCAACGGGTTCACGCCTCCATCTACTCTCATAGGCGAATACGGTTACCCGCGCGTTTCCGTGGGATTAATGTTCACAACGGATTATAATGCGTCCGTGTACGATGCACCCCGCTACTGGGCGGAGACGGGGTACGACGTTTCAAAAATATTCGCTATCCGGAGTTCACTTGTAAATGCGAAGAGCATAATAAACGTAAACGACGCATCTAATAAGACGATGGAGAACATAGCACTTTCTGTTATGTCCAGGAACGAGCTCGCTATCGATCTAAAAATAGAAAAATTGGCGATATCACCGTTCGTTTCAAAATTCGACATGCCCTCGAATATAACCGGCGTAGCAAAAAACATCAAAATAACCGAAGACGTGAAGCTAGACCGCCCGGTAGAAAAGGTATATTACGATCACGATTTTAAATCCCTCGACGCAATAAACTACTTGTACGGA
>JAKBJF010000029.1 GCA_021836125.1 Nanobdellota archaeon | reverse complement strand
GTGGGGTGGTTCCTTTCCTTTGTAGGAAATGCGGAAGAAGTCCCTAGTAGCATCACGTTATCCATAGAACATCTTGCAAAAAGATAGATAAATACTATTCTTAAGTTCGATTGGTTTTGTTCCGATTATACTGGAGATATACTCCAAAATAAGCGGTATGTTCATAGGTGTATTCCTGTTCTGGTCTGGCGAAAGAACCGGCGAATCCGTTTCGACAAAAAACTCATCATTTTTCATGGCTCTTATCACGTTATCTTTTTTGAATCTGATGAAACCTGTTGAAATACTTGGATTTATGCCCATGTCGAGCGCCTTCTTAAGCTGTGCCAGGTTCCCCTCGAAGTTGTGTAGTACGGCTTTCACGCTAAAATTGCCTAGAATATCCAGAGTATCATCCATAGATTTCCTGCTGTGCACTATACAGACTTTATTATTTTTTTCAGCGGTTTCCAGTATTTTTGAAAACACTTTCCGCTGAATAAGCATCTGTTTCTCATCCTTTAGTTTATAATCGAGGCCTATTTCCGACACTGCGAACGCCGCAGGTATTTTCTCATCAAGATACGCAAGTGCTTTGTCTGTATCGGCATCGTCATAGTGTGATAATTTATTTGGGTGTAGTCCTATACAAGGAAGAAGATTACTGTGTCTTGCACCTTCGTTCAGTATCCTTTCATTCTCTTCTATTTCTTCCCCTGCATTGAGTATTATGTATCCTTCAAGTTTTTTTAACAAACTCTCCCTGTCAATGTCGAATGCAGCGTCACTCAAATGAGCATGGACGTCAACGAACTTTGGCTGCTCCATAGATTTTAATAATAGACAAGATATAAATCAGATTATTTATGCCTCTATAGCTCAGCGGTAGAGCGCCTGACTTGTAATCAGGCGATGTGGGTTCAACTCCCACTAGAGGCTCTTAGTTGATATGGTCAGTGAAAAACCGATACGTGCAGTTATATTCGATTTCGATGACACCCTCGTTAACACTATAGCAGCGATAGAACGCGCGAGGAAAGTCGTATTTTCGCGGATGAGTAAACTGCACAAGATAGACGAAAGAGCGTATGAAGAGGCTGTGAAAATTACCTCTATGGAATACGACAAGCTGGTTAAAAAACAACACAACTACGAAAACAAATACTTCTTTTATGAAACACTGTCAAAAAAGACAGGTCTTAACTTTTCGAGAGGGGAAATAGAGGAATACTTTGATCTTTTTGAGAACAGTTTAATAAACGACACAGAGCTCTCTATACATCTGGAAGAAGTCATAAAAAGGCTCAGCGATGCCGGAATAAAACTTGGTATCTTAACCGGTCCCGCGCTATATCCTGGAATAAAGAAAAAAAGGCTTGAAAGGCTCCCGGTTATGCATCTGTTTGATGTTATAGTCATCGCGAGGGAAACCATACCAGAAGATAAGACTAAAGTTAGCGCATTCACAAAGACTGCCGAAATGCTCGGTGTACCGCCAAACGAGACACTATTCGTGGGAGACAGACCCGATATAGACATATTTAATTCAAAGACTGCAGGAATGAAAGCAGTTCTGTTTACTGCTTATCGTAAATATCCTGATTGGGTTGGTGATCTGGCTCCAGATTATACCATAGCAGATCTAAAAGAGCTTATAGCAATAATCGGGCTTAAAGAATAATTACGTTTGCTGACCTGCTTGTACTATCTTCTGTTTTATAGAATCGATTACGTTCTGCACATTCTGCTGCCCACCGAGAGACGACATGGTCGCAGCGGACAATCCTGCCATACCTGCCATTCCACCCATTCCTTGCATAAACTGCATCGGTAAAACAACTTTAGATGAACTTGAATCACCTATCTGTTTAAGCGCCTGCAAGTACAGATACATGACTGATTTGTCGTCCAATGATTTTCCTCCTTCTCCTATCGCTTCCATTACTATCTTTTGCGCATCCGCCTTGAATCTCTGTGCTTGAAGAAGGTTAGCTGCTATCTCCGGCTGCTGCATAGCCTGTATGACTTCTTGAGGAGGTGCTATCGATCTTATCTGTACCGTAGGTACATCTATTCCCCATTTCCAAGTCATGTGTCTTATTGCGTCTGCCAGAATATCATTAATCCTGTCCAGGCTTCCAAATACCTGTCTCATAGTAAGACCAGCAACCGCGTTCCTTACCGCTGATAAAACTAAAGTAGATAATCCCTGCCCGTAATTGTCTATCTGCAAAGTGGCTTTTTCCGGGTCCGTTATTTGGTAGTATATTGTACCTTCAACTGAAAGTCTAAGATCATCCTGGGTGAATATTTCGTCAGAACTGACATCCATCATCTTGACCCGCACATCGACCCGCTGGTATTCTTGTTCGAAAAATGGCAAAACAATCGCCCAGCCCGGCCCTGCTATTCTGTTGAATTTGCCCATCCTGAATATAACTCCCCTCTCGAATTGCGTGTACTTTTTAACCATCGTTACAAAGAATATTATGAAAGCGATTATCAACATTATGACTAAAAAGGCGTAGAATACGACGGGTATGAACATCCCGACTACAAACAATATAACTATAAGGACCACTCCAAAAAGCAATGCCCACAATTCCGCCGGACTCATATTCAATTATATGATGCCAAGCTATTTAAATAATGGTTGTTAATGATAAAATTTGTTGACTAAACTAAAATCGCATACTGTATATGGTTTCTATGGCGCTAAATGCGATAATTTATTGTATTATCCTCACGTTCTAAAGAGTGCGGTCGAACTTCAGTTATTTAAATAGGGAGAATCATAATATCAACGTGAGACACTACTAAATAGTATGATAATATTTAGCGCTGCTACAGCGGGCTCAAACAGACAAAAGCTTGAAAGCGAAGTTGTTAAGTTATCCGAAAGAAGCGGTAAAAAACTTAAAATAATAAACTTCATAGAAGAAATGCTGAAAAGCGCAAGAAATTTCGAAAAATACATAAACTCGTCTACTCTTCCAAATCTGGACATAAAGACTCTGGAACTGCTGAAGATAAGCGCATTTCATGCGATTGAGGATGAGATAAAAGAAAACCCCGATACAGATTATCTTATAGACGGACACATGACATTTTGGTGGAAAAACGGTCCGCTGAGTCTTATAAACGTTAATGACTTCAAAAAGTTTACTCCTGATTTTATAGTCACGATAACTACTTCGCCTAACAGCGTCTTCAATGATTTGCAACGAAAGAAAGAGTGGATGGACAAGACGGTTGATGTATACGAGATAGCTATATGGTCGGAAGTGGAGATATACACTGCTGATTTAATAGGACATGCACTTAACATAAAAAATTACATAATGGGTGCAGATGAGGATCCCAGAACTTTTTATGATTTGATATACAACAGAAAAAAGATAAAAATATATGCCAGCTTCGCTATGGAGCACAGGAAGGAGAATTATGAAAAACTGGACTCTTTCCTTAACAAGTTAAGGAAATACGCTATAGTCTTTGATCCAAAAAGCATAGACATCGGTGTTTACAAGCAGGCAGAAGCCGATGAAAGAATGAGGACTCTGGTGTTTAATCAGACAGTACGCCGGGATTACAGATTGATAGACCAATCTGACGCAGTGGTCATACACCTTTCTGATTTAGTATACTCAAGCGGAGTCGACAGCGAAAGAATGCACGCGCACACTACGGGAAAGAAGGTACTGTTGTACTTCCCATTCGAGAAATACAGCCCGTTCACGCCTTATTTCGTTGACAACATGTTCAAAAACGAAGACGACCTGTTGAAAGAAATAAAGAAAATGGGTCTAAGTCTCAAATAAAAAAAGTAAATCAGTAGTAACCTTACTTACTCTCTTAACATATCTCAGTAGGCCGGTCTTCCTTAATTTATCCGTACTCCCTATGTACGGATTAAATTTCGGCGCTATAACCAGGTATTTTATCGTTGAATTCTCATACCTTTTTTTTGGAAGCGCAAAATCACACAAAAGCCAGCAATCTTTTTTGTAGTGTACGCCATTGCTGTCCTCGACAACTACAGAGGGGTGCATGTGTCCTGAGCATAGAGTATCTACCGCTGAGGATAACGAAACGGAGGGGAATTTATGGCCGTGCAGAAAACCTACCTTTCCGACTATGAATTCGTCTATCAAACGGATATTATCAAACTTATTTATCAATTTATAAAGACCGGCATCGTGATTGCCCTGAGTTATTATGATCTCTTCAAAGTTGTCAGCCAGCATCGAAAACGCCCTGAGAAGTGCTCCTCCTTCATCTGGCTTTATTTCGCCGAATCTGTCTCTTACGTCTCCGAGAACTATTAATTTTCTTTTGTTAATCGATTTCACCGACTCTATTATGCTGTTTGTCATGTCTTTTATGTCGTAACCGCTTTCCTTCAAAGAATTCTCAAAACCGAAGTGTATATCGGATATTATAGCATATTCGTCGATATATCCGATCGGTCGTCCGTTTGCAAATCGTATTCTTGAATCTTCTATGTCCATGTTGGTCGATAACGCTTAAATATGACAAAAACGCATTTAAATAATTAAATAGCTTAAAATAAATCTATTATGAAAGTACCCCGATCGAGAAGAAGAGGAAAGCGGTTACGACATAAAAGACATGA
>JAKBJF010000003.1:35621-60012 GCA_021836125.1 Nanobdellota archaeon | reverse complement strand
AAACTGCCTTGAACTTTTTTATTGTGCCAAGAGCCGTCCTTTCAAATGTAGAAATGAAGTGACTCCTGCAGAATGTACCATTCCAGCATGATATAACAGCTTCGGACGTGCAACTTTCGCATTTCATATTTCAACCACCTGAAAATACTTCTATGATATTCACGTGCATGCCATCCTTTAGCTTTCGGTCTTTAGTATATATATCACCGCTATCGTCAACCACTATTACGCCGTCATCAGGTAATTTTAAGTGGTCAAATATCTCTGAGACCAGCCCCTTCTTCAGATTAAATTCTTTATCTCCAAAATTTATGTTGCTGACTCTGATTTTTACCATCTAAATTTTTAGTTTGTGAGCTTTAATAAGCACTTCCTCGAAAGGTTCAAGGTCCGCAGGTATATCCACCTCAGATATCTCTGCGTTCAAGGCGATTCCTTTAGATTTCTTTTTTGTCCATACCATGCTATCGAACTCCATTAAACGAGATAGACGCTCAACACAGTATTTGGTTCGTAAATCCGCATTTAGAAACTCCATCGCTCCAGGTCTTGTTTTCTCCAACGAAAGTATCAAGTGAGACGCCTCTTTTTTGGTTGCAAGTCTTGCAGTATTTATATGGGCATTATTCATTTCGCCATAGACATACTCTGTAACAAAGGGGATTACCGGATTTAAAAGTTCAAGGCAGTTTTTAAACACATAATTAAGCGTAAACAACGTCGACTTATCACCTGCGTAAGCGTATGGTTTTTTGAGCTCAAGATAATGGTCTGCAAATACATTTATCATGAAATCTTTTAATTCCTTTACTCCTTTGAAAAAATTATATTTCAGATAATTTTTAAGCACCGAATTATAAACTGAATCAAACGCATTCATAATCACCGCGTCCATATCGTCGATGACCTGCTGTTCGCTGCCTTTTTCGTATTTGAATTGTCTGATAAAATTCGCCATATTTCTTAGTTTAGTTATTATTCTCTTTGCTTCGTTGAGTTTGTCCTTGGAATATCTTATGTCCCCGTCCAAAAGATCGCCACTAAGATACACCCATAGTCTTACTATATCCGCGCCGTGCTCTTTTATGGCGTCTTCCATGAATACGCCGTTACCCTTGCTTTTCGACATTTTTTCACCTTTCTCATCGGTCACGTGATAGTGTACCAATACCGATTCGAACGGTACGTCTTTTTTCATTAGATATGATTTTAGAAGGCTATAGAAAAGCCACGTCCTTATAATCTCCTTTCCCTGTACTCTGACAGAAGCAGGGAAGTGCCCTTCAAAGAATTTTTTATCCATGTTATAACCAAGTACGAACATATTGGATACGCTAGAATCCATCCAAGTATCAAGCACACGTGTCTCTCCTTTTATGTCTTTTGAACCGCACGTGCAGCTTTCTCCAGGATATTGTTCTTTCCACGGCTGATAATACTTGCCAGGTTTAGGTACGAGATATCTGCTGCACTTGTTGCACGACCAAAGCGGTATTTCAGTTCCGTAGAATCGCGTGCGTGAGATAGGCCAGTCTTGGTCCACGGAATTTATCCAGTTATCAAGTATCTGTCTTGATTTCTCCGATACAACGCGCATTTTTTTGGATATGCTAAAGAGCTCATCTTTGAACTCTTTTTGTTTAAGATAAAATTCCTTTTCGGGCAAGAACTCTATGGGAGTATGTGATCTCCAGCATGTAGGTTTTTGTGCTTTAGTAAGACTGCTTTTTGTCAGAACGCCGGCTGATTTTAAGTCCTCGATTATTTTTTCACGTGCCTTTGACACGCTGAGCCCATCATACTTCACCGTGTCTTTAATTTTGCCATTGTTACTTATAATTATTTTCTCTTTTAGGCCGAATTTTTTGAATAATACCACGTCATTTTTGTCTCCAAATGAGCATATCATCATCAGGCCGGTACCGAAATCTTTGTCTATGGATGTATCGTACACAAGAGGTATTATCGCATTCGTGATCGGCATCACTGCTTTTTTCAATCCCGAGTATCTTTCATCCGATGGATTTGCTGCTATCGCAGCACAAGCTGGAATAAGCTCCGGTCTTGTAGTAGCTATTTCGAACGTCTTCCCGTCTATATCCAGTTTTATGAAATTTAGACTGGTTTCTTTTTCTTCATATTCAACTTCAGCGTCCGCAACAGTGGTGTGGCATGCTGAGCAGTAATTTACTATCTTTGTGTCTTCATATATCAGCCCCCCGTTCCAAAGCTCAATGAAACTATCTTGTGTCATGCTTCGGTATAGGCTGCTATCAGTCTCGTACATTGTTCCAAGTTTATTAGTGACCTCTAGTTCATTAAAGGACATTCCGAGCCTTTCCAGTGATTCCTTGTTTTTATTTTCGTATTTGTCAAGTACAAGTTTGCATGCCTTTAGGAACTCCTCGCGCGGCGTCTTTCTTATGTCTACCCCATATTCTTTTTCTGCCTGTATCTCTATTGGTAAGCCGTTCCTGTCCAGACCAAGTGAGAATAATACATTTCTTCCAGAGAGTCTCATAAGCCTGGCGATAGTATCCGTGTATGTATTGCTCGCTAGATGTCCAACGTGCAGACGCTCGTTAATGTAAGGCGGAGCGTGATCTATAGAGAAAATTTCACCGCCTGCGGTTTTATCAAAACGAAAAGGCTTCTCCTTTTTCCAGCGCTCTAATATTGTGTTTTCTACCTGCTCAAATCCAACTTTCTCCATATCATAGGTTAAGTTCCTGGTTATCAAGCAGAATGTGCGAGGTTTTGTTAAGCTCGTAGCCTAGCTCCTTTCCTAATTCTATTCCGGCGCTTATCTTGTCTATTCCCCCGTGAGAAGGGATATAATGCTCGGGCTTAAGCATTTTTAGGAACATACGATGGTCATTCTTTGATGCATGCCCCGATGCATGCACTTCATCCGCTATATTCACACCATACTCTTCAAGTGCTTTTTGAAGCATGCTCCTGTTGGCCATGTTTATCTTTGTTGGTATAGTTCTTGACGAGAATATAACACCGTCATCGCTAGATAATCTATAATCGAATCTCCCAGTTGCTAATTTGTCTAAGAAGGCGCCCTTTTCGCCCTGGTGGCCGGTGCATATAACTACATATTTCCCAGGCCTATCCTTTACCATTCTCAATGCGTGGTTTATCTGTACACCCTTTGTGAGTATGTGCGGCATGTTTTTTCCAACTATTTTGCAGTCTATAGCGCTTCTCAAGTACATATCCATGCTCCTTCCAAACACCAAAACTTCTCTGCCAAGTCTTCTGCTGATGTCTATTATATTTTTTATGCGTGCTATGTGCGAAGAGAAAGTCGTTATAAACACAGTTTTGTTTGTCATGCTCTTAGTCATAACGTCCTGCAGCATCGTTCTAACAACACTTTCAGAGAAGGTATAACCATCGACATCTACATTTGTAGAGTCCGATATTACCGAATGAATGCCTTTCTTGCTTATCTCTTCCATTCTTTTATAATCCGGTTTTCTGCCGAGAGTAGGCTCATTGTCAAATTTCCAATCGTTTGCGTAAACTGCAGCACCGTAACGCGTGTGCAGGACTGAAAGCACGGTCTGAGGTATAGAGTGCGTTATGTGAACAAATTCAAGATTTATTTTATCCGATATATTGTACGTGCTACCTCCATTTAGTCTTATCAGTTTTGGGTTTCTCTCCTTAAAATTGTGCAATAGTTTCTCTATTATCTTTATAGTAAAAGGTGTAGCTATCACAGGACAATGATACTTGTTTGCAAGGAAAGGGACTGCCCATACGTGGTCAAGATGACCGTGAGTCAGGACTATGGCTTTGACTTTGTCCGCATATTTTGCGAAGAAATTTCTGTCATCAGGTATTATTCCATTATCCATTAATGTGTTAGTGTCGTTTGTTGATATTGAGGAATTCTCATCCTCATAGTCGACAAGTCGTTCTATGTCTGCACCCATGTCATTTATTACGAATTCACCGTCAACTTCTGTGACAGTCATATTCTTCCCTATTTTGCTGTATCCGCCAAATGTCATTATTTTCATATATTTCTTATAAGTCCCTCCACGTTTTTAAAGTGATTCTCTGTGGCAATGCGCCTAAGAGCCTCCACTACTCCGCTGCCATACTGCATCGCCTTCTTTTTTCGTTCGGCTATCGCATTCGGAAGCCCAGCTTCCCTGGCAACGTCTCTAAGCATCTTTTTGTCAAGAACTGCATCATATTCCCCTTCTGTATCATGGCAAAGAGCAAAGTCTATAACCTTATCGTCAAGATACGGAAGGCTAAAATCTATCTTTTCCATAGTCGCTATTCGTTTTAGTCTTAGAAGATCATAAGCATGCATATAATACAGCTTATTCTCGACAAACGAATTTATACTGTGGCGCGCTATTGTACGGTGCACGTCAAAACCCAAAAATAGTTCGTCGCTTCCGAGACCGGTCATAAAGTTTTTAGACCCTGCTGATTTCAAAGCCTTTACGCACAGCAGTTCTACTACGCCCATTATACAGTTGTATCCGTCTAATCCGCACGCCTTTAGCTCTTTAATTGCCATAATTAGAGAGGAGTCCGTTATACTAACCCGGTTTACCTTTATACCAAGTGCGTCCTCTAAAATGTCGATTGAAACCATATCATTCGACCCAACGAATCCACAAGAAACGAATTTTACATTGCCGCCCAAATCGATTATTATTTTAGCAAGTAATGACGAATCCAACCCGCCAGATACCAGTAGAGCATCAGAGAAAAGCCTTTTTTTAACGGAAGCGTAAAGAAGCTTCTTTAAGCTCGTTTCTGCCCTTAATATACTGGCTGTTTTTCTGTTTATTGTTACTGAATTATCGGTCGCAAAAAATTCGCTCCTCGGCGGAATTATCAGGTTAAATTTACCGAGACTGTTTTGTATTATATCGCTATTTGTGCGATTTGTACCGTATTTTGTGTAGTTTTTTGGACTCCAGTTTATGTCAGCGAAATATTCTTTTTCCTTTTCCATTTCCTTGATTTGTTATTATGCTAATTTTGTCACCCTCTTTTATTTTAGAGCGATTTGTAGTCGGTAATTCTAGAACGTGCCTTGCATTATAAGGACCATAATATAAACGCCACGGTTTTGCATCGGCTATTTTTACCACCTTTCTCTTTTCGTCGAGCCAGATTACCCTTAAACCAAACCTTACAAAATTCATGTGTATATCCTTGACACCGGGAAGAAAAGCACCGTTTCCAGGCGACGAAACGAACATTAGCCCGAGCACTTTAGACGACATAGTACTACAGAATTTCACGTTTTTAGCTATGCGTCTGCCACTTATATAAAAATCAGCAAACATATTCTAATTTCTAGAACTCCAGTTCTTTGGACACGAAGTCTTCTAGTTCTATTTTATCTATACTTTCCTTTTCTTCTTTACTCACTGCCATCTCTCTTGCAAGAAGATATAATATCAGCCCTATGCTCTTGCCATTCTTGTTGTTTCCGGGTATTATTAGATCAAGATAGGATACCGCACTATCGGTGTTAGCTATGCCTATTATCGGGATGTTTATCTTTTTTGCATCGTTTATTGCCCTTTTGTTTGCACTCGGGTCCGTTACAACTATCACCTTTGGCTCGAAGAAATTCTTATAGTTAAGGTTCGTTAGCGATCCGGATAGATATCTACCAAAATTAACGCTTATTTTCATTAGTCTTGCAAAGTTGTAAACAGGATAATAAGCAGCATCCAGAGTGCATACAAGCAGTATGTCCTTTCTGCCGTAATTCTGGAGCATTTTCGCCGCGAGTTTTATTCTTTCATCTATGAGCTTTATGTTAAATATAGTAAATTTGTTTGCTACGCGCTTGAATACAAAGCCCTCTAGTGCTTTGTTTACCATTTTTGTACCTATCCTAGTGCCATAGGTCTTGTAGGCTTCCAATTTTTCTATCTTTTTAAATACCATTTAATTTAACTCCATTAGCCTATTTATCTTTTCCGTCCTTTCTCCTCTATTAATTCCAACTTTTAAATACTTTGCGGCTAGGCCGACTCCGATATCCGTTATGATCGATATTGGCGTTTCCTCCGACCTGTGTGACATTACTTTGATAAGACCATACTTATCCGCAAGCTTTGAATATTCAACGACCTTTTCCAAGGTACCTACCTGGTTTGGTTTTATGAGTGTAGAATTAATAGAAGAATAAGCTTTCTCTAGGCGTTCTGTCACCGTTGCCGTCATATCGTCTCCTACGACCAAAGCCTTTGTGTGATCTTTAACATATTTGTAGCCTTCCGGGAAATCCTCATCAACCGGGTCTTCTATATAATAGATATCAAATTCATCCGCCAATTTTACGATTAAATCGGACTGCTCTTCGCGCGTTATCGATCTTTTGCCATAGATGGGTTTTTTATAATTATATTTTCCATCCTTAAAAAAGGTGGAAGCGGCAACGTCAACCCCTATTCTTATATCAAGCCCGCGTTCCTTCGATATCTTTCCCACGCTTTTTTTGACTAGTGCAAGAGACTCATAATTATCCAGGCCAGTTACAAACCCCCCTTCCGGATCAACGCCACCGAGGAATCCGGCGCTCTTGCTTTTAAGCTCTTCTTTTACATCTTTGTATACCGCCAGTGTGCCTTCAACGCTTTCATTTATGTTTTCTGCCATTGTCGTTACAAGTATCTCCTGGATGTCCATTGACAGACCTGATGCGTGCACTCCGCCGCCAAGCACTTTGCAGATAGGCATCATATGGTTTTTTCCGCCAAATAATTCATAAGGCTCTATTCCAAGGTCATTACTTAATCCGTAAATCAAAGCGTACGATAGCGACAATGACGGGCCGCCAATAAATTCCTGAGAAATGTTCCTTTCTATTTCGAAGATATCGTTTATAGTATCAACTTTTTTGCTTTTTAATCTTGACAGAAATTCGTTGAATTTAATTATAACAGAATCCAGACCACCGCTAAACTGCGATACCTCATATTTGCTTGTGCTTTCTCCAGCAGGGGAAGAACCCCGAAACGAGCCCCTTTCAGTATCTAGTTTGACTTCTATGGTAAAGTTCGAATTAGAGTTGAGTATCTTTCTTGAAGTTAAGCGCTTTATCTGCATAAAATTTATATCATTCGCATGTTTTTAAGCACACTTATTCAGAGACTTTCCTCACAAATAACAGAAATGCAGTGTGCATTATACCGCTGCTTTCCGGCCTTAATATATTTCTGTCCATATCAACTTTCCAGTCGGTTTCTAAGTTTTGTATAAGACGGCTTATTTTCATACATGCGGGCAGAGATTTTATTGTTTTTTGTATCTGTATAATCGATGGAAGATAACAGCACACCGTAGCTCCAACTTTAAGATTTTTGCTTATCCCCGGGAGAATCTCATCCGGATCAGGCAAGTCAAGCAAAGCAAAGTCGAAGTTCTTTTCCTTAACACCACTCTTTATATCCGAATTTACTATCTTAAGATTGTCCGCTCCAAAAAACGTTTTGTTTTTTTCCGCGACTCTTGCGAAATCTTTTCTTTGTTCATAGGATATGACTTTGCCAGCGGAAGCTATTCCAGATAATATGCAGGCCGCGAATCCGGACCCGGTACCGGCGTCTAAAATCTTACTGTTTGATTTTACCCCGCCGTACATTATTATACTGCCCATGTCCTTAGGGGTTATTATCTGCGGCAATCTTATCATTTTTTTTAGTAGATCTATATTATTCGGCTCACACACATAGAAAACACTGCCTTTATGCGTCTTTATTGATTTACCCGGTTTGGCATTTTTTAGGTCAGAGGCGCTTATTATGCCGAATTCAGTATTGAAATCTTTTTCCGGGTCTACAAATATATATCCTCCTTCCCCAACAAGAAACAATTTTCTTTCCATTATTGCATTTTTATTATGTTAACAAGATTGCCTTGAGCGCCACGCTCAGCGACCTTTTTGGCAGTTGTTATTATAAATGAGACCGTTTTGTGCTCTGTTGCGTATCCGACCGCTTTCACGATTTCGCTCTTCGATAAGCTGGTTTTGTATATTATAAGTACGACTACGTTAAGACCGTAATCACCATACTTGGCAAGATACACGGATTTATCAAGTTTGCTTGGTTCCTTGAAGCCGAAACGCAATAGAAGTTCAATGTCTTGTTGTGGGTTCGACTGCTTTGCGGTTCTAACAGAATGCGTTTTAGCCTGGACCTGTTCAGGCGCAGAAGGTTTTATATGTCGCGTGTTCTGGCCAGAAATTATAGTTTTTACTTCTTCGCCAGAAAGTTTATAGTAAAATACAATTTCAAATTGCTGGTTAGATTCCGAGTCTTTTACTACCGCTTTTTTTATGAAATCGTCCAATCCGCCCAGAATATACCTTTCAACAGGAGATAGGTCCGCACTTTTTACCACCTTGAGCGTTTTAATTTTGTCAACCAGCGTTTTTTCTTTGCCATTAAGCGTAGAAAATAATCTGTTGAGAGCGATGTCTCTGTCCTTTTCGATAAAATATATTGGAGATGATCCCAGTTTTCTCGCAGTCCTACTTATGTCGTTTCTGCTCACGTAATAATCAAGTATCGCTGAAGCTTGCGATGTATCTCTGCCTATCGATTCGGACACATCTATCGTAAGTGCTGGTCCACGGGCTAGAATCGTCATTATCTGACTCAATAACTGATCCATAAAGTTTGCGTTATGTACTGTTACAATTTTTAATCTCTTTTTGTCGTATTAAACTTTAATATCCCACTATGTATTCTAAAATTTATGTCAATACTCGGGATGGGAAAACGCGGACAGATATTCACTTTTGATTTAATGGTCGCAATATTTGTGTTCTTGTTAATATTCACCTCAATGATACTGTTTATATACTCCGTAGTGGATTCAAGCAACCCCTATTCTGCATATTCGATTATAACGCTGTCAAACTATGTCAATAATCTTGCTACACAGGGTATAAACACAATCGTCGGCTCCCAAGGATACCCCCAGAATTGGACAAGCGCAGCGTGCGCATCGATATCCAGACTGGGAATAATGTACAATTATTATGAGGCATCGCCGCAAAAGCTATACAATTTAACTACGCTTCCTTTGGGCTGCATGTCACAGCTGCTCAGATCTGGCAGTTCCTTCAATATTACGGCGTCATACCTAAATTATTCAACGATAAAGATAACAGAGGGGCTTTCTACACGTGCAATTTCAGTTGGATTCCAACCGCCTAAGAATCCGAGCTATCTCGTTTCATTACAGAGATACGTAATACTATATCCCGGAAATTCGATAATACGCATAACCTACAAGGTGTGGTTAACATGAGAAAAGGCCAGATATTCACAATAGATACCATAGTTGGCATAATAATAGTAATATCGGTGCTTTCGACTGCGTACGGGTTCTCCTCATACTATTCTACACTGAACGCGCTTTCTTCATCAAACAATAATATTGTAGCGACGGTTTCTTCGGCCGCATTTGCATTTATTTCGCTAAATAAGACAACTGCGATGCTCGATAATTTTCAGAATGGGGCGATAACCAGTGCGGAATTTTCATCTTATGTCTCGTCTCATCTTGGTAGAGAGCTTACTCTTCCTTATTATGTTTTCGTAAATACAAAAGAGAACTATTCTAACGGCAGCTCGTATCTTGTTGATACATTCAATAATAGCTATGCGAATTTCAATAGTCAAAACAGCTTCATATCGATACCAGAGGTCGTTTTGGTATCAAATTTTAGTAGCCTATGCGGCAATACCTGTAGCACGCAGTTCTCCGCAGGCAGTATCTTTCCTACACAGTCTACAGAGGTGGCGGCCACCAACTGTACGGTATTTAACAATATAGGGGTGCATGTAACGGGTTGGACCGTCCGGAACAATACTCCGGCAGGAAGCTGTACGATAACCGCAGGAACTTATTCTTCGGCGTTGCCGAATAATTATCTTATAAAGGCATATACGTCCGCAGGCTCATTCTTGGGTAACACTACTCTGCACATCTTAGGCCTCGACGTGGTGTCCATCGAGGCCCAAAGCTAGCTAAATAAAGTATATAGGTTTGTTGTTTTCGTCCGATTTTAGTTTGTTTTCTATGTTGTCTAATACAGAGCTTATGTCACCCTTATATTTGCCCTGTTTCACAGCGAGATCATTTATCCTGACCAAAGATTCGCTGAGAGCCACAGCTTTGTCGAAAGAAAGCTCATTTCTATACTGGTTATACAATGTAAAGTTTTCCAGTATCCTCCTGTAAATAAGCTCCGCCTCCTCCAGTTTCCTCATTTTTCCTCCCCTCCATACCTTTATTTATCGGAACTTATTAAAAAGAACTAGTTTTATATTACGTAAATATTACTTACACATTTCCAATGGAAACGAAAAATCATCAGTCTTCTTGGAAAAATTCTCCTCTTGCTTTTTGCTCAACGTCCATTCTGCTCTTTGGCTGATTTATGCGAGGCCTACCGGTGTCTATGTCACGTCTCATAGTTATATCCACAGTTTTCAGAAACGCATTTATTGCAGCCTGAGTGTGCAGTATATTTTCAGCAGTGCCAAGCTTCGCTTTTTTCCCTGTAAAAATCATTGTCCTAGAAGTTATAGAATCTATGAACATCACATCATGGTCTATAATCATAGCACATTTTTTAGTAGATGAAATAAAATTAGATATTGCGTTCATACTCTCTAAACGGTCTTCTATATCAAGATTCGCAGACGGTTCATCAAAAAGATATAGGTCGGCATCTGTTATTAGAGTGGATACTATAGCAACCTTCTGAAGTTCTCCTCCGGATAAGTTTCTAACGTTCTTGTTAAGCAGCTTGTCTACACCAAGTTTGTGAATTGTGTCAGTTATCGCTTGGTTGTCAGTATACGACGGCTTCACGCTGGCAAACGCGTCCTGCACAAGCATATCCACTTTTTTAAGGAATTGCGGTTTGTATGAGATTTTAATGCCCAAATCCATTTTTCCCGCAGCAGTATCAATGAGCCCAACAAGGGCGCGCATGAACGTGCTCTTGCCTATCCCGTTTGGACCTATTATCCCGATTATTTCGCCGCGGTTTATGCGGCCAGCGTTCACTTTAAGCTTGAAATCACCGACTTCTACATCGAAATTCGACCAGGATACGGCCGGTACAGAATCATATTCCGAAAGGGATTTTTTTATCTTTATTTCATATGGCCGAAACATAACGTTCTCGGTTGGAAGGTATCCTTTTATATAATTGTTTATACCGTTTCTAGTCTGCATTATTCTTGAGACTACCCCATAATTTGCATCCGAGCCGTAAAGGATTTGTATGAAGTCTGTCATATAATCCAACATTATAAGGTCGTGTTCCACAATTACTATAGTTTTATCTGTAAGTGAACTTCTAATAAGCTCGGCTACCTTTATCCTCTGAGTCACGTCTAAATAATTCATAGGCTCGTCCAGTATGTATACGGCCGCGTCTTCGTCTAAAACGGAAGCTAGTTCTACGAGTTGTGACTCGCCGCCAGAAAGAGTGCTAGCGTCCCTATCATAAAGTTCTGGATCTACAAGAGCGTACCTGTTCGTTTTAACGAGATCCGACACTTTTCCGTGCAATTCAAATTCTTGAGGTTTTTTAGAGATCTTCAGCCCGTTTCTGTACAGAGACGTAAGAAATGGTTGTATGTCCTTTCCGCGGAATCTCTTTATTATCTCGTCATCCGATATAGCGGATTCTATCGAACCAAAATTCGGCTTTAAGATGTTCGATATTAAATTTAGGTTTGTAGTTTTGCCTATTCCATTTCTTCCTATTAGACCAAGGATCTTGCCGTTTACCGGCGTAGCTATATTGTATATCCTGAATGTGTTTATGCCGTATTGAAAGACTATCTCCTTCATCATTTCATCGGGTAAATTTATCACACGTATAGCATCGAAAGGACAGCGATTAACGCATATTCCACACGAGATACAAAGCGATTCATTTATAGCGGCCTTGCCGTTTGCCTTGGGATAGACGGTCTCCTTAAGACCTTCCCTGACACGTGGGCAGACTTCAGCGCATATATAATTGCAACTTTCCGGCGCCTGACATTCCTGTTCTTTTATAACTGCAATTCTCATTTTGTTAATCTCATATTTACAATTATTCTCAGAAACGTTATATTTAAAAGCTTTTGGTAGCCAATGTGCAAGAAACAAGAAATTTTTGTGCAGTTTAAGGGATAATAGAGACAGGTTCCTTACAAGTTAAAAATGTATTAATTATGGCGGTTTCAAAGGCATTATATAGATGAATATGGCGGATTACACACTCGATAGTGAATTTAATGATGCATTCAAGCAGCAAGTGCTGGGAATGTCAACCCCCGCACAGAACCAGTTGGAAGAATTTTCAAAGCTTTTAAGGAATGGTTCTAAACTCGTTGAAATCAACATAGCCACGCTTTACGGTGTTCCAGGTGGTGGACATGAAGGAACATCTTCTGAAAACATAAGTCGAGCGGAACGAGAGGCTATAGGAAACCTGGCTAAACTCAACGAGGTGGATTTGAGCGTTCATGCTCCGTGGGGCGTAAATCTTACTGGAATAAACCCACAGAACGGTGAACTGGATCCCTCCTATAAAGACATGGCAAAAAGAGAGATAGCTGCGTCTTTAAAATTCGCTGACGACGTAGCAAAGTCCGCCGGGAAAGAGAACATGCCGGTCATCTTTCACGCATCCTATGAGAGAGGGTTCGGTAGCCCGGAACCCAAGAACATGATTGTAGCATTCAATACAGAAGAAGGCAAGGTGGTTCCGATAAGACAAGAAGTCATAAACAACATGGATGAAAGGCAGTTTATGAACACTTATGGAGAACTGATAAGAAAAGCTTATAAAAATACGAAAACTGATCCCGAGCAGATAATATCAGATATAAAATCCGGTTTAAAAAGCGAGGTTTCTGAAGGTACAAAACGAGTGATTCTTTCACCAGAAGCAAACATGAAACTCTTCAACGCGGTGCAGATATCAAAACTTTCGCAGGAAAGAGCTTCCCTTGAAACGAATAGGTATAATCTTGAGCTTCAGCGCATGGATTATCTAAGGCGAGAAGCCGAAGCAAAGCGAAGGCAGGATGCATCCGAGCTGAAATCATCAGTCGAGCAGCTGGAAGCGATAAATGAAATGGAAGCATCCATTAACTTAAGACAAAAAATGCTTGAAAGTCAAATAGAAGGGTTGAAAAACAAGCAGACCCTCGTCAGATACGATGAAAAAGCACCGGAGTTAGCAGCGAAAGGCATAGCTGAAGCTGCTCTTTACTCAGCATTCGAGACAAACACCAAACCTATGATATTGATAGAAAACACCATGGATCCTTCAATGTCTTTGAGTAAACCAGAGGACGTTGTAAAATCTGTACAGAAAGCAAGGGAAGATTTTATAAGGGTAGCGACCAAGGAGGGTTATATGACCCATGACGGAAAGAAAGTCTTGATGTCGGATGAGGAAGCAGCAAGATTGAGCAATGACCTTATAGGCATAAACTTGGACGTGGCGCACCTCAACGTATTCAAAGGTTTCATAAACCCAGCGACTGGAAAGAACTACACTGATAAGGACATAGTAAAGATGGCTGAAGCCACTAAAGATTATTTGAGAAGGTATCACTTAAGCGACAACATGGGAAATACCGACGCACATATACCGCTAGGGCAGGGGACGACACCAATAAAGCAGATACTTGATACTTTGAAATCACAGGGAGTCGAGGTACCGGCAATAATGGAAACGTTCGGCGGTCTTGGTGGTATGGATCTCGGAATTGTGCAGTCTTATCAATATCTCGGCCAACCTTGGTCAGAGAATGCGCCTTACCAAAGCATGGCGTCGTTTGCAGCTCACCCGTATTCATCGCTTGTCGGTAATTATTCGGCATATTCGAATTTAGGTCTAAAGTACGATCCTTTCTCTTACGCTTCTGCTGGTTTCACTGGTTTAATGCCGGGAGCCGGCGGTGGTTACATAGGTCAAAAAGGAGGGGACAGCGAAGGCTTTAGCGGCCTACCGATGGGATAAATATGGATGAAAACACTGAGAAGGGGAGACTCGAATTAAAGGGATATGATGCGGCTTATAAGTTCTCCAAGGATATATTTAAGGATTATCCCAAAATAATAAAGACACTTATCCTGTTTGGCTCTTACAGCAAGGGCAAGCAAACGGAAAGCAGTGATGTCGATATAATGATAATAATGGACGATCTTCTTAACAATCTCGATGAGAAATTTCTCGGTCCATTCTATGCCGATGTCGATAAACTTGTAAAATTAGAAAAGTCAGTAAAATTCCATATGAACTTTGTAACGCTGACGGCTTTCTGGAGAGGAGTCATAGCAGCGGATCCAGTTTCGGTAAATGTGTTAAAATACGGCGTTCCGCTTATAGATACCGGGTTTTTCGAACCTTTGCAGGCACTTCTTCAGAAAGGGGAAATAAAGCCCACTGAAGAGTCGATTTATGCATCGCTTACAAGAAGCGAGATACTTGCAAACTCGGCGAAAGCAAGGTTCAACGGCACACTGTTAGATTTGTACTGGTCCGTAGTCAACTCGGCGCAGGCGGTAATCATGAGAAACGGTGAAGTTCCTCCTTCTCCTGAGATAATAGGAGGTTTGCTTGAATCTCTTTCAAGAATGAGTGTTATTAGCACAGAGGACGCGAAGACGTTCTCGGAGATATACTCCCTAGGTAAAAAGATAATGCACAATGAAAAACTGGAACTTTCAGGCGAAAAAATAGAGCAGTTAATATCGAAAACGCTTGAATTCAATGAGAAAATGTACAGGCTGGCTTCAAACAAGTAAATTCTATATAAGTACGCTGAAAGCATAGCCTATGACTGCACTCAGCAGAGAGATGACCAAACCAACACTTATCGATTTAGCCGCGTTTTTTATCCGTTCTCCAGTGTTTTCGCTGTTATAAGCACCTATTGCACCCAAAAGAAGCAACGCCAGCGTAAGCGAGAAGACGCTCGATTCTCTCATCTGTGAAGCTGAATAACCATAAGACACTAGATAAGGCAGAAGTATTATGAGGCTCCCTATTAAAGTAGCTAGGAATATCGTGGCAGCATATATTATGCTTTTTCTGTGCCTGAGCTCCGTAAGTTTGTTGGGCTTGTATTCCCTGACAAAAAGAGCTTCTTTATACTCCTTCATGCGCTGGCCGGTAACAAAGTTCTCCGCATTATATACACTGAAAAAATTTGACAGCGCACCAGTTATGCCCACAAGAGCAACGGATATAAAGGTAAAATTGTAGCTGTTAAGAAACGAAACACCCAAGGAAAGGCCTAAACCTAGAAAAAGACCGTCGCTTATCCCGAATACGAAATACCTTGAACTAGCCCTTTCCATCTGTGCTGTTCACGGTAGCCTCGTCAAGGCTTCTTATGACTGCGCCCCTCTCCGTGAGGGCCATTTTAACACCTTCAAAGTCTATTTTGCCTTCTATGGTGATTTTTAAACCTTCAGTCTGTATGTCCACTTCCTCTACTTTTATAGAAACATTCCCTTTCTTTACATGTTTTGCTATGTCGGAAGCGAGTTCTATTATATCGTATTCACCGACCGGTTTGGCTGCGTCTATAACCAATCTACTCAAAAACATAGTCAAAATACCCTTTCTCACTATTTATAGATTATACCGATATTAAAGCTTTGGATATAAACTCTAGAAACGTATTTTCGCGAAATCTTCCTTTGACACAATAAAAGTGTCTTTTTTATCTGGCTCTACGAGCGGCGCATGCTTGATGTAGCAGACATCTGAAATCGCCGTTGTCGCATGCCATATGCGAGGTGCTATATCTACCTCTGCCGGCGCTTTAACCCTGAATTTTTCATCGTATTTGCCGTCAAACACTTCGAATTCTATCTCACCGGATACGATGAAGAATTTTTCGGGGTTTTTCGACGGATCCGAACCCATATGATATTCCCGTCCTGCCACTTCGCCAGCCTTTCTGTAGAAGATACGAGTGCCCTTAATTTCTTTGTCGTACCAACCGTACACGATGTTCTTATCGTCTTGTGATTCCTTTTCAGGTTGTTTTATAGTTATCCCAAGCATAGTTAGATTTAACAATAAATCTATAAAATGATTCAGACTTAAAATACCTGCTTTATAGTAAGGTTTAAATATGTGTATCTTTTAGCATTATTATGTTCAATAAAAGAGCACAAGGATTGCCGATTAACACAATAATATTGATAGCAGTCGGATTGCTAATATTGGTTCTTTTTATAGTATTTGTTACTGGCGGCTTTTCTGCACTTTCCCCTGCAACTAATAGTACTTCACAGGCGATGCAAGCATTTGGATCTCAATGCACGACTCAATGCTCCGAAGCAACCCCAGGTCAAACGCCTTTTAGTTTCTGTTCTTCAACTACAGTAATATCGGGCAAGACGTATTCATGTTCTAATCAAACTTCAGCACAACAATGGTGCGAGGTATCTAGTGAATATTATTATGTATCAGGCTCTTCTCCTAGTGGTTTGCCAAGCCCAAGCACATCATGCTCTTAAGAATTTTTAATTTAATTGCAATATTAAAGAATCTAGTTACAATTATTCAGAATTAATTTTATTGTTTACAAGGACTTGGATCTATATTAGCTTTTAACAATTAGCTAGAATCTTAGTAATTTACGTTTATTTAAATAGAAAATCGTAAATAATTTAATATGTCAAATAAAAAAGCCGCAGCAGGAGCAGTAGTAAGCGTTGTCGGAATGACGCTCCTTGCGATAGCTGTAATGTATCTGTTTTACACGCACACTTTCATAGTGAATCTATGCCCTACAGGGAAAAATCTTATTGATACGGCAATCGGTCCGATGTGTTATCCCAGTCTCAATAATACGATAATAGTGGATGGAAAACCGTATTACAACAATGTCACGGTAGTGAACGGCAGCACGCAGATAAACTTTGAAGTTGTTGGTAAAGAGCCCCTCCTATCAATATGGAATCAGAACATAAGTGAGCCGCCGAAGTCATATATTTTCCTTACGATACCAGATACCTTTAGCGTGCACATGCAGTACGTCTCAAACGTAACCACAGATATAATAATTATGGACAATAAAAATTATATTGCTTGGGCGAACAAACAGCCGTACACCGCTGTCGCGACTTACACAGGAACTAGTATATCCTTCTGGTTCAACGAAAGTGACGGCTGTGCAGGTTATGTCGCTGTAATAACGCAGCCGAATGGCGATGCGTTTTCGCTTGTGCCTCATGAGACGGCCTTGTACGCTCCAAGTAACCATTCCACAGGCGCATGCGTTCCTTGAAAACAGATAATTAAACCTACTGAGGCACAAAATTCTTTAAATATTATCAGATTTTAGATAGGTTATGGATTTAAACGCGTTTGAAGCAGTATCGGCATTAAAAAAATTTTATTCTGATGAAGAAATGTCACCTAAATTAACAAAGCTTTTCGTATCAGGCACTAAAGTAGGCGTTTCTTTGGAAAATCAGAATGGCGTTCTAAACCTGAAAGCAGTCCACCCGCTTAGGCTTTACGCGAGAGACGTCTATAATATACTCCTTAGGCTGTACTTCGTACGAAGCACGAATCTTACCATAAATTTCCAGGACAACGGAAAACAGAAGAGCGTTTCCAAGACTTTTGGCCCGGAAGAGGATATAGACGAAATAATAAATGATCTTCTCGGTCTGCCCCACGAAAGTATAACCGATGTCGTTATAGAAACCGAATATTTCACGCTCAGGGAAACACAAAACGTAAGCGACAACATAAACGTAGTATTAAAGAAGGAATCACCCAAGATGCTTTTTAAGAGTCTTGTGAATTATCTTTTCCCGTTTGTAAACATGACAGTTGAAAACTCGGCAAAAGAAGACCTGTCTTTCTTAAAGAAGGACGATGAAGTCACAGTAGAACTTGATATAAATGTAGACGGTACTCCCCTTGGAATAAAATCAAAGAAAGTAAGGCTAGTCTGAAATTTATGGGGTTTTTGTCCACAGGTTTTAAATCTTTCGATACTAAGACACAGGGTCTAGAGACTAAGAGCACGTACTTGATAGTTGGCTCAAAAGATAGCGGAAAAGAAATGTTCGTATACAAGCTAGTTTCATCGCTCTTGGCGAATAAAGCGGACGTAGTGTATGTTTTAACCCGAAAAAGTTCGACTGATCTCGTTACAGACATTAATAAAACAGGATTCAATCTTGGCCAGTATCTTGGTGAATCGTTCAAAGTCTTGGACGATTTCAGCAGGACGATATCACCGACTATGGTAGACAATGCCTTCACCAAAGTATTGAATGGACCGGTGGACCTTACCGGACTTAACGTTGCGGTGTCTTCCGTAAGCAACGAATTCTTAAGGAATGGAGGGGAAGTAGTCGACGTATTCGATTCTCTGTCACAACTGCTGATATATAATAACAGCCCTACGCTTTTCAGATTCCTTCAGTTTGTCTGTGGAAAATCAAAATTAAGCGGTGTGACTTCGATTTTTCTTTTGGACGAAGAGATGCACACTCCAGAAATAAACGAGACTATACGCTCTCTTATCGACGTAGTGATCTCACTGAAGCTTGAGAACGGCAAACGGTATTTTACGATGTCCGGCGGGCAGAAAGAGGTGCTAGATTGGAGTCTGCTTGAGTGATATGGAAGTTACAGTTATAAACAGAAAGGTGTTAATTTAAATATGAGTGATCCTTTTTTTGGTGTGGGCAAACTTGACGGTGATCTGGATGGCTTTCCACCTCAAAAGACCGTAGTCATAAACGCGTCTCCGGACGTAGGCAACGAAGTGTTCGGTTACCAGATATCTCATGCAAACTTGTCGAACGACAAGAAAGTGCTTCTATTCTTAAACAGGATGTCCCCTGCTGCGTATCTAGCGGAAATGAAAGAATACAACCTCCCTGCAAATGACAACTTGAAGATAATAGACGCATACAGCAACATAACGGGGATAAAATCTCAACCCACTAAAAACATCGTAGCCGTAGATAATCCTTACAATAAAGAGGAAATCTCAAAAAAATTGAGCGCCGAATTGGATGCCGGATACGACTTGGTGATATTCGACTCTCTTTCACTTTTTTCTGACATATTCGATATAGATTTCATGTTTTCCATAATAGACCTTGTCAACAGTAAAATAAAAGATTCAAAACTTTCATCAGTAATGTTATTCACCGACTGGGGTTACGGCGAAGACGTAGTTTCAAGACTTTACAAGAGTGCAAATGCGACGATAGAAGTCAAAGGCATAGAGAAAAGAGTCATATTCGGCCAGTACTTTGCCGTTGTAAAATGCGATTGGATAGAAAAAAGTATGCCTAGGACTGCACTTTTTAAAGCAGTTAAGCCGGGCGGAATAAAAATATACATACCGAAAATACTTGTTACCGGACCAACGGATGCTGGTAAGAGTTCATTCATACATAGTGCTTCGAAAACGGCCGTTAGCGTCGATAAGCTCGGCGGTACTATCGCTTTAGACCATGGACATATAGATTTTGACGGATACTCTGCCGATCTTTTCGGGACTCCTGGACAGGAGAGATTTGACCCGCTTCTTGAACTACTCGGCGGAGAAGCAATAGGTGTCTTGCTAGTCGTTGACTCGACTAAACCGGATCAATTCCCCAGAGCATTAGAAATGCTGCGAAAAACAGAGACTTTCGGACTGCCGATAGTCGTAGTCGCAAACAAAGCGGATTTGAATGGCGCTTTGGAAACAGACGACATAAGAAAAAGATTGCATTTAGAGGACAGCGTTCCAGTCATAAAAACCGTTGCGGAGGATCCTTCGAGCATAGATCCGAACCAACCGACAAAATTGAAGAGCGAAGGGGTAGACAGTGCACTCCGATCGCTTTTTAGTCAATTAACTTAAAAGATATTTAAATGGTGAGGGATAAATAATCAATTATGACGACAAAATCCGAACTTATAAAGCAGGTCCTAGATCATCTCAATAATGTCGGAGGTATAAGAGCTTCTGCGGTAATTTCAGCGGATGGCCTTCCAATGGTCTCATCTATGCCGGAAGATGTTAACCCAAACACGTTTGCAGCTATGTTAGCTTCCATGGTAGGATCTGCAGAGACCGCGCTTAAATCGATAGGTTCAAGAAACGTGCTCGAAAGGGTAGTCGCAGAATCAAAGGATGTTCGCGTTGTCGCGGTTCAAGCCGGACCGGATGCAATACTTACGATAATGATAGACCCAAGCACCAATTACGGTCTTATACTTCTTGAAGCAAAAAAAGCTTCTGATGACATAGAAAAAGTGATGAAGCAATAAATTCTAATTCAGATCCAGCTTCAGATATTCGTAAAATGTGTAATCATAATAATGGGGGCATATAATGCCCCCATCAGAGTGGAGGAAATTGAAGATCGAAATACAAAAATAATAAAAATCGAAAAGGGCCATAGATAATGGCCCCATATCGATTTACCTCAGTACTTCTATGCCAAGTTCTTGGCTTATTGCACCAGTGGTCTTGGACAGAGTGGTCACATCCTCAGGACCAAGAAGATAAGGCGAGCTTACGCCCGTTATTATCGTCATGACCCTAAGTTTACCGCTCATGTTTTCATCTATCCTAGCACCCCAGATAACTACTGCATCTGGATCTAGCGCTTCGGTAGCCTGTCTTCCTATCTGATCGACTTCAGATAGTGTAAGATCTGGACCGCCAGTTATGTGTATAAGTGCACCTTTAGCACCCTTGTAGCTTACATCAAGAAGAGGGTTGCTGAGCGCACGTTTCACGACCTCATTAACACGAGAGTCTGAAGCATCCGTCTCACCAATTCCTATCACAGATACGCCACCTTTGTTCATTATCGCTTTTATGTCAGCGAAGTCAAGGTTGACAAGGGAAGGTATGGCTATAGTTTCGACTATTCCTTTTATCATAGTAGCGACTACTTCATTCGCAACGTTGAAAGCCTGGTCCAGTGGAAGGTTTCCCGCTATGGACACAAGTTTGTTGTTGTCAATTACTATGACGGTATCGGAAGAGCCCCTGAGTTCCTGCAGTCCGAGTTCTGCATGCTCGACTCTCTTCCTCTCCGTCTTGAAAGGCATAGTAACTGTGCTTATAACTATAGCACCGAGTTCTTTGGCCATTTTTGCGACTACTGGAGCACCGCCAGTACCTGTTCCGCCTCCGAGTCCAGCGCAAACGAACACCAAGTCCGCACCTCTTAGCGAATCCTTTAGTTCTCTCGCAGATTCTTCAGCTGCCTGTTTTCCCTTCTCCGGAAAACCACCAGCACCGAGTCCTCTTGTAGTCTCCTTTCCAATCAATATTTTTTTGTCAGCACTTCTTGCATTAAGATGTACCTGATCAGTGTTTGCTATTATGACTTCTGCACCCTTGACACCCTTCTTGTAAAGCCAGTGTGCCATGTTGCAACCGCCACCTCCTACGCCGACCACTTTTATCAGGGCCTGACTGAACAACGTTTCATCAACTGCGTTGTTCTTCGCTGCCTTTAATGCGCTTTCCATTAAAAGGTCCATTACCATTTTTACCTCCTTTGAGTTAATAAATATAAAAGCCTAAAGCTTTATATTTACTCTCCTCCTCTTATTTTTATAAAGAACAGTGTAAGTCTCCCAACTTACGATAAATACAACAAATTTGGATGTTACCAGCATTCAAATTTGTATTCTCTTTTTATTGATTGTCAATACTAATAATATTATAATCTTCTCTCTTTAAAAATGTTATTGAACTGCAGTTCAATATTACTAAATATACACATGCAATGAGAAAAGCCTTTAATCTTTAGCCGTTAACATATAGCTTATGCCCAGCGGAAGTGCAGCGTCTTATTTTTTGATAACAGTTTTGATATTGCTGCCGATAATAATATTGTACCTGTTATTCACCTATCCGCAAGTATTCTCTTTTTTGGAAGGGACACAAATAAACGGATTCCTCGACATCTCGGTTACATCGGCATCGGTTAATTCGACCATGATATCGCTCACACTTAAAAACGGGCTGGCATTTCCAGTGAGCATACAGAACATAACGGCCTACTCCAACGGAACGCTTTATTCAAAATTCAAATGTTATGGTCAATTGCAGATAGTATCAGGTAATGAGTTATTCCAATGTTATGTGAACGGGACATTCAATCCGAACAATTTTTTTGCGAAAATAAACATAACTTATGAATTGAATAATCAAGCCAGTAAGATTGGGGTATCCAGCGGTACAATATCCATAAATAACCCCCTTATTAAGATTTGATTGTCGGGTTGCTCAACATTAAAATACTATGGCTAATGAGTCATAGTATCGACTGCCCATATGTCAAAAAAAACTGCCTCCCTTTCAAGGTTCGTTCAGGGCGACACCCTGGAAGTGGACATTAAAGGGAATAAACTGCACGGTTCATTTATAAATTTTGACGAATCCGACGGTATTCTGGTGCTTAAGTTGAAATCAGGTTATGATGTGGCTTTGTCAAAGAAAGAGGTAAATTCCATTTCGCTTTTAGAGCACAATGAGGTTAAAAAACAACCCGAAACTGCAACAAAAAAGCCAGAACAGGATTTTGACATAGAGTTAATAGCTACAGGAGGCACGATCGCGTCAAAAATAGATTATCGTACGGGAGGGACATCTCCTTCCTTTTCCGGAGATCACTATATCGAGTTGGCACCGGAAATGTCAAAATACGGCAGAATTAATGTAAAGGTTCTGATGAACATATGGTCAGAGAACATGCTTCCTTCTGACTGGGTAAAAATAGCAAAAGAAGCATATTCAGCGATAAACAAAGGGGGGGCGAAAGGCGTAATAGTGACTATGGGCACAGATGCTATGCATTTTGCAGCGTCGGCATTATCGTTTCTGTTAAATCCACTGTCTGTTCCGGTAGTTATAACCGGTGCACAAAGGAGTTCTGATAGAGGTTCGTCCGACGCCTCCTCAAACCTATTGCTGTCGTCTATTGTCGCATCAAAGTGGTCCGGCGGCGAATCTGTAGTCTGCATGCACGCGACGGTAAATGACGATTATAATTTCATATTAAGAGGTAATAGGGTTAGAAAGATGCACACCGAAAGGAGAGATGCATTCAGACCGATAAATACGCCACCGCTGGGAAAAGTATTTCTGGATGGTAAGATAGAAGACATAGGCGAGCACATAACTAAATCGGATAAAACGGCAATAGACACAAAATTGGATGCGAATGTTAAGCTTTTAGCAAGTTACCCAGGTATGGGCGGAGAAGCGATAAAATATTATCTTGGCAGGAAAGTGCACGGTCTTGTAATAGCAGGTACTGGCTTTGGGAATCTGCCTATAGCAGATAAGTCGTTGATGTCAGCCCTAAAAGAGGCTAATAAGAAAGAAGTACCTATAGTAATAACTTCCCAAACGGTATATGGCTCAACAAACAAGTTCGTATATAGCGCGCTAAGAGAGCTTTCTTCATTGGAAAACATAATATACGTAAACGACATGCTCACCGAAACCGCATTCACGAAGCTTATGTTCGTACTCGGTCACACCCGAGATATAAAACGAATAAAAGAGACAATGCAGACACCACTGGCCGGAGAACTAAGTACGCGCAGTGCGATAACGGACTACCTTATATGAATATAAAGTGTGGTTTTGAGTGGCACATCCAATTAAATACAGGAAAGCTTTTCTGCAGGTGTAATTCGAACATAAAAGAAAGTGAAAAGGAAGACGCGGATATAAAAAGGACACTAAAGCCTTCATCCGGCGAGAGTGGCACAGTAGATAGAAGCGCTTCGTTCGAAGCACAGAGGGAAAAGGCTGCCATTTATAGGGCGTTTTTCGATTCTGACTGCCTGGTAGACATAGACGAGGAACCGCCTCATGACGTGGATCAGGAAGCGCTCAAGGTCGCATACCAAATGGCATCTGCCCTTAAATGTACCTCGTTGGATAACATAATCTTCATGAGAAAAGTTATAGTCGACGGCTCAAACACAAGCGCTTTCCAAAGGACTGGGCTCATAGGATTTAGCGGAAAATTCGATGCGCCGACAAAAACGATCAGCATAGATTCGGTTACTTTAGAAGAGGATTCAGCCAGGAAAGAGAAGGAGGATCAGTCATTCATATACTATAAACTAGACAGGCTCGGTATCCCGTTAGTGGAGATCGCCACGGGTATAATAGAAACGGATGAAAACGAGGCCAAAGGGATAGCACTTGCCTTTGGCAAATTCACGCGATTGTTCAATGTCAGAAGGGGGATCGGAACCATAAGACAAGACGTAAATCTTTCAATAGAAGGCGGGAGTAGAGTTGAGCTGAAAGGCTTCTTTTGCTATTTT
>JAKBJF010000003.1:0-35611 GCA_021836125.1 Nanobdellota archaeon | reverse complement strand
TCCGATCTGCTTCCAAAATATAAGGGAGATGGACAGAGTAATAATGAACGAATACAAACGGCAGTCTTCTCTTCTTCAAATACAGAAGGAAAAGAATTATCTTCTAAAAGAAATGAAGGCGCTTGAATACAAGGAAATAAACGATGTTTTTGCAGCGACCGAATCCAATATAATAAAGAAAAGCAATTCAGAGGGCAAGATTATAATAGGCGTAAGATTAACGAGCATGAAAGGATTGCTCGGTACAGAGCTTTTTGAAGGCAAGAGATTCGGCACGGAAGTAAGTGACTATCTAAAGATAAAGGACGGTGCAGGCATAATACATTCCGATGAACTACCAGCGTACGGCATATCCGAAGCGGAAAAGAACGGTATAGCAAAGCACTTAGAGTGTGGCGAAAATGATGCATTCGCAATATCAATAATAAATAAGAATAGATCCGACCCAGCAGTAAAAACGTTTTTAGAGAAGGTATTAACGGATATGTACAACAGGATTTCATCGCTGCTTTCCACAGTCCCATCTGAAGTTAGACTTGTTTTGGAAGATAATTCTACCATGTTCATGCGGCCAATGGGCGGAAAAGACAGGATGTACGTGGAAACGGACCTTCCGATAGTAAAAGTCAGCAAAGAGATAATGGACAGTGCGGCTTCGTATTCGGACTTGAGTCTAGAAAAGATAGAGAAGCAATACGGTTTAAGCGAGGAATTCTTGAATATGCTGATATCCTCAAACAAGCTCGAGAAAGCCATCGATCTTCATAAAAAATTCTCAGTGCCTTTCAGCGTGCTCGTTTCAATTATGGTAGATGACTACAGATACGTAAAAAGAAAATTCGGTTACTTGGTAGGCGACAGAGACATAGAGGAAATAATAAGACTTATATCAAACGGAACAGTAGCGAGGGATTCAGCGAGATTCATAATGGAAAGCATTGCTATGGGGAGATCACACTCGGTAAAGGAAACAATAGAGAAGTTTTCTTTAAAGAAAATATCCCGCAAAGAACTTGAAAACGCAATAAATAAATTGATGACTTCAAACAAGGAAATGCGGGTGGACACGATCATAACTAACTTGAGAGACATACTGGGTCACTCATTCGATGCAAAGGACGCGTATGAGATAGCGTCGAAGCTTGTAAAACATGGATAGACTAAATCTTTCCAGAAAATTGTCTTCTCTTAAGCCCATAGATACGCCAAAAATAAAATTTGAACAATATCAAACTGATATAAAGACAGCAGTCTCGTTTCTATTTTTTATCAATTCAATTGTCGGACTAAAGTCTATGAAAGTCGCGGACCTGGGCTGCGGAAATGGGATACTCGGGATAGGCGCTGCCCTTTTAGGTGCTGAAAAAGTGGATATGTACGATATAGACCCGAAAACGGTAGAGATAGCATCCGACAATGTAAACGCACTAAATCTTACTGAATGTGCTTCGTTTTGCGCGGATTTTTTCGATGTCCATGGTAATTATGATGTTGTTTTGTCGAATCCGCCGTTCGGTTTTCAAACGAATTTCAGCATTGAGACATTTCTAGAAAAAGCATATGAAATGTCTAAAAACGTCTTTGTATTGTATAAACATAACAACTTTGCAGAATCGCTTGCTGAAAAGAAAGGCTTCAAGATATATGAGCTCGGCGACATAAGATTAAAGAGAACCGCAAGATTCCACAAAAAAGAGGCAGTTGATTTACCTATTTGTATAGTTTATAGGACAAGCAACGATTAAAAGTAATGCTGCTATAAAAGAAATATATGCCTTTGAATTCCAAAAAGGGAATAACCGCTCTTGCGCTGGTGGTTTTAATAGTTATAATCCTCGCGATAATAATACTGATAGCTTTCATAACCCCCATAAATTCAGTAATAATAAACGAGCTAGCTCATATAGGAAAGAGTATAGGGTTAGTACAAAACGGTACTCAAACTGGCGGTGGTGGCAACGGAAGCAACAACGAGCTCCTTTTTCAGTCTGTTAATTTTACCTTGTTTAATTGTTCCACGCCAACGTCGTGCTCGCGATTCAGCAATTCTACCCTATTATTGTACGTTAACTACAATGGACAGAATCTTTCGAACAATGCAACCAAAAACATAACTTTTCCCTATGTACATCCCGGACAGTATATATACAAAACGTATAACTTCACCTCCGGCAATGCGTTTTATTACGCTAACCTATCTCTAGCTAAGTTATCCGCAGGAGAAACATACGGCATTTATTATTTCTTTTCCTCCTTCTTTACGGTATTCAAGAGATCTGTCGTACCTTATAATTCTTCAGGATATTGGTGGAGCGTTACTTATAACGGGATTACCGAACAGGCGAAAGGACAGGCTCCAATAAGCTTCAATAACCCCTTTAGCAGCGGTTCAGTGCCAGGTTATACTTTTTCTGTGCAGACACTGTCAAATACAACTGGGCAGTGCACTACCACTTTCACCCCCTCTCCTGCATCTGGTTTTGCAAACGTGGGCTCAACCGTGAGCATAACATTCTCACCTTCAACCGTTTGCACGACAATGTTTACTGAATCAGGTCTTCCGACGGGCTATACCTGGAATATCACGTACGACGGCGTAACAAAAGTGAGTTCTGGTATTTCTATATCCTTTACGGGCAGCTCTGGAGGACCGTTTATATACAGTGTACCCCTGCAGATGAATTCTACATCAGGTTACTGTCGTTTGGAGAGTGCTTATGTACCTAACCAGACTTCAAGTAGTGTCACGGCAGGACATAATACCCCAGTACCTTTCTTTGCGTCTACAGGATGCCGTATCGGATATTCGCCAGAGACCGAACCATGGTCTGTAGAAGCCATAAATACCAGCAACAATACTGCCTTTCCGGCTTCTATTAGTGCGTCTTATCCGCTAAACGCGGTAATGTCTCCTAATGGCAAGGTTTTATACATGATTAATCACGCTGGAGACGAGGTCACGGTTGTAAACACTTCCAGCTATTCCGCGATAACCAATATAGTATTTCCTTATCCCATCGGTGCAGCATCCGGATTGACCACTTCTGCAGATGGCAGGTTCGTATACATCGATGTAAATGGACCTAAGGGCAATTTGTCTGTAATAGACACGTCTACATACAAAATCATAAAGAACATTACCGTAGGCGCCGGCACTGACGGAGTAGCAGTGACACCGAATGGAATGTCCGTCTATGTTGCAAATTATGGTGATAATACGGTCTCAGTTGTAGATACCTCCACTTTTTCTACCATTGCGACCATTCCTGTCGGTATAGAACCAGAAGGAATAGCGATAACTCCGAACGGTAAACTTGCTTACGTTGCGGATTATGGCGCAAAGGCAGTCTCTGTAATCAATACATCCAGCAATAAGGTACTATACACTGTAACTTCATTGGGCGGGAACCCGGAAGGAATAGCGATAACTCCGAACGGTAAACTTGCGTATGTATCTATAAGTGGCAGTGTCATTGTCGTTATAAATACGACAACGAATTCGATAATAACAACTATAGGAACTTCGGGAGCGGGTGTTATAGCGATAACTCCCGATGGTAAGTTCGTTTACACCATCACTCTTGGCGGAAGCGCTTTTTCCGTGATAAACACGAGTAGTAATCAAGTTATAAGCACCTTCGGTTCTGTTCCATTTGGCGGCGATATTGGCGATTTAGCGATTAATACCAAAGAATCCATATGAATCGTTAGTAAAGTACATACTAAAAAAGATATTAAAGCAATCGCTGTTGGTTAATCATTATAAATGCAACAGCCTTAGCCCCGCTTTATTTGCAGTCATTTGATACAATGGAAGAAACGAAAAGGAAAAATTCAGATTATATAGAGAGAGCCGGTAAGGAAGTAAAAAATAGACTCTCAGTAAACGATCTAATCTCGAGGTTAGTCAATCTCGTCGACGGTCTGGAAAAGGCGGAGAACAATGCGTTCGAGGCGCTTTTTGATGCCTATTTTCTGTATTTTCCAGAAGGCGCATCGCTGCTGAAGGAACGGGACAGGTTCATAGAGTCCATCAGGGGAAACATAACAAGAGAAAAACTAGCATCATTTCTAAGCATAACCAGTTCAAGCATGGGATATGACATGTCAGATGCAGATTTAAAGTTGTTAGAAGACGTGATAAAACAGATATCTAATCTAAAAGAACTTTCAAAATCGATAAATTCACACATGGACGCCGTTGTTCGGACAAATTATCCAAATCTGCACGCAGTTGCAGGTACACTCGTTGCTGCAAGACTGATACTCCTTTGCGGAGGCGTAAAGCAACTTTCATTTATGCCGAGCTCAAAGATACAAGTATTAGGCGCGGAAAAAGGGCTGTTTACAAAGAGCAAGAGAACGCCGAAGTATGGCGTTATCTACCATCACGCGGCGCTGGAAAGCGCTAATCAGAAAAAGCGCGGCAAAATAGCAAGAATAGTCGCATCCTTTATAAGTCTTGCTGCAAAAGTAGATTATTTTTCGAAAAAGGACGAGTCGAAGATTCTACTCGATAAAATGAATTCAAAAATAAGGTCATTAAAGTGATGGAACTCAACAAGGTGATGGATAACGTTTATTGGGTGGGGAATAACAGGCGGATGCTCGTTTCTTTAAACCTTGTTAAGGAGCAGAGTGTTTACGGTGAACGCCTTGTCGATGTAAAGGGAACACAGTATAGGGAATGGATACCTTTTAGAAGTAAGCTTGCTGCTGCAATATACAAAGGAGTACGGGGAATCGAGCTTCATAGCGGTTCAAGAGTCCTTTATTTGGGTGCGTCTTCAGGAACGACGGTCTCCCATGTGTCTGACATAATAGGACACAACGGCCAGGTATACGCAGTTGAGATAGCAGAAGAAATGGGAGTGCATCTTATACTTCTGGCAAAAACAAGGGATAACTTGTTTCCCATAATCGCCGATGCCTCAAGAATCTCAGAATATAAAGACATAGTACCAAAATGCGATTTTTTATATCAAGACATAGCCCAAAAAGATCAAATAGGCATATTCATAGAAAATGCGAATGCCTTTTTGAAGAGAGGAGGATTCGGTGCTATAGCTATAAAATCGAGAAGTATAGACGTAACTGAGTCACCGTATAAGGTTATAGCAGCAGCCAAATCCCAGCTTCAAAAAAGGTTTATCATAACGAATTCGGTTCCCCTTTCCCCGTTCCAAAAGGACCATGAGCTGATATTTATAAGAAACGGGTAATTCTACCGGGAAAGGATAAATACGATAAATTGGTATCTTAAGATATGCCAGACTACATACCGCAAATAAGCTTGGACCAACAGAATCTCGAACTTAAAATAATTGAAGCAAAGCGTCTTATAGATAAGATAGAGCATGAGCTTGGAATTTTTGCATGGGAGCCATCCGAGGAACTGCCTAAAACAGTTATATCCCAAACGAAACCATTAGAAAAGACGACCATCCCCAGTATGATTAAGATACCAATAGCCCCCGCATTTTACCAAGCACCTAAAAACGCCAATGTACAGCCTACTTTCACACGCAGTACTACGCCTATGACAAAACAAGAGAAAGTGATAGAGGAAACGGATAGTATACCTTCGAACTCTATGCCCGTTCAGGCAGTAGAAGTAAAGAAACCTAATGCAGAAACCGCGCAGGTACAAACAAGCCAGATTGCAGTTGCAAATAGGCCTGTGTCAGGTACAGAAAACGATTACTCTAGCATCAAAGAGAAATTTAGGCAATTAGAAGAAATGAAATCGACAATCGAAATGCTTCGTCAAAGCGTCGAAGGCATGAAATCTCCGCAGGCGCAGGCCGGACAACAGCAGATTCCCGTTTCAAAGCCGCAGCAATACGTTCAAAAGCAGCAGCCGCAGGTAACACAGGCAGAAATAGAGAATTTAAACGCACTCATAAGAAAACTCAATGAACTCGTAAATAGCAATTTCATGGTTGCAAATGAACTTAAAGAAATAATAAATGAAACAAGAAACGCAAGTAAATCCTCAAGAATTTCCGAACTAATGAGAAGATTAGCGGAAGCAAGCACAAATGGGTAAGACAGTCTTTATAATCGTCGATGGTATGGGCGATAGGCGCATCAATCAGCTTAATAACAATACTCCTTTAGGATACGTACTGAAACCGAACATCGCCACCTTACTTAAAGAAGCGGCATGCGCTTATCCCTCAGTTTTAGGCAAACTTGCACCGGAGAGCGATGCCGGCGTCTTGGCAGATTTAGGCTATGACCCAGTCCGATTTTCTACTGGCAGAGGGTGGTTCGAGTGCCTTGGTTTGGACATGCATCCCCGGGAAGGAGATATAAGTCTGAGAGTTAACATAGGTGAGTCAACAAGAGGAAAGCTAAAATCGGTAAGGACTTACCTTTCCATAGACGAATTCAGGACATTGGAAAAGGAAATAAATAACAAAGTCTCCTTACCAGTGGAATTTGAATTTAAAGCCGGAGAAGGCTACCGCGCCGGTCTTATAATAAGGGCGAAGTCAAAGACTTTTTCAGCCTTCATTTCAAATACGCAACCGGGCTATGCCGTTAAATTCTTTGGAGAAAATAAGTTAGGGTTTGCAAGACAGGTTAAAATAAATATAGTCCCAAAAGTAAAAGCACTTAAATCCACTGCAGACTATACCGCCAAAATACTCAATATTTTCGTAAGCGAGGCAAATAAGGTTTTAGCAGCTTCTCAAGTAAACAAAGAACGCGAGAAAGAGGGCAAAAATCTAGCTAACTGCATAATGTTAAGAGACGGTGCGGTTAAAGATCCCAGGCTTTTTGATATAAACAAAAGATTTAATAAGAAGTGGTCTGCCGTGCTCGGAATGCCTTTGGAAAAAGGAATAGCAATCGCTTCTGGAATGAAGGTTTTTGATACCGGAGAATCTGAAAACGTGGAGAAGGACTTAAAAAAGAAGACAGAAGCTGCAATACGGGCGCTTCAACAGTCGGACTGCGTTTATCTGCACATAAAACAGACAGACGCCGCATCACATCTTGGCAATTTTGTGGAGAAATGCAGGGTGATAATGCTTATAGATGAAATAGTGATAGGGAACTTGTTACACTCGCTGGATATACCTTCAGGAGACCGGCTGGTGCTAACGTGTGATCATGTAACTTCTTCTTCGCTGAAGATGCATGTTAATGACAGGATCCCCGTGTTACTTGCAAGCAGAAAGTTTGGAAGATGTGGGGAATTCGGCGAGACTTACTGTTCAAAGCATGCTTTAAAGAACATAAAGAAAGCAACGGACATAATGCCGTTCGTAATGGATAAGCTATGAGTAATCAGGAGCTAGCGAACCTATTCTATGATATAGCCGATATGCTTGATATACAGGGCATAAAATGGAAGCCATTAGCTTATAGAAAGGCCGCGCTTACCATATCCACGCTTTCTACTGATATAACCGAAGTGTACAATCAAGGGAAGCTAAGAGAACTTGAAGGAGTCGGCGAAGCGATATGCAAAAAGACAGAGGAATACATAAAGACAGGTAAAATAGCAAAGCATGAGCAGCTTAAAAAGAGGTATCCGATAGACTTCTCCACATTTCGCTTAATAAGGGGCCTGGGCCCACGGACAGCATATACGCTGTACCTAAAATTGAAGATAAAAAATTTAGAAGACCTGAAAGACGCTCTTGCAAACAATAAAATACGCGGTTTAGAAGGCTTCGGTGTAAAGAGCGAGAACGAGCTAATAAACAGTGTAAACGCTTTTTTAAAGATGGGAGAGCAGGGAAGAAAACCGCTCGGTTTCGTTATAGAATACATTAACGGAATTATCAAGGAACTTCGCGATTCCGGAATTTTTTACCAGGTCGAAATCGCGGGATCAACAAGGCGAATGAAAGAAACTGTTGGAGATTTTGATATACTGTCCTCTGCCGCAGATGCAAGAAAAGCGACGGCCCTTTTTATAAAGTTGAAGGAGGTCAAAGAAGTTCTTGTAAGCGGAGAAACGAAGACATCCGTTAAACTCGATAATGATATGAACTGCGATTTGCGCGTTATAGACAAGAATTCTTTTGGTGCCGCCATGCAGTATTTCACAGGAAATAAGGACCACAATGTTAAACTTAGAAAGATAGCAATATCTAAAGGGCTAAAACTCAACGAATATGGCTTATTTAAAGATAAAAAATCGATAGCGGGAAAGACGGAGGAAAGCGTATACTCTTCTTTGGGAATGAAAGTCATGCCGCCGGAACTTCGAGAAAACATGGGTGAAATAGAAGCTTCGCAGGAAGGGAGGCTGCCGAAATTGGTCGAATACACCGAAATTATTGGCGATCTGCACGCTCATACAAACGACAGTGACGGAGCAAATTCTCTTGATGAGATGGTAAGAGGGGCAAAAAAACAGGGTTTGCGTTATATAGCAATAACAAATCACAGTAAGAGTCTTAAAGTAGCAAAGGGACTTGATGAAAAGAGATTCATAGAGTTGTTCAATAGAATAGACAGAATAAACGAAACTGAAAACGACGTGCATGTCCTTAAAGGTGTAGAACTAGAAATTCTTAAGGATGGGAGCCTGGATCTGCCGAGTAAACTTCTTAAACAGATGGATTTCGTAGTCGCAGCAGTACATCAAAATACGAACCAGGACAGGACCGAACTTACAAATCGTGCATTATCCGCTATAAATAGCGGTTTAATAACCTCCTTTGCACATCCAACTGGCAGAATAATAGGCCAAAGGGAAGGAATGAACATAGACTTAAATAAAGTTTTCGAAGCATGCGAGAAAAATTCTGTCTGTGTGGAGATAAACGGATATCCTGAACGTTCAGACCTCCCTTTTGACATCGTCAAAACAGCAAACGAATCCCATAAGTTGTTATTCAGTTTAGGGAGCGATTCACACAGGGTCGATCACTTGAGGTTCATACACATGGCAACGGCGATAGCCAGGCGCGGATGGCTCGAAAAAAGGAACGTTATAAACGCGTTCGATTGCAAACAGGTAATCTCCCTGAAACGCTGATCTATGTAATCATCGTTAAAAAATAATCAAAAGATTTCGTATCAATATAGCTGTCGAGAAGACTCACGTAAAGTTTAAATCAGTCTGTAAAGTATAATTATTATGCCGTTATGGTCGAAAAAATAAAAAGCGGAATACCCGGACTGGATCCTTTGATAAACAACGGTTTTGTTAAAAATAGCGTAGCGTCGGTTTACGGTTCTCCAGGTGCAGGTAAAAGCGTTTTTTGCATGGAGTTTCTGAGAGAGGGTATAAACAACGATGAAAAAGTGTTTTACATAAGCATGGAGCAGGACCTGGATTCCTTTTTGAAAGGCGCAGAAGCGTTTGGCTTTATGGAATTTAGAAAAGAACTCAATAGAAATTTCGTTTTCTTGAAAATGAGCGGCCATGACTTCAAGAACTTTTTATCCGTGGAATTGCCTAAGATACTTCAGGCACGTGAAGGCAAACATTCAAGAATAGTGATAGATCCGCTTACGCCGTTCTTGTGGGAGATAAAGGATCCATCATTGCAAAGGACGATATTAGGGGATACTTATTCCATGTTAAGGTCATTCGGTACGGTGATAGTCACTATAGAAAAATACGGAGACATCAATAAGCTTGAACTTTCAGAGGAATTAGCAATACCATTGTATCTTTCGGACATGGTTATTTTAATGTCTATGATACAGAACCAAAATTTCTATCAGAAAGCCATATCAATAATAAAGATGCGTTTCTCGTCACACAGCACAGGCATGCACCCGTTCGATATAACAGAGAAAGGCATACAGATATTTCAGGATCAGCCCGTATTCTAATACGTATTTATGCGACTTTACGGCGGAATAACGAAACTAAGCAGACTTTACAAAACTGGTCAATCATCTGTAGAGTTCATGATATCATATGGCTGGGTATTCCTTATCGTAGGTCTGGTCCTTGCGCTTCTTTTTTATACAGGCATTCTTAATTTCAATTTTTTCGTGTCTAAAAACACGCAGATATCCGGTTTTTCCTCCAATATGGAAGTTACGTCTGCGTATGCAAATTCCACCGAGATGGCAATAGTGGTCGTTAACAACGGAAACAGCAAAGCGAACCTATCCTCCGTGATTTTTAATATAAATTCGGCGAACAATTCTATGTCATGTGCTTATACTTCATTATATCCTGGCCAACAGACTGTATGCTACGCGTCCGTATCTTTATCTTCTCCTGTTTATACGAACGTTTATATAGACTATTCATATTTTAACGGTCTTGCCGCAGAAACGGCAGTATCTTATGGCAGTATATTTTTGACGCTTACACAGGGGAATATACCGCTAGAATCATCAGAGCTTATAACAGTAATCACTGAAAGCGGTCTGCCATCCGGCACGAGGTGGTACGCGACGCTCGGTTCGAACTCTGAGAATTCGACTTCTGACCAAATAGTGTTTTATAACAGCGTCGGAAATTATGGCTATTCAGTTAAAAAGATATACAATGTTTCCGGATCTTGCAATACCACAAAGGCCCCCTCCTCGCAGTCTGGAAATCTTAATGCGGGCTCGGTGCTTAAGGTAGTATTCTTAAAGGCCCAGACCCTCTGCATGCTCAACATGACCATTTCCAATAAACAATCAAAACCAACGGCATCTCCTTTTCAACAACTTCTTGTCTTTAATGCTTCCAACTACCAAAACTGGGAAGCTTCTAATCTAAACAATATAGTATTTCTTTTTAAGAACTATTCAATTGTACCTTCTTGGCTTGAGAGTGGCAACAGCAAGACATCGCAGCGCACTTTATATTGGCTAAAAATACCCCCTATACCTGCAAACAGCAACCTAACTGTGTATATGGCGTTCAACATGAGCCTTGTAAATAGTATGAACAAGGTAAATACGGGCGAAGCGCCTTCACTTTCAGGTACATATGGACAATACGATGATGGTGCGAATATCTTCAACTTCTATGACAACTTTGCGGGTTCGTCGCTTAATGCGACAAAATGGGCTTCTTACGGAAGCAACGGTTCATCGGGAAGTCTTTCAGACATAATCGTCAACAATGGTTTGTCGTTGACAGGCGGTGGTTATAATTTGGGCAAGAAATTTGAGACGTGGGTTTATTCGAACGTGCCATCGTCAGAACTAACGTCAAATCTGACCGCAGACACTAATGAGAAAGGAACAACCTATTCCGGCATATACGTACCCCATAGCGCATCAGGTACAAGTACGTCTACGTCTCTTTCCGTTACTAACCCCTATGGGTATGATTCATACCTGTGCGTCGCCGCAGTTAGCGGTGGAAGTGCAAGTCCCTACGCACCAATTACTTCGGTATCTTGGACACAGGATGAGCACGATGGTAATAATTATACCTCAATCGGGCATCAGACAGGTTCTCCATGTTCAACAGTAGCTGGGTCAGCGACCGGTCAACAGATAGTATTATCCAGCATCGGTTTCGATAATTCAACACCATATTCGATCCAAGGAACAAATAGCGGCTCAAGAACTTCCTCATCTTTATCACTCTCCTATTCGGTGTCTTCACCAAATTCATTTGTAGTGATAGCAATTGCAGTCGGTTTTTATGGGTTGTCCAGTGTCAGCGTACCAGCCGGTTGCACAGCACAGCAATACATAAACGGGTCTGAGACATACGAAAGTGCTTACATAGCAGTTTGCCCGAGCCAAGCGGTAAACAGTTACAGTGTAACTGCAAGTCTTAGCGGAAGCGGTTCGGCCAGCATAGTCGCTTATGTTTTCCAGCCGGGCAATCCAAATACATTCAGATGGGGCTTTACAGATACAGCACCAACAACATGGCTGAACACTGGAAACGGCGTAGGACTGGCAGATTTAAGTAATTCAAGCATGTGCGCATCTTCAGAAAAAGTAGGCTCAACATCTTCATCATGTATCGGAAGCTATACCGGAAACTCTTATAATAATTATTCAATCGGCTTCTCCACAGCACAGGCAGACTATTATCTTAACAATTATACCTCGAAAGTTTCATCAATACTTACGAATCTTCCTTCATTGTCGTCTTCTATAGGTTTTAGCCTATCCAACGAGATGAACAGCCAAGTTAATATAAGCTGGACCAGATTAAGGAACACACCCCCGAATGGGATCATGCCATCAGTGAAATTCGCTTACGCGGCATTTCCTTAAATTTTTTACATTTAAGATCAATGACTGTCCGACAATTTCCGTACAGAAGTTTTATATATTAACTCCATCTATAACGTGCTATGAAATCAGAATATCTCGTTAAAATTGGATCCGTAAGCCTGTCGGGCGAGATAGCTGCACTTAGTCCCGACTACATATTAAGTATGCAGCGTTTACCCACAATCCGTAAAAGCCAATAAAGAACGTCTGTTAAATTCTTTAATACTAGTCTCAAGCAATAGCTTGTCAGCAGGTCAAAAGATGATGCTTTTTGATGTCTTATACTACGGAGAAGCAGACAGTCCGAACAGGTTTGTAGACATTTTCAGCATGAATCGCGGTTTATCAAGGTCCGCTGCCTGGGACAGGCTTAATAGCCTAAAAAGACTTGGCATGGTTGAATACAGCTATATCGAAGAAAAAGGCAGCATGCTGAGGTTAACTGATGCCGGCTTTATAGTTCTAAGGGGTATTTATGCGGAAGAATAAGCATTTGGAGATAGTGCTGCCAGACAGTATGGACAGTAAAATACTTTTCAATGGCAATTATAAAAGAGATTCTCTTGGAAGGGCGGATAGGTCACGAAAATACGACGGGCTATGGAGCGCATACAGTATAGCAGCAATGCTAAATCCAGATATGATCGAAATATTAGCTGAGCTACCGCGTATTGCCAGTAACGAAGCATTTGAACCTATTTTAAGTTTTAAACCGAATAATTGTAAATATAAATTACAAAAACCAATTAAAATTCTATGGAAATAGATTTCGAGGGCAAGAAGAAACGCTTTGAGGAGCCGAAGTCTCCTATAGAATTAGCTAAAGAGTTCAATGCGGACTTAAAGGGTAAACTCGTTGCTAAAGTAAACGACGAACTTTTTGATCTCGGTCGGAAGATAGATTTTGACGCCAAAGTGCAACTGTTGGATTTTGATTCAAAGGAAGGAAAATCCGTTCTATGGCATTCGAGCGCACATATCATGGCCGCGGCAGTGTTAAGATTATATCCCGATGCACTTCTCGGTATTGGACCGGCTATAGATGATGGATTTTATTATGATTTCTACAATCTTAAGATAGGTGATAATGACCTACAGAATATAGAAAAGGAAATGAAGAAGATAGTCGATGAGGACAGCAAGTTCGTTAGAAAAGAATTGTCAAAACGTGAGGCGGAGGAGTTGTTCTCTAAAAACAAGTTCAAAATCGAGATTCTTAAGGATGTTGAAGGTAAAATAACCGCTTATCAGACTGGCGATTTTTTAGATCTTTGTAAAGGACCGCACATTCCTTCAACCAGGTATGTTAAGGCTTTAAGACTTCTGAAAGTCGCAGGCGCATACTGGAAGGGAGACAGCAAGAAAGAAGTGATGACTAGAGTATACGGCGTATCTTTTCCATCAAAGGCACAGCTAGACGAATACTTGAAGTTTGAGGAAGAACGTTCAAAACATGACCATAAAAAGATAGGCAAAGAACTGGAGCTTTTCATGGTTCCAGAGCTTTCGCCCGGCTGTCCGATATTTACCCCGCATGGCGCATCCGTATACAATGAGCTCATAAGACTTGCACGGGAGCTTGACAGAAAATACGGCTATCAAGAGATAATATCTCCGATGATAGCCAAGATAGACATGTGGAAGGTAAGCGGGCATTTTGAAAAATATAAAGATAACATGTATAAGGTAACTCCATTTTCAAAAGGGGAAGAAGAATATGCGCTCAAACCCATGAGCTGTCCTTTCTCCATACTTATTTTCAAGTCGAAGGTAAGAAGTTATAAGGACCTCCCGCTTAGATTCTCCGATTACGGATTAGTACACAGATACGAACTTGAGGGTGCGTTGGATGGGCTATTAAGGACTAGACTTATACACCAACAGGACGCACACGTCTATGTAATGCAGGAACAGATAGAGAGCGAGATACTGCGGCTGTTTGATATGGCCAAAGACATATACGCGCTTTTCGATCTTAAACCAATAATGGTGCTTGCAACCAGACCTAAGGACAGGATAGGCACTGAGGAGATGTGGGATGCTGCAGAATCAGCTTTAAAGAACTCTCTTGAGAAAAGTGGATATAAATACAGCATAAAGGAGGGCGACGGTGCGTTCTATGGGCCGAAAATAGACATATACGTGCTCGATTTCACTGGCAGACCAGAGACCGCATATGCTGTATCGACTATACAGGTAGATTTCAACCTGGCCGTCAGGTTTGACGCAAAATACATAGGCAGCGACAATAAAGAGCACAATCCAGTGGTCATACACAGGTCCATAATGGGATCTTATGGCAGGTTTATGGGTATAATATTGGAAAACACCAGTGGTGACCTGCCGCTATGGATAATGCCAGTGCATGCTAGGGTCCTTTCGCTTACCGAGAGGAACAACAAATACGCAGAGAAAGTATTCGGCATGATAAACGATGCAGGAATAAGAGTAGAACTAGATAGTAGTAGTTCAACTCTGGAATACAAAGTAAGGGATGCGCAACTTAAAAAGATACCTTACATGATAATAGTTGGCGACAAGGAAGAAAAGGCAGGTAAGATAGCCGTCAGATCCAGAGACGGAAAGACCAGCTATGCTATAGATTTGATGGAGTTTATAGATTCAATGAAAGATGTGATATCCAAGAGAAAATTTAAAGTTTGAACGTTCTGTCGGTTAGGCCCTGCAAGTCCTCAAAGAACTTTTCATTGGTCCTATTTGTCTGCATCATGAAGAAAACTGCCTTCGTGGATTTTTCTCTGACGAGGGATGCAAGTGAATGTATAAACCTTAACATTGAGTTTTGTGAATTGTAAATAAGAAAGGTAGTTATTGAATCCAAAACAACCAGCGTGTTTTCGCCACCGTTTATGGCCGAAGATATTTGCATATGTAAAGACGTGAGGTCCTCGGGCGAATTGCAGAATATACAATCCGTAACCGCTTTTGGTTCTTCCGTGCCAGAAAGAGATCTGCTGATAGTGTCTATTATAGTGGTGCACTTCAGCTTATTTTTTTCACAAGTTTCCCTTATGTTTGAACCGGGAACAGTATTAGATATGTAAATAGATCTAAAACCTTTGCTTTCAGCAAGCGACAGCAGTTTATACACACCCTCTTCAAGTTTCCCCCTGTCCTGAGCCATCACTAAACTTATGTGAGTATCAAATATGTCTTGGATCATATTATTTTTAGTTTGTTCCACGAAGTCTTATAGGATTTGATGTACATAAACGTTTAAAAGCTTTAAACAGGATAATTCACTTATAGTTTTTTTAGTGCTATCTGGCCGGATTGACCCGGGCGATTAACAACTACAGCCTTTCCCGCAGAGGTTTCAACAATGCTTCCTTTTGTTACTATGTTTCGACGGGCATATTCTCGGTTAGCCTTGTTCTCTAGTACCCTTATAACTTCAACCTTTGCAGATTTCTTTGTCGACGGATCGAACATATTTGCCGATTTTAATTTTAGTGATCTAACTTTATACGAACCGCCGCGTCCTCTTATGAGTTTAACTTTATTGTCCCCTACCTGGAGGCTTGCCGCCGGCGTTATGCTTTCACTCCTGCGTTTGTCGCGTCTCTTCCCCTTTACGCCCCCGCCTTTTTTCCTCAAAGTCGAAGAAGCCGTTTTTGACATATCAGAATGGTATGCGACTGGTAGTATTTAAAACTTTTTACGCAGGTACGCTAATCTATAGAATTTAAAATATCAACATTTATTTTACCTTTTAATAAATTCTTAAATCGCCGCGCATCCTCTTCGGTACCTATTCCCGAACCATAATGTGCAGGTATGGTCAAATCAGCCTTTATTTTTATAGCAGCTTCCGCCCCTTCCTCCGCAGTCATGACGTATATTCCGCTTATCGGTAACAGTGCTATATCGACCTTTACATCAGCCATTTCTGGGATTAAGTCAGTGTCTCCTGCTATGTATATGCGCACGTCGTCAACTATAAACACATACCCGACGTTACCGTATTCTTTTGGATGAAAGACCTCATTTTTTGTCTTGAATTTATTGGTATTATAAGAATGGACCGTCTTTATCGGTACGTCCCCGACTATCTTAAATTCATTCGGTTTGACCAGCACAAGCTTATTCCTAATCCCGTCAAATTTATCCGAACAGTTCTGCGGAGCAACAATCACACCAGTGTCCTTTATTACCTTTTTTATGCTCTGTAATTCTAAATGGTCGTAATGGTCATGGGTTATTAGAACGACATCCGCCTCGTGGTATTCCTTCTGTATCATGTAAGGATCGGTGAAAACAGTCGTTTTTTTACCCTTTATCCTGAAACAATTATGCCTAAGCCGGTCCAGGAATATATCTTTATACTGCATATTTTCTTAACAATACGAAATAATGTGTGCTGCATGAAACAAAAAATATAAAAAGAAAACTGAATATTACACTCGAACCAATAGTAGAAGCGTAAAGACTGAGGCTGAACATATTAAGCAATATATTAAGACCAATGTACACCGCAATCAAGGCCGACACTATACCAAATACTTCCCAAAATCTCCTGCTTGTAAGCAGATAGGAGCTCTTAAGCGCTAGAAGAGGACCTTTCTTGTTGGATACTACTTCCTGTGCGCTCATTGATAACTTTATGAAGAGGAATATCGATGGTATGACCAATGCGAAGGAGGATGCGAATATGAACACCCATTTTATTAAGCCGCTCCAAAAAAGAAGGGGGTACACCTTTATCGAGTGTAGCAACGGCCTCGGTATGGTTTTTTTGTCCATTTTGTTCATGTATAAGCTAATTGTAAGGGACACTGCGTATACCGTTACGGCGCCAAATATTATCAATGTTATAAGAAACATGTATATGGGCATAAAATTTGTAAGGCCAGCGACAGTGTAGTAATTAAGAGCCAAACTTCTCGTTGAAACGAAGCTCCCGACGCTGATATTTGCGTAGAAAGATAAAAGCAACAAAGATGACATTACGATCATTATCAAGAAAGGCACAAGCAATCTTTTGTCATTGTACATCGACAAGAACCCGTTTTTTATTGATTCATTTAGTATGGATTCCGCGCTTTTTCTCATAAAACTTATTATTATCTACAACTTTAAAAGTCTTTCAACTCAGGCAAATTGAGGTTATAAGCAAAGGTATAAATTAGCATGGCTCCTAAAAATAAAACATATGAAGAGAAGCTCTAAAAATTGGAAAAAGTATCACAAGGATCGCTGGAAGACGAGAAAGAAGAAAATGCTCGACAGGAAGAGAAAGAGAAGACTGATGCGAGAAAGAAGCGTCTAGGCGTATCGCGTGTAAATTCAAGCATAAAACGTTTTTATACTAATTGTTTTCTTCAACAATTAATGCAAAATACGGCGGATCAGGGCGCTAGGATCGAATGGGGTTATTCAGTGAGCAAGTCCAAAATATCTAGTCTCCTATCCGAGTTAAACGATTTTGCCGAAGAGAAGTATGTCGCCAAAGATTTTAACCACACTATTTATTTCAATAACCTAGAACATGAATTGCCGTTTGGTCTATCTATGCGCGCAAGAAGATACTCTTCTTATACGCTTCCACATTCCTTTAAATTACGCCCTTATGGAAAATGGCTCTTCGAGACAAAGTACAGCGAAGGGGATGGTTCATCAATAAAAGAAAGAGAGGAGCTTTCGCTTGGCGAATCTTTGTCTGTCGCAAAGTGTAATCCGTGTAATCTAACCTTAACTTTGCCGCTAGCACCACACACTGCTGACAGTTATAACCGCGTGCAGTTTGAGGCAAAAGCAGACAATAGTATACGTATTACAGTGGATAGAAATACCGAGTTCTTCTGGTTACGCAACGGTCTGAATGGGAATAGCATAGGAAAAGAGAATAAGGCGAGAATAGAGATAAAAATGCCGCTTGATAAAATTGATTCCGAGGCGACGCACAGCCTGCTCGAATTACTAAGCGATAATGGCGCAATGATAGAAATAGGAAAAAAATACGCTGGATATAAAAAACTTGGCAAGTATCTAAGAGAAGCGGCAAAAATGCCCGTTGAAGAATCTGACACAGAGATAGAAGCAAAATTGTCTTTAAACAGGAAGGACCAATTTATCTTTCATAGGATAAAATACGATTTTTATAATGGAGTTTTTAGTGGTTTCAATGTTAGCGGTAGACTTCCGTGGACACTCGAGAGTTCCGCGGTGCACGTTTATGATTTTAATGAAGCGGGTCGCGTATTAAGGACCAGTATGAAGAGAACGACCACAAAATCCGGCGAACAAATTATGAACGATGATTTTGGCTTGGGCTGTATCCTGAAAAGGACAGAAATAAAAGAGAAGAGTGGCCGCTCAAGCGATGCTACCGATCTTCTCAGGAGCATATCAAACACTATAATAAAGAGACGCAAATATTTCATCGTGGAAGATTCAAATGGAAGTACTTATTGCGTGTCTATGGACGATTCGAGCAATATGCGCAGACACTTGTTCCAGATAGAAGTCGAAAGAACGCTTCTTTCGCCTTCGAAAAAGGAGGAGGATGCGGCTGTCGATGGTATAGGCCGAATCACAAATGGAATACTGAAAAGGTATCCCCACCTTAAGCCCACGACTCTTACAAAGGCAAAATGGCTTTCATCGATTAAAAATGGCGCATAGGCACAAAAATAATAATTAAGCTTCTTTTCTTAGGTTTTTATATGCTCACTGCATATAATCGGTGTGACTGCCCCAAAGGTAAGGTTGAATGAGCTTTTGCATCAGTTATCAGCTAGCGATTCTTTGAATAAACACGAGATAGAAAGAAAATTTCTCTTATCGACTCTCCCTTCTTTAGAAAATGCGGAAGAGTATGAAATAGAGCAACATTATTTGATTATAGACGATGGCCGAGAAGCCAGAATAAGACACGAAAATAACGATTTTTTCATAACCGAGAAACTCGGCAGCGGCATAGATAGAATAGAAAGAGAAATGAGGATAACGGGGTCGGATTTTGAATCTTTGTTGGAGCTTTCAAAAGCTAGCATAAAAAAACGCCGATACAAGATAGGTGTTAAGGGAATAGCAGCATACATCGACGTTTATTCTGGTAAACTGAACGGCTTGAATACCGTGGAGATAGAATTTCCATCCACTGCAGAAAGCGGAAAATTCCCAGTTCAACCATGGTTCGGAGTCGAAGTAACAAACGCGAGCCGATACAAGAACGTTAGTTTGGCTACTAGTGGTATCCCAAAAAAATTACGCCTTGAGCTCTCAGATAAAGAATCCGGGCTTAAAGAGGCGAAGGAGAGCATTGAACGTATTCTTTCATCTAAGGATAAGCCGACCATAGTGATGGTTGCAGGTGGTTCTGCTTCCGGTAAAACTACAGCAATAGCTAGAGGGATTAAAAACATGTTCCCAGATTCTTCTGCGATACTTTCAATGGATGACTATTATCGCGGCACTAAATATATATCGGAGCACAGTTTGAACTTTGATGAGCCAAGGGCATTGGACTTGGAGCTTCTTAAAGTCCAGATAAAAGAGCTTTCTGAAGGCAGGAAAATAATGGCACCGAACTATAGCTTCAAGATTGGAGAACGGACAGGTTATTCTGAGTTTTCGCCGAACAAGCTCATAATAGTTGAAGGGCTTTTTGCCCTTAGCCCGGAACTGGAAGGTGTCGGAGACTTGAAAATATTTGTTGACACCGGTTCGCACGGCAGGCTACTCAGGAAAATGTTCAGGGATGTTGAAAGAGCAAGCTGGTCACCAGCGTACACCTTGGAGTATTCGCTGAGCACGGTCGAACCTATGTACGATAAATACATAAAACCGACGGCTGAAAACGCCGACATCCTTATCAGTAACGAATATAAACCAGAAATAGAGACCAGATCCTTGAGAAGTTGGGAAAAACAGATAAAGCTCAGGATGATGGACGACAAGGATGTGCAGAAAAACATAATACTTCTCGGAGCAGAACATATAGCGACACTTCGGCAGAACGACGACTATTACGTGCCAAAAGACAAAGGGTTTACATCCGAGGACGAAATACTAAGGGTAAGACACGAAAGCGACAGTTGTTATTTGACTTACAAAGGCCCAAAAAAGGACGGCTCTTCGGAAAGACCGAAGTTTGAGTTTGAAATAAACGGCAGAATAGAGAAGGAACTCATATCAAGGCTTTATTCCGTGTATAGTCAAATATCAAAGACGCGGGAAGTGTATAGTCTCAATGGGATGATATTCACATTGGACGACGTTTACAGGATAGACGGTCCGGAAAGAAAACACATAGGCAAATTCATAGAGATAAGGCTTCCCAAGGATGGAGAGGAATCCCAGACGGATAAATTGCTTGATGCCCTGCATTTACAATCCGCGGAAAAAATTAACGGGTCTTATTATAAGATATAGAGGATAGAATCTATTATTAATGGCAAAATATATCAATCTATAAGCAGAGGTAGCGAAGTCCGGTCCAACGTACAGGACTTAAGCCCATTATCTGTCTTGTATCAAAACCGATGCAAGGTAAGACATCCTGCGGCTCAGCGCCCTCGTGGGTTCAAATCCCACCCTCTGCAATTTTATTTTTAAGCTAGTTGTCGGAGAGCGCACCGAACAAGGCAAGTATCAATTTACGTAAGTAATCATTGTATCAATACCTTTTATAAGCCTGCAATTTATCGTTCTTTTGGGCATTTAACTTACGATCGAACCTAAGGGATATGGTTAAGCGTTTCCGTGTTTACAACGTCTATCGAATAAGATTTATAAGTGATTATATTTTATACTAATTATGCCAATAGATTCAGACTTTAAGACGAACAGACAGGTTGCTACTAAACACGAATATAAGGGCCCAGCTCATGACGTATGGGGGCCAGTAGAGGCACCGGCTAAATTAGGAATACATGGTACTGCAGTGGCAGTGGATTGGGATCTTTGTACTGCAGATGGTTCGTGCATATCGGTTTGCCCGGTAAACCTTTATGAATGGTTCGATACGCCAGGTCACCCCGCATCAGCAAAGAAATCCGATCCTGCAAGGGAACCAGATTGCATATTTTGCATGGCATGCGTCAATGTATGTCCGGTGCAGGCGATAAAGGTCACCGCACCATAGTTCTAACCGCATTTGATACATTGCAAAGTATTTTAACGACGTCTGTTTCTATCATAAAATCAATAATAGTGCTCAGGTAGCGAAACCTGGTAAACGCGTACGACTGGAGATCGTATGAGAGAAATCTCGCGTGGGTTCAAATCCCACCCTGAGCGCTCAGTTTTTGAATAGGTTCTTAGCCGCGTTTACATACTCGGATAGATCACTTTCGTGGAAAAGCACCAAAAATATTGTATCTATGCTGTCTTCCGAGTATACAAAGTCTGCAATTGCATTTAATGCCGTTGGAGCCGCAAGCTTTACCGGGTAACCAAAAGCGCCCGTGCTTATCGAAGGAAAAGATATTGTTTTTAACGAGTTTCTTTTGGCCATAAGCAACGAATTGAAATAAGTATTTTTTAGCAGTTCTGGTTCCCCGTGCGAGCCACCGTTCCATATGGGACCAACCGTGTGTATGATTCTTTTTGCTTTTAGCATTCCAGAGTTCGTCATAACGGCTTCGCCAGTTGGGAGCCCCATCGGCAGAGTCTTGCGTATCTCTATGCACTCAGCGAGTATGGAAGGCCCGCCCTTTTTGTGTATCGCACCGTCCACACCCCTGCCGCCCATAAGGGAGCTGTTGGCGGCGTTTACTATCACATCCGTTTCTTCGTCAGTTATGTCTCCTAATTTTATTATCAATCTAGTATTTTTGATTTTGAATTCGTACATAAAAATCGCTGCACTAAAGTCCTATGTTTTATCGAAAGTGGGCCTAAGGAGAGTTGAACTCCTATCTCATCCGTGTAAGGGACGCGTCATAGCCGTTAGACTATAGGCCCATAAAGCACATACGCAAATAACCTATTAATCTTTGCAATGCGATTATATAAAAATTATGGATTTAGAAAATTCGAAAAGCGAATGGAAAACCATAGGAAGACCAGGTTATTTCGGCGCCAAGAGAAATGACACATACTCGCAGTACGACTCAATTTATGGCAAGGACAATTGGAGGATAGCATGGAAAATAGAAGGTCAATTTTTTGATAAGTATACTGTGAGCACCCTTTATGAGGACGCGTATTTCAGTTTCCTCAAGAACAATCCGAGTATTTTAGAGCAATTAGTTTCTTCTGCATCTGATGTATATGACGATGATATATCCAATATGACTTCTGGACTGGATTATGGTGCACAGGAAACAAATAGGACCCATATACAGGACATAGCGATAAGACGAGTATTAACCCGGCTTGGAACGAAATTCAAGGGAAGCGAACCGATACAGATAAGGGACAGGTTGGGTACGCATCCATTGAGTAGGATACTTTCACCAGGTCAGGTTCCATTCCATAGACAGGAATTAATAGAGAAACCAGAGCTTGAGGGCTGGTGGAACAAATCTTCTGTCGAAAGTTTTTATCAATCCAACAAGTATCTACAAGTTAAGAAGTCTTAATAAACCTCAAAAGGATATTATTAAAATCGGGCTCGTAGCTCAACTCGGTAGAGCAGCTGGCTCTTAACCAGCTTGTTGCGGGTTCAAATCCCGTCGGGCCCATTTTTAGTTTTCGAAAATTTTTAAGGTTTAAAATGTTTAGTTAAAAACTTGTACTAATTTAGAGTTATTGCCGAACTAAAGGTTACACCTTTGCTTTATTCCTGCAAGAGTAACTGCCCCTACACTTTTAGGTACTTAGCATTATCCCCCAAGTGAAGTAATCAGCATATAGCACGCTGACATCCTTAATTTCACTAATGAAGGCGCAATAGAGAAAATTTATAATAAACTTTCTAAAATACTTCTAGACTTTAAAAAATCAGCCAGGGAGTTAATCTCTTCCTGTAGCTCTGTTAAAGAAATATCTAAACGGCAATCTCTTAATAATTCTTCCGGTGCGACATCCAAAGGAGAATAAGATATATGGTGTTTCTTGCAGTACTCTGAGCTCTCATTCCATTTCGTATAGTTCTTAAATTTTAATAGATATTTCTCGCTAAGAGCCGGCTTAAGTTCTTTTTGGATATGCCCATAAAGTCCGGCGCCGATACTGACTAAATGCCATTTAACTTCTCTACCGGCATTCCATTCTTTTAATCTTTCTATAATTTCTGAAAAATCCCCTTTTTCATCGCGGAGCTCGACCCATGGAAATGGGTTGGCTCGATCGTCGTGTCCTTCGCATGAGGCAGTAGTTGAGTTATACAGATTTACAGCAGCAACTAGAGGTCTTATCTTAATATCTAAGTGAAGCCCGTTTCTGTCTACGATTTTATCAAGGTCATTATCTGTTAATATTTTGCAGTTGCTCATATTTGTTATTACAACGATAGACGTATTTAAGTATTATACAGTTATTTCGTGGCTTTATAGATGTTAGCGTCAGTATCCTTAACAGTTTGCTATATCTAGATAATACTTGTAGATACAAGTAAATAGCTTTTGGATCGAATTAGTTTTAACTACAAAGTGAGCGTACACTTTTCGGTACTTAGTACTATCCCCCCTTTTAATTTAGGATAATTCAAGCCATATAAACTGCACGCATAACGATATGTGCACGCGTATATATCGAACTAGCTATAATCCGTACATTCTTACGTATTTACGAAGTTAGGAAACACGAAAAAAGCGGGTATTACTTTTCGACCCGTATTCATAATTAAACCTTTTATACGAGTCTTTTTCTAAGTCTATTTATCAGGAGGGGCGCTATGAATCAGACAAGGGTAGGAGTAGTTGGCTATGGTACCATAGGAAAACGTGTAGTTGACGCCATACGTCTTCAACCGGATTTAAAACTTACAGGAGTTTCAAAAGTACGCGCGGATTTCGAATCATCATTTATAACTGAACATGGCATACGTCTGTATGCTGTGACGCAGGAAGCAGATGCAGCAATGAAATCCAGCGGGATAAGTACATCTGGATTATTGAAGGACATGCTCGCCGAATCAGATGTCATTATAGACTGCACTCCGGAAGGCACTGGTGCAAAGAACAAGCAGCTTTATCAGAAAGTAGGCATAAAAGCCGTGTTCCAGGGCGGTGAAAAACCTGATATAGCGCAAACGTCATTTGTCTCAGAAGTAAACTACGCCGACTCATTAGGCAAGGATTTTGTGCGCGTCGTATCCTGTAATACGACTGGACTTTGCAGGACGCTAAGTAGAATAAACGAAGAAGTTGGACTAAAAAAAGTAAATGCAGTGATAGTTAGGCGCGCAGCCGATCCAAACGAAATAAAAAAAGGACCAATAAATTCGCTTGTCCCTAATCCTGCTAAGCTCCCCTCACATCATGCGGAAGACGTACGCACTATACTAAAAGGCCTGGATATATTTACTTCTGCAGTCATAGCACCAACTACGCTTATGCACGTGCATGTAGTAAGCGCACAGCTTGAACGTGCTTCAACAAAGGATAATATATTGAGCGCACTCAGTAAATCAAAGCGCATAAGACTGGTGGATTCTAGCACGGGAATAGACTCTACAGCATCCATACTAGAATTTGCCAAAGATCTTAAAAGACCAAGAAACGACATGCCGGAAGTGGTAGTGTGGTCAGATTCCGTATATGTTAAAGACAATGAGGTACATTATATGCAGGCAGTGCATCAGGAATCTATAGTAGTACCTGAAAACATAGATGCAGTAAGGGCGATGTTGAAGCTGGAAACAGACCCGCAAAAATCGATAGATATTACTAATCAGAGCCTTTTGGGTTAATATGCAGTTTCCTCTAAGAACTTTAAAGGATGCAGACCTAACAAATAAACGCGTCGTGCTCAGAGTAGACTTTAATGTTCCAATAACCAACGGTAAGGTCACAAACGACAGGCGTATAAGGGAAGCCGTTCCTACAATACGGCACCTCCTTAGTAAAGGTGCAAAAATAACGCTACTATCCCATCTCGGTAGACCGAAAGGCAGGGATGATAGCCTTTCTTTAAGACCCGTAGCTGACGAACTGTCAAAGCTGTTAGGCGTTAGAGTCATACTTATAGATGAAATAAATGAAAAAACATCGGAAAAAATAGCACAGCTTGGATCTAGGGAAATAGCATTATTGGAAAATATAAGATTTCACGAAGGAGAAGAAAAAAACGACTCAGAACTTTCTAAACTTTTGTCAAATTTGGGTGACATTTTCGTTTCGGATGCCTTTGGTACTGCACATCGTGCACACAGTTCTACCACAGGTATATCCGATCATCTTCCATCATATGCTGGCTTCCTGATGGAAAAAGAACTGAACTTCCTGCACTCGTTGTTAAGGGATATCAAAAGACCGTACGTCGTCGTATTGGGCGGCTCGAAAGTATCCGATAAAACCGCACTTATAGAAAAATTTATAGAAGTTGCGGATACGGTGATACTCGGAGGCGCACTTGCGAATTCATTTTTGAAGGCGAAAGGTTTCGAAATAGGCAGTTCCAAATTCGATTCCGTTGAAATAGCAAACGAGATACTCAAAAAAGACAGGCTAAACAAGATACTGCTACCTGAGGATGTTGTGGTATTGGGAAAGTACGGTGAAAAAGCGTCAACAGAAGACGTTTCGGAACTTAAACTAGAAAATGCAATATTTGACATAGGCGCAAAGAGTGCGACACGCTTCTCGGATACAATAAGGAAAGCGAAGACGGTAGTTTTTAACGGTCCGTTGGGTTTGGCAGAGGATGAACGATTTAAGGCCGGTACAATCGCCGTTTGTAAAGCGATAAAATCCGTAGACGGCATTAAAGTTGCCTGTGGTGGAGATACGGCAGCATTTGTTGAAAACAACGGCTTAAGCGACTGCTTTAGTTACATATCTACAGGAGGAGGAGCTTTTCTTGAGGCTCTGGAAGGAAAGGAACTTCCAGGAATTAAAAATCTAGTAGTACAATGATTATTTACCGAGAATTTTCCGGAACTTTATAAATCGCAAAAGTGATATCTATTAGACATTATGTTTAATCTTGGACTGGCGATCGCATTTTTCGTGATGCTGTCCTTCGCAGCTTCTGATCTTCTTGCTAAGAAGGTTTCATCCCAGATAGGCAGTAAGAGAACGACATTTATAATGTTCTGTTTCAGTTTTGTAACTTTCGGTCTGATTGCCCTGTTCGTCGGTGGGGTAAACGTGAACGTTTTTGCTGCACTTATAGCTGTAGGATCCGGAGCTATATACAGCGTCGCTTATCTCCTTCTTTACAAGTCTCTTGAAAAGCAACAAGTATCCAATAGCATATCATTGGTAGGAATAGAGTACATATTGATAGCGATATTTTCAATAACCGTTCTAGGTGAGAGTCTGGCTACGATAACGCTCGTGGCATTTGTAGGCGTTTTCATCGGCGCATTTCTTGTCACGACCAAGGAGAACTTCAGATTCAACAGAGGATATTTGCCAGCAGCATTATCTATGTGTCTTTTTGGCGTAAATTTCATGTTTTTGGTCTTTGCAGAGCAGGCTTCTGGCAATCTTTTGTTCCCATTATTGGTAAACAGGGCAATAGCTATACCTTTGCTAGGCATGTACCTTAAATTTTACCCGGAAAAAACCAAAAGCTTCAGTAGGAGAAGTTTTCGTAACATAGGACTTAAGACTTTGGTGATAAACGCATTTACGGGCGTTTTCAACGCAACAGGGTCATTTTCACTGCTCTTCCTTGCTTCCTTCGGCGTGTTGGCGTTGGGCTCAACCATAGCCGCTGTTGAACCGGCGCTGGTAGTCCTTGCAGGTTATCTAATGTATAAAGAGCGATTCAAAAAGCATCAGATATTCGGTTTCATTATACTAATAATTAGTACTATAGTACTGAGCGCGGTCTAGCTTTGTATAATTAATCTTTTAGATCCGACAAAAATTCGTCTTCCATTTTTTTTGCGAGTTTAGGATTGTTTTTTCTGACGAAATTCATTATTTCGATGCATTTTTGTCTGCTTGTCGGTGCTATGTCCCCACTTTCTCTATCGATGCCTTCCGGTACCCATAGAAGGTACGCCTGCTCAATGTGCTTCTCGGGATTTTTTTTGAGAGCATCGTATCGTATGTCTCTTACTTCGTACCAGTACCAATGACTTTGATCACCAGGATATGAATATCTTAAAACCGCAGGTAATGGAAATCCGCTTGCAATCCCGAATTTATAATCGTCTTCAGCGTACATGTGCTCCTTATTTTTATAACTGTCCCTGCTTACGCTAAAATCCACTGACGTGTATATCTCTTTGTGGCCCATGCAGAAATAATCGTTTAAAGACAGACCGGCAAATCTTGTGTTTAAGCCTAGTTTATGCCTAAGAGTACGTTTTATTTTTTCTCTTTCGCTTTTGATTGAATCAATATTAAAATCATTTATTCTTGATGAAGTTTTGCTTCTTTCTTCTTTTATATGGAAATTTATATAAGCAGCAGGCATGATGCCCTCGACTACGAGATAAAGATTTAGATGCTCATAGCTAGAAAGATTGTAAGTGTCTGCAAGCCCATTAACAACGTCTTCAAGAGTCTTTCTGGCCATATCTTTTACAAAGATATAAGCTTCTATTTATCCTTTATTCAAAGGCTTCCTTCGGGAGAGAAAGCGAAGATACAAGCAGAACGTGTTTTTTTACAGTATCAATCACCGTGAAGCTTGCATTGTGAACTCGGATACCTAACACCGGAAACTCGTCACACTGTAGTGTCTCCGACATAAACGCCTTTATAGTGTCCCCGTGCGAAACCGCGACAATTAAATCCCTGTTTTTGTTGGATTCTATGAATTCCCTCACTCTTTTAGTTATGTCGTTCCACGATTCAAAACCATGTAAATCTCCAGAAGTCAGCAGTTTTCTATGCCACCCAGGCACTGGCGATATAGGCTTATTATTAAACTCGCCCATATATCTCTCAGCTAATCTTTCATCTATTATTGGTTCAACCCCAAATCGACTGCCTATAATCTTAGCTGTCTGATGTGCCCGTAATATATTACTTGAAAACAGCGCTGGTACTATACCCGTTGCTGCTAGCTCTTCTGCCGCATGAAGTGCTTGTTCTACTCCCTTAGCAGTGAGCGGAAATTTGTCAGGATCATGACTAAGTATGTTTTTTACATTTCCTTCGCTTTGGCCGTGTCTTACTAATATTATCTTACTCATACTGTATTTTTTATAAAGAGTTTAGATTGCATCTGCTATTTATCAGTATCCAAGCATAATAAGAGCTCAGAATTAACTGCTTATTCTTCATCTCTGAAGATTTCACCAAAACAAGAAACAAAATATTCCATGGCGTCTTCAAGAGATTCTTCCCCTTTTATTGTCAAAGAATATATGATTGCCCTGCCTTCCTTGTCGCCTTCGACCAATAATCTTTCGTTTAATTGTTTAAGTGCCGGATACAACGTGCCTGGTTTAGGTTTTTCGCCGCGTCTTTTTTCTATTTCTTCTGCCAGTTCTTCGCCGTTCATTTCCCGTTTTGATAGAAGCCACATTATCTGAAACGACAGCATGCCGCGCATATCGCAACCGAAATCTCGTATCATAAAAATATAGGATGACCGATATATTTAAATATTAAGAAAAATAATATAGGATGTCCTATAATGAGATAACGAGTATTCTTATGTCGGACGGGAGGAAATATGGTTTTGGCAGGAATCGAAAATGAAATAACAGACTCAGTGGAAAAACTTAGCGAAAGCGTAGTAACAATAAGAAGTACGAGGCTTATTGAAAATTACCCATTCAGCGATGCAAAGGTGAACGGTTCAGGATCCGGCTTGATAGTGGACCGCGGCGGCCATATTATTACGAATTATCATGTGATCCAGGATTCGGACGATGTCGAGGTCATGCTTAAAGACGGGACCAGTTATCTTGGAAAAGTTGTAGGCGGAGACAGAGCTACCGATATAGCAGTGATAAAAGTTGAAGGCAAAAATCTTCCCGCAGCCGACTTAGGTGATTCTGAAAAATTAAAAGTAGGGCAATTCGCGCTTGCGATAGGAAATGCGCTGGATCTTCCAGGAGCGCCGACGGTTTCAGTAGGGTCAATAAGTGCTATAGGCAGACCTATGCCGTGGGCCGATTTCATATTTGAAGGGCTTCTGCAGACAGACGCCGCTATAAATCCGGGAAACAGTGGTGGACCATTAGCAGACATAAGCGGCAAAGTAATAGGCATAAATTCCGCAATAATACCCTTTGCACAGGGCGTGGGTTTTGCAATACCTATAAACACTGTTAAATGGGTCTTAGAACAAGTCATGGAAAAAGGAAGAGTCACGAGACCAATGTTAGGGGTGTCAGTGATAAATGTTACGCCTGCTTTGTCCCGGCGATTCAGACTTTATACTGAAGAAGGGGTAATTGTGGCAAATGTCTCTTCAGGCGGGCCAGCGGAACGTTCGGGTTTGAGGGAAGGCGATATAATACAGCGTGTAGGTCAATATGAAATAAAAAGCGTGAAAGACCTGCTTCGCAGCATGTCCCAAATGCACATAAACGAAAGCGTGCAGATACGGTTCATACGCGGTAAAAGCAGGCAGGAAACAAAATTAAGACTCGTTGAGATGCCGGTAAGAAGCATAAGAAGACAATAAATTTAATTTTATTCGTCTGCTTCTGAAGTGACGTGCAGATGTTACTTTAGAGAGGCTATATCACCGTATCAAAATACCGCGCAATAATATTATATAGCGCGTGGCGTTAATTTTTATGGACTTTGTCCCATTGGCGATACTTCTGATAGTTTTCGCGCTGATAGCAAGGAGGACCGTAGGCGGCAAGAGGCTCCAGATATGGGAAATAATGTCATTAGGGGCTTTAGGAGCCTTGTTTTTAGGCCAGATAACACCGCTCGCAGCCTTTAATTCGATAAACCTTAACGTGATATTCTTTCTGGCAGGGATGTTCATAATCGGTGAAGCCGGCATAAAAAGCGGTTATATACTGAATCTTTTCACAAGAGTGCTTCACGGCGCAAAGAACATGGACTACTTGATTATAATAATGATATTCTTTGTAGGTCTGATATCGACAATACTTTTGAACGATACGCTCGCGATAATAGGTACTCCTGTAATGCTTGTTCTAGCTCGCAGACTCAGGATAAACCATAAGGCGCTGCTATTCACTCTTTCCTTTGCAATAACTACTGGTAGCGTGATGAGTCCGATAGGCAACCCGCAGAATCTATTGATAGCCGCAAGCGGATTCGTAGGTAATCCATTTGTTGATTTTTTTAGCCGGCTTTTCGTGCCGACGATAATAAATCTTTTGCTGGTGTATGTGGTGATAAGGTTTTTCTTTGGAAATATTTTTGACGACAAGCCGAGGCGCATAAACGTATCTCCTATAAAGGATAAATCACTTGCGATGCTGACAAAAAGCTCATTATTGCTGCTGATAGCAATGATGATAATATATTCTTTGTCTTCGTTCTTCATACATCAAACAATTCCGCTCAGCAGTATAGCGCTTATATCGGCTTTGCCTATAATCATATTCGCTAAGGACAGGTACAAAATAATAAAAAATATAGACTGGAAGACAATAGCATTTTTTATATCCATGTTTATCCTCATGCAAAGCGTTTTTCTGTCCGGTGTTTTCCAGACTTTGATAAATTATTACGACATAAATGTAACCAGCACAGCAGCGATATTGTCTTTTAGTATAATAGTAAGCCAGTTCTTGTCCAATGTGCCTCTTGTTGCGCTGTTTATACCTATAATAGCGGGAAGTGGTGCGACCATAGGCTCGTTTATAGCTTTGGCGGCGGGAAGCACAATAGCCGGAAACTTTTTGCTACTTGGCGCAGCCAGCAATATAATAATCGTAAATAGCACAGAAAGAATGAAGAAAGAGCCCTATGGCTTTTTGGAATTCGCCAAGATAGGTGCGGTTTTGACGCTTCTTAATGCGCTGGTGTATTGGATTTTCCTTTCGATATAACAAGTATAAATTTAAAAAAAAACACACCGCTATATGGCATTCAACAGTGCAGGTGCGATGTCTCTTGGCTTAGAGGTGATTATACTAATAATAATAGCAGTCATAATATTGATAGTCCTCATATACTTGATACAATCGGGGCTCCTGAACCAGCTTTTCAATCTTAATAAAATCGCAAACAAGACAGAAAACAATACACCGATCCCTTAATTGAGGATTATTGATTATAAAGGAGAGCCTTTAAGAAGGCTCTCCTGAAAGGGAGGTATTTAATTCGGGTTCTTGTTCAATTGCTGATTGTTTTACAGGTCTTTGCAGCAGACCGCGGTAAACCGTTGACATTACTTCAACAGGGTCTGCAGTTGCTAGTGCGTTTTTAACGTGTGTTGGATCCATCTTTTTCATCTCGTAATCAAGTTGTTTCGCGGTCGTTCCGAGTATTATCTGTTTCATTCTTTCCATCGCACCGGTATTTTTCAAGGCTTTAAGACCTTCCACGAACATTGCGCGGCCTTTATCTATATACGAACGTGCTTCATCGTTGGTCATAGTGCCGCCTTTTGTATAATCCGTAGGATTGTTTGAAGATATATTGTCGTAGAAACCAGTTCCTACGTCTCCTGCCATGTCTTCAGTCCCGTTTACATTGTCAAGTAGTTGTAATAATGTGGCAGGTCTCTGCATTGCAGGGTTTCCCATAATCTTGCTGGCCAGACCCGGTTTTTTGTTTTTATCTTTCATTATCATAAAAGCAAGCTGCTTATGGGCGTCATCTGGCAACATTGCTATTAGTTCATTGCGATACTTGCCGAGCATAGGTTCTATTCTACCGACCATATTACTCAGATAAGGTTCCGTTACGGCATTATTCTGTATAAGCAGACCTAACTGCTGGTTTATTATTCCTTCCATCTCGTTGTTGAATTTGCCGTTTATGTAAAGGAAAGGTTTGTAAAGCTTGGCAGCCACTTCATTCGGATCAAAACCAGGCTGTCCCTTCTGACTCTTGTACTCTGATATAGCGTCAGCGATTACGAAGTAATGGCCATTTCTCGACAGATAACGTTCAAGGCCTGCCTGATCACCATTTTTCTTGTCTTTTTGCGATTTTTGTGGCACCTCGGCGGGCTTTTCAGCCTTAGGTTTCTCAACACTCTTTTTATTGTTTTCTTTAGCCATAACTTAACCTCCCGATTATTTTATTATTTTATAGTAATGAAATATTCTAATATATAAAGCTTTACTTCTGCGAAAATAGGGGTTTAGGCGAATAATACGCTATTTATTTCAATAGATATGGCTCAAGATCTTCTGCATTGACTATGGGTTTCTCCAGTTTTTCCATATCATCTATCCCTATCCTTTGACATGCCGTATTTATGAAGACGTCAATGTCCCGAAACTCATTTAACCTGTTAAAGTTTATTTCATCGCTTATCGTAGAAAAGATTTTCGTTCCGCGTTTTTTTAGCGCTTCTTTAAGAAGATTGACGCCGTACGTTTGGCCGCTTTTCATGGACTCCACAAACATGACGTTTTTTGCAGACAGTGCCGTACCTATAGCTTGGAGGACTCTTTTTCGGTATTTGTCACCGGCTTTACCGTCAATAAAAGTTATAGTCTCGCTTTCCGGGTCTACGTTCAGAAGTGGTTTGCCCAATTTTATAGGTATGCCCAAGAGATGAAAAACCCCCTGTGTAAATGCAAGGGTTACATCACAATCCTCGCAACGTGCAGCGTCCACGTCACATCCGAGTATCTGACCCGGATACATTGCGCGGTATTTTGACTTTATGACAACGAATTCCTTTTCCTTTATATTTTGTACCACATAATTCATCTGATCAATGTATTGTATGGCCGCAACCGCGTTTATTTTTTTATACTGCGATAAAGCCTCTTTTATCTTATTCATGAACAAATCGCTAATCTTGCCGTTATATCTCGCTTCAACAAACATTACTTCCATAAACTATATTTAGTCAAAGATAAAGGTATAAATACGTATCTCTAATTAATCTGTGTTATGGAAACTAAGATTGTTGTCAGCGACCCGAAAACAGGGGAGAGTTTTAATAAAGTGCTCAATTCAGAAGAGATGGAAACTCTAATCGGCAAAAAGCTCGGCGAAAACGTAGCACTTTCTTTCATGGGTCTGGATGGATATGAAGCACAGATAACCGGCGGTAGCTATATGACCGGAATGCCAATGAGGAATGACGTAGATGGAATAGGTCTAAAAAAGATACTTATTGGGAAAGAACTTGGGAACAATGAGAACATAAGACTTAAGAAGTCTGTAGCAGGAAACACAATAAGTCAGTTCACTTCACAGGTTAATTTGAAGATAACCAAACAGGGCGAAAAATCCCTTAAAGAGGTTCTCGGTAAGAAGACTGATGGTTGAAAATATAATAATAGACGTAGTCGGCAGTTTTGCTGACGGTAAAACCACATTGGTGCGTGCACTTACTAACGAGTCGACGCTGCGTCACAGCGAGGAAAAAAAGAGGGGTATTACAATAAGATTGGGTTATGCACACTTTGTATTATACAAATGCAAAAAGTGCGGCTATTTGAGCAGAAAACAGCAGTGCGAGACATGCGGTTCCGCCTCTGAATTATTCAGAAAGGTATCAATAATAGATTCTCCAGGCCATAAGACATTGATGACAATAATGTTAAGCGGTGCCGCTCTGGTCAGCGGTGCTATACTTGTTATCGCAGCAAATCAAAAATGTCCACAACCGCAGACCGAAGAGCATCTTAATGCGCTTAGGATAATAGGAATAAAGAACCTTGTCGTAGCACAGACAAAGGTGGATATAGTGAGTCCGCAGAGAGCGAAGGAAAACTATCAGGAAATAAAGAAGTTCTTGTCAGATAGCGGTTTCGATAATGTACCCATAATCCCTGTGTTTTCTACTGCTAACGTAAACATTGTCGAGTTGATACAGGAGATAGGCAAGTTTCCTTTGGAAAACAGCGTAGCAAAGAAGGCACCCGTTATGCTGGCAGTAAGAAGTTTCGATGCAAATCGCCCAGGCACAGCTATAAAAGAACTTGTCGGCGGAATACTCGGCGGTGCCTTAAAGGAGGGAGAATTGTCCTCTGGTGACGAAATAGAGATATACCCTGGAATCCAGGTTAAAAACGGATGGCAGCCGCTTAAGAGCAAAGTTATAGATATGCACAGTGAGTTTGGCAAAGAGTCAAAAGTTTCAAAAGGGCTGACAGTGGGGCTACAGACAGCTCTTGATCCTGCACTTACAAGGAGAGACAATCTTGCAGGGAGTCTTATAGTATCGGTTAAGAATCGACCGCAGCTAAAACCGCGCATTTCATTCGAATATTCCCCTCTGGAGAAACAAGAAAAGAACTTATTCAAGAGGTCAATTCAAAAGAATGAAGTAGTCCTCCTTAACATTCTTGCCGGCAAAGCTCTAGCTACAGTTACGGCCGTATCCGGCAATAAGGTTGTAGCTGCATTAAGCAATTCAGTTCTTCCTTACTACGTGGGAGACAACGCAATAATTTCAAGAAAATTAGACAACGTTTGGACTCTTGCAGGTTCAGGCAAGATATATGATTAAGATAGCTCTGGATACAAATTCTTTAGTGTATATTTTTGACAACAAAACTGACATAGAATCTGCGCTCGACCTCTCTTTGGGAGGACCCTACAAACTTTTTGTACCGCAATGCTGCATAAACGAACTGATAAAACTTAAACGACAGGATGTCGTCAGTCTTATCAAATCATTAAGGTTCAACGTAATCGAAAGCGAACCGGGAGACGTTGATGGAGAACTTATACGCCTTGCGAAAGAAAAAAATATGCATGTAATGACCGAAGACCGCAAGCTTATAGCAAAAGCTAGGCTCGCAGGTGTAGTTATAATACGCAGGTCAGGGAAGGATCATTTTAGTATTATCACTTGAGTCTCTTATGCAAAAATTAAACATATAAATATTATAATAAGTATGCAATAGCGATATGGATAATGGTGCGGTGCTGATAGGTAAAAAACCAATGATTTCATACGTCCTTGCCGTTTTGACCCACATAAATTCGGGAAACGACTTGGTTGTCATAAAAGCAAGGGGTTCTCTTATATCTAAGGCCGTAGACGTATCACAAATTGTTATGCGTAAGTTCTCTCAGGGTCTAGCGATAACAAAAATAGACGTAGGTACAGAAGAGCTTAAAGGAGAAGACTCTAAAATAAGAAAGGTTTCCTTTATATCGATAGAAATGAAAAAGGGAATATGATAAACGAAAGCGACTTCGTGTTTATAAATTTTATAGGGAAAATACTGCAGACGGGTAAAATTTTCGATTTGAACTACAAAGACCTCGCCGAAAAGGAGGGTATAAAATCGGAAAACATGAAATTCGAACCCATACTTGTCGTACCA
>JAKBJF010000028.1 GCA_021836125.1 Nanobdellota archaeon | reverse complement strand
GAAGGATACAGCAGTGCGCAACTTAGCGAAATAATTTCTTAAATCCGTAGTACTTTTGTATACATCTGATGGTTTCCGCAGCATTCCTTCACCATTACAATTATCAGCATCAATTATATAGGAATCGCGAAATTGCTCCAAAAATTCATGTTTTTTATGTGCTTGAACCGTATTGTACCCGTTCAGTATTTTCTTAAAATCTTCGAGATAGTGTTCGGTCTTGGCATTAACCCCTTTGTATTTTGGTAATATTGTCTCTCTGATTTCAGCAAAAATATCTGGTTCTTCTATACCAAACGTTTTCAAAAAGCCCGAGGCATCTGCATCTTGTACTACGTTTTTTTTGACTGTATGGTAACTCGAAATGGTATCTGCCGGTAAATAAACTTGCAGTTTTCCGGCCGCATTATAAGCTGCCATGTGCTCATTATTTTCCAACCTCATTATCGGTTTTAACTTTAATGACTCATGTAGCGATTTGTGATCTGCAAGGAATTTATAAAATTTTATAATCCATTCGTCATTCTGGGCGTTTAAAAATTCTTTAGATAATGCTTGTATAAATCTTTCCGGCGTTATTTCTGGTATATATAACTCTTGCATTAAGTAAGTTCTAAGTTCGGAGGTTTTGTCTATAGTTATATCCCCAGCCAGCCATTTGTTGTGCTTCTCACCAAAAAGTACCTTAAGTTGTTGATGGTTAATTAACTTTCTAAGATCTTCGGTTCTTGAAATTGCCGCGTTCTCAGCAGATACGTAATCCCCGTCTGCAGAAGGTAACAGTTCTTTGCTATTAAGCGTGCTTAGTACCGTATCATAAATCGGTCTAAAAAAGCTATCTTTGGGGAATGAGTCTTCTCGGATAGGCAGCGTTTCTAGGAAACTTACATTTAATGCGTTACGTGCCTTTACCATCAAAATGGTTTCCAATATAAAATCAGCACTTTCTTTCAGTAAGTTTTTATTAAATTCATCGTCCTCATGAATGTTGTCTCTTGCAGGAGTTGTACGATATGGTCCCTGCAATAGAAATTTTAACTTAGTCTCCTTTAGGGTTGGTAAATAAACTACTAATACCGCATTAGTCGTAGGTATTATAGAATTATCATCATTTAGTTGGTATGCAACTCCTATGGAGCCGGATTCGCTAGTTGATAAATTCTTTGAGAAAACCAACCATCTTTCACTCTTCTGTGATATACCATTTTCTTGAAATACTAATTCGATGCGGTCGTTCTCATCTTTCTGTTTCTTTGAATACGCCCAATGCGAGTCGCCGACCCGGCAGTTTATTACATTTATGTTCTTTGTAAATAGTAAGGTTATTAATCCAAGCTGCTTCAGTTTTTCTTGTATTTCAGAAAAAGCCTTTTGCGGCCCCACTTTTTCGTTATTAAAGTGAATTACAAATAAGGTTTCATCGGCCTTTACGTCCTGCCGTTTTTCTATTCTGGACGGAAACACGTAGTTTTTAATTGAGAAACATTTATCTGAACTATATATTTCTGGAGATTTGGTGTAGGCGTATACAGATTTAAACCCTATTCCAAACGTTCCTATCTGTTCATCACTCTTCTTCTTATTACTAGCAGCTATGGCACAGATGCTCCTTAAATCGGCGTCATCAAATTCGATTCCATTGTGACGGCATTCTAATCTGTCATTTAGCAATCGAAAATCGATGTAATATTGACGGTTATCGCCTCTTTTTTTTGACCTGTTACAGGCATCCTCAGCATTTTGGAAGAGCTCATAAATAAAATGTGTTTTATCGCTATAAATGTTCTCGAGTAGTGTTGGTCCGTAGTTTTCTACCTTAGTGCCGTATCCTATACGATTCTCCTCACTAATTTGTTGATAAATGTCTCCCAAATTAACCTCCCCTATAAGCCGCTCATTATATTTTATGCATTACCAGTTAAATATAGTAACGTATTATACCCACATTACTACTAAAAATAATATTGACCACGCCAGTCATTTTACTCCAAACGCCTCTTTGATGAGGTTTAGCTTTCTCTCTGTAAGTGGCTGCAGTTCTTTTTTCTGTATCAGCGAATTTATGGCGCGGTTCTTTTTCCCATCTAAGTAACATACTGCGAACTTTCCTACGAGTATCGACTTAAGTTTTACGTACCTACAGAGAAACCCGATTGGCGAAGCGTCTTTCCTGTCGGCGATAAAGTATCCTTTGTTTACGAGCTCAGTCAGCACCATAAAATACCTACCCAAAACCCTAGATTTCTTATTCACTATATCGTTTGTCCACCTTGATACCGTCTGCGAACTAAGACCGTATCTTCTTGAAAGGTAAGCCTTATCCAGCCCCCTTCCTGCCAATCGCCTTGCTTTAAGCAGCAGAGATCTCGGATGAGCCGTAGCCTTTACGTTTCCGACCCAGCCACGTATTGTTTTTATGCTAGCGCCTAATTGTTTTGCGGTTTCCGATAAAGAAAGCCCCGATAAAACCAGCTCTTCTGCAATTTGCCTCGTTTCTTTATTATACTTTTTTGGTGGGTTCGGACTCGGGATCCCCCAGCTTTGTATGGTGCTTAAAGGGACTTTTAACCTATATGCCACTTCGCCTTTTGTTAAACCAGATTCTACAAGTCCTTTTGCTTCAGATTTGATTTCTTGAGTGTAGTTTCTTTTTACACAATATCCCCTGACCCACTTGCATACGGTGAAATACGGGATTCCCAGCTCGTTTGCCACTGCCCTTATCATCTTGCCTTCACTTGTCATTTTCCTTGCTAAATCCTTTGTTTCCTGCATGTACCTGTTCATAATGTGTTTAAACTAATGGCATTAAAAACGACATTGCAGATTTGCCAAAATAGGCCCTTTTTAGCTCAAGTTCTAAGGGATCTGTTTTTCAGAAAACGCAACTGGCAGCCTATAGCCGCCAATTCGTGAGGCAGATTTGCCATTTTTTACATGGCGACATACTGAATATGGGGTAGCTGGGATTTGAACCCAGGACAACGAGAGCCCTAGTCTCGCATCATACCAAGCTAGATCACCACCCCCCGGCTTATCTATAATATTATAAGAAGTGCCCTTAATAATGCAGTTGTGACTCCATCAATGAGTACTTTTCAACTTGTGCAGCAAGATCTATAATTTTACGGTCAAGAATGGGCTTTATAGTCATATTTTTATCCCCTCCTTCTTTGCAGCTTTCTACATATTTATTTACCGATCTAAGGTCTGAAATGAACGCCTCTTTTAATACTTCACAGTTATCTCTGCTAAGCGCATCGAGGAATGCACTTGTTTTGTACAAAAAGCTTTCCGAATACATTTTTCCATATCTTCTTCCAAGATGCTCAGCGCAGTATAATAGGCCGACAGTGCTATCTAAATCGTTTACGAGCCTGCCCAGGCGCATCGCTAATTCCTTTATGTCGTAGTCTACCATTTCAGGTTGTGACACTACGAGTCGCGGCCGGCCCTCAACTTCCTTTACACTAAACGAAGTGTATCTGTACTTTACAAGTTTAAGCGCCTCATCCGCGTTTTGGGTGACGTTCCTCATTATTTGTTTTAGAAGTGAGGTATCGCGCCTTCGACCGTATAGACTTTCATGCTCCTCTGGTGTAAGTAGATCTTCTATGCATTGCATAAGTACTGTGGAACACGATCGCTTAAATATCTTCCCCACGTCTTAACATTTAAGATACCTGAAGAATTCAGTGTTATATGGTTAAAATCTCCTTTTTAGGCGTGCCAACCAAGCTCGGCGCAAACAAGCCAGGCACAGAGAACGGGCCAAAATATATACGCAGCAATGTAAAGATGACGGATCTAAAACTCAAAGGCACATCCGTGTTTAACGGTACCGACATAAGTGTAGACAACAAACTGGAAAACCCATTAATTGCAAACGCAAAGAACTTAAATAAAATAATAGCGTTAAGCAGGCGCACATCGAAGAGAGTTAAGGCCATTCTTGACAGCGATACGTTCCCAATATCTTTTGGAGGAGACCACTCAGCTTGCATCGGCACTATATTGGGAGACGAGTTGAAGTTCGGCAGTGATGTTGGGGTGGTGTATCTGGATGCGCACGCCGATTTTAACACTCCACAGACTACGCCAAGCGGAAACATGCATGGCATGACACTATCGGTTTTGTCGGGGCTTTTCAAAGATTCGGTGAAATTCGATTCTTATCTAGATACGAAGAACATACTTCTTGTAGGAGTCAGATCCATAGACCCCGGGGAATCTTTGTTGCTTAAGGAAAATAACGTTAACGTCCTGCCTTCCAGCGAACTGATAAGCAACGGGATCAACCCATTTATGGAGAGCTTGGGTATGTTGTCGTCTAGGGTAAACAATATACACATAAGCATGGACATAGATGTTTTGGACCCGAAATATGCGCCTGCTACGGGAACTCCTGAGCCAAACGGGTTGACGCCAGAAATGGTAAAAGACATCATAAGAATGATTGTAATGACCCGCAAACTCCGTTCCTTTGAGATAATGGAAGTAAATAAGCGTTTTGATAAGGATAAAAAGACGGTAAAGATGGTCTCAGAAATATTGGTTTCTTTGACCGAAAACTTGAGTCAGTTATAGTTTAATCCTCAAAAATAACATATATTATATGTCAATGGAGACATTCGATAACGAATCAACGTACAAAAAATTTCTAGAAAAGGGTAAGGAAAAAGAATTTGACAAGTATTTCGACAATGCCGTAAATAAGGTGAAGAAAACAATACTTGGCAAGGAATTTCCGATATATATCAACGGCAAAGAGCAATTTTCAGCCGATAGGATATCTGAGTTTTCGCCAATAGACGGGACGCTAGTGGGCACGTTTCAAAAAGCGCACCCGGAACACGTTGAAGCAGCGATAGATGCTGCAGAAAAAGCATTTGGAGACTGGCGATTTACAGATTATGAAAGCCGTTCAAAAATGTTTATTAAAGCCGCTGACCTCTTTTCAAAGAACAAGTTCCTTCTTTCCGCCATACTTAGCATAGAGAATGGAAAGACAAGATATGAGTCCGTCGGTGAAGTAGATGAAGCTATAGACTTCTTAAGGTATTATTCACGCGAATTAATGAGGAACAAAGGCTATTCCGTACACAATAAGATCCAAAGCAAGTCCTCTTGGAAATCAGCCGGCTTCCAGGGCGCACCGGGAAATAGTGAGATTATAAAATTGAGCTTGAAGCCTTATGGAGTATTTGGAATAATCGCGCCTTTCAATTTTCCAGTATCGATATCAACTGGAATGTCTGCAGGTGCTATGATAACAGGCAACACAGTCGTGTTCAAGCCGTCTTCTACCGATAATATGACAATGCTTACGGGTCTTTACATATACAAGATGTTTTCCGAGGCAGGGATACCAAGAGGAGTGTTCAACTACATAACGGGACCTGGTTCTGAAGTAGGAGAAAAACTAGTTTCAAGTCCAAAGGTATCCGGTATAGCGTTCACCGGTTCTAGGTCAACAGGGATGTCTATGATGCGAAGAAGTTTGGAAATGGGG
>JAKBJF010000027.1 GCA_021836125.1 Nanobdellota archaeon | reverse complement strand
CTGTGAGTCCATAATCTAAATCGAAGCTATGATGAAATCAGGCTTTTCTATGATATTCTTGTATTTTTTTGCTAGTCGGCTTTTTACATATTCTGAGTTTGGATATCCTATTGCAACATTGGCGGATAATATCGCTAGTGACCTGTTTTGTAGTTTTGGCTTAACCTTTGATAGTATCCTTATAAGATCGTTGCTTTTTTCGAAAGTAGTCGTTACCTCTATGTTTTGTTCGTTAAGTTTTGATTCTATGCTAAGATACAAGCGCTCCTCTTCTGATTTTTCATATAGGTCCTTATATCTCTTCCAACCGGAAAAGAATCTCTGCGCAGTCTCAACAACGTCATTTTGACCGACGCCCCAAACGTTCGATAGTTCTCTTATTATCTTTTCTTGGTCTTCTATGAAATTTATCGCAGGTTTGTACGCCATGAATACTAGCCTAACTACGCCATCTTGTATCCTTTCGGTCTTAACTATCTTTATTACTCCAACGTCACCAGTTCTATGGCAATGTAAGCCCCCACACGCTTCCACGTCATAGTCTTTTATCTGGACTATTCTAAGTTTAGCGCTTGGTACTGCACCGCCTTGATATATGCTCATTCCATATCTCTTTTCAGCTTCGGTTCTGTCAACCATACTGACCGTCATTTCTAAGTTTTTTGCAACTATATCATTCGCCATGTGTTCTATGGCTTTAATCTGTGCGTCCGTAAGATTATCGTAGTAAGTTATATCGAGATGTGCCTTATCGACGTCCTTTTCCGCCCCATTTTGATACACAAAATCGCCGAGTACTCTTCTGCAGGCTTGATTTATTATGTGTGTAGCCGTATGGTGTCTCCTAAGAAGTTCACGCCTGTCAACATCAAGTCTTAATTTTACCAATTTCCCTTCACCTTTTTTTATAGCGGTCTCTAGCGAATGAATTATTACATCTTCTTGCTTTTGAACGTCTACCACCTTCGCATCGTCGATGTATCCATGATCTGGTTTCTGTCCGCCCATTTCAGGGTAAAATATGGTACGGTCAAGTACAACGGCATCGTCACCGAATTTTTTTATTATTTTTGCTTCCGTGCTGTGTAAGTTTTCATCATAAAAGAGTTTTTTTGTCGCCGCTAATTTTGATGTATCCAGTTTTAGTTTTTTAGGACCGTCAAATTCATGTTTGTTTATTTTCGTGTAAAACGCGTTCGGCAGCGCTATGTCTATACCAGAAAGTTCGGCCTCGTGTCTTATATCGTCTATTGTTATTCCGTTAGACGAATAAAGTTTAAGCATTTCCTCTTCTGATACAGAACCGCCCTTTATGATTGAAGATACTGTCTTGTTTGTTCTGACTTTGAAGTCTTTATACCTTTCAATCTCTTTTTTTATTATATCAGAAGCATCATATTCTTTGAGTTCCTTAAACCAAGATCCGAATTCCTTTTTGTGTTCTTCTATTACATCATTAAGATCAAGTTTCCAACCACTCTCGTTTATTAAATCTAAGGATCTGCGGAATATGTTTCTTAAGTTGTACCCGCCCCCTACATTACTTGGCAGAGCACCGTCATGCATAGCCACCAACAAGGTTCTTGTATGGTCTGCAATAGCATACACTGCGCGCATGTCCTTTATCATTTTGATGATTCCTGCCATATCTCCAATTTCCTTAGAAATGCCCTTTATTACGCTTTTTAAATCAGTGACCTCAAAATCGCTCTGGCCTAGTACCTTATACACTTTTTTTAATCTGGCTTCTGGATAGTCTATAGATACCTTATTTTTTATGAAGTCTATGACTTTTGGGAAAACCGCTTCGTACACTGTGGGTGTGCCCTGACTTATCCAAGCCCACCTGTTAAGTCCGGCCCCCATATCAATGGTCTTTGTTTTCAAATCCTTCAAGCCGTTATAATCAACGGAGTATCTCATATATACTTGGTTTCCAAGTTCTAGTCCACCCGCAAAAAATTCCAGAGAATTTCCAGCATATCCGGCGCCGACCCATGCGTCTTCGTTGAATACTAATTCGTTTTTATCGATGCCGAGCCCACGAGTTAACCAATCATATATATAGACTATAGCTTCGGAATCAAAGTACGTCCTTTTTGTTTTTGTATTAAACGCAGCCTGTTCTGCCATTATGAAACTTGTAAGGTGTCTGCCGGTAAGACCCACATTATTTATATCGTTAAATCTAAGGCATATCTGTGGTACGATTAAGGGGTTAGCTGGAGGTTCTGCAACTCCGTTTATAACGTATGGTGCAAAGTCGTCTATAGCCGCTTCAACAAAAAATATGTCGTCTCTCCATCTTGCGACTACTGGGTACCTTTCTATTTCTTTATGACCTGTTCCGCGGAACATCTTTGAAAAGCGTTTCCATATATTTTCTTGACTTAGCTTTATGTTGGTTATTCTGCTATCAAGGAAGGAGTAATGTCCAACACAGGATACATCACCACATACGTCGCGCTCCGAAGTAGACCAGAAATTTTTACCGCAGACGTTGCATTTGCGTCTTGAGAAGCCCCGCTGCTCAAGTTGCTTGAACGGTATGAATTTTTTTGGCTGTTTTTCTATGCTGGTTTTTATCAGTTTTTCAACCTGTGGTTTTTCCATGTATTAATTTTATTTGAATTTGTGCAATTTATGTATTTAAAGAAGCAAGTATTCACAATATGACCGTAAACTAAAAAAGTTTTAATAAAATGAACTTCAATTTTTAAAAATGGATCCTAACGAATATTCAAAACTGATAGCAGATTCTGTGATAAAAGAATATGACTTCTTCAGGAAAATAAAGGAAGTAAAGATACCTATGGCAAAAGACGTTGCTTCGCGGGTAGAAGGTCTTCTTTCGGTTTTGAGACAGGATTTGATTGAAAGTGGACTTATGGATTTTATACGTGAAGCTGAAAAAAAATATGGTGCAAATGACTGGCGCGTCGCCTTGGATACTGCATTAGAAGTCTCACACGGGAAATTCATAAAGTTCGATAAACAGCAGGATGCTATAGAAATGGGCATACGCACTGGTCTCGCATATTTGACTTTAGGGGCTGTATCAGCTCCGCTTGAAGGGTTCGTGAAACTGGAATTTAAGAATCGCCGCGATGGTCAGCAATATATATCTTGCTTTTTTGGAGGTCCGATAAGGGGCGCAGGAGGCACTGCCGCCGCTACAGTTGTTGTGCTGGCTGACGTACTGAGAGCAGAATTTAAGCTTGGAAAATATGATCCCGATGAGTCAGAAATAGGACGGATAAAAGTCGAGGTCACAGATTATAATGATTATGAAGCTAGACTACAGTATATGCCACACCCCGCAGAAATAGATTTTCTTCTTAGGAACCTCCCGATAGAGATAGATGGCGACCCTACGACAGAGAGGGAAGTTTCTGCATATAAGAATCTACCAAGAATAGCGACTAATCGAATACGTGGCGGGATGTCTCTAGTACTTTGTGAAGGGTTTGCTCAAAAAGCTGCAAAGGTATACAAAACTATAAAATCCTTTGCATCTGTTTATGGAATAGAAGAAGATTTTGCCTTTATACCTAAATACCTTGAGATAAAAGAGTTAGAACACGCCGCTTCGTCGACAAAGAAGCAGGATGGTGCAAAGGTTCTTCCTAACTTTAGATACTTGGAAGAGATAGCTGCGGGTAGACCCGTCTTTTCATATCCGTTAAGGAGCGGAGGGTTTAGACTAAGGTACGGACGAGCAAGGACTTCAGGTCTGGCAGCAGCCGCAATAAACCCTATAACAAACATAATATTGTCTGACTTCATTGCCACTGGATCTCAGATGCGCGTAGAACTTCCTGGAAAGGCATGCGCAGTGACTCCATGTGATTCTATTGAGGGTCCGATAGTTAAGTTAAAGAACGGAAGCGTAGTAAAACCAAAAACGATTAATGAAGCAAAAAATTTATTAAGCGAAATAAATGAAATACTTTACGTAGGCGACATACTCTTTAACTACGGCGACTTTTCAGAGCAAGGACACCTTCTTATGCCATCACCTTTTGTGCCGGAATGGTGGGACCGGATAGTAGAGAAAAAAGGAGAAGCAGCATTGACTGAGTCAAGAACTCTTGAATCTTTAAGCGGACATGTAGAATTCTCAAAGAAATATCAACTGCCTTTGCATCCTAAATTTCTTTATTTCTGGACACAAATAAGCTACGACCAGCTTTACGCATTATTTGAGAATGTATATACCAAAGGTAAAGTAGACATACAAGAGAAATTGAAGGGTTTTCCAACTAAGATACTCGAGTTACCAGAAAACCAGGAAATAAAAAGGACACTTGAGTTATTGGGCATCGAGCACACCAAGCCAGGAGACATTATTATAGAAAACGCAGATGCACTCCTTTTCGCTTTGGGAATGGGCTATTCATCATTTGATCGTACTAGTTCAATATTTGATAAGACAAAAAGCAATATCGAAATACTTAGTGAAGTGTGCAGCGTAAAGATAATGGACAAAGCCGGTACTTTTGTAGGAGGTAGGCTAGGCAGGCCTGAAAAGGCTAAAATGCGCGAGATGGAAACAAATCCCAACGTTATCTTTCCAATAGGAGACAGCGGGGGCAACTCAAGAAATATAATCTCAGTAGCTGGATCCGCAACAGGTACGGCATACGCTGAGTATGGAAAATTCTACTGCAACAAATGTATGCGAGATACAATTTATAATATCTGTGAAAACTGTGGTTCGGAAACAAACCAACAGTCTGTTTGCAGAGTATGCGGTGCGTACACAAAGGAAAAGATTCATCACGGCAAAGATGTATCCAACAAGATAAAAATGAAGATAAACATAAAGGATTATCTGGATCGCGCCTATTCAAAACTTAAGCTTCCAGTAAGACCAGATAACATAAAGGGAGTAAAGGGGGTTTTTAACTCTTCAGGAAGAATAGAGCGGCTAGAAAAAGGCATACTGCGCGCATATTACGATCTTAATGTGAACAAAGATGGCACTATAAGATTGGATGCAATAGAGGTGCCCATAACTCACTTCAAACCAAAGGAATTGGGCATCGGATTAGAGATGATAAGAAAACTAGGTTACACAAAAGACATTTACGGGGGTGATCTTATTTCTGAAAGCCAGATACTGCAATTAATGCCACAGGATATAATTCTGCCCACGCATGGGGAAAAGGACGACAACGGTGCCGATGTCTTATTGAGAGTATCAAAATTTGTTGATGATCTTTTGGAGAAAGTATACGGTGTAAACAAATTAAATAATATAGAGAAAAAGGAGGATTTAGTGGGAAAATTCGTTGTTGGACTAGCGCCCCACACTTCCGCAGGTATAATAGGGCGGATAATAGGCTTCTCTAAAACACAGGGGCTTTTCGCCCACCCATTCTTCCATGCAGCAATGAGAAGAAATTGCGATGGTGACGAAGCGAGTCTTCTTCTTCTTTCAGATATGCTTCTAAATTTCGACAGGCAGTTGCTTCCGGATTCTAGGGGTGCTAGATACATGGATTCCCCATTGGATGC
>JAKBJF010000002.1 GCA_021836125.1 Nanobdellota archaeon | reverse complement strand
AAGCAATTTTTTCTATCCCTCGGCATAAGGGCGATTGTCGCTCCCCCGTATTCCATTTTAAGAGAGACATCGCGGCTGTGCGAGACGATTGGGCAGCACATAGATGACGTAGAACCGGGTGCGTTTACAGGTCATGTAACCTGGTATGATATTAAAAATTCTGGCGCCACGGGCACTTTGATAAATCACTCTGAAAGAAAGCTTTCAACGGAAAAAATAAAAAACATAGTGGGGCTATGCATAGACAATGATCTTTTCAGTTTTGTATGTGCGTCTTCTCTTCGGGAAGCAAGGCAGCTGCTTACTCTTAAGCCTTATGCGATTGCATACGAACCTCCAGAACTTATTGGAGGAAATGTGTCCGTAACGTCTGCTAAACCAGAAGTTATAGCTGAGTTCGTTGAACTTGTGAATAGCAGTTCAAAATCGCTTGCGCTGATAGGCGCCGGAATTAAAACCGCTGAAGATGTGCGCAAAAGTATAGGATTTGGATGTGACGGCGTACTTGTAGCTTCTGGTATACTAAAATCGAAGGAGCCGGTAAAAGCTATAAACGAGCTTGCTTACCCTTTAAGGGATTAAGGCCCTGTCTATTTGAAGGGAGTAGTCATTTACTTTTGGCGAACTGCATACCTTAACCACGGCGCCCGTATATGTGCACAACATTGCGTCTATGAAAGAAATACTGTCGTTGACGTATGCGTCTACAGTAGAATTTGTATCTAGATAATTGTTAATCTGCGTAATATTCATGCCATTGAACAACATTGGCTGAAGCATTGAAGATACTGATATGAATCGACCTCCAATATCAATAAACGGCATGAAATTTCCGTATGTTGAAATACCCAACAGCGCGTTTTGATCGTATTCGAAAATTTGCCTTGATAAGTTAACGTCTGTGATGTCACTTATGTTATAAGCCTCGAGATAGAAAAAATTGCTGTTGTAAGAAGCGTTCTGGAGGTTATAATACACCTGCGGACCGATATAACTGGTCTGGGTCACCTGAAATGATTGTGAAAAATACGTAGAAAGACCTGTGAAATTCCCGAAATTTTCCAAGGCCTTCGTGAAAAGGAAATCTTGAAGCGCACTATAAGGAGAATCTGAATATACGAAATCTATGACAGGCTTGCCTTGGCGCGTTATGTTCGTATCGTTGAACGTCATTATTATCGGAATCGGCATTATCGGCGCGAATTTTGATGAAGCTGTAACGTTGTAAACCGTGGATATATTGTAGATATTGACCGAAGTCATTGTTCTATTTTCCAATATATTGTAATACGTAACGGAATGCGTTAATGCTGCAATAAACGGCGTATTAAGGACGAAGTTGTTCGCTCCCGAAGTGAATACGTTAGAATAGACCAAAGCACTAATTATGGTCGATGCCTGCGAATTTTGCGCTATTGACGACGGAATTACAAGGGAAGGGAGCGCAGTTATAAGATTGTTGGATATAAAGGTAGCCGTTGTATTATCGCCAAAAAATATGGAAACGTTGTTCGGTATATATCCGTACTGTGCGAAGAAATTGTACAATTCCAGAGGTATCTGTTGCGTGCAACTAGTGCAAGCGGAATAAAAAACTCCAACTTCAGAATTGTTCAGGTCTACCTGGGTGGGCTGCGCGGTGGAAGTGGCATAAGTCAAAAATAGTATTAAGATTCCTAAAACGGCTAAGGCGATAAGCACGACTATTATGTATTCTTTCTTTGGAAGTTCCATCACTCGAGTATCTTCTTTATTTCGCCCAGTCCTTTTTCTGGGACTGGATAAACCCTTATTGGACTTACAGTTATGTTACCGCCATAAAGACCTTCGGCGTCCGAGCCTTTCTGAAGATTCTTTTTTAATTTTCCGTTCAACCAAAAGTAGTCTTTGCCGCGCGGGTCCTTTCTTTTCGTAACCTTATTCTCAAATATCCTTCTTTGGAGCGTCGTAACTTTTATAGGAGTATCATTTGCTGTTTTTGCAGGAAAATTTATGTTCAACAGATCTACATCGTTGGGGAATCTCTTTCCGTCCAGTTTTTTAAGCAGATACTTAAGCCTAGCCGATACAGTGTCTAAATCTTTGTCTATGGAGTCTGGGTCCATATCGATGCTTACGTTCTTTGAAAACGCTATCGCCTTTATCCCATATAAGGCAGCACATACTGCTGCTGAGACTGTTCCAGAACCGTAGACAGATTCGGCGCTAAGATTCGTGCCGGCATTCACACCGGACAACACCATTTCAATCTTGTTTTTGAAAAGATACGATTCGGATACAAATATACAGTCTGCCGGGGTACCTGATACGGTTGTGCAAGGCATGTCTTCATACACTATATTAAAAAGTCTTAGTGGTTTGTGAACTGTAAATCCCATTCCGGAAAGGCTCTGCATTTTATCTGGCGCGACTACCGCGACTTTATCCGGACCGAAGACTTCAACTGCTGCCCTGTACAGAATCCTTATCCCGTGGCTCCTATACCCATCGTCGTTTGTTATTACTATCATAATATGCTATCGCTATATCTAGTACACGGGAGATAAACGTTTAAAGATGTTTCACCCGAAAAGGCTACTTAGTCCCGCTGCTGCTTCCTCTGGTGCTTTCTTTTCTTCCTTAGGAGCAGATTCCTTCTTGTTTTCCGCCTGCGCTTGGGCCTGCGGTGCCTGTGCTACAGAAGCCACCTGTGCCTCGCTTATGACTTTGTCTATATCGACACCTTTTAAGGCAGATATTACAGCCTTTATTTGCGATTCATCCGGTTTTATGCCAGCCGCATTCAATACTGCGTGCATAGCTTCTTCATTTATTTCCTTTCCGGCGCTGTGTAATAACATCGCTGCATATACGTATTCCATTTTATTTTCCTCCTGTCAATTTTGAAAGTGCTTTTTCGTGCACAGTAGCCTTCGCTATAAGATCCTTTATAGTCGACTTGGATACTATGTTTCTATTTACTGATAAAAATTTTACTCCTATATAAATCTTTTTGACCAGCGGTTTTACGGAATATTTATTGAGTATTGACCTGGAAACCGACAAAGCGAGGCTCTTCTGGAACGCAGAGGATACGTCCGATATATAATCTTCCAGTGGCTTGTACAGGACCTGTCTTCTGAACATTAGTCCGTTGTTATAGGCGATCGCTATGGAAAGAACGAGCTCTTTTGGAGTTATGTCCATGCTAGAAAGTATGGTCGCAACCTTTTCTGATACTGCATCTCCTTTCTTTACAACTGTCGTATCGGATATTATAGATATCTTGCCACCCTCGTTTTTTGTCTTTACGCCTATGGACGAAAATTGTGAAAGCATCGGCCCTGGTGGAAACGGTGTAGGTCCTGCGGGCAGGACTATGTCTTCGCTTGCCGCTTCTCCGGCTTTTATTCTCGAGTATCCCTTATTGTCCATTACTGTCCTTGATATTGCAAACGGTTCTTCGTTCGAAAGTGCAAGTACTGGCATTTTTACTTCGGTAAGCACATCTGAAAGTTCCTTGTTTATAGTTTTTAGAGCGTTGTAAACCACAACCTTCTTTGTGTATATAAATTCGACCTTACCTCTAAAAATCTTCTTGAGTTCCTCAAAATTCGGAGAAGGAAAACCATTGATATCGACCAGTGCTATCGTTGAGTATTTGGATATTTTCTTGCTCAGCTCCTCGCTCTCTTTCTGTTTTACTTGCGATCCCCGGGATTTTTTCATATAGGAACTGGGCTGCCCATCGTTGTCTTTAAGTAGATGTGCTTTATTCCTGCATCGCCATTGGGCAAAAGCGATTTTACCGCGTTGTAAACGGATAGTGCATTTTCTGTGAGATTATTATCTTCGGACTTTTGATCCCCTATCTTAATCGTTATAGCCCTGTTTTTGGACGTGTTTAATTTTAAAAGTGTCTTTACAGATTCGGCTACAGTCTTTAGGTTCGAAGAAGGAGTTATTATTGTGTTTGTCTTTGGATTCGGCATCTTACCCTTTGCAGCAAGCTGCTTACCGAACTTAGCCGCAACCTGTGGCATTATAGAGGCCTCTGCGAAGAAGAACTCGTGGTTCTTTATGACTTTTCTAACCTGCTTTTTATCATACTTTGCAAGATCATCCTTTGTTATGAGCATCGAAAAATTGCCTGCGCTCTGCACCTGCATGTCCTTGTCTATAAACGCACAAGTCTTTACCTCCTTAACTTTGTGGGGTAAATGCGTAACTGCGTCAATGGAAGAATTCTGCGACTTTGATTTTATGGCTTTAAGAGTTATTATTAGGTCTATCGATTGCGTGAACTTTTTATCGCTTTTTTTAGCGTCCTCTCTCAGCTTAACTAAAGCCTTTTCCAGGGAATCCTTTTCCATAGCAGATTAATAGAGTAATTTATGATTTTTAAGGTTTATAACGGTTACTTTTGCCGCTTGCACAAAACCTTTTAGTAAGAAGAGTATATAACTGCTACTTTTTAGCTTATCGAATAAGGATATAAACGTTGAGTATTATTATAAAGTATGACGAGCGGATTCGTATTCTTGAAACTTAAGCAGGGCTCTAAAGTGTCGCCTATAGATGTAGCGGAGGAAGTCGCCAAAAAGGATGGCGTTGAAGAAGTGCTATTGATAAGCGGCGAATGGCATATTCTGGTGAGATATGCATATGAAAAAATGTCCGATCTTTCGAAATTCGTTGTGGACGAGCTTGAATCGATAGGTGAGGTCGGAGAGACCGACACTGTAGTTGTCCTGGATAAGATTAAATAGGATGCGTTTCTTTAATAAAATTGAAAAAAAGAGGTAAATGTTATGGCAAAATCCCAACAGTCTGATGAAGAAGAAATTGAGACAGAAAATGTAGAGATATCCGAAGATGTAGAATACAAGGATATAAAAGATTTGCCGGGTGTTGGGTCTACACTTGCTAGCAAGCTGAGGAACGCTGACTACGTAGATATAATGTCATTGGCGACAGCGAATCCTTTGGATTTGGCGGAAGTATGTGAAATAGGCGAACCTACTGCTAAGAAGATAATCGCGGAGGCTAGGGCCGCTGCGAAAATGAATTTCCTTTCTGGCATCGAGTTTGAGGATCGAAGGAAGGCCGTGCAAAGAATAACTACTGGAAGCCAGACTTTTGACTTGTTGCTTGGCGGAGGAGTTGAGACTCAGGCCATAACAGAATGCTATGGTGAATTCGGATCCGGAAAAAGCCAGTTGGCGTTTCAGTTGGCTGTAAATGTGCAATTACAAAAAGAGAAAGGCGGTCTTGAGGGCCACGTAATATGGATAGACACCGAAGGTACTTTTAGGCCTGCAAGAATCGAACAACTCGCATTGAGCAGAAACTTAGACCCTAAGGAAACACTGCAAAACATGAAAATAGGCCGCGCATATTCTTCTGACCACCAGATGCTTTTGATAGACAAAATACCTGAACTTGTAAATAAAGATCCTAAAATAAGATTGGTAATCGTCGACAGCATGATGGCCCTTTTCAGGGCAGAATACGTTGGTCGTGGCACTCTTGCAGACAGACAGCAAAAAGTAAACGTAATTCTACACAACCTGCAAAGGTATGCGGACAGATTTAATCTTGCGGTGTACATAACGAACCAAGTAATGGCTAGACCGGATGTAATGTTCGGAGACCCGACGGTCGCCGTCGGAGGACACATAATAGGTCACGTCGCTACTTACAGGGTGTATTTAAGAAAAGGAAAGAAAGGCAGCAGAGTAGCGAGACTTATAGATTCTCCTAGCCTACCGGAAGGAGAGGCCGTTTTTGAAGTGACTGCAGAAGGCGTCAAAGACGTAGACGAGGAAAAAAGAAAATGAGTCTTGACGACGCAGAAATAAAAAGAATCTATTCTGTACTCGATAAAATAAAGGATCCTGAAATAGGCGTAAGCATAGTACGCCTGGGGATGGTAAAATCAGTAGAATTTAAAGACGGGACTCTCGGTGTTATTATAAAACTAACGGTACCGAACTGTCCACTGACCTCAAAAATAGAAACTGACGTAAAATCGGGCCTAAATCAGACGTATGCGAACATAAATGTGTCCTTCGAGCAGATGAGTAAAGAAGATTTGGAAGCTGTGAAAGGCATGTTGCAGAGAAGTTCAGGAAAGATACCTTCTCCGATAAGAAAATACGATAAGAAGTCTATAAAAAAGATAGTGGCAGTTTATTCCGCAAAGGGTGGTGTAGGAAAAAGCACGATAGTCGGGCTTTTGGCTCTCGAAGCAAAAAGGGAGGGCTATAAAACAGGTATATTGGACTGTGATGTTTCTGGCCCATCCATACAGACTATATTTGGAATGTCAAAAAGGGTGTATCTTAACGACGACAAGAGTTTCGATCCGATAAACCACGAAGGGATAAAAATCATATCTGTAGATATGCTAACTGATGCCGGTGCACTAATATGGAGGGGTCCGCTCGTAACGGGCGCTCTGAAACAGATGTATGGCGACACGAATTGGGGAGATTTAGACATACTTTTCTTAGACATGCCGCCGGGTACCAGCGATGGACCGCTTACTGTATTTCAATCTATTCCTGTCGACGAGGTACTTTTGGTTACAACACCGCAAAGTCTGTCTAACGTAATAGGCAACAAGACTCTATCTATAGCGAATGCCTTGAAAATACCGGTAAGCGGAGTGATAGAGAATATGAGTTACATAAAATGTGACCACTGTAATAAACATATGGAATTCAACAGAGGATACGTGGACAAGCTCGAAGGAGTAAAAGTCGTTTGCCACCTGCCGTTCGAAATGAACATGTCCTCAAATATTGAATCTGGTATGGCGGACAAGGAGATAGTCGTTCAATTAAAATCAGCGCTTAAAGCTGTCTTAAAGGAAACCGAAACCTCTTAAATTTTTCCTATTATACGCAATATATCTTCTCTAAGCCTTTCGCCGTTGCTTTTCAAAGAGTCTATTTTTTCCGCGAGCTCAAAACGGTTAAAATATCGCAACCATGACCCGAAGTGCCCGTTATACGTGTGATACTCCAGGGACTCTGCAGCGATTTCCTTGACCCTAAAAACGAAATCTTTTAAATTATTGGCCCTTGCGATTTCCATCCCATTTTTTAGTTTAAATATGAATTCTGTGCTCTTTTCTGATATAGCATTTTTGACGCTGCCTTTATCCAAAGCCATATTCAATTACTCAGCTCGAAAGCCCCGACTATTCTGTTTTTGCCCACTGGAAGGCTTGGGTCTGCCACGACAAACTTCTTCCTAACCGGCACCGTCGGTTTATTTAGTCGTAATTTCGAATAATTGCCGTTCCTTTCTATTTTAGCTAAAAACGCTTCTCCTCCATTGGCTATGGCGATGTCTTTCAAAGATGTAACATCTCTGCTGTAGAATTTAGAAGCTTTTAACTCGCCATTTAACTCGACGTAAGCTTCTTTAGCCCCGCAAAGCGCATAGTTGTTTTCCATGTCCTTTTCAGTTGTGTTATTTAACGCGAGGCCAGCGTGGCTTCCGGCAGCTGCAGATTGTACGTCGACGTCCATTAATTGTATGTTTTTTACGGTAACTTCTTTCATAGATGGCAACAAAAACATATGGTCGCCCTTGTTTATTTGACCGCTTACGACAAAGCCGATTATCACGCTGCCTATCCCCTTCACAAGGAAATGTTTGTCTATAGAAACATAGTTTATTCCGCCTTTGTCCACAGCGTGTACTGGTATGGAAGAAGCCTCGGCTATGTTGATGGGCTTGCTTTTTGCAAGTTCCATTCCTGCAAATAACTTTTCAAACGTGCTTGTATCAGAGGCCTCATCGTAAACTACAGTACAATTCTGGATACCTGAATTCTCAAATGAAAGCACTAACTCCGCATCCAACGCAGATATGTTATTGTTTAGTACGAAAACCACTGAGTTAGAAACTGATAAAGCCCTTAAAAGAGAGACTATAGACGATGGGTAATCCGAAACTACAAGAAGAAAGTCCTTGTTCCGCATAAGATACGTACTTATGTTGTTCGTTTCATCTATCTTCTTCGACACTAGTTTCTTAAGTTTATCTTCTATGTCGGCTGAAGAAGATAAAAGCGTGGTTACCATAATAGACTTCTACTTTTGGATTTTAAATATTCTCGGTATATTGTGCTATATATAACTAAGGTCTTAGATCGCATTTTTAACCATTTGCCCCATTAAAGTTTAATAAAATATGCATGATAGAAAAGATATGGATATATTCAAAGCTTACGATATAAGGGGCGTTTATCCGACAGAGCTTAATGCTGACACTGCATTTGAACTTGGAAGGTCTATAGCTACAGCTTATCCCAAGAGAAAAATTTTTGTAAACAACGACAATAGGGGGGGTAGCATAGCCATAAGGAGCTCTTTTACACTAGGGCTTGTACACAGCGGTGCGACAGTGTACGAACTCAACATGGGCCCGGTTTGCGTGCCTGCGTTCGCCTCTTTTAACGAAAGGGGGTATGGGGTGTGCATAAGTGCATCGCATAATCCTGCGGAGTACACGGGAATACTGAGTTTTTTGAATGGCACTACAATAACACCGGAGAAGATCAAAAAAATATTCGATAGCAAAGGTTTTTCAAAAAAAATGGGCAAAACCATACCATACCATTACGACGACAAATACATAAAATATATCACAAAGGGCATTAGAAACGTCGGCCTGAAGATAGGCGTAGACTGCATGGGTGGATCCGGGACGTTCATAGTTCCAGAGTGTCTAGAACTTGCTGGACTTGATGCCAGGATGATGAACGATAAACCATCTGAAAATTTCTATGGTAAGATACCGGAACCTAGTAAGGAAAACTCTAAAGAACTTTCCGACATTGTTAAAAAGGAAAAATTGGATTTTGGCATTCAGCTTGACGGAGACTGTGACAGGGTAATATTCATCGATGAAAACGGTGATTTTGTAGATCCAGTAACCGCGGCCTTGATATTTATAAAATTCATGAAAATTAAAAACAGTGTAGTTAACGTTGCATGCCCAAGCATTATAGAAAGATATTCCAAGGTGAAATACACCAGAGTTGGCGGGCCTTTCATGGAACCCTACCTAAAGAAAACTTGCGATTTTGGTTTTGAGGTTTCATCGCATTTCTATTTCGGAAAGTATTATCCTTTTTCTGACGGCATACTTGCTAGTCTTTTAATGTCGAGAATTCTCAAAAAATGGGGTAAAAGCATGAGTGAATTAGTAAATACTTTTCCTGAACTCTATTACGGGTTATCGACGGCAAAATTCAACGCGGAAGAGGAACGCACAGGAAAAATGGCGGAAATAAGTTATAAGATAAGCAAGTTGGGAAAAACCATCAAAATAGACGGCATAAAGGTAATGCTGAACGATGGTTTCATATTATTTAGAGAATCTAACACCGAGCCACTTATAAGAGCGTACTATGAAGGAAAGGATCGCAGGTCTTATGAAAGAATAAAAAGGATGGTAGAAGATATTCTAGAATAGGTATGGTAGAAGAATGGCTTTTGGAAGCTATAGAGCAAAAAACCGGGATGTCGAGGGAAACGATTTCATCAAAGATAAAAACAAAATTGTCTGAGTTCCCTAGCTTAAGCGAGGACGCGGCAGTTAAAATGCTTGCGACGGAGAATGGCGTAATGCCAATAAGAAGAAATTTCAAAGTGAATGACATTTCGCTAGAAATAAAACATATAAACATCTCTGGAAAAATAAAGCGCTGCTTTCCAGCCAGAGAAATAAAAATCAAGGGTGCATCATCAAAAATAATGAACTTGATAATCTCGGATGATACTGGAGATATAAACGTCGTCATATGGGATGCCGAGAAGATAAACCAGTTATCATCAGCCAAGAACGGCGATGAAATAGTGATAGTTAACGGATATTCTAAGAAGAACCGGCTTAATGAGAGTTATGAAATAAACATAAGCAAGAACAGCGCCATAAAAACTACTCATGTTGATAGTGAGGCGGTTGTTCCAGTGACCAGAACTTACAATAGTATAAAAGACGTGTCGGAAAACGGCGTATACACGATAACATGTTTTATTACGCGTTTGTTTGTAAACGGGAGCCCGTTCATAATAAGGTGTCGTCTGTGTAACAAAAAGGTAACCGAAAAATGCGAGTTACACGGCGAAAAGGCAATATACAAAACCCTTATGGTTTCTGGAATAGTTGACGATGGTTCGTCAAGTATTCGCGCTTCGTTCTTTGATAAGAACGCTGAAAAATTGCTTTCTATGTCTAGTAAAGAAAATGTAGAGGCGAAACTAAACGACATATCGTTCGGTATGTTTCAGATTGAAATCGATGCAGTACCGAACAGATACAACGATCTACTGTCTCTAAACGTTAAGGATGTAAGAAAAGTCGATTATAATCTTGCATCGTAATCTTCACAATTTTTTAATAGAGCCGTTCTTTCCGACATTAACCTGTATATTGTCTCTGAAAGTCTTTGTATAACCAGAGGTTATTTCAACTTTATCACCGATGTGGAATTGGTCTATCTGCTTTCCCCACAAGGACAGGTCTACAGTGCCGGTATCATCCTTAAGTTTTGCCGTAGCAACCTTACTGTTTCCGAACTTTGTGATTACATCGCGTGGCTGGGATATTTCAACTATCTCGCCTGCAACGTCAACGTTGTTCATGTCTCCTTTCAATTCATTTATTTTCATATAGTTAATTAAGATAATAAGAGTATATTAATGGTAGCAATACCGTCACATCACCCTCTACTGTTATTTGTTTTGCCTTTGGCTTTATCTTGCCCCACGATATGGCTTCTTCCAATCTCGCTCCCGAAAGGCTGCCATCCCAGTCTACTGCGGTAGTTATATACACTGCATAATCCAAGCCTTTACGGAACTGATTCCACCAAATTGTGTGGTGCTTTGATATCCCTCCTCCAAGCATAAGAGCGCCGCTTTTCTTTGCCTTGAAGACTATATCAGAAAGAAGATTCTCATCAGAGAACAAGTTTATCTTGAAATTGCTGTCTGTCTGCGTGTGCATCCAGATTTGTGAGCCAAAACTTCCATCGGTTATTCCAGGGACTACTATAGGTATTTTGTTCTTCCACGCCCAATAAGTAATGGAGTCTTCCGCACTTTTTTCATCCTTTAGCGATTCGCCTACAAAAGCTATCAGCTCGCTTGTAGAATATTCTTTCTTCACCGATGCAGCATTTTTCAGTATAGCGCCGACTTTTTCTTCTAATATGAAGCCGTAGCTTTCATCAGGGATAAAAATGTTATAAAGCCTATTTATCTTTCCTTCCCTTAATTTTGCGTCGTCCGCTTTCTCATCTCCTGCATAATAGTCCTTCCACACTCTGGCAAGATCGTGATCCAGCATCCCGCACGTTGTTATTATTACGTCAACAAGTTTGTTTTTAACCAGGTCCTTTATTACACCACGTGCTCCGGTTGATATTATATCTGCTGGAAATGATAAGAACTTTACACAGTCTTTTTCGGCCTGCATCTCATTAAATATCTCAGAGGCAATCGCTAGCTTCTTTGAAGTGAAGCCGCCGGAAAGCCTAAATTGATCTATAAGGTCCTTTACGGATTGTCCTTTCTTTATGCTTATGTTTTCTACTTTTTTACCTAACATTCGATTAATTAGATTCGTATGATTTAAATAGCTATAAGCCAAGTTATCGGTTTAATATTTGTACAGCATTAAAATATTGAAATGAAACCCTCAGAGATACTTTCCTATTATTTAAGAGATGATGTCATCCAAAAGCTCATAAATACACGAGAGAGGGAGTGTGCGGTAAGATACGGTGAAATTTTCGGGAAGAGGCCTGCCTTCTTTCAGTATCATTCTGAGATAGAAAAGGTGGTGAAGATGGGTGCGACTAGTTTTCATGTAAGCGAAGAGCGCTGGCAGAACCCGCTCCTTTTGCGTACGGACATGAAGAAGGAAGATTTCAATTCACTGAGATCTGGCTGGGACATCTTGATAGACATAGATTGTAAACAGCTTGAAGTGTCCAAGATATTCTGCAAGATGATAGCTGCAAAATTTGAAAAGGAAGGCGTGAACACCTTTTCAATAAAATTCAGCGGCGGATCTGGATTTCATATGTTAGTACCGTATGAAAGTTTTCCGGAGGCGATAAATGGCGAGCCGATAAATAAGTTGTTTCCTGATGCATCGATGATAGTCTCTATATACTTAAAGAATGAGCTAAAAAACACGTTGAGCGACGCGCTCGAGAAAGATTTCGGTTTACAAAGGTTGTCAAAAATGTTTGGAATTGATGCTTCGTCGCTTGCACAAGACGGTTATATCGACCCTTACAAAATAATAGACATAGACACGGTGTTGATTTCTGAAAGACACATGTTCAGAATGCAGTATTCCTTAAACGAGAAAAAATGGCTCGTATCGGTGCCTATAAAAAGGTCTGGCATCGATTCTTTCACTATAAAAGACGCTGAACCGAACAATATAGACACTAGAATTGACTTCTTTGATTTGAAAGTTAGAAAAAATGAAGCGGAAAGACTGTTCGTAAGGGCGTATGATAGCTTTGAACCGAAAATTATTGCCGAAAAGGATGCCGTGAAAAAATCTGAGTACAAAGAGTATAACCTTCCGATAAATCTGGATAAACTACCACCATGCATAAAAGCAATAAGTGCCGGTATATCCGACGGAAAAAAACGCAGCGTGTTCATCCTTATAAATTTCTATAGAAGTATCGGTAAGACGCGGGAAGAGATAAATAATATACTCACTAGCTGGAACACAAAAAATAGTCCCCCTCTGAAGGGGAGCTACATACAATCGCAGCTGGATTATGCTTTCGGCGGCAGGCGATATCCACCTCCAAATTGCGATGCAGAGGGCTATTACAAATATTTTAATGTATGTTCGCCGGATGAAACGTGCAAAAGGATAAAAAATCCATTGTCATACTACTTAAAAATGGCATCGCCGGCGAAAAGGAACCTAAACAAAGTAAGAAAGAACGTGTAAATTTGCTGCTGCCATCCCGACTAAAAATCCTAGTAATCCTCCTGCTATTACGTCACGAGGGTAGTGTGATTTTATATACACTCTACTCCACATTACAAGCAATGCGAAGGCCAGCGTCGGTATAAAAACAATCGTGTTTAAGCAGAATCCAACGAAAAAAGCGGCAGCGGCGGAATGTGATGAAGGAAAACTTCTAAGCTCTATCCTGAATACGCGCTTAAACTCCTTACGCTCGACTGCAAGTTTGGGCCTCTTCTCTTTTACTATCGCTTTTATGAAAGTGGACAGTATAATTACTGCGAAAAAACCAAATATCATTATTGCGATTGTGTATATCCTTGAGAAAAAGACTGCCAAGAGGAAAAGCTCTACCAAAAATATCTCTAAGTATTTTTCTATCCCTATCGATATCGCGCGAAGATAATTCATGATCTTTTCTTCTCTTTGAGATAGACCATCCTGTCAGCGCCGACTATTTCAGGTAAAACGACCTCGTCGGCCCCGAGCAACTTGAATTTGCTTATGTTCCTAAGAGAGTTGCACCTTGTTATTATTTTTACGTTCTTATTCATTTCCCTCGCGTTTAGGACTATTATAAAATTGTCGACGTCTGTTCCGAGGCATGCGAATATCGTACTGGCCCTCTTAAGATTAGCCATCTTCATAGCTTTTTCGTCCAAAGAGTTTTCACGAAGAACTTTAAAGTCCAGTTTTTTTAGTTCTATCGCTCTAGCTTCGCTATTTTCTATTATAAGCGCGTTTTCGCCTCTCTCTTTAAGTGCGAAAGCGACACGCTCGCCTATCCTACCACCACCGCATATTATGCTGTGATTTTTAAGACGTAGATACTGCGCCATATATATTACACCTCCAAATTCGTTTCTTAGACTTGAAACTAAGAACTCAAAAAGATAAACTGCAAATACTCCCATAAAAAGGGAAAGGAACAATAATGCCGGACCGTATACTCCTCTAAAATTGAAAGTCTCTAACGCAAATATTATAGACAAAAATGAACTGGTAAACGAGCTCGGTTGGTCGTTGGACACTAGCACTATCAAAATCACGAACAAAGAAAGTAATATCAAACCAGCTATAAGCACTTTCTCGGCGCTTTCTTTTATGCCGTCCATTCCAATGGTAGACAGTTAATGTTTTTAAGCGAATCGCTGGAAGAAAGAACTATTTGCCTATTATTTCCATTTCTATATTTACTTCTTTCGGTACTGAAGTCTTCATTATAAGATGGAGCGCTTTTGGATCTGCTTGCATGTCTATTATGCGCTTATGTAATCGTAGTTCCCATGTCTCGTACGATTCCCTGCCTGCACCGCCAGGTGCTCTTCTCGTGGTCACTTTTATCTTCTTTGTTGGCATAGGAATGGGTCCTTGAAGGGGCGTACCGAGTTTCCTTGATATTTCAAGTATGTCGTCGCACACTTGCTTTAGCTTCACGGAATCCGTTGCTGTCAGTTTTATCCTTGCTTTTTGCATATTACAATTTAGTAAGTATATTTCATGTATTTAAATATGTTTATAGGGGAAACAACGTTATGGTGCGCCAGATTTGGAGTTTGCTGAAGCGATTATCTTGCGTGCGTACATAGAAATTAATCCTAAATAACCCGTTTCAGACCACCATAGACACCTTATCATCTTGTTTCCATTTCTCTCAAAGTAATGCTCCGGGTCGTATCCCTGACTTGCAGGTTTTATTAGTGTCTGTTCGGGTATCGATCCGTCATCTTCTATGCGGCTTTCTATGAAATCCAATGTCTCCTTTGCTTTGTTTATGTCGCCCTTTGCCAATTTATACATCGCATATTCTTCAGCGTTCGGGAACCAGTTGCCTCCAAAAAAGTAAGTGTCTTTTATGTGACTGTGCTTGTCAAAGAACTTAAAGCGGATCGGCAATGGACTGCCCTCCATAAGGTGTTGCTCCACAGCACGTATCGTATCATCTTCTACACGTGAGCCGGTTATCCTCGGTGGTTTGAAGAGTCTAAATACATCTATAGCGCTTGAGTCTATGCTTTTCATAAGTTCACCGTGTTCTATTTTAGACTTGCACAATATTCTGCCCGTAGAAGAGGGTATCTCGCTTATAAAATGTTCAAGCAGGAAGTCCTCAACCTTAGCAGAATCCGTTTCTTTAGGCAGATACACCCCGAGTAGTTTTGACAGTATTTTTGCGGTTTCAATGCCGGAATATATCGCTGCCACGCTGTATGAGTCTATAGTGTTGCCAGCGTCTATTCCATTTATTTTTCCTATATTGTAGTACAACTCCCAAGCGTCTGCACATGGCGTATTGTAATAATTTTGCATGTAACTCACAAGCCACGGTAATATGCTTTTTGCTGTATCTAGACCATATTTTATATTGTTTTCTCCGAAACTGTCGATGAAACGCATTGTTGCAATGAGAGTAAGCGGCACGGAATCATACTGCATAAGCCAACTTCTGAACGTGTTTGGTTGATCTTTGTCGGGTTCGCACAGGCTTACATTTCCGTTATCCAGTATGTCGAACCTTGCCAGAATGTGGTTCTTACCCAACTTTGATGCGTGGTCTCGTATGTCGCGTATCTCTCCTTTCTTTATGTCTTGACTAAAAAAATACAGGGACCTCCACATCGTATTTATCGCCGCGGACAACTTGCGCTCGATTTCTCCTTCTTTTATATTGAACGTATCAAACAGATCAAAATCGTTAAGAAAACTCGCGGTCTCTATCATATTCATTATTCCTTTCGAGGAATCGCGGAGCCATTGATGCTGATACCAGGGGTATTCCAGCGATGCGAGTATATGCACGTCGGCTGCGCCCTTTTTCAGCATGTGTTTGTCCTGATGCGCAAGCACCCTCTTTATCTTTTCTAACCTACCATTTTCAAGAAGAATTCGGTCAAGGGCTCTCTTTTCGTATGAAGCAACAGCCATAGGAATATAATTAGATATGAATAAATAACCAATATAAAGGTAATACGCGGCTAAATTAAAAAAAACTATTAATATTAGACACGCATTTTACGCTTAAAATTTGGGGTTTTTGTGCAGTATTATTTTTTCTGTCGTTTTAAGCGGTGTAAACACTAAAAAAAAGCTTATAAATACTGCCATTATCATAAACTATAATAAAAAAATAAGGAGGTTAGCTGATTATGGCGGATGAAGCTGGAAAAAAAGATTTGGATAGCCATGTGTATTCTGTGCTTGAAAAAATAAGATCGAAAGGCGGTCAGATAAAAAAAGGAGTAAACGAAGCTACTAAAGCTTTGGAAAGATCACAAGCTAAACTGGTGGTTTATGCTTCTGATACATCACCTAAAGAGATAGTAATGCACTTGCCGTTGTTGTGCAAAGACAAAAATATCCCGTGTATAGTTGTAAAGAGCAGAACGGAACTCGGTAAATCGGTTGGCGTGGATGTGCCTACAGCTGCAGTAGCGGTTCTAAACCCTGGTGAAGAAGCGCATGCTCTTGAAGAACTCGTATCAAAAACAAAGAACTTATGAATAAGCCTTCGTCTAATAGAGAAATCAAACAAAAAAGAACTTCACAGAAATTTGGTGAAGCTCAAAGAGAGGCTTATCCAGCGGAAGTCATAGAGATTGTCGGAAGACTTTCAGGTAAAGGTTCTACTGGAGAAGTCACCCAGGTGAAATGTAAGGTTCTAGAGGGTTTTGATAAAGATAAAGTAATAAGAAGAAACGTGCGCGGACCTGTTGTAACTGGTGATGTTCTTATGCTCAAAGAAACCGAAATGGAGGCTCTTCCAATAAGATAGTATGAAATGCAGCTTTTGCGGCAATGAAATACGCCGCGGTACCGGTTTAATGTACGCTAAGGTGGACGGTACGGTATACAATTTCTGCAGCAAAAGATGTATGAAATACATGCTCACTAAGAGGAATCCTAAAAAATTAAAATGGGCTTCTAAACGAGAGAACGCGGTCACAAAAACAGCATAAACACCGTTAAATAAATTGTCAGGTACCATATCATATGGTCAACCGAAAAGGGATAAATGAGGTATACTCCTTTATAATATCTGTAATAATAGTCGCGGTGATCGTTGTTATAGTCGTTTACATTCTCCTGCTTGGCACTGGCACTATAAAGTCCGTCGGCTCCAATACGAATTCGTATGTTTCCCAGACCGAATCGGCAATAACTAGCGGCATATCCATACTTACTGGAGGGAGCGTTAGCTTAGACAACCACCAGTTCCTTGCACAATTTTACGGCACTAGACAATGCTTAAATCTGTTGAATGGCCTGTCCGCACACGGTATTTTGCAAAACCCAACGAACCCATCAACGCTTTCGAATACGTTTTTTGTATGTATAGGCAGCTATAACGATTTCAGTTTTTATGTGGGCAGCCAGGGCCCTTATCAGTCTTCATGGCAAGCAGTAACAAGCTGGGGAAGCCCGGCACCACCCTTATGGTATTCGCAATCTAACTTGGCAGGAATGAATGGCTCTGAGGGGACAGTCACTTTCGAAAACACAACCGGCTCTAGCATAAGCGCTTCGAATATTATAAGTTACTTTAATGAATCTTGTACCAATTTCCTGAATGCTACTGTAGACGTATCCGGCACTCAAGAATATAACGATCCTCAGGCCTACATAACATCGATGAACTGCGTGCCTATAGAGAATGCCGGGGTTACTTATTTCATAAGCGTAGAAACACCACAATGTGGCGCAAACCCGCAAATGTGCAGCGGAAACCCTCTGCTTTTTATACATGGTAGTCCCGCAAGCATATCGCAACAGGTGTGCAGATATTACGGCGGCCCGTCGATAATATGCGAGATATCGCTGGTATAATATGAAAAAGGGATCGATAGAGACTTACGGGATTCTTATGGTCGTGTTGATGGCCATAATACTTATATTCATATTCCTGTCATTGGAAGGCGTTTTTAGCAAACCGGAAAGCTCTCTTTATTATTTTAACCAGATAACTAGTATGGCCGGCCAGTCCTGTTTTTCTAACCCTACAACAAACAACATCAATTTAGGAAACCCGGATGCAGCGGTGATACAAATATATGATAACTCTACTTGCAACGGTGCTTTACAGTCTTCTACTAACTTATTTAACCCCTCATCCCCATACAATTCAAACCTGTTAAATAATTACGACCTGTGTTACGCAAATGTGACTGGTATAACATCCGGCGGTTTGTTTGGCCTAGGGACGATGCACGTAAGTGAAATAAACGGATATAATGTTGGCCAGTATTATTACACTCCGGCGAACGTAAATTCTGTTCAATACGCCTCTGCCCCCTATCCAGCGACCACTATACCGGCTGGCTCAACGGAATTGGGTGTGTATGGGCTTGGTGCCGCAGAGGAGGTTTTTACGCAATCGACACAATACAGCATGGGTTTTTACGGGTTAAGTCCCTATTCGCCCAATAATGTTATTACCTTGTATATCTACATAAACAAATCAAACGTTGGATATAGTTTATTGTTCTATGATCAGGGTGTGAACTGTTACAACACCGTACAATATCTATATTCTGGCGTAACATCTAATACGATATATCCGACTCAATGCCCGGCAATAACGAACATTGTGCTGCAAATAATTAATCCAAACGCGGCCGTGCTTGTTCAAGCGAACATATCCATGACTGTTTCGTCTAAAATTTATGAACAAAACGTGCTTTCTCAGCAGTGTATGGGTTTAGTAAATGCGGTACAAAACAGTGAAGTAAACCCGAATAGTATTGTGTGCGTTCCGATAAACTGCAACAATAATAATTTCGTCCTTACTGATGCTAGTCAGCAACAAAGAACCCTCCTAGCGATAATAGGCGAAAACTTCGGCTTCCTTTCGATACAGTCTGGGTCTGGAGGCACACTTAAAATAGTAAACCCGAACGGGGAGTCTATAGAAAGCTCTTCGATATTTAAAACTTAGTAGTATCGAATTTAGATCTTATTACGGATGATAACTGATTAATTTGCCCTTTGAGACGAAATACGTTCCAATTGTAGTTACAACGTTAGTTAGTATTATGACATAGGTAGCTAGTACAACGAATGTGTCCGCATTTGGTATAGCATACTGCAATGAAAGCAGTGCAAGGGTTGCAACAGTAAGCCCCTGGGCACATGATATTATTATCGCCTTTCTATCGGCGGACATCTCGGACCCAAATGTGGATGCCGTAACGGAAAACGTCCTTGTTAAAAGCAGTATGCCTACCATTAGTGCACCGAATTCGAGACCGAATATAAGATTTGACAGTGATATTGAGAACACCATCCCTAAAAACACGAAGAAGAAAGTCTCTAACAGAAAGCTAATTTCACCTTGGAATATGGACAGCTGTTTCTGAAGCTTCTGTATGTCTACCTTCCTTTTTATTATCGAACTTATGAACTTGTGATTTCCTAGTACTATTCCGAAAACTACAACTGACAGCAGCCCGCTGCCTCCGACGGTTGTTGTTATGGAGAAAGTGCCTAATAATAATCCAAGAGTCAGAACGTAAGTATACCTATGTTTCTTGAAATACTTCAATACATATATCCATAAAAGCGAAAGCGAACCACCTATGAAGATGCCTATAGAAAAGCTGGAAGCCAGCGAATCTATTATTAAATTTGAGCTTACAGCACCGGTCTGATATAGTTGCAGAAAAGTAAAAAAAAGTATAACCAGAACTACAGAATTTAGTGCAGACTCTAGAGTCAAAAATATCGTACTTTTCTCATTTATCCCTATCGCTCTCGAAAGAGGTATTATTACTGCCGCAGATGTTTCGCCGCCTATGATGCTCGCGAAGATAAGCGCCTCATAAACAGACCAGCCCAAAAAGTAGTGCGTAGCGGCGGTAATTGTAATTATACTGATAGTTACGTAAAGGAATACCTCAACGATTATCCTTATACCGCCAGAGAGTATAGTTTTCAAATCTATGTCCATTCCTCCATAAAAAAGAACCATGACAAGAGTTAGTTCACCAAGTATACTTACTGCAGGCAGTATTTCACTGCTAGAAAATAAGTTTAATATCGGACCGATGATCACACCCAGTAATATCAAAAATATAAATGAGGGCACCTTTGTGCGCTTAAAAAATTGGTCGCCGGCAAAGCCTATCAGTATTATGACGGCCACTATAGAGAAAACCGAAACCGTGTTTGATAGATCTAACATAAGATTATTGTTTTTTTGCTTCCTTCCCTCCCGAAACTGAAACCTCTCTGAAAACGAGAAGCAACATTCCATTTAGAAAAACCGTAAAGAGTATGGCGCCGAATGTAACATCGAGCAGATTTAACCCGCCAAATAAATTGTAAGAAAAAAGAAGCGCTGCAATTATAGCCGTGCCTGTCCCTCTAGAAAGCATAAAAGACGTATGATACTTTTCCTCAGAAGAAACGTTTTGTTTGTAAAGCGCGGCGTTCGTACTTATTTGCCTCGCTACCATAGCGGCCAAGGCTATCATTGCGCCTACTATAAACCCGTAATAGTCATTTGTCGTTATCAAACTTCCAAAATACACGAAGAAAAAAGAAGTCATTAGAAAGGTGATTAGATCATTAAAGGACTTTGATTCTCTGCTTAAGCTGAACGAGGACCCATGACGATACTTTAGTGCGTGATACATGCCATCGCCATTTGCTATTATGAAGCCGAAGACGAGAGCTGCTATCGGGCCGCTTCCGCCAACATACTGCACTATTGTGTACAGTGCAAAGACTATCGCAAGAGATGCTGCATAGGAGTATTCATATCGAAATCTCTGAAAGTAACTCATTGCAGGGATCCAGCCCATACCGAATATGGCGCCTATCACTACGCCTATAGAAAATTCTGAGAAAAGGGAGGTAGTTATTGTGCTGATGCTGTAATTGCTTATTAATATCGCTGCCAGCGCTATAAGAACCATTATTATGCCGAATGGTTCCGTTATAATTGATTCAAGACTCGCCAGTATATTACCGTCTTTTTTGTTTGCGCCTTCTTTTAAGGAAGGTATTATAGCCGAACTTATACTGCCCATCAAGAGCCCTATCAAAACGGACTGAACTACGCTGTAGCCCAAAACGTACATTACCAGCCCTATTAATGCCGTTGCTGCGCAAAAATTTGCGAATGACAAGGTCAGTAAGGGCGCCTTATTGTTGAAAATCTTTTTTATATTTAGGTTCAAACCGCCATTGAAAAGGAAAAGAACTAGCACTATCGTCGAAACTGACGGCAGAAGCATACTTGACGTTGAAAAATTTATTACGCCGAAGATAGGGCCTATGAGCACCCCAAACAGCATAAGCCAGACTATGTATGGTATTAGCGTTTTTTTGGCCAGTGCCCTTCCTAGAAATCCTATAAAAAGTATTGCTGCGGCTCCAAGCATGAACACGGTAACTACCGTATCGGTAAGTGTAATAACCATATCATAATTTGTGTCGCATAATATTAAATAATAGCACGTGCGATATTAGGGCATAATAATCCATAATTGGCTTATAAAAAACGCATTGCTCGCAATTGTAACTTGTTTGTCGATTTTACCGGGAAACAGTTAAATATGACTATTGATAATCCTTATTGTCCTGACTGGTTCGGGAAATCATAAAGAAGGTGATAAAATATGGCAAAGGTTACAGTCACTATATGTGATATATGCAAGCAAAGGATAGCTGTAAAGACTTGTCCTGTCTGCTCCAAAGATTTGTGCGAAGCTGACACTAAGGCATTTTCGGTTGATGTAGGTCTTAGATTCGGGCCTCGTGTAGAAGTTCATCATAATTACATGTGTGAGGAAGACTACAAGAAATTAGAAGGTAATCTCGGAAAAACGCTTAATAAGCTGGGTGAACGACTCAAACCTGAAATTGAAAACGTAGTTAAAGAAAGCGTCAGTTGATTGAAGAGATAATATACTTTAGATGCGCAAAAGGTTTATTTACCTTATTGGTAGATAATATTAATACCACCCGTAGCTCAACGGCAGAGCGACCGGCTGTAGAAATACCAAGTGCTAATTTAGTGCGATGAAGAGTTATCAGCGGTCACCGGTAGGTTGCAGGTTCAAATCCGGCCGGGTGGATACTAATTAAAACGTCCTGCTCTTAGCGATAAGCGATGATGCGTTATTAATGTTATAAATAAACGTGAATCAGATAATATCTATGGATGATTTAGAGATCGAGAAAATAGCCATAAAAAACGCACTACAACACGGCGGAAAGGCTGATTTCGGTGCGGTATTCTCTAAAGTTGTTGGCCTGGATAGGTCTATTCTAAAGGATGTAAACGAGTGGAAATCCAAAATAAAAAAGATTGTAGATTATGTTAACCTGCTTGGCGATGACCTAAAGCGAAGAGCTGACGAATTAGGTGTGTCTGAAAACGAGAAAAAAACCGAGCAAAAATCCGGCTTAAAGGATCTTCCTAATGTCGGCGAGAAAGTCGTGCTTAGACTTCCACCAGAGCCTTCCGGGTACATGCACTTGGGGCACGCAATATCTGGTATGATAAATTTTCTCTACAAACAAAAATACAACGGCAAGTTGTGGTTAAGGTTCGAAGATACGAATCCGCGCCTTGTAAAGCCAGAATTCATTAAAACATTCGAGGAAGGTTATAAATGGTTAGGCATAGAATGGGACGAAACGAAGTTCATAACTTCCGATATGGACAAGATATACGGATACGGTGAGCGTTTGCTAAAGGAAAACAGAGCGTATGTATGCACTTGTTCGGCGGACGAAATAAAAGAAGGCCGACTTAACGGCACCGAATGCAAATGCAGGAAAAGAGGATCGGACGAAAACGTTTCTCTTTTCAACGACGCAAAATCTGGTAAAATCGCCGAGAAAAAGGCGCTTGTGCGGTTCAGAGGCGATATGAAGAGTAAAGACTTCACGCTGCGTGACCAAGGACTATTCAGGATAATAGACGCAGATTATAATTTCCCATGGCTCAAAAGGGAGGAACGCATACACCTTTGGCCGATATATGATTTTGCTAACGTGATAGAAGACAACATTTGTGGCGTTACCCACATACTCAGAAGCAATGAATTCAAATCCGCGTTTCAGGACGTACTCCGCAAGACTCTCGGATTTGCGAGTCCAACGGTCATACAATTCTCAAGATTCAATTTTAAAGGCACTCCTTTCTCAAAAAGAAAGGTGCGGGCACTAATAAAAGAGGGCAAAATAAACGGCTGGCAGGACCTAAGGCTGCCCACTCTGTTCAATATGGAACGCAGAGGAATAAAGCCGGAAGCTATAAAGGAATTCGTGCTGAGAGTAGGCTATTCTGAGTCCGCACACGAGTACAGCTGGGACCTGTTATTCACTTTGAATCGCAGAATATTGGATCAAACGGCAAAACGGCTGTTCTTTGTATCTGATCCTGCTAGATTAGAGGTGGAGGATGCTGAAAATATCGAAGCGAACCTCAAGAACCACCCGTCCGAGAATTTAGGATATAGAAGGATAAAAACAAACGGTCATTTCCTTGTAGACAGAAAAGACTTCGATGACATAAAGCCTGGCGACAGAGTCCGTTTAAAGGACTTATACTCGCTGAGGATAGACGCGAAAAGCAATGACACCCTTTTTGGTATATTTGAATCTGTTAAAATAATAGGTGATGAGAAGATAATTCACTGGGTTACTGAAAGAAACGTGGACGCGAATGTTACTGTTATCGGCACCTTATTCAACGAAGACGGCAGCTTTAATTCGAACAGCCTTAAAACTATAAGCGGTAAAGCCGAGGTCTCGGCAGACCTTCTCGAGAAAGGCAGCATAGTGCAATTTGAAAGATTCGGATTCTGTATATTGGACGATAAAGAAAATAAAAACTATATCTTTATAAGCCGGTAGACTAATTTTTTTTCAATTCGTTAAGTGATATGACGTCCATTACTAATTTCGCTGCAAGGACCTCGGTTATCTTATTTTCGCCGATCGGCCTCACTTCTACTACATCAAGCCCGACTATTTTCGATGCCTTGGATATTTTGCCGAGTATGGAAAGGAATTGCGGGTAGCTGATGCCTCCTGGTTGGGGCGTTCCTACACCAGGTGCTAGTGCTGGATCAAAAACGTCCATGTCTACGCTTATGTACACCTTCCTGTTTTTTAGACTGGAGATAAGTTTATTTATATTATTTTCGTTCACTTCGTCTGCATAAATAATTTTTACCTTCGATTTCTTTAATTCAGTCTCATCATCTACGCTCAAGCTTCTTACACCTATAAGCGCTGTGTCCTTTTTCTTGCTTATAAGCCGCGAATTGCTAGCATGGTTTATACCGACTCCAAGAACGTCCTTCTTAAAATCTGCGTGCGCATCAAATATTACGAACACAACATCGTTATCAAACGCCAAAGAAGCACCGTAGCCGCATGTGTGTTCTCCACCGAGTATTATCGGAAACTTTCTCTTTGCCAGTACATCGGAGACTGTGAGTTTTATAACGTCCATGCTAAGGTTTATGTCTGGAGGTAGCTCAAGCTCACCAAGCGTGAACACCTTGTCCCTTATTTCATATCTCAATTCCACATCGTAATTCTCCAGCGACCTTGATGCCTCTATCACGGCTCTAGGTCCGAATTTGGTGCCCTTAAGATAAGTCGTCGTTATGTCCAGCGGTGCAGGTATTACTACGTACTTTGCAGACTCGAAGTCTACGGTTTCTTCAAGAAAAGAATCACTGGACTCGTAAAGCATCATTTTCCCTTCAACTCCACCTTTTTTTGGTTAGCGAACATTTCTTCTATCTCAGTTGTCGTGTTCGCATCTTCTATGTTTTTGTCTTCCCTTATAAATGTTACTGCCCTCGGAAATCTCAATGCATAACCTATCCCGTTGTGCATCCCGCATGTGTGTATTGGGCTTCGTGTTATTTCATCCGCCTTGACGGTTATAACATACTTTGGATCGACCCAAACGTCGGGTTGCAGTATTGAATCTACCCTTGCAGGCTTGTGTACTACCGTTATATCGTCTAACATTGATTTGAGCTGTTTGAATTGTTCTTCGGAAAATCCTGAGCCGATTTTAGCTATAGTCTTGAACGTGTCGGCTTTTTTGTCATATACTCCGACAAGTACTGCGCCTATGCCGAACTTCGCCCTTGCGCCGCGCCCCTTCAGATACCCAAGTATAACGACGTCTATCGTGTCGCTTAGCTGGGATCTGTACGATCGTTTCATCTTTATCCAATTGAAATTTCTCGCGCCTGCCGAGTAAGGGGAATCTAGCTTCTTGGCAACTATCCCTTCCAAACCATTGCTTATGGTGTCGTCGAAAAACTTGTTTATTTCAGCGGCGCTGGCAGTTATTATTATTTTTGATTTTGATATCACCGCATCCTCTTTGAATATTTTGTCAAGTTCCTCTCTTCTCTTCTGATACGGCTCGCCCATAAGACTTTTTCCGTTTATCAGCATTATGTCGAAGACGAACAGCCTGAGCGGGAAGTTCTGCGCGATTTCTTCCACGTTGTGTTTTCTTTTTCTCTGTATTGTTATCTGAAATGGATAAAGTGTATTCGTATCTTCATCATAGGTTAGGGCTTCGCTGTCGAATATCATCTTGTTGAATGAAAGTTTTCTTGCGGCTTCTACTATCTCCGGCATAAAATGCGTTATATCTTCAAGATTTCGTGAGAATATCTTTATCTTATCTCCGTCCTTGTGCACCTGTGCCCTAAAGCCGTCGAATTTCTGGTCTACGGCGCATCTGTCAAGCTTTTTGATTATCTCCTCGCTGCTTTCCAGTCTTTCGGCAAGTGCAGGCCTTATTGGACTCATTACTTTTATCTCTAACCTGTTTATACCTTCTTCCCCTTTAGTGTAGAACGTTTCTGCAACATAGCCCAGGTCTGAGCAAAGGTTATACGCCCTCTCCAGATTTTGCTTAAAATCCCTACTGCCTGTCTTAGCCTTTGATAGTGCTTCCATTATAGTCGCTTCGCCAACACCTAGGCGCAGTTTACCCAGCATAAACCTTACTACATATTTCGATTCCTGCGGCGACAGTGAACTTATAAGGTCGGATATATGGTTTATCTTTGAGTCTACGCTCCCCTCGCCGCTTATCTCGGATATTTCAAAAAGTTTGTCGTACACCTCCGATACCTCAAGTTTTTTTGCTTTGGCCGTCCTGTTGTATTTTTCTGATACCAAACCGGGGTCTCCTGCACTCTTGTCGGCGGACTGAACAACGGATAAGTTAACATCGTAAGCCTTTGCTATGGATTTTTCTATCATTTTGTCGGCCACACCGAGTTGCACCCCGAAGAAGGACGGCTTTAGCATTTCCTGCGTAAGATAGACCGTCTTAGCTATTTCGCGTTTGTCGATCTTAGAGAAAGCCTCTGAGAGTATGTTAAACATTTCAAGCCTTTTTGTTGTCGCTTCTAGCTTGCTGAAATATTCACTAAGTTCACTGAAAAGCATAGCTAATTCTAGACCCTGTCCTAATTAATTGTTTTGCAAAACGTTCAGCGATATCTATATCCTAAATCGTCGTAGGAGACAAGACGTACCGAACCGCTACTGCCGACTACTCTGTTCCCAATAAGGAATTGTACCTTGGTCTCTTCGGCTGATTTGATTATTTCATCGGTTATTATGCCGTCAAGGACGATGGCGTAGATATTCTCTATGTTCAGTATTGAAGCTTCGACTTCTTTGTAGGGGATCTTTCCTATTATTTCAAACTTGTCATTTATAAGAAACGCGCCCCTTGTGCCTATTATTTCGTTAAGCAGGGGTAATGCCTTTTCTTTAAAGGACTCCGGCAGATCGACAGGTGGTGCCTTCGCTCGTGGGGCCCGGCTTTCCGCTACTACCGGTTCTCTTCTGCCAGATGAGCCTCCTGATTCATAGTCCTCTATTGGGACTTTAAGTCTAAGCGACTGGTTTATCTCTTTCTTTGATAATTCCTCTACTTCCATTCCACTCGGTGCTTTTGCGATGAAATCCGCATGACCGAGCTGAAGGAAAGCGTTTACTATCATATCGCCGCCTCTGTCGCCGTCAACAAACAGGATTATTGTCTTCTTTCTGCTGAGGTCTATGACCGTTTTTGGAATGTTCGTTCCATTCATGCCTATAACATTTGTAAACCCGTGTTTAAGCATGTTCATAACGTCGGCCCTTCCCTCTGTCACTATTACTTCATCCGAATCATTGACGTCCGGACCTGCGGGCAGTTTTTCTGCGCCGTATTCAACGAATTCCTTCTGTCTTACGTCCTCATAAAGTTTCTGTAGAAGTTCTGTTGTGTCCACGGCAGTAGTCTTAAGGGCTTCGTTCAATAACTGACCTGCTTTCTTCATTATGTATTCCCTTTTTGAGAGCCTTACGTCTTCTATTTTGTCTACGGACACTGACGCTTTTGAAGGACCTATCCTGTCAATAGTCTCTATCGCAGCACCTATAAGAGCAGTCTCAGCTATGTCCAAGGACGAAGGGATGGTTATCTCGCCCGCCGTCTTGCCACTTGAAGCCGTGCTGTCGACGTTTATCCTACCTATCTTTCCGTTTTTCTGCGCTTCTCTTAAGTCGAGCTCATCGCCCAAAAGCCCTTCTGTCTGGCCGAAAATCGCGCCTATGACATCCGGTTTATCAACCAAACTATCCGCGGTAAATTTCGCGTGTAATACGTACTTAAACGAAGCTGGCCCTATTTTTGCCATACCAAATCAACCTCCTACTCAAATCTTATAATAAATGACCAAAACCAAGTGGGTCTTTATTATTCGTGTGAGCATTAAATAATACGATATATAGATGGTTTATACTATAAATAGCTTGTCTTTTGTCGAGGCCGCCCATAATCAAATTATGCAAGGCCTCAAATGGTTATGATATAACTATAAATAGTACTATACTTCATATATAAAAAATAAACAGCGAATGGAGGAACGTTTATGTCAGAAATCAAGGTGGGATTTGGTGGTGAGATAACCGGTAGTGATCTAGAGCAATGCCTTGAAAAGACGGCGTCCGAATTGCAGTTAGTTAAATATAGACGCGTTCACGAGTACCTCCCGGCGCAAGGCGGGCAGAAACTATTAGCGAACAAGTTTGTGGATGTATATTGCTCGAATGATGGGCAGTTTTCTGCTGAAGTAACCAGATACATTTATAAGAAGCAGTGGAATCTTGTAACTGCGCAAATTGAAAACAGTGATACTGTTAAGAAGGCCTTAGTTGATAATATGTATTCTGGCCTGAGTTTAATGACAGATACAAACGATAATACCAAGCTCATGCAGGGTTTGGAAGATACGTTAAATAAATTTTGCCTTACACTGTCTAAAAACATTATTGACAGCGGAAAACTCGTAAAATCTCAACCGTAGAACAAAAATACTACAAAGTGCCCCTCTTTCCAGAAACGATAGACATATAGCTTGCATTGATTTAAAACTTTACGGTTTAATGCTCGTTAATCATTGTAAGATAAATCAAAAGACTTTTATATTTCTAGAATGAAGAAGTTTAGTTATGGATATAAAAGTCATGGGTGTCAATGAGGTAAGAAAGGGAGATACTATCCTTACTGAAGATAATGCTATCTGTAAAGTGACGGATGTTACGTTCAGCGCTCCTGGAAAGCACGGTCATGCTAAAGCACGAATAGAGGCGGTTGGCCTGCTGGATGATAAAAAACGGGTCTTCGTGCTGCCTTCTGAAAATAAATTAAAGGTGCCTATAATAGACAAGAGGAACGCACAGGTGATAAGCGTTAACGGTGACAAATTACAGTTAATGGACATAGAGACGTATGACATATTCGAGACGAACGTGCCTGAGGAGTTGAAAGAGAAATTGAAAGAAGGCGTCCAAGTCGTCTACTCCGATCTGATGGGCCAGAAAGTCATAAAAAGCATTAAGTGAGCATCAAGATTTATTTGTGTGAATCCCGATATTCCTGGGCTTTTCTTGAGTAAAATCCCATAAGTGACTGTGCTATCTTGCTTCTACCATGAAAAGGCTTAAAAAGAACTTCCTTCGAATAGCGCTCGGCCTCGTCTGGATCATATTCGTACGTTCTGCCGTTCATATAAAACAGAAAACCGGCAACTGCTAGGACAGCGCCCGTTACGACATCTGCCATCATATAATTAATCGGAACGTAGCTTGCGCCCATAGCCATTAACGAGCCGGTACCAAGCATCCCGGCACCAAGTAGCTTATTGTTTCTTGCCTTAATCTTATATTGAGATACGGGGTCGTTATCACCGTGTTCAGATAAAAGGTTCATCAGACTGTTCTTTAATCCCATACATTTGGTTTAGATAGCACTGGATATATAAAGATTACAATTAAACGAGTAGTTTATTGTAATAATTCTATATTTATCTAAGATTTTTATTTTTTATATAGTTATAAAGTATAAATCCTGCCTGCAGCAGAACATAACCAGCTGTGAGATATATCGCCAGATCATAGCCCTGTATTGCCCCTGGTATAAACCTTGATGGCTGATCGACCCATTGGGCCACGCCGCCCCACGCGGTATTCTTGAACGCTTTTATGCGCCAGGTATAATCTGCCGACGGGAGAGGCAATGCAAGGGGATTTCCAAGCGCTATCGCCGCTGAAGAATAGTCCATGCCTGCCGCGTGAACTGGCATCATAACGATGCTTGAGAGATTTCTCTTTTTTGACCATTTCTTATCGTAAAGACTCCAAGCGCAAAGAGCCGCATCCACACCCATAACAGTAAACTGATAAAACTGGCTCGGGATCGGCAAATAGTACTGTACTCCTGCAGGTATGGTTCCAGCTAGCCACTTTCCGGCGTTCTTGAACATTATATCCAGCGAGCGAGGGTGTAGCGCATCGAATGCGCCCACGGCTAAAAACGACCCTACAAATTTGCTTATTTTCTTGACAAGCCTGTACGAGAGCGTATCATGTTTTCTCTGGACTACTTGTTTTTCATCGCCGGATATAAGTTTTTCCAAGCGGCTTCCGCTATTATTCGCTTCTGCGTATTGCATTGGATTATAAAAATTTAATGATATTTAATGACTGACTGTGCGCTTATACTATATCATTTACGAGCTTATTCCCGACGAGTCTTTTAAGTTTTGACGAAAACTCCTCTCTCATGTCGCTGAATTTTATAACGTTTATAGGCACATCCGAATGAAAGACCGAGAATTCGTCGCCTTTCTCGAGTTTCGAGAGATCCGTTCCGTCATATCTTAATATACCGCTGCCCTTCTCCACCTTTACGTGTAACCGCATATAGTGCGGTAGTATTATCGAATTTTTAAATGAACCGTCTGGTACCAGGAGAGTTATACATATGTTGTCCGGGTCTATTATTATCGGTCCGTTCGCTGCCCGGTTATATGCCGTAGATCCGACATTGGCGCTTATTATCAGTCCATCGCCCGCGATGACATACGGATATATCTGGTTCATTTTTCCGCCCTCGGAATAAAATATCCTGAAATAAACCTCTTCTACTACGTTGTGCAGAAGAATTTCGTTTACAGCAAATCTTTTTTCGCCCTTGAAGGAGACCTCTAGTTTTTTGCCTAGAGCTTCTACAGCATACTTCTTCGTCTTTAAACGATCAATAATCTTGTCTATGTCCAGTAGACTAACGTCCGCGTAATAACCGGTGCTTCCTGGTTCGCCTGAGCGTATGGGCAATATCGGTCCTGAGAAAGCATTTGCAGCACGTATGAACGTGCCGTCACCCCCTACCGCGACGCATACGTCCGCTTTATCGGAAACCTCGAAATTATCGCGCAGTTTCTTAAGTTCAGGGTATTCATTCTTTGATATTATTTTTATCTTCATATCTTATTTCAATTTGTATACTTTTGAGATATCGAACGAGAATTTAAGCATAACTACGCTAAGCCCCGCTACATAGAATAATATCGCCGCCAAGTCTACGTTCTGCGTGCCGAAAAATATATCTGACACGAAACCCAGGGTGAACGCCAGATTTAACATCAGCAGGAACGAAAACGTTATATACGAATTTTTATTAAGCCGTATCCTTTGCACGGAGACTTGTGGATTTTTATAGAACATTCTGATGAACCGAAATATAGAAAAGAGCATAAAAAGACTCATAACGATTATGATTACGGACAAGTATACGTCGGTGTTTATCATAGAAACCTCACAAAATCCCTTACCCACCACATCATTATTCCGCCTACGAAAAGGTAAGTGAAAGTACCTATGATATCCGAAATCTCGCGTATGGTGTCGTTGGCCTGCGCTGTCCCAAAAATGAATATGGCGAAAGATGCTATCAAAACGAAGGTAAACACTACCAGGAGAGTGAACTGGAATTTCGATTTTTTAGCGTTTAGAGCCCATATCGTAAGTGGCGCGCCATCTTCTCTATGTTTATACAGGATGTAAACTCCAATCAGTGAAAAAACCGTAACGAAGATCCCGTTCAAAAGCTCTATCCACAGCCATATGGAGTGAAACTGATCGTATATCATAATAACTTTAATACTTTTGTTTTAAAAAGCTTAATCTGGAGTGTCGTCTATCTGGCTGTTTATGTCATTTATTACCAGCGAGGATAATTCGTCAACATTTTCGTACTTGTATATCCTTATGTTCTTGTACTTCTTCGTTATATGGGAAAAAATGCCGGCGTCGTGATAGATTTCTTTTCCGATCTTTAGGAAAACCGCGACTCTCCCATTATCTGTCATTGTCAACAGTCCCATGAGTTCTTCTATGTTGGCTATTCCTAAATCAGTGAATAACAGCACATCCTCCCCTTTGCCAAGCCTTTTCTTGAGGTCAGAAATGTTTATTTCTGTGCCGCCGCTGTACTTACCGACAAGCAGCCTTGCTATCGACCATATGTCTCTACTGCGCGGCAGATGCGAATGCTGGTTTTTTGACGAAAAGTTGTAGATTGAGACTTCAGATCCGCTGTTGATATAAGCCTTTGCCATGACCAGCGAAGCGATAGTGACTTCATCATGAATGTTATCCATAGAAGATGACGTATCTTTTATTATCAGCAGATCGCCAAGTCTCTGGTCGCCCTTCTCATACGACGTCACTTTTGAGTATTCCTTTTTTCTGGCAAGCGGTTCTGTAAGCTGTCCAAAACTGTTTATCGGATCGTAATCTTCCAGTTCGTTTTCGTTTATATCGAAGGGAGAAGTACCTGACTGATACAGGTCATAAACTTTCCTGCTCTTTACTATTTTAGGGGGGTTGTACATCTCTGCTTTTGACATGAAATACAGAGTGTCGTCAAATTTTATGTCGTTTACCCCTCTTCGTCCGACCATCTGTCCGTAATTTTTTTGTGCAAACGACTTGTCTAACCCGAGATCCGATAACATCTTCTTGAACTGCTGCTTGTCTATTTGCTGCGCTATCTGTCCAAGACCATGCATCATCTCTTCCTTAGAAAACCTACCCAAGCCATATTTACCGCCATTTAGTTTGTCGTGTTTTGAGAATACACTGCCTCCTTCGCCGCTGTCAGATTCGTCTTTTTTGTCTTCTTTTATGAATTTTTTGAAAATCCTTGCAAACAATGAGAGTCTTGCATCATTTTCGTCATCCCTGAGATAATCCATCTTGCCGAGTATAGAGACTGCTTTTTTGTACTCGGGATCGCTTATTTCGCGCATTGGTATTTCCAAGCCCAACCTTGTTGCCAACACATCCGCATACAGCGTTGTGTTTGGATCATTGCTTTTTTCTGCGGGCTTTATTATTGTCTTGTAAATTGTATCTTTAACTGCCGGAGTTTCTAGTGCATGTATTGAGTGCACTTTCATTTCATAGTAATATTCTATTATTCTGGAGGATATTTCCTTGTCGAAGGTTATTTTACTGACAAGGATCGCGTTACGTATCGCCGTATCAGAGTCGTATGGGGCTACTAGATGGTGAAACGTTTCGTGTGTCAGAAGGGTCTCTAACAAAGACTCCTTAGCTATTTCTTTATTTTTGGACTCGCTATCTACATATCCTTTGTTCACAAATATCTTGTGTGTCTCATTGTCAAAGGAAGCTGTATCTGTTTTTTTGTCATCTTCTCCCACTATTACCGGAAAATCGAGCAATGGTGAATATCTTGAGATTATTTTCCTCCATGCAATGGCAAGGAGTTCTTCAAGAGCGGCGGTTGCCAAGCTTTTCCCTCTTATAGCTATCAAAAAGCTTCTGGGCCATCGGATGATCGAATCCCATATTGTCTTTCCAATCGTTCTTTGTGAAGTACTTTGGATCTAACGATTTCAGCGTCTCGTCATATTTCAATATCAAGTGATATGTCTCCGTAAATCTTTTCAGGACTCCATTTATTTTCGTCTTCGCGGCGAATATCCTATATTCATCGGATCTCTGCGCATCGTTTAGATATTTGTTTCGATCTACAAAGACCAGTTTATGGGCTATACAATAAGGAGCTACTGCGACTATGTCTTTCAATGTAACGTACTCTCTGCCTTCTATGAAGGCCAGTGCCGCTGCATACAATCTTATCGAATTGGCACTTCTTGGAGTAAGATTGAATTTTATTACATCTGAAAACTGTAACCCCTTAAAATGGTCTTTTGTTGAAGTAAGCGGGTCTGTGCTTCTCTTCACGCCAAACGGTGAATAATTCGCTTCTGCAGTAAGATAAGAAAGGAATAGATACGCCTTTAAACTTTCTTCCGTCCTCTCTTTTCCTGCGGCGGAACTATATGCGAATTCTGGTATTTGGTTTGCAATTTCATAAACTTTTTCTCGTATTTCGCGCATCTCAGATAACTTTATGCGTTCTCCTCCTTTATCCGCACTTAGTAGTATCTCCAGGGCAGAAACGACGTCGCCGAGTTCAACAGCGTCGTTCATCTGTTTTCTCCAATAAGAAACTTGTTTTAGGTCCACATTCTTTTTATCGGGATTGCGTATCTTTATATCGGGTATGTGTATTGCGGGAGGTGGCGAAGCCTCGACCATCACACCAAATCTGTCCAATATAGGTCCAGACATGGGTGATGTGCCTTCATCGCTATAATTTATAGTAGCAAATATTGATGATGTAATCCCTATCAGGATATTGCTGTAGACTTCCCATATGGCGTCGTCCTTGTCGATGCCCTGGAATAATATGTTTTGTTTTTGAGGCGGGATTCTGTTGAATTCGTCTATTATCTTTAACGGTGAAAATGGAAACAGCCGCCAGACTACTGACTCCTTGCCTTTTACGAAATCGCCTGGATTAAGATAGCCTATCATTGACGCAAGCGTGACCTCTGGAGTGCCTCGTATCATGGACGCGCTAACGACGCTTGAAGGAATATTATATATACTGCTAGCAAACAGTTTTGACACTGTTGTCTTTCCTGTGCCGGGTTCGCCAATTATAAGCATGTTTTCTCCTACGACCGTAGACAAAAGCCCAAACAGCGTGAGCGATACATACCCTCTTTCGCTTGTAAACATGTCTGGTTCAGCAATGTGCTCTTGATCAATCTTTTCAAGTATTGACAATAACTTGCTTGCATGCGTCGAACTTTTAGCGGCAATTACGCCTTCGGTCTGTGACGTAGAAGGTCTGATTTTCTTTGGCATATTATCCTTCAAAGCCTGGAATTACATATAATCTCGCCCCTGTAATTTAATGATTATATTTCAGACAAACGCAAAGAATTGTTGTAATATTTACAGTTACTTATTTTCTAGAAAAAGGCCTACTTTCCTGAATGTATCTTTTAGGTTCTTTTCGGATATTATTTTTATCTTTGATTTGCCAGCGTCTGTATTCCTCATTTTATGGCAGTTGACTACATTTATCGTGCAATCATAAGCACTTCCCGCACCAACGTAGGATTTAGCCGAAAAAAGATAAAATGAGGCGTCTGAATAGGAGGCCGCGAACCTATCTGCGGAGATAACATATATTTTGCACGCGTGTTTGGCTTCGTAGCCAAGATACTCTCCTGCGTGCTTAGCTATGAACCTTCCTTCGGCTTCCGAGCCATAATAATCGTCTGCGTTTTCCGAAATTATAGTGCTCCCTTTATGACTTCGATATCCCGCATACGGGCCGACACCACCATGTATAATCAGAGTCTTGCCCCTCTCCAAAAAAGATCCTAAATGATCAAAATTTGATGCGTCCTTTAGTTCTATTTTTTTATCTTTCGACAGGTTTATTAGCACGCTCGCGACAATTCCCCTTATACTATCTGCATTTTGCCCCCTGAAGAACAAGACATCCTTGCACGAACCGATTATTTGTGTCATGGAGTTATTTATTATTTCTTGAATCGTATCCATATCTAATTTATTTTTGTATCCTTGATCACTAAGCGCAGCGTATACCTGATAATAAAAGGTTGAAACATCGTAAATGGACTCCGAAGAGGAGACTATTGCGTCTATCAAATATGGGAGAATCTTTGATACATTCTTACTTACGTTGACTGCCACTTCGGATTCTTTGCCTTTTTCAAGTATGTCCGAAAGCGTTGCAGTCTTGTTTTCTCCACCTAAATGTTTATCTAAACGCATAACGATCCACGAAATGAGACGCAGTTTGTGATGACTCGCGCGATTCGAGCTGTACACGAATTGCTATCATTCAAATTATAAATAGAGAATGGAGTTGGCCTATCTTAGTGAAGCGTGGGGTTGTGTACTCTATTCGAGTAAAATCGCGCAAGAACTATTGCAAATCTGGCGTTACTCAAAGATGTTGAGTGTTAGCTATTTAAAGATGCGTATCATAGATATGTATATGCGCATCAAAAAGATGAAGCCCCTGTTAAATGGGTCTACGGATAACCACCTAGTGAATGACGGTGTAGAGTTTAGTAAGAGCAAAATACCGAAGTCCCTTAATGACTTATTAGAAAGCCTGTGGTCAAGGGAAGAGACGACTCTCGAGGGCGCCGACTTAAATCACGTTTACGCTCTTAGGTTTAAGTACAACAATAGGGGAAACGCTATCTACAATATAGGTATGCTCAATAGACGCTTAATGTGTGGCAAGCCTGAATGCGGGTCGGACCATACTTATTTGGATCAGGAGTTCTTTATTTATACGTGGGGACAAACTAAAAAATACGTCAAATCAAGATTATACCTAAGCTACCATCCGGATCTACATTTTTCTAAATGTAAATTAGGTCGACTCCTTAACAAAGGTAAGTACAGTCTTGTAGAGCTAAAAGACGAGGAAGTCAAGACTCTCTACAGGATCGGTAGAACGTCTGGAATGTTCGATTTAGCGAATTATAGAAAATAGTGCCTGATTACTAAAACGACACTTTGTTTGTTTTCTAGCTTTTATGTATTATTTTAAATAAAAATGCTAAATTATAATAGGCTAAATGTAGTTTGCGATTATAAATATCTTACGGATTAATTAGTTTTATGGCGTGTATTTTTTGTAAAATTGCGACACATGAAGCTGATTCCAAGACTGTCTATGAGGACGAGGAAGTAATGGCCTTTCTTGATACCAATCCCATCAGCATCGGACATACTCTTATTATACCTAAAAAACATTACGAGAACGTATTTGATATCGAGTCTGGCACGCTTGAACAGATAGCATCGATATCAAAGAGACTAGCATTAATTTATAAGAAGGCTCTCGCTGTAAAAGCGGTCAATCTCCTTAATGCCTCTGGAAAAGAGGCGCAGCAAAGTGTTTTCCACTTTCATCTCCATATAGTTCCAAGAGAAGAAAACGACGGAATTGACCTGTGGTTCCATGGAAAACCAGAAGCAAAAAACGAACTGGAAAAAACGCTGGAGAAAATAAAAGATGCAATGAAGTGACTTGACCTCCCCACATGTCCACGTCCAAACATTAAAATGATCGAACATGGGCGAGTACAAGAACAGAACCGCTTTAAACTTAAATCTGGTTTAATAATGAGCAATAGTAATTAAATTATGAAGTGCCTTTCGATAAAACAACCTTTTGCAGAGCTGATTATCAGCGGTAAAAAAAAGATAGAGATACGCAACTGGAAGACGAATTACAGGGGTGAACTTCTTGTACACGCTTCTAAGGTACCTGAGTTTTCAGCGTTAAACCGGTTCAAAATAGATGTAAATGCGATAAAACTCGGTGCGGTAATCGGTAAAGTAAATATAGTTGACTGCAAAGATTATAAAAACGATGCGGAATTCCTAAAGGACAAAGATCTGCATTTAGCAGAAGATTACAAAAAGGGCCACCACTTCGGTTTTGTTCTTGAGGATCCAATAAGATTTGAAAAGCCGATCCAACTAAATGGGAGGCTCGGAATATTTGATGTTGATATCAGATAAAAGCTTTTAGAGGGCTTTTTTCCAAAGCCGAAACTCTGATGGAATCGGGATCTGGAACAGCGTACAAATCGATTATTGTAGCGTTCCGTAAGCTATTGACGGCATCACGTCGTTAGGAGGATAAGCCCGTGTACGGACCCATGTTATGGTTTCCGGCGTTGTAAACGTGCCGGTGTTGTAGTTGCCTACAAAGATGGGCTCGGGGTAATGGGGCGCATAAGAACTCACGGGTGTCACTGCCGGACCATAGTTAAGGCTACCCGCAGAAGTAGTTGTCGATTGAACTATGACAGACCACACGCCAGTATTTTGAGACGATACAATTGTGCCAGAATTCGAATTAGCACCAGCACCACATGCAGAGAAATAATCCTGTTGCTGGACAAAAACTGCTCCGTTATATGATTGTATAAAAGACCCGCACGAGTTGTTTGTGCCCACGCCCATATCAATTGCCATAGCATTGGTTGCCTGCCATATGGTTCCATAAAACTCTGCTATTACCGGTGGGGATACCTGGTAGGAAGAAGATATTATGGAGGCTACCAGCACGGATGCTTGCGTCACAGAAAGACCGTTATTTACGGAGTATGTCAGTCCACTCGCTAATGCTGTGGACCATTGCGAATCTAAGGATGTACCGGAAAAATTGTCATAGAAATTAAAGACTTTCGCACCATCGTCATATTTCCCGTATATTGAAGAGAGTTGAGGTGCTTCTCCCGTATTCGTTGTGTTAAGTACATTTGCCGATGTGGGAAAGAATCCTAACTCTATTATTAGGGAGTCGTTTGGCTGCCCTAATTTACCCATTGCTGGGATTTTGACCCAGTACAATGCCGTTTTGTTTGTGGTAGAAGAAGCATTCTCCCTCCATGAAGGGAGTATCGTGCCATTTGGCCAAGAGAAGGCTACATTTTCAAGATTGGCAGCTAGATATGTGGAATATTTTGTAATATTAAGAGTTACGTTCTGCTGGAACGGATTCGGAGTAGGGGATGCTTGATTGTTGGTTATCGTTATAGATATATAATGTGCGAAGGGAAGCGAAGGGATATTTGAAGCGCTGGATGATGATACTAACCCAGATATAGAACCTGTGGAGGTGTAATTTGCCCCTTGATATTCAAACTTCACCTTCAGAGACAGTCCGAAGTTGCTCCCGGAATTGGGACAAGGAGAACCTGAAGAGTTCTTTATAGCAAATTGTTCTCCAGGAAGGACGGTTACGGGGCTATTTGCCACAGTAACGTTTAAAGGATTAAGACCTGAACTTGAGACTATGGAGGCATTGTATACTTTTATAGGATAGCCTAAACTATTTCCTAGAGATACTGATAAACCTAACGAATTGGAACAGTAGTATTCTGTTGCCGTGAATCCGCCAAACCCATTTACTGTTTGTGAAGATGAAGCTGCAGGGTTGAATATTCCCATCGTGTATAGTATGGCAGCTACTATCACTATTATGAGTATTGCCCAGCCGTAAGTCATCATATATTCTAATGCCGACTGCGACTTTCGTGATGCTAAGCTCATACAAATGTGTACACATTAAAGTATATAGAGCTTTTACGGTCTTCTTATTTTTATTAAGGATTAATGAAGAAAGTCGATAATAATGGCTTATGAGGAAAAACACCAATAAAAGTATCAGTATTAGACGTCAAATCCATGTACCCGACGATGTTCATTTTGTTGGAATTGTGGGAGTTCGTAATAGACGAATCAGAGGACGATGAGAACTATTCTCTGCACGGTCTGGGCCATCTAATAAACCCATTCGGAGACAAGGAGACCAAATGGCAGAAAAGGATATGGGTCGACATCTTGAAACTCCATTATGGTCGGATTACGCTGGACGATTTCATAGACGGGTACAAGGACTATTACGCCATCTCACAGTTTACCGTCTCCGGTCCGAGTCTCCTCAAAAGGTTCGCTGAGTATAACAAGAAGCACCCGGAAGCTACGATAAAGCCTTTCAATTTCTTCCTGATAGGATTCGGAACGGATAAAGACATTAAACCGATAGCTCCGTATTCGAAAGACACGCAAAGTGTGGTCTATGGAGACTTCATAGATTACAAGACCGGAAAGATCTATAACGGCTCGGAATACTGGTTACCGTTGAGCGAAGTGCTTCTGGATTACATAAAACACCCCGAAGCGAAGTTCGATGATACAGATAAGACAGGCTTACTAGATAGACGACGAGTTGTCGCTGATAGTATAATCTACATAGGAAAAGAAGCCAATAAGATAGAGAATAACCTAAGCGGGCTGGATACGGGCAGAGTAAGTGTTTACAATCGAGAAGCCTTGATTAAGAATAAGATTGCTTCAATGACTCTTAAGGATGCCAAAAAATTAGGGATACCAAGAAGGACGTTTTTTAGACTAAAGAAATATATAAGAAAAGGCAAATTTCTTAAATTAAGAAATAGAACCAAAAAGAGGATTATATAAATTATTTAATTATACTCCGTGCTACGAGCAAGCGCTTTTTTGAACCAGTCCAAAATCTTATCTCTATCACCAGTCTTGTTAATCTGGCTTAAAGAATTTTTGGCCACTACGCTTGAGGAAGGTATATTGTATATAATTTCTTTGTCGATAAAAAATCGGTCATGATCTTCTTTTGAAGAATCAATATCCAGTATATTAACAGAAAGTTTTACTCCTTGTTGTTCTAATTCTTTTTTTGTATCCTCAAGGGCTTTTTTGAATTCATCATTTAAATTTTTATTGAAGGAGGGGGAGGCGCTCAATATTTTTATTTCTTTAACGTGTTTTGCTTTCAGACAAGCGTTTAAACAAGTTACATCCACATGCTTGTCTAAGATAAATATAAAATCCTTAGCTTCAGCAAAAAGCTGCTCGTAGGCTAAAATATTTGTTCTGGGGGTTCCAGGATGTAGTGTAGTAGAACTCTGCGGAGACCAAGCTAAACTTTTATGTCCCAATTCAATTAGTTCCTTACAAATTGTTAGAGCTTCGTCTATCGCTAAATCTCTTGAGCTAGCTCGCGTCTTAATATATTCGGCTTCATCTGAAAAAAGAGTCATAGCGTCCTTTATAATTTGTCTAAAACGTGCATTGGCTTCTGGTGCCTCTTCTGACAAGCTTTCATAAGAATTGATTATTTCTGGCGAAAATTCTGAGTATAGCTCTTTGTCCAGCTCGGCATCGGTTTTATCTTTTTTTAAATCACTCGGCGTTCTATACTCTAAAAGCTTAAACTTAAAATCTCGAATCTCCGCTGTTAATCTAGATATTCTATAATGTAAATCATCATTAGTATCCGTTTTGATTCCGCTTATCGCGATTGCCGTCCCATTTTGATCATTAACAGATAAACTTTCTATAATCGCGTCTAATCGCGCGATTTCTCCAGACAAAACAATAATAGCGGCAGAACTCAAAGATTTACTAAAATTCACAGCGTCAATTACATCAGTATATTTGATTCTCGCATTGGACATTTTTTCTAGTGTTTCTTTCAGTTTAGCTTTAAATTCTTTGGCAGGCAATTTTGGGAGTAATGATTCAAGGCTTTCATGAAGATTATATATTTCAACAGCATCTATTAGTATCTCATGTTCTAGTGATTCAGAACTAGCCTCCAGTTGTATTTCATAAATAAATGGTGCATTTTTAGCACGAAATTGCACGTATCCTGCATAATGCTTCTCTAGTTTAGAAACGGCTTTCTCAAGCTTCTCGTATATCGTTACGAGCATCTTACGTTTTCGCAGAATGTCTGGTTTATTTTCTTCCATACTATTCTATATCACGAATTTTTATTGTATGCAGAATTTAAATACTGAAAGTAGTGCCATTTCTTTGAGATAGCATTATCCCTTCTCGAAGATAGCCCCGACCGGATTTGAACCGATGTCCCAAGCTCCAGAGGCTCGTGTACTTGACCAGCTGTACTACGGGGCTATGTGTTATATTAAATTAATGGTGTCTGTAAATAAAGGTTTAGTAAAGTAATTAATGCGTAACTTATAAATTTATTAAAGGGCAGATTCCTTTATCTGTTTCAAAGCTTCGTCTCGTCCTTTGAAGCCGAGAAACTTCATAAATTTTCCTTTTTCAAGTTCCTTGTAATGCTCATAGAAGTGTTTCATCTTGTCTTTTAAGTATAACGGTATGTCGTTAGCTTCTTTTATCGTCTGTGAAGCTGGGTCGACCTTGTCTACGGGCACAGCAATTATCTTATTATCGGATCCCTCTTCGTCTTCCATCTCTGCTATACCTATGGCCCTGCATTTAACGAGCATGCCAGATGCTATCGGTGTTGATGCTATCACCATAACATCCATCGGGTCGCCGTCCTTGCCTTCTGTGTTAAGTATAAAGCCATAGTTAGTTGGATAAGTCATCGCTGTAAACAGTACCCTGTCGAGCTTTATGCCGTCAAGTTCCTCGTCGTACTCATACTTGCAGTTGCTTCCGGCCGGTATCTCTACCATCGCCCAGAAAGTCTCGGGAAAGTCTTTTGTCTGTTTCGAAAGATCCATTTTAATGTTTTGGCGGGATAATATTTAAGCCTTTAAGCCTAATTTTTTGCAGAATCGAAAACACCGAGTATATGCTTCTTTATCTTCTGCCACTCGTAACTCTTGAAACGCTCTTCGAGGTCGGTCCTGCCGCGGCCGTGGTAACCGTACTGTTCCCAGTAACCGTCTTCGTACTGTTCCATCAGTTCTATCTTGGTGAGCCATTTTGCACTTTTCCATCCATACAGATCAGGTATGAACGGCCTGACCGGCCCTCCTCGCTCAAAGCCGATGGGCTTCTCATCTATCTTCAGTGCTATTATCGAGTTTTCCGATATCGCTTCCTCCAGAGGCACTGGTGTGCTGTATCCTTCGATGCATCTAAACATGATAAACTTTGCATTTTCCAACGGCTTAGCCTTTTCTATAACAGATTTCAAAGACACGCCTTCCCAGTGCACGTCTTTTATTGACCAGCGCGTCACGCAATTAAAATCATGAACATATTTAACTTGAGCCATCCTGTTTAAGTCTTCGTAGGATAATGAAAGATTATTTTTGACTAAACCGCCCACGTCTAGTCTCCATTTAGTAACATCGATCGTCTTTCCGCCCAGCGCATCGTATAAAATCCAGTCTTTTATGTAATGCTGACCGCGCGCTTCGGGTGTTTCAACTTCAGGCATAACCTTTATACATTCTTCTTAAGCCACGCTTCAAGCTGTGAAACGTTTATCGCTCCGACAGTAGTCGCCTTGACTTTTCCGCCCTCTATAAGAAGCGAGGTCGGTATGCTCTGCACGCCGTATTTCGCCGCTATATCTTCATTGTCATCGACGTTGACCTTTACGAACTTGACCTTGCCGGAGAATTTTTCTGACACTTCTTCCACAACAGGGCCGTACATCTTGCACGGGCCACACCATGCTGCCCAGAGATCCACAAAAACAGGGGTGCTTGATTTAAGTACTTCCTTTTCAAACTGTTCGTTTCCTTCTATTGCGTTTACTACCATAACTGATATTTGCTTACATTCTATTTAAAAGTAAAGGTCGTTGGTGCACCTTAGTGTAAAAACGAAAAGGTATTTTATACGGCGAGTATTACTATTATAATGGTTGAGAACATCGTTATAATAGGTTCCGGTCCTGCCGGCTACGCCGCTGCGATATACTGCGTCAGGAACGGTTTAAATCCTCTCCTTATACGCGGTTACCAAAGTGGTGGACAGCTTATGCTTACTTCTTACGTCGAGAATTATCCTGGTTTCAAATCTATATTAGGCACGGAGCTAATGGACAAGATGTTCGAACATGCCAAGTCTCTTGGTTGCAGGATAATAGACAAGGACGTATCCTCTGTGGATTTTACTAGTTATCCTTACAAAATAAATGTCGAAGACGATTGCTATGAAGCCTATTCGGTGGTGATATCCACCGGTGCGAGTTCCAAGTGGCTTGGACTTCAAAGCGAAAAAAGACTGATAGGAAAAGGTGTGTCTGGTTGCGCCGTATGTGACGGCCCTTTCTTCAAGAATAAGGACGTTATTGTTGTCGGCGGCGGAGACAGTGCAATGGAGGACTCTCTTTTCTTGACAAAGATGGTAAAAAGCGTGACCATAATCCACAGACGAGATTCGTTCAAAGCCAGCAAAATCATGCAGGAAAGGGTGCTGTCAAATCCAAAGATAAAAGTGCTTTGGAACAGCGAAATAAAGGAGATAATCGGAAAGGATAAAGTTGAAGCTGTAACGGTAAAGGACACAGTTACAGGAAAGGAGAGCAATATTGCCACGGGTGGCGTGTTCATAGCAATAGGTCATTCTCCAAACACTACGCTTTTTAACGGACAGCTTGAACTGGACGAAAGCGGCTACATAAAAACGCACGAGTTGACGAAGACTAGCAAAGACGGTGTCTTCGCTGCCGGAGATGTACAGGACAGGAAGTACAAACAGGCTATCGTTGCCGCCGGATGGGGCAGCATGGCAGCTCTTGATGTTTTCGCGTTTCTTAACGAAAAGAAGCTGCTTGAGTGAACGTATACTTTCCTAACTTCGCGACGATCAAGGATAAACGAAATTTATTTCCTCTGTTCCGAGTTCCTTTTGAGAATTTTTTTGTACGGCAAGCGTCACGATCCTTGTCTTTTTAAGCACATCGTCGTCAGAAACGTGTAACTCGACTACTATCGCGATTTCCGGTAACATGTTTATGCCCGAGCTTTTCCTATCGACTTCAACGGTGTATAGGTTGTTGTTAACTTTCGAGATTTTAGAGTTGTAATTTTTGTATACCCATCTCGGGTCTCCAAACAGCATCATGTTTACTGCGTCTTTCATTAGATTTAGCTTCGATGAAAGATCATGCAGGCGGTTCTTCGTGACGTTCAAGCTTATGGGGAGATAATTGGAATCCATTCCGATTTCGTAAAGTGTTACGCCGTTTTTGTGGTTATATCTAATCGGCTTGCTCCCGTCTGCTGGAGCATAACCTGTATAAAAATCTGAAACTAAAATCCCGTTGCCGGTAAAAACGTCTCCTTCTCCGATGACTTCTTTGCCTTCAAAATCTGCTATTATTTCACCAAGCGTCTTCATAAACCCTCCGTCTTAATTTAGTTTAGATATCTTTTCAAGATAAAAGCGTATTATACCAGGACTCTAGCTTGAATTTCCCTTTACAGCTTTATTGTAAAAATTTATATCCTCGAAAAAACTAGATACTTAATGCCATATATACCACAAGCTGATAGACCAGCGTTGGATAAAACCGTTGATATCCTTGCGGACGAGCTGTCGAACAAGCTGATAAAGATTAACAAGACGGCGCATATATCCGTGCTTTACGAAGATAGCCTGATGAAAGTTATCGAGACCTTATACAAGCTTGAAATAGGGGGCAAACTTAAAAAATTAAAAACGACGGAACAATCCCTTGCAGAGACCATTTTCGAAATAGCAAAAGAGCATGATTATGATTGTCCTTGGCTGGGGGAACTAAACTATTCGATCACTAGGCTTATACAGTTAGTGCCAAGAAAAATGGTAGAAAAGGGAAAATGGAAGGACGAGTTCAGGTATTGGATATTCGCTCAAACGTCTGGCGCTTTGGAAAAAGCAGCTCTTAAGATAAACAAGCAGCTTACGCTTGAGAAGCACGCTTATATATTGAACGGAATAATAGGCGCGCTTATAGACATAAAGGACGAATACAAACGAAGAGTAAACACTGCCTATGAAGCAGTGCAGATAAGGAAGTCCGGCGACTGCTACGATGGCCCGTATCACACGGAACTAAAAGATGAAAAAGACGCTTCGAATAATCTTATCGGATATACTGAAATAATGAAGGACTATAGAAAGGAAAAAACACAGGATAAAAAAGTCGAATAAGCCCGCGTAAAATGGTACTGTATTACGTCACGGGAAACAGCATAAAATTTCGTGAGGCCTCCCAGATAATCAAAGGACTTGAATGGCTTAAGTTGGATTTGGAGGAAGTACAGTCGCTTGACTCTAAAGAAATAATACGCAAAAAATTGGAGCAGGCGTTCAGATACAAAAAGGGCGAATTTATAGTAGAAGATGTGTCTTTTTCATTGAATTGTATCGGTGGGCTTCCCGGCCCTCTGATAAAATGGTTCCTGAAAAGTATAGGCACTATGGGGATATTTGAGATAGCAGACCGGTTCAAAAATTATGGTGCCGTGTCCAGCATTGAGGTGGGGTACGCAGAATCCGAAAGCGATATTCATTTTTTCGATGCCAGCATAAAGGGCTTAGTAATAAAACCAGCGAAAAATTCTAATAGCTTCTGGGACGACCTATTCATGCCGACGGGTTACACCAAAACTTTTGCAGAGATGTCTCTAAAAGAAAAGAACAGCATAAGCCATCGGGGTCTCGCGCTCGCAAAACTAAACCAGTTTTTACACGATAGGAAAATCCAATTCTGAGAATACGTTTTCGTTAGAAACGCCGGAAAGAAGTTCTATGAATTTTCTCTTTTTTTCAGCGTTGTAGAATATCGTTGCCATATCCAGGCCTATTACCCTAAGTATCCTATAAAGCCCCATAAAATCTTCTATGCTTTGTTTAGTTACTGTTATTTTTTCGCCGCCGTCTAGTTCCTGCTCCTTTACCTTTCTGCAGTTTCTCGCCAAAAATAGGTGTATCTTGAAATCTACGAAGACGTACGGTTCATACTCTTTCAATGGCACCCAGTCATCTGATTCGTATCCGGTTTCCTCAAGAAGTTCCCTTTTTGCGGTCTCGATGGGTTTTTCACCGTCTTCTATCGTGCCGCCGATTACTCCTAAAGATCTTGGTCGAGTGGGTTGCTCCTCGTCCAGCACGATGACTTTACCGTCCGACACCGCTATGACCATCACACCGTAAGTCCAACTTATTCGTTCGAATTCTCTGTAAGACCCGTCGAACATCTTCTGATCCCAGCCATAGACCTTGAACTTGTTGCCGCTGAAGACTACCTTTGCGTTTTCCGGTATTTTCATATAATCCTACTGTTTACCAGCCTGGCGCTAGTTTCTGTCGGGATATCCATTATGCTGTAACCTCACCTCTTGAAAAAACTTATACTCTGCCTCTGCTTTTAAATGTAAATGCTGCTCAAAGCGAACGACTTCCCCATCAGCTACCTGCTTTGCTCAACAACTGTGTGCCGGATGTCTAAATCGCCTTTAGGGCTGTTTAAGCTCCTCTAAACCCATCTTTTTCCTAAGTTCGTTTATCTTGTAAGCGAGTACATATTTTGTCCACGGATCACTCGTAGTATAAAGGGAGGAAGTGTAATTTGCCAGATCCTTGAGGTCCTTATTCTTTTCATTTATCGAAGACAGAATGTTTTCTGCGTACAATTTTGAACGGGCACTAGACAGTGCTTTGGCGACGTCCGCATCGTCAAACTTGAAGAGCTTTGATACTGCTCGAGGTATGTAAGCTAGCGCCTCACCGATTAACGTACCGGTCGGCCTTTTAAGGTAGCTTATCGGCGCTCTTATTGCATCAAGCATAAGATATGCACCGATTGTCTGGAACAATAATGCGGGTATGACTATATCGTACACTGTTGCGCTATAGGATAGATAACCGGGTATGTTTACGGAACTGACTTTCTCTAATTCCATGCTCTGTAATCCAAAGGTATATGCGCCGAGTGCAAACATGTAGATTGAGGAAGCGATGCTTGCTAATTTCGGCTTAAAGAATGCAAACTTATCGCTTATTTTTTTCTGCAACGTGTACGGAAGCATTCCTGTCGGGGCGATGATGTTCACAAGCAGCGATTTTGCCTTGGTATTTATGCTGTTTTTAGCTTTCGCCGACGCTTGTTTGTGCAACTCCTCTTGCAGTAGCTGCTCCATTCTCGATTTATAATCAGGCTGTTCCATTCTCCCCCGAAATTAGCTTCATAAGCTCTGATTTGTTTGATACTTCTTTTATATTCGTTCCTTTGTATAAGCTGTTACCATGAGCATCCAACGTTTTGTTGTGCATATCATATCCTGATATCAGGAATTTGTTTCCTTGTGCAACTGTATCCAATAGCCTCATATTGAGCTTGTCTAAGGAGGTTATTTCACCCGTTTCAAGCATATGTAAAGCCAGCTTTACATCCTGCCTTACGGGAGTATTATTGATAGCAGACTTTACTGCTACATAAGCGCCCGCCAGTATCGAATCGTCGTCCTTAAGAGAAGGGATGGATATCGATATTTTATAAGAATCGAGGTCTATTCCATCCATTTGCAGGAGTATCTTCAACGATGAACGATAGAAGTCTCTGTTAAGGCTGCTGTCCTTGCTTACTATGTTTAATTCTCCAAGCACTCCAGCAGGAAGAGTCTTCGCAACTGCTTGTATCGGTATTGTGTAGCCCATATAATCCTCTTTTTCGATATAGTCGTATATCTCTTCAGGCACATCAGAACCAAGACCTTTCAGAAGAGGGTCATGGTATATCGTGGCCACGTTCACCCTGCCTACTAAAAACTTATCGTGCGTGCCGGAAGTCTGAACTGAATAATTATCTAACTTTGTTTCCATTACCGCTCTTGTTATCGATTTTGACTCTTCTTCCGCCATTAGTATGTGACGCAATTCGACGTAAGGCAATCTAATCCTTGTTTTTTCCTCCTCTGCGGCCCTGATGTCTTCGGCCGATTTTATCATGCCTATCACGCGCCTGCTTATTCTCATCTGGCGTGAATTATCTGCTAGTCTTGAGCAGTAATTGACGAGCTCTTCATATCCTTCCTTTTTCCACGGTCGTCCGCCTATTCCATATATCGTCTTTGCAAGTACGGCGAGCCCGAAATGTCTTTCATTGAATCTGCTTCTTTTTACGTATCTGCTGCTTACAACTGTAGACGAACCGTTCTGGCCTTCTATTACGACATCAACACTATCGCGATCCACTTCATTAAGTACGTTCATTATTTTCGCATAGTTCATCCTGTTTCTCAACGATTCTTTTATGAACGGCAATTTTTCTGTGTTCACATTGAGCGACATAAGCGAGTACACAAGTTGCCTGTAACCGCGGGGAAGATTCGCGAATTCTATCACTTTTTCCTCCAATATCTGAGCAAGGCTGCCCTGCAGCTCGTCTGAAAGGTCGCCGAGGTTCTCGACCATGAATATGTTTTCGTGCGCTCTCAGCATGTCGGCTTGCCGTATGGAATCCTGCGGCGCCACGCCGTTTTTATTTTCAACGCCACCTATCAAGCCCTCGATCGTTTCGTTCTTTCCTATGTACACGTGAGGGACTTCTCCGCCTTCCGAAAGGAGCGCTGGGTGATCCTTCTTGTCTTTATTGAAAGCGTTGTAAAGCGTGCGGCCTATCGATAGGGTTGCGCCGGCTATGACCGAAAGCGCAAGCGGCGGTACGAACTGCGCGTAGTTTAAGAATATCCATTCCGTCCAGTCGTATCCGTAATACTGTGCTACCCACCAGTATTGCACGAGAAGCTCTGCCAATCCGTAAGTCGTTCCGGTCAATATCGTTCCTATAGTTCCCCATTTTAGATATTTAGATAATTTTTCGTTTAATTTCTGGTTCTCCTCATATTCGTCGCGCAATTTCCTGCCGCTAGGAGAGGCCATCTGTTCCAATCTAAAGCCCTGCGGAGCGCGTGCGTCCCTAAATGCGACGTAATCGAAACCTTTCAGTTTTAAACTTTTCTTAAGCATCTGAAGGTACTCCATTTCGGCTTCCTGCTGTATTGTCTTACTGCTGCCGTAAGGGCCTACTCTAAAGATTATGGGCATGGTGAGCCCTTTTCTGACCATGTCTATTATATCCTCTTTTCGGTAGCCCTGCTCCTTTAATTTGGCTATCTTCGACTCAAGTTCTACTATGGAATTCACGAACTGCTCTACGCTTCTTTTAGAAAGTTCTTTGTCCTTTTCGTGTCCGACTATACGGTTATATGGATTATAGAAACGTTCTTTTCCCTGCATCTCCATGACAAAGTGAAGCGGGAGCTGCGAAGTGTCTTTGAATTCTTCTTCGTGGAATTTCTCATCACTAAGGAACTGGTCCAACGTATCCCATCTTGGCCTTTGTTGGGTCGCGTCTATTCTTTTAATAATCGTGGCTAGGTCTTGCTTAGTCATCTGAATACTAAGAATATGCAACCTATTTAAAAATTAGCATTATACTTCTTATAAAATTATAGAAGAATTGTTGTAAAATTTATAAGATTTTAAACCGTCGTGCCTTTATCCTGCGTATAGAGCTTCTTTTCGTTCTTTACGTAAACGTTTCGCAGCTTCAGTATATGCTTGCACGGATCCCCGTAATATCTGTACGATTCGCACTGGCAGTTGCCAAACATTATCTGTTTGCCTGCCGGCAAGTATGTTACCTCAACTGGATACAGGGCGTTCGGGTTTGATTCGCTTTTAACGTAACCGTTTATAGTAAGACCTCTGCCTTTGCTGACTATTGAGCATATTGCAACGTCTCTATCGCTTGACACTAACAAAGGTCTCTCGAGTATGTTCTCCAGCAGGTCTCTTTTGTCTCCCATATGCAGATAATATTGCATTTTATCAAATTAAAACGTTTTAAGCCTATCGATTATGAAAGCGTGCGATAATATCGATGTAAAAAACTCCGCTTGCATCAGAGCGTATTTGCCATGGTATCTACAGGTATCTTATTCTGTATCCACGAGCATTTTTTTAAGATTTTGTATTATTTGATCAGTCTTTTCTTTGAGTATCCCCTTCAAGAGCTGCTGGTCCATTGCCGCCGCTATGCCGGTAAGCACTACTTCGGCGTCCCACTCGAGTTTAGTTTTCTTACCTTGCTGTTTAAGAGTTATGTTCAGCAGTGTTTTCATCTCGCTTCCTATTGTATGGCCTATAAGCGAGATTTGCAGCTCGAATTTGCCTGTCTCCTTTAATTTTCCCTCTATATCAAATCCGGCGGAGAAATATCCGATGGGTATCTTTATTTTCGCATCAAACGAAGATTTTGAAGATTTGGTAAAGGCTGTCAAATCAGGTATGAGTTTCTCGTAATTATCTGTGTTTATTATTATGGACCTCGTGCTTTTTATGTCGCTAGAAAGAATCGACTTGCCGTCGAACTTCAATTCCATCAGTAAAATGCCTTGAAATCGTCACCCAAAACGTAGGAAGCTATTTTTAAGTCCATTATTTCGTCTGTGCCTTCGTATATCCGTGTGACTCTTGAGTCGCAGTAGTGTCTTCCCGGCGAAGCTAGGGTCGTATATCCCAGACCCCCGAATACCTGCACCGCGTGGTCGGCGGACTCGAAAGCAAGCCTGGACGCTATGCGCTTCGCAAGCGAAGTTCGGCGGTCCATTTCTTTTATCAGAGTCTTATTTTCTGGAGACTTGTCGTACTCTTCCCTTTTTACTGCCATGAAATACGCGGGCCATCTTGCCATTTCAAGGTTCTTCGCTATTTCAGCGATGTGCCGCTGCACAAGTTGATGCTTGCCGATCGGTTTGTTGAATTGTATTCTCTCCTTTGCACGGTTTGACACGACATTGAGACAATCCTCTATGCAGCCTATGCAACCTGCGCTTACACCGAACCTTCCGTTTACAAGTCCGGAATAGGCGATCGATAACCCGTGTCCTTGTCGCCCAAGGATGTCCGCCTTGTCGACAACGACTTCATTCAACTCCAAAAAAGCAGTATCAGACGTGAAAAGTCCTATCTTCTCTTTTAGCGGTGTAGCGGAGAAGCCTGCGGATTTTGAGTCTATTATGAATGAACTTATTTCGTTTTTGTTTTCTGAAGACCTTGCGAATAGTATGATGTTGTCTGCGATGGAACCGTTGGTTATCAGGTACTTTGAACCGGATATTACGAACTTCCCCCCTCTCTTCTTATAAATCGTTTTCATTGATTCTGGATTGCTGCCTATGTCCGGCTCCGTCAGACCGAATGCAAGTATCTTATCCCCCTTTACTGCGGGTTTAAGGTAGCGTTCCTTCTGATCCTTGTTTGCCCACCTCTGAAGGGTGAGTTCGCCGAGAAATATCTGCACGTTAAGAAACGAGGACAGCCCGAGACCTACCTGACCAAGTCTTTCCTTTGCTAAAAGCGTTACTATCGGTGACATACCGCGGCCTCCCGATTCGATTTCGACAGGGATTGCGAATATGCCGTGCTTTTTGCAGGTTTTCACTGCATCTTTATTGAACTGACGTTTAAGATAATTCTCCGTCTCCGACAATACGAGTTCTTCTGCGGCACTGTCGACCGTCTTAAGTACCCTCATGTCTTCATCTGAGAACTTGTGCAACTCTGAAATGTCTGCTATCGATTCCTCAAAAAGAGGCTCCATATATAGGTTAAAACGCGGTGGCTTATAAACTTCTTTTGCTAAGTGTTGCAAAACCCGACTGTTTGAAATTTAGCCTGATTTAAGAATGTTACTCCGTATATTACGCTTATTAAACATTTATATAAAATTTGATTACTACAGTAGATATGGTCTTAATAAATATACTGGAATATCCGCTTTTTATACTGTCCTTAGTGTGCGTCGTTTTTGCATATCTGATGTCAGATATGTATAAAGCTTACTATAAAAAGAGTTTTGACCTGCACATTCATCTCGAAGGCGCGGCGATGCCCATGGTGTTGTTAGGCAGTTATTTGCTTATTACATCGTTGTCGTCACAGATCATTTGGGGATTATCTAGCGTCTTCGATATACTTTTTTATGACCCCTTAGCCTCGTTCGGATTAATATTAATATCGTTCTTCTTAGTTGTGAAGTTAAAATCAAAAATGGTTTATGTTGGCATAATGTCTCTGATGTTTGGAGTGATGACGATATGGTACGGAATATGGGGATATATGATGTCTATTGCTCCAAATCCGATTGGATTCCTTATCCTTTTTGTTATTTTCGGTGCGATAGGGATTTCTTTCTTCCCCGTCACGTACATAATCGATCGCTTTCCGATGATGGAGAATAAGATACCAAAGACGTGGGATGCAGTATTGGCATTATTATGGGTCTTATTGATCGCCGGTGCGATTGCATCTTTCTCCCTTGCGGTATACATGTCGCCTCTTTACATGTCATATGCACTGTAGATTAAGCGCATAAAATTTGGCGTGTAGTCTTATTTTCTTTCCTCTTAAGGGCCGTAGTATCCGTACTGGTTAACTATTATAGACAGGGGGACTGTTGCATTGTATAATGCGCCGGATGCTGTAGTAACTTTTACAGCAACGTTTGTCTTGTAAACGCCTACGCTTAGATGATTACTTGTGTTTATATAAAGGATCGATTTTGAGCTGTTTATCGTATAATTTGCCGGCGTAGTGCTCGGATTAAACGTATAATTTATGCCTGAAGGCAACCACGTAAGGCTGAATGTCATAGGCGATGAGGCACTGCATACATCAGTTATATTTGACGGATAACTGAATATTACCCTGCAAAAACTAGCGGATACGTTGTCTCTGAAGGCCGATCCATAAGTGGATGCGTACAATGTGCTGTTTTTTAGCGCGATATTCACGTATGCAAATGTCGTGTTGTTAGGGTAGACTATCACGGGAACTTTATACGCAGGTGGCTGCCAGAAAATACTGGTTGGAGTAAAGCTCAATACGGTCTTGCCTGAATTTCTCCCAGAATACCAAATAAAATCGGCTGAACCGTTGCTTGATGTAGTTATGGAACTATTTATTGTGCCTACGCCAGCGGATGCGTGGATGGGGATGTTCGAAGCTGCATCTCCATTCGAATAATTAAGCGCAACGTTTATCTTGATTGTCTTATTAAGCGGGGCGTCAAATGAAGGATATCCATTCGGCCAGTTTATCTTTAATATGTACGGACTGACGTCTATTGCATACACTCCCGTGTTGCCGTTGACACACAAGGGGTTTGGCTCAACTGAAAAAATATATCCGTTTTTGTATGCGTTTACGTTGTAACAACCTCCCGGTAATACAGGGGACGTCACGGTACCGTTAGAATTCGTGGAGTTTGAAAAAAGTACAGTGCCATTCTGTCCGGTTATCTTTATATTCACGCCTCCTATCGGATTAATTGAGGACATGTTGTTACAATTGCTCAATGGAGGTGGGCAGGTATAGTATGCACTTGGAGTCATAAAACCGGACTCTGCCGTTATGCTTCCTGACATTACTTTTCTTGTGTATATCGCTTTTGCCTGCGTTGGCCCGGTTATCTGAAACGTCGCATTAGAAGTGTCAAAAATTTGGTAATATTGGTTGCTGCCGATTTCTGAATAAACACTCCAATAACTGAAATAGTAAGTAGCTGCCGGCGTAACGATTATCGTTGGCGTACTTAGAGTGACGGGATCAAATAGCGCATAATAGTTGCTTCCCGGTACCAGATTATAATTTGACGGCGATATGACGTATGCGCTAGACGGTACGGTTGAAGATTCGGTCATCAGAACATAAATATAATAGTTAAAGTCCATTCCGCAGAGCGACGAGTCGCAGGAATACGTTACTGTATTATTACCTGTGTACCCCGTGAAGTTACCTGACGGAGTCTCGCTGTATGGAGCCGAGAATGCTTCTACACCTGCGTCCATTAAAAGTAAAGTCTGGTTCTGCGTTATTATGTTCTGTTGAATTCCTCCCGTAGTCGTGCCTACCGAACCCGGTCCATACTCCCACCACGTTAACGGTGTTGCACTACTTACCGGTCCTGTCGTGCCGGTTAGAGAGGGAGGGATACCACTTAATGTCGAAGTAAAACCGTATAATATGCTGGGTATCTGTGCATAAGGCAGCTGCGGATTTATTCCCGATACTGCCCAACCCTCTGTATCGATGCAATCGGTTATACCGAAAAAGTTGCAATCGCCAGTATCGAATGAAGCTTGTGGCTGTGAAACTCCATACATCCCAAATTGGAATATTGGCATAGCAACATAATTCCCTACGCAGATCGAAGAACCGTCTGGAGGCGGGGGCGGAGGTATACAAAGCATCGCACTCATAGGCAAATTTAATCCAGACTCTTCTCCCCCAAATCCAGGGGCATATGAGCTAAGGACGGGCGCATAATAGAGTAAATACGCAAAATTCAGGTAGTAGTCGTACGGATATGAAAGGGCGGTGTCCTGGGGCGAAAGCCCATACGATCCATCCAAAAACGCTTCTAGTACGGGGTCCCTTGAATTAAATGGCACTCCAGATGACGAATTCTTCAAAGTAGAGTTAAAAGATATAAATTTCCCGGTTAGTTTACGCGGCGCGTAAACGGGCGATTTTACAAAAAACTTTAACAAAGCGGAAGACAGAGAGCTGTCGTTTTTGAAACCTACTAACACGAACACCGTCTGATCGCTTGCCCATACGTCTTTTTTGCTCAGGATTATGCCTTTTGTGTCGTTAATCGCATAGTCCAATGCGGTGGCATTGAAAACCGAAAGTGCGAGGTTCATATACGGTCCCGTACCGTTGACCACGATGATTATGAACTGCGAGCCGTCCACAGACGTAAAATTAGAAGCGTTCGCGTACAAAAAAACGTATTTTTGTCTTGCTAAGGTTATGAACTGGGTATTTCCCGCAAGAATCTGCTCTGGAGCAACCAATGCAAAATTCGCGGCGGAAAGATGGGCAGAAGGATCGAATTGGGTAGCGTTGTTGTTCACGTTGGTATTCTGTGCGTTTTTAACCGGATTAGTATGGTATAGTACGATTGCTAACGTGGATATTACAGCGAGTATTAAAATTATGGCTACTAAAGGCAGTAACTTTTTCTTATGGGTGTTATAATTCTTCTTATCCATGTCAAATTGTTGTTTTCGACCAGCATCAAATAATAATCAATTATCTAAACAATAATTAAATAAAAATCTTTTAAATTTTTGTATTATTGTCAACTTCTTCGTATTCGTCGTATTTTATGATGGAATATTGGTGTTCTCTTGTCATCATCTTATCTATAAGATTTTCCTGCGTTCCCTCTTTCTTTAGTACTTCCAAGGCCTCTTCCATCGATCTTGCCGCTATTCGGAACAACGTCACGGGAAATATCACAAACTTGTATCCTAACTTCTTGAACTCGCCCGCTTTTATGAAAGGCGTCTTTCCGAACTCTGTCATGTTGGCCATGAGTGGTATTTTTACGCTTGATGCAAAAGCCTTGAACTCTTCCCTCGTCTGCAGGGCCTCGGGGAATACCATGTCCGCACCGGCTGCCACATAGGCTTTCGCGCGTTTTACAGCGTCATCGAACCCAGTTACGCTGCGGGCATCTGTCCTTGCTATTATCAGCATTTTGTTTCTCGCTTTTATAGCGGCTTTTATTTTTTCTGCCATATTGCTCTCGTCTATGAGTTCCTTTCCGTTCAGGTGTCCGCAGCGCTTTGGCATCTTTTGATCCTCTAAATGCACTGCGTTAGCTCCCGCCGCTTCGAGGGTCTTTACGGCCCTGTAGACGTTTATTGCCTCTCCGAATCCGGTGTCCATATCGACTATGAGCGGCAGAGAAGTCACTTCCCTTATCTTTTTGACCATCTCTTCTATTTCTTTCAACGTTATCAATCCTATATCTGGGATCCCATAGGAAGAGGTAAGTGCTCCGCCTGAAAGGTAAGCTGCTTTAAACCCTGCCTTCTCCGCGAGAAGCGCGGTAAACGGGTTAAACACGCCGGGTACGACTAGAAATTTTTCGTCATTAAGTAAGTTTGACAAGTTTATCAACCTCTTTATTATCCAAACTCCACAGCGTTTCCAATAGTCTTTTATCGTTTGTAAGACTAATAAATTTTTCATCTATTTCTGAATCTGTAATCCTGTTCTTGGAGTGTCCTCTTGGTATAGCTACTTCGTTTTCAAATACGCCGGCGCGCGTGTAGACCTTTATCTTAGTCGGTAATTCCTCGGGATACATACGCGTATATTCTCCTAGCTCTTCCACGTCGGTAACTCTCATTAAGCTGCGTATCCTTGAGTCTTTTATATGCGAATAAACGCCTATGTCGAAATCCTTAAAAACAAAGGCTGCAGAAACGCAAAAGGGCAGACTGTGGTCTGCAGTTTCCTTATTTTCCGGATTCCATTTCTCTTTGTCCGCGAGTATCGACATGCCGGCTTCATAAGTTTGTATGACTATTTTTTTTATGTCCTGCCGCCTTACGCCTTTGCTAAGACGTAGAGCTGCTTCGACCGCTGCCTGTGCGTGATATTCTACAGGGTATTTTTTAACATAAGTTTCAAGTATCGCATCGAAATTAGGAATACTGGTATCAAAGTGCATGTCCCTAGCTATTTCATTGCGGAATCCTTTTTCTCCTGATATAGGATCGGACGGGCCTGTAAACCCATTCCTGGCAAGTATGACCGAAAAAGCCGCGTTTCTGCTCGCATCCGCTGCGGCGCCTGCCTTCCACATCGATAGATTGCCGACGCGGGACTGTCTTAACGCTACATTTGGTATGATTGAGATCCCAAGTGCCTGCAGGGTTATTTCCTTGTCTAACTTCAAAAGAGAACATAGTGCAGCAACCGTCGCGATCTGCAGGAAGTTCACGTGATCGTAACCTTTTGCACGCAAAGACGTAGAATCACAAAGCCTAGTTCCTATCTCATAGCCGACAAGCATCGCACGCATCACGTCGCTGCCCTTGAGTTTATACAAAGAACCCAAAGACAGAAGCGCGCCGAGCATATCGCTTGGATGCAGAGGCTCCTTTGACAGATATGTATCGTTGAAATCGAGGTAACGTATCAGAAGGGTGTTGTAAAACGCGGCCATGTCGGGGGAAACCTTTAATCCTCCGAACGCAGAAGCCGTGCCTTCAAAATAACGCATTGCTTTCAAGGTCGTGGCTGACGGTTGCGAGTCTACGGATGCTAGCGCAACACCGAAAGAATCTATTATCCGCCTCTTTGCCTCATGTAAGGATTGTTCACTGAAATCGGCTGATAAGCTGCGTGCCACCGACTCGACTATGAAGTCTTCAACTTTCATAAGATATTATATCCTGCCAAGATTAAAAGGGGACATTTTAAATTCTATTGATTGTTATTATTATGATGGAAGAAACACAACCGAAGATAAGCAGCGGACTTGAGGGGATATACATCCAAGAAAGCAAAATATGCAAAGTGGACGGCATAAACGGCAGATTATACTACCGCGGTTATTCCATAGAAACTTTAAACGATAATTCCGATTATGAAGAAGTGTGTTACTTGCTTCTTTACGGACGTTTGCCAAAAAAAGATGAATTTGAGAAGTTTAAAAGTGACTTAAGAAATGAACGCACCGTGTCTACAGAAGTAATGTATCTTGCAAGATCTCTTTCTAAAAAAATGCACCCGACCGATGTATTAAAGACGGCGGTGTCCGCGCTTGCTTCGGAGGATGAGGAATTGGCGGATAACTCTCCTGAAGCCAATGCAAGAAAAGCCGTCAGGCTTATATCGAAGATTGCTACGCTTGCAGCCGCTATAGAACGTGCAAGAAATGGAAAGGAGCCGGTAGCACCGGATCCGTCGTTAAGCCATACCGACAACTTCATGTACATGCTTACTGGAAGCAAGCCATCTAGTGGTCAATCCAAACTAATTAATACGATGTTCGTACTGCATGCGGAGCATAGCTCAAACGCCTCTACTTTCACTACGCTAGTAGCTGGTTCGACTTTGGCTGACATTTATTCCTCTGTGACGGCCGGCATGGCTGCATTGAAAGGACCACTGCATGGCGGCGCGGATGAAGCTGCTCTGAAGATGATGATGAATATAGGAGATCCCGGGAATACAGAACAATATATAGAGGATGCGCTTGCCGGTAAACAGAAAATAATGGGCTTTGGCCATCGTGTTTATAAGACTTATGATCCGCGCGCCAGGATATTAAGAAGCTATCTTGAAGAGCTTAGAAACGACAAGGATCCCGAAACAAGAAGACTCATAGAAATAGCTATCCGTGCAGAGAAGCTCATGATAGACAAACTTGGAAACAGCAAGGGCATATGGCCTAACGTAGATTTCTTTTCCGGCCCTCTTTATGTCTGGGCTGGCATACCGCCGGAGCTTTTCACATCCATATTCGCAGCAAGCAGGATGGTCGGCTGGTGTGCACATCTGCTTGAATATTGGACTAATAACCGGATATTCAGGCCGCTCGAATTCTATACTGGTGAGTTGGACCTAAAATACGTAGACATAGACAAAAGGTGAATCGTCTTCGTGCGTTTCACTCTTTTTGCCGCGTCTCTTAATGCGCTTAGTTTATTGAAGATTTTGTGATCAGGATTATGTCGCTGCGATAATACCGATAATGTCCGGCGAGGGATTCTAGATCCGGTAATTCTACCAACAAATTAAAATATTTTGGCTTTTATGCAGGCCGGGTCGGATCCTAAAGGGTTATCAGACGAAGCGTAAGCCCTTGCCCTGCTGCCACCGCAATCGTTCTTGAACTCGCACACACCACAATCACCAAGAATTTTCCTGTTCCTTATATCTTTCAAAAGCGGGTCCTCCCTGTAAATCCTTGCCAGATTGTCTGACTTGACGTTTCCTAATGCTATCGGTATGAATCCTCCAGGGTATACATCGCCGTCATGCGCAATAAATATTATACCGTCTCCGTCCAGCGTACCGTGTGTGGCTATAGTTGATGTAGCAAGTGTCTGTTTACCGTCTAACGCGTTCAATTCTGTGCTCAGGTCCTTATACAGACTAGAATTCCAATATCGCCCTTCTTTGGATCTGGTGATGCTTATCCTGCGTATAAAAGGTCCCTCGACGGTCCTTACGGTCATCCCTAGCATTGAAGCATCATATAGAAAATTGCACACACTTTCGTATTCGTCCGAGTTTAGCTCCTCTATTTTAGTACCTCTGCCGACCTTTATTAGAAAGAACACTTCCCAAGTCTTTATTCCAAGACTCTTTATAAGATGAAATATCTTTGCAAGTTCGTTTACGTTTCGCCTCATCACGGTAGTGTTTACCTGTATGTTAAGTCCGATGCTTATCGCATGTTTTATCGTTTCAAGAGTCTTTTCAAACGTTCCATCGATACTGCGTATACCGTCATGTGTCTCTTTGCATGCGCCATCAAGGCTTACGGACACTGATGTAGCTCCAGAATCTCGTATTTCGACCAGTTTTTCGTGTGTTAATATGTCCGTCACGGCTGGCGATACCGCGAACTTTATGCCGAGATTTTTTACGTAGGCGAGCAGTTCTGGAAAGTCATTTCGCATTAGGGGGTCTCCCCCTGTGAATATCAGGACGGGATACGGTCTGCCAAAAGCTGCAACTTGTTCCAACAATCGGAAACCTTCTTTTGTAGTTAGTTCACCTGGCAAGGGCGTTTTTATTGCAGATGCCCTGCAGTGCTTACACGCCAATCCGCATGCCTTTGTCAATTCCCAGAACACGAGAACTGGTTTGCTTGAAAAATCCATTTTGTACTCTCGCCCTTATTAGTTTTACCTTAATTTGTTGACTTACAAGGAAACCATAGACTTGTTTAAAGATATAAGCATTCTTGGCGGTTTTTGCGTCAAACGGAGGATTCGACTGCGCCGGCCATGGCTTCTATAAGCTCCTGTGAAGTATTCGGGCACTTCACCCTATACAGTTTCAGGCCCATCTTGTCGGCTTCGGCCTTGTACATTACGTCGATATCGTACAACGTTTCAAGGCTGTCCGAAAGATACCCTATCGGCACGATCAGCACTTTTTTTATGCCGGTCGCAGTTAACTCTTTCAGCTTTTCCATCACTTCCGGCTCGTACCAGTCTTTGTGTTCCCCATTTTGATACGCTAAACAGCACTGTTCTATGCCGTTTTCGATAGCTATGTCCGCAGCGAAATCCAAGAGTTGTTTTTTGTATACGTCGTCCTTTATCGAATTTGGCAGGCCGTGAGAAGTAAAAATCACGAACGTTTCGTCTCGGCCTAATTCTGACATAGCTTCTTCTATGTTCTTGCCCCACAATGAGTGGAGCGGTTTCTGCAGGTACCAATCGTCTATAAAGATGCTATTAAGACCATGTGAAGCCAAAATAAACCTATGTTTGTACTCTTCGCTCCCGGCCAGCGACCTGAACGGATGGGCAACCATTCCGATTATATTTTTAGGCCCTAACTCCCTTATCTGCAATATCGCCTCTTCAATTTTCGGATGCCAATGTTTCATCCCTATGGTGACCTTGCAGTCCAAGCCGCCATTGCGCAGCCGGGCTTCCAATAGCTCCGCTTGTCTGTTCGTTATTTCTTTCAAAGGAGAAAACCCTATCGCATTGTATTTCCTGACTGTCTCCTTTACTATGTGCTCAGGAACATCCCTCCCACCGAATACGTCCTTCAGATAAGGACCTACCTCCTCGCTTTTTGCCGGAGTACCGTAAGCCATCAATAAAACAACAGTGTCCACCATAATCGTTTAATAATCGGATAATACGTCATCATCTGTTAAGTAGTTAGCAAAGTAATCTTATAAATTAGCATTGTTAACTTCTACTGCGGATATAACACTTTATTTTCGATATAATAACGGTAGCAAATTTAACCTGCCACCCTCTATCATAAATTTTGTCGGCAAAGTATAATTGTTTGTATTTAGCAGACAAAATTTGGTGACCGGCTGTACTTCGTAGTGTTCGCTCATTCTATAATTATTACTTCTCCGTCTCTGAGAACCTTAAACAGCAGTTTGTTATCTATAAAGTACTGGACCGTTTTGCCAACAAGTTTGCTCTCCGGATGGTCTGATTTGTAATGCGGCAGTATCATATAATCTAGAAAGCCGAGACCGTTCCAAAGCACTTTAGATCTTTTCTCGTATGGTTTCTGGTGCGGATCATCTACTATTTCTAGCCCATGCAGATCCTTTGCCAAAATACATATCCCGGCGCTGTATCCTCCATACACAAAATCTTTCCTTTTTAGAAGTTTATTGAAAATATTGTCAAAACCACTACGTCGCATAGCTTGCCTTAATACAAACGTATTGCCGCCGTTTACCCAGACTGCGCCGAACTCAGCAAGCTTTTTCTCCAGTCCTCTTTGTTTTCCAAAGTATTTTTTCAAATCGAGTATCTCCGGTTTAAGTCCTGCCGTTTTTAACCTTTTAAGGTTGTCGCTTAGTTTTTCAGGGTTCGGTACCTTGTAATCAAGTGCATTTATTATGTATGCTATTTTTTGTTCTTCGGAAGCATCTTCTTTAGTTTCGCTGCTTCGCGACCCATTTTATACGATGAGAGGTAAAATTTCATAATTAATTATAGGATTACATTTTATAAATCTTCTATATTTTTAGTGCCGTCTGATAATTTTAAGGGATTGCTTTCTTTATTAGTGCGCTAATTTTTGCCTCTTCATCAGCAGTAAGCTTTGTCAATGCAAATACGATGGGCCACATGTTTCCGCTGTCTAGTTTGGCGCCCTGATTGAAGCCAAGCGTCATATATCGCTCTTTGAATTTATCTCTACTGCGAAAGAAGCAGATTACTTCTCCATCATCGTTTGCATATGCGGGCATTCCATACCAAGTTCTAGGCATGAGAGATGGTGCATTGTTCCTTATAATCACGTGGAGCCGCTCGCCAACATTGCGGTCTGGTTCCGGCATTGCGGCTATTGCCGTAAGCACTGCATTTTCTCCATACACTTCTCTTGCACCCGGGCTTTTGCTTGGCTTTTGTTGATTGGCAGAAATTTTCTTTTTCATAGAATACATTATGGGGTAGATAAATAAGTAATTTTTGGAGATTAACTAATGGGCATCGATTTGCAGTCAAACAGTCGCCATTTCTGTAATGATCAAATAGCAAATTTAGAAATAACATAGAATTAGATTATTATAAAGTTTGAAATTTTGGCTATGGCTTGCTAATGTGAGGAGATGATGGTCATTTTAGCTTTATTTGCTTTATAGGAACGTCCCCGACTATACAATTATCCTTTACGTCCTTGTTCACTAAAGAATCTGCTTCAATAATCGCGTTTTTTCCTATTTTTACACCAGCTAATATCAATGACCTTGCACCTATTGTAGTATTCTCACCTATTTTAACCCGGCCTTTCCTGAACTCGCTACCAATTATCTCGTGTGTTAATATCATGGTGTCCCAGCCTATCATTACATTGTCACCTATATCAATAAGTTCGGGAAAGATTGGGTCGATCGTAGATGGTGCAACGGAGACATTCTTTCCAACCCTTACTCCAGTCAGTCTCAAGAGGCCTCGCTTTACAGGAAGCGATGGAAAATATTTCGCGAAAGATAGAATAAGGCCATTGGCTATTATCCTGAGTGGATTTTTTACTTTATACCAATAAACTCCTGCGTTTATGCGCCTGTCGAAAGTCTTCCTATCCAAACGTCTCATTATTTTTATAGTTAAAACGCGAATTAATACTCCTTCAGCATGGTTCTGAACAAGAACCTTTGACCAACATTTAAGTCTCACGATGTCTTTTCTTAAATTATTGAGGTTGTAGCAAATTTGCTTATTCTGTGCTATTAGGTGCACTTTTGACATGAAAAGCAACATAAAAAGACTTCGCAATTTTGATTGTCGAACTACCGGTCTGTCTATTTTAAAAGCTTTTAAATGAAGTGTGGTAATAAGATAAAGATAGCGCCCATAGGCTGATGGCAAATCCCGTTCCCATTTCGAACACGGAAGATAATCGTCGGTGCGTCTTACGAGTATTTCGTAAAAGAGAGAAAGTAAGTTGGTGCTATCGCTTACAATAAAAACAAGGTTTAAATACCTAAGTTTGGCTTAAGATAAGATATGCAGGGAAGTAAACCCGTACAGACACAAGGAAAATCGCAACAGGGCAAGCCGCCGGCTCCCAAAGTAGTCGGTGAAAGGAAGATAATAAGGATTGCCGATACAGACCTAAATGGTGACAAAAAGGTCGGAGATGCCCTAAGAGACATACACGGGGTAAGTTTTTCATTCTCTAACGCCGTAATGCGGGTGTTAAGCATAGAATACAACAAAAAACTTCAGGAAATAGACGATAACACGTTATCAAAACTTAAAGAGGCACTTTACGATCCTAAAAAATACAACATACCGGTATGGTTGTGCAACTGGAGAAAAGACGAACACAGCGGGCTCGATTATCATTACGTAGGCAACGAACTTAAATCTAAAGTTACGCTGCACATCCAAAACATAAAGAGCAGCAGAACATACAGAGGATACAGACATTCGTTCAATTATAAATTACGCGGCCAGAGAGTCAAATCTAGAGGTGCCAACACTAGAGGTAGGATAGGGAGTACGATGGGCGTAACTAAGAAAACTGCGCAGCAACAACAAGCAGGAACAGAGGAAAAGAAGAAATAAATGGGAACCGCTAAAAGACAGTCTAATAAGTATAAATCTCCAAAGAAGATTTGGGATAAAGCAAGGATAGATCGCGACATAGAATTAAGAAAGACTTACGGTTTCAAGAACAAAAAAGAACTTTGGAAAACCGAATCTCTGCTTAGAAGGATAAGAAACCGTGCAAGGAAACTTATTAGTCTTAAGGCACTTGGAAAAGGACAAGAAGAGGAAAAGGAATTCGTAAGAAAGTTACATTCCCTTGGTTTAGTCGAGAGCGACGCTACCGTTGATGATGTGCTGGATTTAGAGCTTACTGATTTTATGGAAAGAAGACTACAGACTCTTGTGCTTAAGAAAAAAATGGCAAGAAGCATACGCGAATCTAGACAAGTAATAACTCACAGACACATACAAGTTGGAGAAAAGATAGTCGACACACCTAGTTATATGGTAAAACGCGACGAGGAAAACAAGATAGTATTTGCTGAGAATTCGCCACTCGCGGCTGAAAATCACCCTATTCGTACGGCAAATAAGGAGAGTAACGTTTAGATATGGCAGAAGGAAAACTAGGCGTAGCGCATATTTACGCAACTATGAATAACACGATAATACATGTAACGGATATAAGCAACGGTCATACTTTTTCAATAAAAAGCGGCGGTTCACAAGTAAAAGCTGACAGATTAGGTTCATCACCTAAAGCAGCAATGGATGCGGCAAAACAAGTAGCTGAGGACATATTAAACAAAGGTATAACTGCAGTAAAGGTAAAGGTACGCGCTGCTGGCGGTATAAAATCGAAGACTCCTGGTCCTGGCGCTAGACCTGCAATAAAAGCTCTTGAAAGGGCGGGGATAAAAGTAATAGGTGTTGAGAACGTCACACCCGTGCCTCATGACGGCTGCAAAAGAAAGGGTGGCAGAAAAGGGAGAAGGATGTAAATATGGATGTTAAAGTGTTAGGAAAGGAAGAAGAATCTTTATCACTGGAACTTTCTGATTTCAAAGTTTCTCTTGTCAATGCATTGAGAAGAGCTATCCTTAATGATGTTAACACGATAGCTATAGACGACGTAACTATATACAAAAATACCAGTTCTATGTACGACGAAGTACTGGCACTTAGATTAGGTTTGATCCCGATTAAAACGGTGCCTGAACTAAACAAGAAAGGAAAAGAGTTTACTTTCAAACTAAATGAAAGCGGACCAAAAACGGTATACGCATCCGATTTGAAGCCCAGTGACGAGGATGTAAGACCTATCTATGAAAAAATGTTACTGATGCGGCTTAACGAAGGGGAGAAAATCGAATTAGAAGCAAAGGCAGTCTTTGGAAGCGGAAAAGAACACGCGAAATTTGCGCCTGCACACGTAACTTATCATTTTCAACCGGTAATAACCACAACTAAGAAAGAAATACGCGGCTCTAACAAGATAGCCTCGCTATGTCCGGTTGATATACTGGACGGCAGCGATAACAAGCTATCTGTAAAAAAGGGGCAACTTAACAAATGTATACTCTGCAATGCATGCGAAGACTTCGCAGGGGAGGATGTAATAAAAATATCGTCAGACCCCAGCAAAATAATACTAAACATAGAAAGCTGGGGGCAATTGGACTACAAAGAGATACTGACGGAAGCGGCTGAGAATCTAGAAACAGAAGCTAAGGAACTCATAAAATCACTCAGTTGATTAATAGCTTTTATTTTAGAAACGTGTTGTCTTTTTATGGCTGGAAGACGCATTAAACAACCTTTATTGATTCCGTTAAGTACTATCGTACTTTTTTTAATCGCGATATTTTTCGTAGTTTTCCTTACATATTACGCAGTATATAACTCGGTTTCGAAGCCGGTCTATTACGCTTTCAGCATTGTTTCAAACAACTGCAATTCTTCTGGTCTATATGCTGGGTTTATGAACAATGCTGATTCTACCGTGTACGTGGACAACTTGACTCTATTCGTGAACGGACAACAGGAACAATCACGATACACTAGCGGCGAAATATCGCACGGCGGCATACTGAACGTATTTTCAGGATTAAACTGCAAGTACCTAAACTATAATTATAGTGTCTCAGTACAGGTTTCATATACGTACTCCCAAAGAATAAACGAAACCGTCAATAACCCTATAACCGCAGTGATAAACGGGCGCATTACGAGCTCATCAATATAGGATTACTATTGGGTTAGCTTCTCTACAGGAAGGTTTCTTGTGCGCAGCAGATCCCATTCATTTTTCTCGTATCTATACATAACATCCCCTTTCTTATCAAATTCTATAGTAGAAGGTTTTACTATTACCAAATCTCCTTCGCGCACCCACAGATATCTACTAAGGCTTCCTTTTATTTGGCACAGTCTTATCTTTTCATCGGCACACTTAACGTACATTCTTCCAAATCCAAGAAGTTGTGTAACATACCCCAGGACTTCTTCTTTACCGGGGTATCTAAATCTTGGTGCTTCTGTCATCTAATCTGAATAAGATATACCTATAAATGCCTATATAGCAGCGAAGTCATTCAGCTGTAGGAATACGTAAAATCTATTAGTGTAGAGTAGCCTGCCTGTAAATTACCAGAAGACGAAAGTGGTGTGTAAGTAGTTGTGTGCCCAGCCGATGAATTTGAAAGTGTGGGGACGGAGAAACTGTACGCTGCAGACGATGAAACGAACCTTATGACCGACATGTTCAGGAACACCGGTGCGGACGCTTGAACGAAAGGTAAAGAAATGTCCTGTTGGAGGGAGAGTGGCTGTATATTAAGCTCGCTTATTGATGGGGCTTCGGTGCCGCTGCTGAAATACACCCGGTTGCCTGCTATCGTTCCTGCGTGGGGATAGTAAGCGAACGTATCTCCGAAGGAGCTGTAATTCGAGGCGTATATCCCATAAACATAACCGATAGAATAACCATCATAGGATGTGGCGAGATATATTCTACTGCCATCATTAGAAGTCCATAGTTGGGTAGGATACTGGCTGTAAGGGTAATAATACTGCGGTACGGGATGCACATCTACGTGCTCAACGTTGTACGGTGCCGACGCATTGATTGTCGTAAGATTGATGTATTGGTTGTAATAGCTTACTGCGTATATCTTCGTGTCGTTGGGATTTACGGCAACGGCATACGTATACGTTCCCTTGTTGAGGCTTATGTTCGCTATGTTGGTGTTTGAAGACGTATTTATCACTGTGATGTTATTCGTGTTTCCAGAGTCTGCGTACACGAACTTGCCGTTATCGGACATCGCTAAAACGAACGGAGTCGAACTTGCGCTTATGTTCTTTATTACTGAGAACGACGTCATGTTAAAGAATACGACAATATTCGTGCTCGTCCCGAGATACGCGTACTTTGAATTGTTAGTGAACACCGCGCTGTAGGGATAGTAAGGAAGCATCTTATGCTTGATTATTGTACCTGACGTGATGTTCATCAGGGATAAGTTCTGACTTGATATGAGAAGTATGGTCTTGTTACCAGGAGTGATTTTAGAGAATAAAACACTAGATACAGGTATCGAGAAATTGTAAATCCCTGTGTTGGAGGTCAGATTTATCATGTGCCCTTCGGTAGGGTTTGAATCGCTTGGTACGAAGAGCATGGAGATGGGTTTCTCCTGCTTTGTTACTCCGTCGTATGTCACGTTCCAGGTACGCCATGAAGGTAGACCTTGCTCGAAGAAAGTGGTTGCACATGAAACTGATGTTATGGTAAATGAAAGATGAAGGGTGGTGCCCGCTGTGTGCGAGCCTGATGATACGTTCGAAGTGTAAGTGGCGTTACACATCGGCTGTGACGTGTTGACCAATAACGACTGGTTCACTGAGAAAGGCAGGCTACCTGGTTCGCTAACGAAGCTCATGTTGTTTGTGTTAGAGCGCTTGCTTATCCCTTCATACTTAGCCCCCCATGAAAGACCTGCTGGTAATCCGGTCTCAGTAAATACTGTGGTCGTACAGTTGTTGGACTTCACGAAAGTTATTAAAGAGCTTGAGTCGCCTGCTTGTAGATTTCCTGATGAGACCGAAGGCGTGAAAATAGTATCACAGCCGGCAGTGCTGTTTAAAAGTGTGGGGACGGAGAAACTGTACGCTGCAGACGATGAAACGAACCTTATGACCGACATGTTCAGGAACACCGGTGCGGACGCTTGAACGAAAGGTAAAGAAATGTCCTGTTGGAGGGAGAGTGG
>JAKBJF010000026.1 GCA_021836125.1 Nanobdellota archaeon | reverse complement strand
AAAATATAATGTATTATAACTGATTTGTTTAATATATAAACTTTTCAGTTATTTATCAGGTCTACTATTAGAACAGGTTAGTCTGTTAATTCATGGTTCAAGTTCCTCGACTTACTCTCCGCATGCCTTAAACGAGTTATAAGTCATAGAAAGTATATTAGAATGATATTTTCTTCTCATGTTTTGTACATCTTCATTTGCTTTGCCTTCCTGTATGGGAACTCGACCCATTTCCTCGTAAATGAGATTTGCTCCGATCGGTCTGGGCAGTTTAGGCGGGTTGCAGAAACAGGCATGAATGGTCACAAAGGTGTTTAATTACCCCCTTGTGATTCACTTTTCTAATAGCCCTAATCTATGTGAACCTTACAGGCTGAGCGCGAACCGAGCCGTACGGTCTCTAGCTGTAGCGGCGAGGTGCGCTTTAGCATCGGAAGCACTGGCAGCGTAAGTAGCACAAGCATCTCAGGCATCGGTAGCGCAGGCACCAGCATTAGCAGCACCAACACCACCTACTACAACAACACAACCACATACGCTTTCTTTCTCAAGCGCATTGCCTCCTGTTTTTGGCTTCTTGCGCTTATATTTGTTCTTCCCAATCCTTCAACTCTCCAGTAATTACGTATCTTAGTGATCTTAACTCCTTTATGTTCCTGCAACCAGTCAGGAACATTGCCGTCTTAAGACCATAAACGAGCTCGTCAAGCCTCTGCTTGACAGCATCTGATGACATCGTCGCAGGACGCAGAAGCGGCCACGCAACAGCAGTAAGCGACGCGCCCATGGCTATGGACTTGGCTATGTCTATACCTGTACGCAGACCTCCGGAAGACACGATGGGCATTTTTGTGTGCTTGCTGGCCATGCGCAACGCAACCGCTGTGGGAATGCCCCAATCCCAGAACAGTTCGCCCATGCGCTCCTTCATGCGCATATGCATGGACTGCGCACGATAGTACTCGACTGCTGCATAGCTTGTCCCTCCCATACCTGCTACCTCTACTGCGCTGACACCTGCATTCTCAAGCTTGCCTGATACCTCTCCGGAGATGCCGAAGCCCACCTCCTTTACAACGACAGGAACATCCAGCCCGTCGACGAATTCCTTTATTCGCGATAGCACATTCCTGTATCGCTCATCGCCCTCCGGTTGCACGACTTCCTGGGCAGGGTTAAGGTGTATGTAAAACGCATCCGCCTCTATCATCTCCACAAGTTTCTTGCCATCAGTTACAGTGAAGCCAGCGCTAATTTGAGCGCCGCCTATGTTTGAACCTATGAATATATTTGGTGCCCTCTTTCTTGTTACTGCGTATGTATCTGCAAGCACCTTGTCATATAATCCAGCACGCTGGCTTCCGACAGCCATTCCCAGGCCCGTTTCCTGTGCTGCTTCTGCCAGATTCTTGTTTATGGTGCCTGCCAATTCGGCTCCTCCTGTCATAGCACCTATCATCAACGGAGCCGAGAAGTCATGGCCCAGAAATTTCGTAGAAGTATCTATCTCATTGAAATCCAATTCAGGAAGAGAGTTATTTATCAAGTGTACATTTTCGAAAAGTGTACGCACACGCTTTGATTGCACTGGTTTATGCAAGCAGATGCGTATGTGATCCTCCTTACGTCCCATTATCTGTTTTATTTTTTCCTTTTTTGTAGTAGCTGCCAACGAAACACCGCGTACTCTATACAACGATGTATTAAAATTTAAATACCCGTATGTGGACTAGCCTACAATAATAAAATTAAGAAGCCATTTAATATAAAACTATCCAGGCATTTATAAGTATTATGCACAAGTTTTAAATACTCAGAAGACAAAAAGTAATAAGTAGGTATAATGGGTATTAGTAAGGCGAGAGCATTCCGAAAGAAGTTCAGAACGAAACGACCTATAGTCACAATTAGTGTGTATGTGTATGGTTTGGATATAATCCCTGAGCGTTGAATTTCTTATTCTTGCAATTTTCATTTCCTTTCCATCATATATGCGCATATAGGGCAACCCTGGCTTGTAAATATATCCTGTTGCTTGTCTGCCAGAACGTTTTGTAGGGTAAGTAAACCACGGTTCTATTATTACAATTCCACCTGCGTTGAGGTGCCTTGAAAATCCGTTTATCGTCCTTTTAAGATTCCGATAGGTTTTAACATAATTAGAAGAGCCAAATGGGCACAAAATTACATCGAATTTCTCCTCCAAAGACAGATTTATCATGTCTGACTGCTTAAATGTGACTCCCGGTATCTTCTTTTTTCTCGCTATGTCCAGCATGGTCTTGCTGATATCTACCCCAACACATGAAAATGGACCGGACAGGTAGGCTAGAAGAGATCCGGTACCGCACGCGACATCCAAGAGCCTGTTGCCCTTGTTTCTTTTCTTAGCTCGCACATAACTTATAATCTGGGCAGCTTCAGTATCGTAGCGTTTCCACGCGTACGCCAAATCATAATATCTAGCAAACTGGTTGTACAGAGTAAACTTATTCGTGTTGTTCTTTATCTCCATAAAACCGCCATTATGCCCTGAAGATCGTGCAGCTTATATCTTTACCTAGCAGTACATCTCTCAACGCCCCCTTTTCGTTTGCATTTACAATATATCCCGTACTGCCAGTAGCGTGCACTGTCTTATATAAGCTTAGAACCTTTGCTCTCATGCCTCCTGTCGAATCTATTTTCAAAGATTCCCCTGCATATGATAAAGCCTCTGTGATATTTCCCGAATCAACAAATTTGATTAGTTCTGCGTCCGGATATGTTTTAGGGTTCTTGGTAAATAAACCGTTCACATCCGTACTTATCACCACCACATCCGGTCGCATTTCGTACGATAACGACCTCAACACCTCCTCAGTTGATATGTCCGAAACCCCTCTGGAAGAATCCATTACTATGTCACCGTATATAACTGGAACCAACCCAAACTTAATGGCGTTTCTTATTTGGCCGCTGTAAGAAACACTGAATTCATTGTCTTTCGACATACCAAACGCATGAGGCGGAAATGAAAAAACAGGAATGCCTTCATTTAGGGCTACTCCGACCACTATCCTATGAAGTTGGGAAACTTCTTGTTCCGTTATGGCGGAAAACCTATCACACTTTCATTATTCGTCAGGCCCTTTTCATTTATTCTATATCTTATAGATGCCGCATGACCAAATGATCCACTTCCATGTCCTATCACCAAATCAAAATTCTTAATATCTTTGGCTTCGAACGTTTCCCTTAAAAGACGTCTAATCTCTTCAATTTTAGCCGTTTGTGGTCTCTTAGTATCTGTAATTACGCTTCCACCAAACTTAATAAATACCATTGGATTTGACATATAAAAACCAAGTCAAAGAGGAAGCTCATGCACCGCTGAGGGCATGTCGAAATACCACTTGAGAAATTCAAGCGTCCAGAAAGAAAATTTGTCTTTTTGTGTTTTTATCATCTCTTTAACTTTGCTTATTGGCACAAATTTTGCACTACTTACTTCCTCTTTGTCTATCTTAAATTTCCCAGAATAAGTCGCCTTAAATAACACGGCTACTGTATTATCATTTTTTCCATAACTCATTCGCAGTTTCAGTATCGGCTGTACTTTTATCCTGGAAATACCAAGTTCTTCTTTTATCTCCCTTTTTATTGTCTCTTCATAAGTGTCTCCAGCTCCAACATGTCCAGATGCAGAACAGTCATAGGTATTAGGATACTTATCCTTGTTTGATGAACGCACTTGTAACAATACTCTTCCCTCATTGTCAAATATAAAAACGTGTACTCCTCTGTGCCATTTCTCTGAGCTGTGCACTTCTGTTCTAGGTGCTGTACCTATCAAACTATCCTTCTCATCAACCACGCTTAGTAACTCATCTCTTACCTTCTTTCTGCGTTGTATCACGCCTTTCAAATGCCTTGCTGTTATCTTCAATACTCTTCTATTAAGTCTCGGCATAAATCATACCTTTTTCTTCGTTGGTTCTGTTTTCAGGGTTATGTCTCCCCTCTTAATTGTAGAGAATCCAGTTATACTAACTTTTTGGACGTCCAAACCATCAACAGCTCTCGAATATGTTTTATCCTCAATTATCTTTTTATCGAGCAAATATTTAAAGAAATAATCAAACGATCGGTTTAAGTGTGGATGATCTTTAATCTTCCCCATGACATGGGAAAAATATTCATCAGAGCTATAGTAACTCTTGAGCATTTCATCCCTTATATTGATATATTCTGCTGGTGATATGTTTGGATTCCTAACAACTGGAGAATCACCACTAAACATTCTTAGATCGTTTGTAGTAAGTTTATCTTTTGTTTCTTCATAAAACTTTGTGCCAGGGAACGACGTAATAAAAGCCAATCTTGGTTGGTCTATTGGTAGTGTTTTCATGATTTGTAGTGTTTCAGATAAGTTCTCTTTAGTTTCCTCTGGCGATCCAAGCATGAAATAGACGCGTGTGAGAATACCGTATTTGTTTGTTAGTTCAAGCGAATTTCTTATGTTTGCAAAGTGCTGCTGCGGTTTCATATTTTTTAATATCGTATCTGTAAGACTTTCGGCCCCCATCCCTATTCTAGTGCAACCTGCCACTGCCATCTTCTTTACTAAGCTTTCTTTCAGATGCACATTAGTATACGCAAACCAATTGATCCCCAAATCTGCTTCTATTAACCTGTTACATAATGCTTCGGCCTTCTTTATTGAATGGTTAAACGTCAGATCATTGAAGAAGACAAAATTTGTCTTAAACTCTTTTTTGAGCCCTTCCAGCTCCTTCACTACGTCATCAGGATCACGCCATATTACCTTTCCTGGAAATACTATCGGCGAAACGCAGAATTCACAATGGTAGCAACATCCTCGAGAATAAGCAACCTGTGCAACTCCTTTTTGTTCCAAAGGAGTAGGATAAGATAGCGGTGCTGATTTTACTCTTTCTAATATATCTCTTTGCCTAATTGGCAGAAACTTCTGCGTGAAATCAAATCGTTTCGGAGGAACCTTATGTACATTATTTTCCAAATCTTTGTATATCAGTCCTTCGATATTCTCCTTTTTAGTACCGTTGTCTTTTAATATCAAAAGAGAAAGTTTATACAAGGCTTCCCCTCCCTCTCCAATCACAGCATAATCAATATTTTTCTCCTTTATCATTTCTGGACTTCCTGTAACGTGCCCCCCTCCACACACGATTATCAGATCCTGAAACTTGTCCTTTATTTCATTGACTAATGTCAATACATCGGGAACCATATGTGTGCTATGAATTGATATTCCAAGTATTTTAGGTTTCTCCTCAGTTATTTTATCAAAAACTTGGTTGTTATCAGTTGAAGTTTGTTGTATTATGTTAGCAGATATTCCTTTAAAATTCAAATAACCTGCAATGTATTCTGCTGCAATAGGTTCCCTTAGATAAACCGGACTTCCTGAAGTAAACACTGCCTCTTTTCTTATCAATGTCTCTCCAGCATCTACATCTGCGTACATGGGTTCTATTATTAATACATCTACCATAACTGCCCACCTTACCTAAAGTACACAAACCCTACTCTAAGTATTAGATGTTTACGCATATATAGTTTTGTGCAAAGACTTTTAAAGACGACATGCGAACCACTTCGTTCTTTCTTGCAAATCCTGTTTTAGTACTTGGACGTATCACAGTTTCTTATATTAGAATAGGAAAAAGTA
>JAKBJF010000025.1 GCA_021836125.1 Nanobdellota archaeon | reverse complement strand
AACCGTAGGTGCCGTTAACGTCAGAGTAGTTAAGTTTTGTACAGTTTGTTGGTAAAACTGTAGAACCTATATTTATAGTAGAGGCAGCTGATGATAAAAATAAAAATATGTGTGAGATATAACTAAGATTATATTTAAGTATAAGTTGGGTGTCACTTACGCCCCCAGTTGTGTATGTCGAGTAATTGAATGTCGGCGCCTCGCTGAGTCCCGCGGCTACTTCTGACAGATAATTTGTACCTGTAGAAGAATAGGAGCAGACGTTTGTAGACTGCTCACCGATCGAAGAGTATTCGAGGTAGGAATATCCGTAGTACACATAGGGTATCCAGGATTCAGATGTTGATGAGACTCCAAGAGACGCGCCGGCTGAACAGAAGTATAGCGGATAAGTTGTACTTAATAAAAGATTGTCAAACCCTAATGTAGAATTCCTTTTCGCTGTTGCGTAAGAAAATACAGTGATACATCGCGGGAAAAACACTGAAACGGATGTATTGGCGGCGTCATTGCCTGACGAAGGAGACGAAGTATAAACGCATCCAAAAACGTTTGGCGATCCGATGCTATACGAATACGTACCAGATGTCGTTGAAAATGTTATATTATCAGATTTCGATGTCTGATTTATATTATCATATTTTACCGACCAGTTTACACCCTCAGGCAGGCCAGATTCAGTGAAAGTTGTTGTTACATTTGTAGGTGGCGGGGGTGATGAGCCGCCAGATGCTTTAATTATCTGCCCGAATGCTGTGCCAAATGAAAATTGCGTACCTCCTGAAGGAAATGATGGTTCTACGTAAGATACGGCAGCTCTTATCGAAAATGAGGAACCTGAAGAATTCTGGCAAAAATTCGGAATCGAGAACGTTTCCTTTGCACCGGGTTGTATAGCTACGTTAAACGATGTGGATTTTGTGGGCACGCCGTTGGAAGAGAGGTTTATTTTTGTTACTGTTATAGTTTGACCCACACTATTGCCAAGGGCTACAAGAACAGTTCCGTTAGACCAACAGGTGAATTGGGGCACTCCTAAGCCTGCAAAACCGGTGACGCCGGAAGTGGTAGAGCTGGAAGGCGAAAATATCCCGAATGCGAATAGAACAGCCACTACTATCACTATTATAAGTATTGCCCAGCCGTAGGTCATTACATATTCCAAGGCCGATTGGAATTTTACGCCCCTTGACATAGCAATAATACAAAATAATGATTTATAACCCTAAATTGTTAATTCGGACGTCTATGTTCTCTTTATGCGGTTTATTCTACCTTCGCTCTTTATCTTCACCAATTTGTACTTTACAAGTTTTGAAAGAATCTTGCTAAGTTTCGACTTTGAGAAACCTGTAGAAAGAAGCACTTCAGCCTGAAGTGTGAATTGTCCCCGCTTTAATGAATTGAAGACTTTTCTTTCGTCCTCCGTGAGAAGCCTTATGAAAGGACTATTCTTGCCTTTTTTTAGCGGTTTTTTAGGTCTCTTTTTTTTTAGAACAAACAACGCTATTGTAGCTATTATTACGGCAGCTGCGACTATCCCGCCGTAAATGTAATCGTTATAACTGCTGCTGGTTTTGGGTGTTGTGATTGGTGATGGCGCGTACGAAACGTTCTTGAAATTCGCCTGATAATACGCTGAAAACTGATATGGTAGTAGGTTATAAGGTGCCACAAACGACTGTGAAAGCCCAAGTCTCCAGAAAATTTCTATATTTCTGCCGTTTGACATAAAATTAGTCGGCGCTCTTGGGCTGTATTGCGCCTGTGAAATGTTAGGTAGATATCCTCCTAGCGGGAGAATTATAGAGATATTCACATTCGTAAAGTTTATTGCTGAGAACGGATAAACGGCTTGGAATAACGTCGTGGTGTTACTATAAGCCACGGAGTATGAATACGTTATTACGAATTTAGCACCCGGTGTTACGCCGTTTAAGTTTATCAATATATAGTTTGGTAAGGAAGTATTCAAATCAAACGGGTATTGGCTACCGCTCTGATAAACGTGTATCGTGGACGGATTCACATTCACGCCGTATAAGCCAGTCGATATCGGTACCGTTATAGATGATAAATTAGTACTCGCAGTCAAGGTATAATTTATATGCGATGTCGCATTCTGAACGCCATATTGATATACTGTGTCCGTCACGGAAACATACATCATAGAAAATGCATGTACTGCGCCCAAAGACAGCAATACCACGGCGAACAAAAGCACTGGCCAAAATACCCTCATAAGTATGAATTAGCGATTTTCTCGAATAAATATATTATATGTCTCAATAATTTATTAATTAAGCCGTTTAAATGTTTAAATACGTTGAGTTTCAAGAAGAAAAGATATGAGAGCACCGAGATACGGCGTTGGCGTAAGAAACAGACTTGATGCGATTTACTTGCTTAGATCAAAAAAATATTCATGCCCTAGATGTAAAAAACAATCGATAAAACGGGTTAGCAGCGGTATATGGAAGTGTAAAAGGTGCGGTCTAGAGATTGCAGACAATGCGTATTCGTTGACAGTAAAATCGTTGAGGTGAAAATATGCCAAAATATAAATGCTTTTCTTGTGGAGCCACGGTTGATTCCGAAGAGATAAAAGAACTTATACGTTGCCCGTACTGCGGCGGAAGGGTACTTAAAAAAGAAAGGCCCGAAGGCGGCGTACATGTCAAAGCAAGATGAATTTAGGCTTAAAGTGGCAATAGAAGCTGATTTAAACGAACGCTTGTGCGACGATTTTCTTAAGGCTGTAAACGGTCTTTACGGAGAAAGCGATAGGGCGACAACGAGCGTTGAAGCAATAAATAACAAAATATTTATAATCATAAAGGCAAGGGATATAAATATAACGCGTTCTATGGTGAATGGTTATCTCCAGTCGCTAAAGACCGTGGAGGAAATGGATAAATTATGAACGAAGAAGATTACGAGAAAGCTAGGCAACAACTCCAGATAAATATGGCACAAAAACAGAGCGTGCAGCTTCAGTATAACGAAGCAAAAAGAACATTGGACGAAGTAGACAAAACGAAAGAGGGAGAGGATCTTTTCGAACTTGTAGGTCAAATACTCATAAAAAAGGATAAAAAAAGCGTAGTCGACGAGCTTAAGGAGAAGATAGACATACTTGAATATCGCTTAAAGGCGCTTAACAAAGCCGTTGAAGAGAACACAGCGCAACTGCAGGAAATACAGAAAGAATTAGAAAAGAAGAAGTAGTTCTTAGGCAATATTTATTAAAAAACGTTTACAACGAGAATTCATCGAACTAAGTGTCTTGGGCTTATATATTCAAGACAAATACTAAAAGGAGCACTACAGTCAATACTACCCCGCCCACGAGCGTGTCTAATGCCATCCCTGCAAGTTTCTTGTCGCTCTGCTTAAACATTAAGTATATGACTATATTTCCTATTATTCCTACAAGAAACAAAAGACCGAACAGCCTGTTCTTTTTGTCTGCTATTAAAGTATATATCAATGCTACTAAATTGCCAACTCCTATAAATCCTAATAGATACCATATCGCACTTGGTTTTTCGTTTGGATTCCAATTGTCCATGTTCTTGACTCGACTTACCATATGCAATCGCCGTTTAATTTAGCCATATAAACTATAGTAAATTATGGTATTAAAATGTATATTCGGCTGCTTATCGTTTTAGGCGCAAAAACATTTAATGTTTATTAGCCAAAAAGACCATCAAATCTCATGTTCGATGTAGTTAGCATTGGTTCTGCTACAAAAGACATATTCCTTTTTACGGGCGGGGCCAACCTGAAACCTGGAATAAACAGCCATTTTCTAGAGATGCCATTCGATAAAAAAATAGAAATAAAGGACGTGATTTACACTACGGGAGGAAGCGCCACTAATTCTGCTGCTAGCTTCGCGAAATTTGGCAAGAAAGTTTCTGTTATTGCAAAGATAGGTAACGACGGAGAAGCAGAGTTTATAAAAAAAGATCTGGAAGACAGAAAGATAGATACCGGACATTTAATAGCTTCGAACGGAAGGAGCCAATTCTCGACGATACTCGTTCCAAAAAAAGGCGAGATGGTCATACTCACTTACCGTGGCCTTGAAAAGGAGATAAAACCTTCCGAATTGAAATTGGATTTCAAGAGTAAGTGGATGTATATGGGCCCATTACCCTATCAAGACTATACGTCTTTATTGGATGTGACGGATTATTGTGAGACGAATGACATAAAAATGGTAATAAACCCCGGTTCTTCCGAACTCGACTGTGGAATAAAACGCATGGAAGGATTAATGAAAAAAGTGGACGTAATAAGCATGAACGATGAAGAAGCAAGAAGGTTCGTAGGTTTTGGAAACGACATAAAAAACCTTATAAAACTAGGTTCTTACGCGAAGAAAGCTGCAATAATAACCAAAGGAGAAAATGGTTTGCTTGTATTCGACGGCAAATATATATACGCCGCCGATGCGTTTAGAACGAAACAGATAAATTTCATCGGTGCCGGAGATTCCTTCCTTTCCGGATTCATCAACGCGCTCATCGACGATAAAGGAATTGAAGACGCAATAAATCTTGGAAGTTATAATGCCAGTAAGGTAATACAACAGTATGGCGCGAAAGCGGGCCTTATCGGCAATTATCCAGAAAAACGGGTAAAAATAAAGAAGGTGGTTTATGGCAAAAAGAAGTATTAAACTTTCAGGCGTCTATTTCGCCTATGATCATGGGATGGAACACGGTCCTACAGATTTCAGTGAAAAAAGCGTGCTTCCTGAATACATAATCGAGATAGCGGAAAAGGCGGAGGTAGACGCACTTATTCTACTAAAGGGAACTGCAAAAGCATATTACGACAAGAAGTGTTCAATTCCGCTTGTAGTAAAATTAAACCAGAAGACGAAGTTATACGCTGGAGAATCCTTTTCGACGCAAACGTGCAGTGTTGATGAAGCTGTAAAGCTTGGCGCTTCAGCTGTCGGTTACACTGTCTACTTCGGAAGCAAGTACGAAAAATGGATGGTAAAAGAGTTCGGGAGAATAGAAGAAGAAGCCTCGAAATACGGCTTACCGACGATAATGTGGTCTTATCCTCGCGGCGCTTCGATAAAGGACGATGAGAGTCCTGAAATAGTCTCATACGCTGCACGTGCGGCGATGGAATTGGGCGCAGACGTAGTAAAGCTAAAGTACCCCAACGACGATTCTAACCTCGAATGGATAGCAAAATGCGCGGGAAAGACGCATGTATTTGCAGCCGGCGGCAGCAAACTTACAGACGACGTTTTACTTGAAAAGATGCAAAGAGCGGCGAAAGCCGGGTTCTCCGGCATAGCAGTAGGAAGGAACATATTCCAGAGTGATGACCCAGTCAAAAGGCTAAAGTCTCTAAAGGCGATATTCTCTTAGTATATGCGAGATAAGTTGTGCATAGACATAGGCGGCACAAAGACGCTCATCGGTCTGATTGACAGTGATTCCAACATAAAAGAAAGCTGCCGAATAAAAACTTCCAAAGATATAAAAAAGTTCGCGCGAGACCTAAAGATCGAAGTGAAAAAATTCAAAGGCAGGGTCGCGTGTGTAAATGTAAGCTTTGCAGGTAGAGTCGATACGCAAGGAAAAGTTATTCTGGCGCCGAACCTGCCGAAAGAATTAATTGGCAAGAATTTGATCGCAATGCTAAACACCGGATTTAAATCTGTGCACATAGAAAACGATGCCGTTTGTTTCTGTTTAAATGCGATGAATACGCGCAAGATCACATCTGACAGAAGCGGCTTGGCAATCGCCTGGGGCACTGGAATAGGCGGTGCTGTCATACTTTTTGGCAAGATTTTAA
>JAKBJF010000013.1 GCA_021836125.1 Nanobdellota archaeon | reverse complement strand
TGAGGAGTCGCCACTATGAATTTTATTGCCCCGTTCCTGAAATTGTCTTCGACTATGTGTCTCTGTTTGTTTAATAGCCCGGCGTGGTGAAATGCCACTCCTGATTTTATCAGCGATGAAAGCACCTCGCATTGCGACGTCGGCCTGTCCAACGCCTTCAATACCGCGTGTGAGACCTTTTCGAGATCCTGTTTCTCTGCAGCTGACAGCTTCGGATTGACTGCTGCAGCTATCAAGCGAGCCGAGGCTACGGTGCTTTTCTTTGTGTTTGCGAAGAACAGCGCCTGTTTCTTTTCCTTCAGGAGTTCTATCGCAAGGTTAAGCGTAGGATCGTCGACGTTGTTTATGCGCTTCTTTGTGCCGTTTATCAACTCGCCGTCGAAATACACTTTCTTCGATAGTTTTACAGGGCGAAATTCGCTGTAGACAAGTTCGGCGTCCATCCATTTTGAAAGCTCTTCGCGGTTGTCTATCGTGGCGCTCAGCCCTATGACCTGCGCTTTCGGAAATATTTTCCTGTTAAGGGTCATTATGAACTCCAGGGTCGGCCCTCTTTCAGGTTCAGTCAGCAGGTGCAGTTCGTCGTACACTATGCACCCTATGTCCGTAAACGATCTTGTGGAATGTCTTAACATGCTGTCAAATTTCTCGTTTGACATGAACAGCATGTCGTGTTTATAGATGTTCCTGTCGTATTCTGAATAATCTCCTATCGACAGAGCGCTCGATATCCCCGGGTAATCTCTCTTGAAATCGTTGAACTTTTCTGAGACGAGCGCACGCATCGGTCCGAGATATATCGCCTTTTTTCCCGAAGTTATCGCGTTCAACGCGGCCATCTCGCCTATAAGCGTCTTTCCGGATGCTGTAGGTGAGGAGACAAGTATGCTCTTTCCTCTAAAAAGCCCTTTTTTGATCGCATCTTCCTGGGGAGGCATGAACTCGGTTATCCTGTCCTTTATGAGCGCGAAAACCCTCTCCGGTATTTCTTGTTTATAGTCTTCAAGCTTCATAGCAATCCATAGAGAAGCACGTCGCTTTTAAAACCCTTTCAGTACGAAAATTACCTCTACAACGACTTCTATCACTATAAGGATTATCACTATCCATTCGAGCGATGAACTGGTCTCATCCTCTATCCTGTCCTGTATGAAGGAGCGTATTTTCTCAACGACCTCAAGGTTGTCGTATAAGGAGGTATACGCGTCTTTCAGCCTGAAACTGTCCGAAAGCATCGCGTACAGTCTTGCCAGATACCACTCACCGAACCCGAATATTATGTTGTTAACGTTATTTATAGTGTCCTTCGTCTGATCATAAAATTTACCGAGCTCATCGTTAAGCTTTATAAGATCCGGCTTGGCCCTGAGCACCCTTAAGAACCCAAGCTTCGCAAGCTTTGAGAACTTGTTGCTCGTAGAACGTATTATATTGGATATCTTGTCCTGATAAGCCCTCAGGGCGGCGAGCTGTACGTTCGCTATCTCACAGACGAGAAGTTCGTGCTCATATTTTCCGTTCTTGTCCATCATGAACGCCGCGTCCCAGTCGACCACTATTATGTCGTCGTTGTAATACGAAAGCGAGCGGTGCAGCGTACTGTCTACATAGTCCTCGTTTAACGACGAGTAGTGCTTGTCCTCCAGAAGAAGCCCGGCTATAAGTCTCCTGTTCGGTTTAAAGAAACTCGTCTGGTCGCCGTCGATGAAATAAAACCTGTAGGTTTCCAGCACCTCGTTCTGTATCGTCGGCACTATCTTTGAAAGCGCTTTTTCTACCTTGTGTCTGGCTGCGCTGGATACGCTCTTTATCGTTTCCTTAAAATCATCGTCAAACGTGACTTTAGAGAGAAAAGACGGATCCGTGTGTTCAAACGGAACCCTTACCCTTATTGAGAATGCTCCTACATCGTATATCGCGACCTGTGCTTTGAACTTGTAAGAGGAGTCCTTTATCTTTATCTCCTGTTCTTTCAGATTGAAGATCGCCGGTATGTTGAAGTGTGCTATCTCCTCAGGTATCGCTTTATCGTGTTCGTAAACGGAGAAGTCCTCTGCGTTGCTGAATATGTTCTTTATCTTCTCCCTGTCAAGCATGTTCCCTATATCGTATATGAACATGAAAACTGCCTCTCCGCGCATATATGCTAAGGCATACCGAGTTATTTATTCCTTTATCCCTATGGAGTATTATGAAAGAGTACGTAGTAATACCTACATACAAAGAATATGATAACCTCCGGATCATACTGCCGAAGCTATCGGCATTCAATATTATAATAGTCGACGACAACTCAAGGGACGGCACCGAAGCCCTGTGCAGGAAGTTCAGCAACGTCAGACTGATGACAAGGCCTTTCAAAATGGGGCTTGCCTCGGCAGTCATGGCGGGTGTAGCGTCAATAAAGGAAAAAGACGCAGGCGTTGTCGTAACGGACGCCGATTTCGAGCATGACCACTCGAGGATAGGCGACATATTCAAAGCGCTTAAGACAAAGGACTTTATCGAGTGCGTAAAGGTCGGCAAAAGGGACGCAAAGCGTTCCCTGATATCCATGACTGGCAAACTCATATGCCGCTCTGCCGTACCCGAGTCAAACATGTTAAAGGACCCCATGTCCGGGTTCTTCGGCTTTAGGCCGTCGAAAGTCAACCTAAACGGAGTGCATCCCCTCGGGTACAAGATAATGCTGGAAATCTTCATGAACCTCAAGCCTAAAAGCAGGATAGGCCACCTGTATTATAGATACGGAGAGAGGAAGAAAGGCAAGTCGAAACTGAGCGTGAAGGTCGTCCTTGAGTTCGTACTGCAGGTGCTTGAGCTCAGCGATTTTCGCTTTGCATGGTTCCTGGGAATAGGGATCTTTAACACCCTGCTTAACGAGGTATGCCTATATATATTGTATCAATTTATGCCCCTTACGGTTAGCCTTGCGTTATCGATTCTTATACCCGTGATCCCGAGTTTTCTCCTTAATCATTACATAACGTTCAAGGCAAGGTCGATGTTCCTGCCTTCGCTGTGGAAATTCACCTGGATAAACATGCTTACCTTCGCGATAAACTACACTCTGGCGCTCTACCTGTCGACTTCGGTGTTTTACTTGGTTGCAAACTTCATAGCGATCATCGTCGCCTTCGTAGTGCGCTATGCGATAGCCGAAAATTACATCTGGAAGACGGAAAGGAAAATATATGAGGACACCGCATAAAAGGACGGCGAAGGAACGGTTAAAATTCTGGTACACGGACGTAGAAGCGTTCATAACCAGGAACGAAATGTACATAATAATAGCGTACTTCGTTTCTCTTGCGACTTTTTTCTGCGTTCAGTTCTATCTTCTGCAGAATTGGGACATGCTTGTGAGAATACTGAATTCTAACTTCCTGTTCCATAACGGATATTACTTTGAGACACAAAGAGCACTGCTAGAGAGTCTGGTCATAGGCGCCTTCTCGTTTATTTTTGGCGGATACGCAGTGTATGCTTTTCTAACGATGAGCGCGGCGGTGTTCACGCTCAGCGCAGTATACGCAGCAAAAGCGTTTGAAATAAAGCCGATACTTCTTATCTCCGCGCTTTCGACTCCTTTTCTGATATTTTATGGCACTCTAAACGGTTCTGAGCTGTTTATGATGTCCTTTCTGCTGCTTTTTGTCTCCGCGGTTAAATTAAAAAAATACTACGCGGGCCTGTTCCTTGCGCTCGCGGTCGTCTCTAAATACGATGCACTATACTTTGCCGTCCTTTTTTTGTTCCTATTAGACCGCAATATACTACATTCGATAAAAAGACTACTTGCAAACGCGGCGATATTCATCGCTGCCATGTCTCCGTTTTTTATTTATAACTTATTATCATACGGTAACTTCATTTACACTATCGCGCTTTCATATTTCTACGTGAAAAACGTGGGCAGCAGCACGTACGGCGTATTGTATGGCTTCTACGAGTTGATACCTGCAGTCGTCTTCGCCGCTCTTCTTCCGATATTGTCTAATTTAAAGCTGATAAAAACCAGGATCAAGGATTTTAGGTCAATTGCAATGTTGATCGCTTCCGTAGTCATATCAATATACATTTACTTTTCCGCGACAGGATTTTTCCCCACCGGCAACGGCGAGTACAGATTTTTCCTTCTTGCGTCTACTTTTTCCATTTTTATTGTTTTGCTTTTTTACCGAAGATATAATTCTTCGTTATTCATAGCCGCTTTTGTCATCTCTATGCTGATAGCAGTTTCGATGCTGATTAACCTATACGCCGTTTCGCAGAGCAACGCTGCGAATCGAATGATATCTGGTTTTAAAGCGGTGTACGGGAACTCAACATGCACGGTACAGTCAAATGACTGGGTTTCATTGGATTATTACGGCCTTGCGGCTGAACCGATATCTCCGTTGAAAAATGACAGCGTGTACCCTATAGTCAACATTGGGCAAGTAAACACGAGTTTACCGCAATTATATAACAACAGCGGCGTATTCGTATACGGCTTGAGTAGCTGCAATTTCACAACCGTTCAAATAAATTTCCTTTCAGACTATAACAAGTTACTAGAAAGCCGGAACGAGACTCCATTGCAACCAAGCGCCTGCGAATGGCTTTCTGAGGGTTCTACGACCATAAACTCGACGTGTAATTATATAAACGATCTTTTAGTCTACACCTTAAAATGACATTTATATAATGATGTGGATAATTCTATGTTTATGCCCCGATAGTCTAGAGGCCAAGGACTTCGCCCTTTCGATCTAAAAAGAAATGAAAGGCGGAAACCCGGGTTCAAATCCCGGTCGGGGCATCGAGAAAAAACGGGGAAAAGGAGATCAGAACAGTAAGTGGTTTGCTATCCTCTTTATTGGAGTTAGTTATCTTTGGTTTTCATTTATACTGCTTTCAAAGACCGAAGAGATTACATTAACGTTATTACTTACTGGCTGTTTTCTCAATGCATTTAGCTTGACTTCTGTTATCCACCAAATTTCTGGATTAAGAAAGAAGACACATAATCATACGGCCAAAGAAAGAAGACATACTCAAAGAATACACAAAAACTTACTAAATTTTCTATCAGGATATAGAAGAGGCGAATGGTAAAGCTATGGCCAACACCCAGATAACCATAGCACCCACATCAGTTATGACGTATGCAATGGCTATCTCTTCTGCAGTATCTCTGTCATCTTCTTCAACAAACATAGCTCTTAATTCAAGAAAATCAGAGACAATCCATACTATTATCGCTATTACAATCGACCGCAAGGCGAATCTTTGTAGTGAAGGGATTATAGAGGACGACGAAAATAAACTTACTATTAGAAGTATGCCGCAAAGATACAACAAATACTTAAACCATTTATCCAAAATTAATCTATTAAATGGGGATGTTTGTTCAACCATAATTAATAAGTTAAATTCACTTTTATTTAATCTTTTCAAAAAGTCAATGCCCGATTTCGCTAGGTCAATGCCCCTGTTTTCCACATTCAATGATTTACAGTTCGGGATGATAGGCTTCGCAGGGGGGAAGATATTCAGCGACTATGTGTTCGCAAGCTGATATGGAATTCGACAACAGTTTTTTCACGAAGAAGAGGACGCTGGCGGACGAGCCTATCCAGCCAATCCCGGAGCCTAAGGAACAGCAAATTATAATCAAGTTTATGGAACAATTGGACAGAGAAGGCTTCAAAGAGAAGACAAAGGAATGGTATGTTACAGCCATACACAAGTTCCAAGAGACAGTAAAACCGGACATAAGCATAATCCTGTCGGAAGACGTTGATAGCTTCTTCTCATATCTGCGCAATTCGGAGTTCACCTTCGAGACCAAGAAGCATTATCTATCAAGGTTAAGGAAATTCGCCTTATGGCTCAATCCCGACCTAAAGCTGTCAAGATACAGGTTTCAGTTCAAGGAAAAGCGAATCCTTCCCCACGAGACCCTTTCTGTAGAGGAAGTTAGGAAAATGGTGGATTCTGCGGAAAGCATACGAGATAAGGCGATCGTCTCGCTGTTATATGACACCGGTTGCAGACCTCACGAATTGCTTAGCCTGAAAAGACAGGATGTTATGCTGGATGCCAGTGGTCTTTTTGTGTGCGTTCCAGAAGAGTGCAAGACTGGTGCTAGGCAGATACCAGTCATTTTGACGACAAAAAGCAATTACTATCTGGAGCAGTATCTGGAATCTGCAAACCTAAAGCCAACGGACAAGCTGTTCGACTTATGCGTGGAATGGCTTAACCGTCTTGTCAAGACGCTGGCCGGAGACTTGGCTAAGGAGAAGCACATCTATTCGTATATCTTCCGGCATTCGAGGGCTACGTTCTTAGCACAGTATTTGACGGAGAGCCAATTATGTGTATATTTCGGCTGGAGACAAGGCAGTGATATGCCTAAAATATACGTCCATTTGAGTGGACGGGATATTTTGCCGGCGGTGATGGAGCTAAATCGAAAATTAAGGGAAGGGGTTTTATGACAAAACCTTTTATTCTTAAAAGATTTATCAATATTATGAGTAAAAAGAAAGATATTCTTGAAGCTATCGGATTCGGTTCAATTGGCTTAGGAGTATTGACCCCAATATTTCAGAGCAAGAAATGTAAATACTGCGGCGCATCGAATGACAAATCTCTAAAGTATTGTATGTTTTGTGGACATAGATTATGAGCTCAAAGAATACTGGCGTTTCTATTCTTACTAGCTCATTTATGGGGATTTTGGGTGGGTTTTCTTATTTTGTGTTTCACTCCGAATACTCTATAATGATAAGCATAGGATTTTTTGCTAGTATCTTTATTGCTGCGTTAGCTGATATGACCATTAACAGAGTGCACTTATGCGATAGATGTGGAAAAGTCTTAACACCTAAACCAATAAGTTTTAAACCACACGTTTGTAAATCTAAAAAAACTATTTTAAAACTTAAATATGAGAACAAACACTAAATATTATTCTATGACCGGTCGGGGCAGTTCTGACTAAAATTGGAAAGTGTAAAGTTAATTCTTAAATGTTTATATCTTGCTTCCGTTCTAATGGTTGAATGGCAAGAAAAACCGTGTTGCGGACAGATTTAGAAGGTCTAATCGAGGAATTTGCTGCGGCTAAGCGACAAATTATCTTTACTTATGAGACTCTTGCTCCATACATACTTAAAGCGGTTGCAGAAAACCGTAATCGCGATTTTTTTGATTTGGAGATTTCTGTAGAAAAGGCTTTGGAACTGGGGTTATTTAGAATAGTCGACAAGGACTTGAAGAATTTTAAAGACACGCAACCTTACGTAGATGCCCTATCTGAAACCATAGACTTCTTAGGAAGAGCAAACGTATTAGGTTTCGATGAAAGAAGGGGCTTTTATATCCCTTCAAGGCGAAAGGCAACGGCCATGGCGATTATAGGTGAGCTTGAAAAAACGTATGCAGAACCACATTTCAATGACAAATCCCCTTCTAACCACCTTGGGGATCTTTTAAGGGTCGGGCCGCTCAAACCTTTGGGCTCTGTGCCGACAGACCTTATCAAAGTTGTTTGTAAAGTGGATCCTGATGAAGTTATCACGTACCTGCGAAATAAAGGGCTTAAAGTGATCAAAACCGACGAGAAGGAAACGGGCAGGCGCGAAGCCATTTATGCTTATCATAAAGCTGCTTTACAGGAGCTGCTGGATGGCAATCAAAAAATCCTCCTTGCGGCAAAATGGCCGTTACTAGCCGACAAATACGTTGAATCAATCGCATCCATTACGGTGAAAGATGCTCCACTTTACAATTTAATAGCTGACTCATTTGCAGATTATGGTAGTCATAAGCGCACGGGTAAATCAGATTTACCGACTTTAAGCAAACGTTCCTCTCTCTCTAAGTTTTAGAGATATCACAGTATTTTAAAATAAAAAAAGTTTTATTTTTAGCAGTGCAACGTTCTACTTCTACCGTTTCTTCAACTTCTTTCTCTGTTCAGGATTAGTGAACCTGTTCCAGAACAGCTTGTACAGCTTTAGCTTGTCAGGCAGCTTTTTAAGGCCCGGTATGAACGGCAGGAACATAAGTACCAGGAACATCGCCATCGCTATGGCCCCGTTCTCTATGTCGTTCCACCATGGTATGTTGGACGTGGCTATCTCCATATAGTCGTAAGGCGCAAGCCAGTACTGCAGTGCCCAAGGCGGCGAGCCCACTGCCAGCATGCCCCACTGGGACGGGTCCAGTCCATAAGAATATGAAACGGAAGAAAGAATTCCCGTGTCAAACAAGAAACGTATGACATAAGTGCTGTCCAGTCCGCTGCTTTCCTCGCTCTGGAGTATCGGCTGATACACTCCTTCCTGCGCCATGACTGTAAGCTGTGAGCTCATGGAGATCAATGGGTTTGTGGAATTGAGCCCTCCCGATATCGATCCGTTGTTTCCAAAGTAGGAAAACGCCTGGGCCATCGTATTGCTTTGTGCGGACGCATTTTCCGAAAAGAAAACCGCCGCTTCGTTTGTCGAATTGGTAAGATTAAGGTAAGTGTAGTATGGTTTAAGTACGTACACGTTTCTAGTACTAAAACTATACGGATTGATCGTGTCCAGGTACGTTGCCGTAGCGGACGAGAAATTGAACTCGTTCAGAAAAGTCGTCGCCGTGGCTTGCGGCTGCATCGTAGCGGCCTGGCTTATCGTCAGCGGCGGTATGTACGGCGAACTGAATAAAATAGCGAAGACAAGCACTACTAATAATATGTAAAGCATATTCTTGTACATCTTTCTGTGGTTCGCTAGGACCATCTTGTATGGTATGTCTTTTCTGTACGGTTTGCTTATGCCTTGCTTTTTTACCATAAAGAAGTGTAGCGCCATCAAGAGTATGAGTATCACTGGGATTATGGCCACGTGCCATCCGAATACCGCGCCCTGGTTCAATGGGTTGATCCAGTAACCTAGACCCATCCCGTTCCACAGATCGGCACCGGCCTCCGCGTTCCATTGTGAAACCAGCCCTCCTCCGAAACCGACGCCGAAAGCGAACTGCAGCAGGACGAGCAAAAGCATCACGCTGCCGACCATCCATATGAGTTTCTTCTGTTTAAAGGCTGAAGTCGAAAAATTGACTATAAGGTGCACGAACATCAACGTTACGAAGGCTTCTGCAGCCCAAAGGTGAACGCTGCGGAGGAATGTGCCGACGGGGTTTAAGTTCCACCAAAACGGTCCGAACACCAGCATTACTATGCCAGTTACGGCAAGTATGGCGAACAATTCCAGCAGATAGACACCTATTGTGAAAAAGAAACTGTTGCCGTACGACGGGACTTTTTTTATGTAAACCTGGTCGTGTATGACGTCTTTCATCGGCTTAAAAAACTCTTTAAGCTGCTTCAGCATCTGGTTTTTCATATTAAAACTGAAAACTGACTGTAATATTATTGTATTTTGAATTTTTATCTATAAATAACACTGTTATACGCGCTTGTGAGAAGCCATATCGCAAAAACGTATTCTTAACTATTAAAATCAACAGCAGTAAGAACTATCATGAAAGAGCATAAGATATCGGTTATAGTAGCTACACGCAACGAGGAAAAGCGGCTTGGAAAGCTCTTGCGCTCGATAAAACGGCAGGATTACAAGGATTATGAGGTCATAATCGGCGACTATGCATCGACAGACCGCACAACGTCTATAGCAAAGCGACACGGCTTCACGGTTGTTAATTCAAAAATAAGGGGTGTCGGCGCCGGAAGAAACGCCGCTCTAAAAAAAGCCAAGGGTGATGTCATAGCGTTCATAGACGCAGATTATATACTGCCTAAGGAGCTTTTTAGAAAAGCGATAGAAGGATTATACGGCGAAGGCAACGAGAATGTCATAGCGGTGCAACCCATGTCGAAACCTAATCTTTCGGAGATCCCTTCGGGCAAGAGGAAGGGCGTCATTAGGCTGTCAAAAGCCGTGAATCTCACAGCTTCGCTTAGCTTTAGGTTCTCGCCTATACCAATAGCCTGGGGCTGCGTTTTCCTCAAACGCGAAGTCCTCGACAAGGTCGGGCATTTCAATGAAAGGGTGCTTTTCGCCGAAGACATAGAACTGTACACGCGCATACGCAAACGCTATACGAGAAAGGAATACTCGTTCAAGATACTCGATTGCATGGTAACAATGTCTTACAGGAGATTCATAAACAAGGGTATCTACAGGACCCTGCTGTTCTACTTCAAGGAACTCATAAAGACTCTTGTAAAGAAAGAATCGAACACTTACTTAGAATTGGTCAGAGACTGATGCTTTTATCAGCTTCTTAGCTCGGCGAGAGCCTTCCACCACTTTACTCTCTTTTCTATCCATGCGTCCAAAGTGTAGGGGTTTGTACCGTGCGATGCGTTGAGCATAAGAAGGAAAAGGAACACCATCGCGTATACTATCCCTGTCCCTATGTCGGTCGATCCGGGTCCTATAGCTCCGCCGAAACCTTCCGGCACAGCCCATATGAAAAAGCTCAGCAGGAAACCGCCGGTGTATGCAGTCTTTCTTAAAAACCCTGTTATCAACGAGAACGCAAGAGCGAGCTCCAATAATCCTACGAAGTAAACCCATGACTGTGCATTATATGCAACCTGCGACGACCAGAACGCGAACCACGGCTGCAACCACGACGGTTGGCCGGCTGCGGCTGAGGTTATCATATCGCCCAATGATCCTGCGAGTCCCGGCAAGAACTTCAAATAGCCGTCTATCCCCCATATCACGCCGAAAACTATCGCAAACGCCCTGCTTAATTTAAAGGAATTCCTGACAAACCAATTATCAACGATCTTGTGTATCGGTTTATGCATGGATAATGATTGCTTTCATTCTTATTATACCTTATAAAACGGCTATTAACATGCCAAGGTATTAATCCCTATCTTAGCTATAGACAGGTATGGCGGACGATAGGCTTGTCGAACTGCTCTCCGAACACGAGCACGATAAGTGGATGCGCTATATCGCCAAGAGGATAAGCAAGGACGAAGTGAGCATTGAGCAGCTTATCGAATGGAATCCCATGCTGTATGCGTATCAAGACCTTAAAGACGAATACAAGGAGATTTACAGGGCGCGCGCAAGAAATCTTCTCGATACCATTGACGACGCTTACGAGCTAGAAAACAACGGCAGAAAGGACCCGGTCATGGAGTCTGAGAAAATTAGCTTAGAAGAATTTGACAAAACAAGGGGCTTGCAGGAACTTTATTCCCCGCAGAGTGTATGCTTCGGATGCGGACCTGCCAATCCGGATGGCCTGCACATAAAAAGCGTCGCACACTACGAGAACGTAGTTTCGTACTGGAAACCATCCGACAAGTACAACGCATTTGGAGGGGTGCTCAGCGGAGGCATAGTTTCAACGCTTCTGGACTGCCACAGCAACTTCAGCGCCGCTTACCATCTGATGTTATACAGAAACCAGACCGTGTTGATACCTTCGGTAACTTCCGAATACAAAGTGAGGTTCAAGAGGCCGACACCTATAAACAGTCTTCTCTATATCGTTTCCAAACCACTTATAGTCACCGAAAATTATGCAATAGTAATATCACAAATAGTGGCCGATGGTAAAATTACCGCAACTTCGATAGGAAAGTTCGTTGCCGTAAAGGAAGGGCACCCTGCGTTTAACCGCTGGGGTAACTTTTGCGCCATAAACGATTAAATGCGTGCACTATTATTTAGTACCGTGCATGGACACTTCAGAGATCGATAACGGGACTATAGAAAGTCTGTTGAACGGGATAGAAAGCACGGATTCTCCAGGAAAAACTCTTTCTGGTGTTTGCAAAATCTCGCAGCTTTACATCGATGGGCTGCTATCGATAAAGGAACAACCGGAATACAGCGAGCTTCAACGCGGCGTTCTTGATTCGCTTATGCGATGTGGCATGCTCTCTGCAAAAGCGGTGTATGAAGGGCGTTCTAATCTGTTACCGGAGATAAAAAACGAATTGTCAAAGAACTCTGAAGAATTTAAAAGAATTTGCGCCGATAGGGTCTCAAGAAGCAAGTATCTTGAAAAGAGCCGGCCGCTTATAATGAATTTTCGCAAAGACGTGGAAAAACTGTTACTTGAAGAGCCTTTCGATACCGTGATTGCAATATCCGCCGGAGGCTTAGAACCCGCTTTTGCGATCGCCTCGCTGCGTGATACTATGAAGCTTATGCCGATAAGGTTATCACCTTACATGATGTTGGACACGGATATACGGGTTCCTTATGCGTGCAGCGGATCGTATCTGGACGAAAAAATGCGCGAAAAGCGCGTGCTAGTTGTCGACGACAGTGTTTTCTCCGGATTTACCATATATAACGCGATGAGGTTCGCCGTAGAAAGCGGGGCGAAAAAGACTTGCGGAACTGCGGTGGAGATCATAAACGCAGAGGCCGTCAGACCAGTAACGAAAATGGCCCATAGGGTCTGTGGGGACACCATAGTCTTAAGGTATTTTTAATCGCGCCTTATAATTTCATCTGGGTACCTTTATTTCCGACAATGGCGCGCGTATTATCCCTTCACCTAACGTGGACACATAAAGATATGGCCCGTTGAAAAGCGCATAATTAAACTTGGCAAAAGAAAAGTCCTTAAGGATGGAATTGCCGGATATCGAATACCAGGATAGCCCTTCGTCCGCAGACACGTATATCCCTTCGCCAACGGCGACGACGAGGGACGAATTCGGCATGAAAGCAACGGATAAAAGAAGACTCATATTGTCGTTCACCACGCTGAAATTATCGCCCCCGTTTGTGCTGCGCAGGACGTAATATCCTTTCGGCGCATTTATACCATAGATAACCGGCGTTACCAGAATAACGGACGAATTCGATGGGTCAAGCTCTATCTTCGTTTCCTGCGAAAATGTACCTGACGGTCCGCCGCTTTTTGACCACGTCTTCCACGCGTTTTGTGTGTGATAAATTCCGCTGCTGTTATACGCGAATATATCGTTCGGATTTGACGGATTTACAAACACACCCAGCGGGTCCATTATTGGCCAGACGAGTGGCACCCAATTTATGCCGCAGTCCGTAGAATATACGGGTTGATATTGGTTTGACGTATAATTTACCGAAAATATCTCCTCGGGATCGCTATGGTTGAATGACAACGGCCCTACTAGGTGCATGTTTCCGTATCTGAACACGTGCCCGCCGTCGGTCGAATACTGATAAGCGCCGAACATACCGCCCGCAAACAGGATGCAGCTGCTGTTATATGGGTCAAAGACCATTGTTCCGCCCTCGCCGCCCGGCGCTGACGAGTTCCATAGTGATTCCCAATGTCCTCCGCCGTCAAAACTGGCAACGGGAGAATAATCTTGCATGGACGCAAAAATCGTATTACCCGCGACAGCTACGGAATATGTCATTGAGGATGTCCTGTTGCCGTTCAGACTCGACCAGTTAATGCCTCCGTCGGTGCTTTCGTACAATCCCTGATCGCTGCCGACAACGATCTCGTTAGGGCTGTAAAAATATATCATCCTCACGTCACCCTCGAACTTGTTGACAAAAAAACTCTTGCCGCCATTCGTAGATTCCAACAAGGGTATATCTCCGCCTCCATACAAAATCGAGGAGTTAAATGGATCGACTGCGACGACCTGCAATGAGCCTATACCAGTCTCGCTAAAATTACCGTCCAGTTTATTTATGTCCATGACTGACCAGTTATCGCCGCCATTGACACTTTTGTACATTATGCTCGTGTTACCGTAACCGGACCATTCTGCTGCGTATATTGTATGCGGATCAACTTGATCCGCGGACAAAGATGCTATCTGCGAATTATTTACGATCAAAGAATAATTCCAGTAATCGGATCCTATCCTATGCGCGACCACTCCTCCATTGGATAAGCCTAAATACAACATGTTTTGCGACGATGCCATGTGGAGTATCGTCATATTGAATGAATGAATGGCAGTCCAATTCTCACCGGAATTCACGGAATATAAAAGGTAATTGCCTGCGGAAGCGTAGATTGATGAATTGACCTGCACCATTGCCGTTACCATCACGCCCGGCCATACCAGCTGCCAGTCCGCTGCTCCGTCAGAGCTCCTGTAAAGCCCAAAGGAAGTGCCTGCCAGTATGACGTTTCCGCCGCCTCTTTCTATAAGCAGCGCGTTCACAGCTGTGTTGTTCAAGCCGTTATCCGCCGGAAACCACGTTAATCCGCGATCTATACTCTTGTATATGCCCGAAGCACTGTAAGGCCCCTGAAGGCTGCCACCTCCGACATACATTATCGAGTAGTTAGTATAGTTTTGTGCAAATGCATTTGCTTTGCCTGCCCCGAGAGTGCGGAACACTCCATTGGAATCCGCTAGGGAAAATGATATATTCATCGGACCTATACGCTCCCAATTTACCGGCAGGGCGTAATTGCATGTTGTGGAGTGGTTGAAAACTATAAGATCGGTCAATCCAGACTTCAGGTATCCTTCGGATTGCGAAGAGATATAATAATTTGTATTACAGAAGCGCGAACTGTTCATTAGGCCATTTATGCGGTAGTATCCCCCTGCAAATGGCGCCGTAAAGTTGAATGTTATGTTGTAAGGGGATTCAGAGGACGCGTTAATACCGTTATAATTCACTGTCCAAGTCCTATTTGACGGCAAACCGATCTCTTTGAACGTCGTATTGATGTATTTTAGCGGAACCGAGACCGCAGTTCCGCTTATATCGAATGTCTGGTTCTTTGACTGCCCGCTATGCAGGACGGTATAACGGAGGGTTATGGACGCAGAATATCTGCTGCCGGTAACGTTGCATTTTACACCTGAAAGGTTTACCCATTTTGTTTGCCCGCTTGCTATCTCCTCGGGAGACAACATAGTCTGGCTGGAATTTATGACTGACATTCCCAAAGGAACGTTGAAGTCTATCGCATAAACATCTAATGTGGTATTCGCCGGATTTTCAATGGAGATGCCGATGCCTCCTGCACTGCAAGCGCTGGCGGATATCTGCAGTGGAGTTGATGTAGGTGAATTGTTAGATCCTGCGGAACCGGGGACGAGCGAATGCGAAAAGACCGTCGCTGTCAACGCTAAAACCGCGATTATTGCTATTAATAAAATATAAAGCAGGTGAGGACTTAAACGGGCCGAAATCTGCGAACGTTTATTCTTTCGCTTCATGGAGTTGATATGACATAATTAAATAAATAATCCACGCGTGGACAAGCGCCGTGTCATTCTATGAAAACAAACTGCCATTAGCGCTGTTTTGTGCGCTTGATGAGCAAACCGTATAATTCCCGTTTCAACGCGGCTTCTTCACACAAGTAATTAACGCGATAATCAGATTTTCCCCGGTAGGAGCTTAAATCTAATATTCTGCTGTAATAAGTACCTCGTACGGTGTTAGTCATATACAGTATCTCGATTGTGTTCTCGTAAGCGCTGGGCCCGTCGTCGTTTATTTCTCTGAACACGAAGTTGCCTATCCTGTTCTCCCTCGAAAGCAGGGAGTCAACGCCATTCGTGGCAACCGTTTTAAACGAGCCAGGTAGTGTTATGACAAAACCAATTATAGCGTCCAAAAATTTATCTCTTTTCTTCAAGTTTTTCTCCAGCGTTTCCATTTTCATCTCCACCTTACTCTCCTTAGTTTGAACACTGCGTCTTTCCATTCGGCGTTTTCGGAACTTCCGGAGGACATGTCTTTCAGATTCACCATAGAACACGCCGCCTCCCTGCTCCCTATCACGCCGACGAACGGTATTTTCCGCCTGTCCGCGTATTCTAGCGCCTTTTTAACTCCGCCCTGTACCCATAATTCTGACTTTACGCCGTAACGCCTTGCCAAATCCGCGAAACGCACGCAGTCACCATCGGTGTCTATCGGCACTATGAGCAGCACGGGGGATATGTCTTTTCTCTTTATGAATTTTCCTGATGCCCCTTCCTTAACGGCGGCGTATAGCGCATCCAGCCCGAATGACATCCCACAGGCAGGATACTGCGTTTTTCCGCCGAACATCTTGTTTATCATGCCGTCCCATCTACCGCCGGCCGCTAAGGAGCTCTTTACGGCGTTTTTTACTGCGTACACTTCCCAAAAGGACCCGCTGTAATAACCCAACGCCCTTGACAGGTTTGGGGTAAAGTCCACCAAGTCGTAGGTGCCGAAGGACTTGGTAAAACGCAGCAGTTCGGTCAGCTCTCCCGAACCGTCGTTTTCTCCGATTTTTGACGTCAGATAATTTAATCTTTCAAATGAGTCTCTTATATCCTCGCAGCCGTCCACTATCTTGAACACTTCTTCGCAGCAGCTCTTCTGTACTCCCTTTTGTAACATTTCGTCCATGACGCCGACACGCCCTATCTTTTCCAACTTGTCGATCGATATGGCGCAATCGATAAACTTTTCAGCCGGTACGCCGGCGCTTTCGAATATCGCAAACAGCAGCTTCTTGTTGTTTAGCTTTATCCTTATCGGTATGCCGAGCTGGGAAAACGCCAGCTTTATAAGAGCCGTGAACTCCGCATCGACTACTGCGCTTTTTATGCCGACTACGTCAACGTCGCACTGCGTGAACTCCCTTGCTCTCCCGGATTTTACCGGCCCGTCGCGGAATACTTTTCCTATTTCGTATCGTTTTATTGGCAGTGCTATCCCTTTATTCGTCCCGACTATCTTTGCGAACTTAAACGTAAGTTCGTATCTTAGGCACAGATCCCTTTGGCCCTGATCCTTAAGGCGGTATGTCTCCTTTAATACTTCTGCACCCCCTGCATACTTGTTTGCCGCGATGTCATAGTATTCAAGTATGCTGGTCTCCATCGGATTGTAGCCGTATAGCTTAAAGCTTTTCTTCAGGATGTCTGTTATTTTTTCGCGCACTACCTGTTCATCCGGCAGGAACTCGTTTGCTCCCTTTATTGACCTTTGTTTATTCGAACTTGCAATGTTTGCGCTAGAATTTGCCGATTGTCCTGGCTCAGTGAACCAAACCGGTGCTGCTTTCGGTCATCGCACCGTCTTCTCCAAAAATTTTGTTAGCTTTATTTTCCATGATGTTTTAATCAGAGAACCTGTCAAGTATTTAAGCGTTTCCGCCAGTCTCCGCAGACCGAGAAGCTATTTTACGTAGTATGTCGATAGATTGTTATGTCGCTAAAAACCGTATTGGAGGCCGCGTTCTCAATAGACGTTCTTATATTCATAGTCTCTGTCGCGCTATATTTCGAATTTTGGGGCAACCAGTTCATCTTCATCTTAGTAGGCGCAAGCATAATCGCGGGGGTCTTCATATTGGCAGTGAATTACCTGCGAAGGTCTTTCAACGTAAAAAGGAAAAAAACGGTATAAGACTCTGCCGATTTTAGTTGATTTAATGCAACTTAACGGCTTTTCTGTTCTCCCCGAACCTGCCGTTATCGAAATAGAACAAACTTTTCGGTTTAATCATCACAAATGGCCATTCACAGTCCTTTTTCTTGAAATATGAAACGTCCGTGTTATCCCAGACGGGGAACTTTGCAAAGTAAACCTTATACGCGTCCTCTATCTGTTTTTGGTCTGTAAGCAGTTCGGCTTCTCCGATAAGCTGCACTCCGCGCTTGGACGATGTGGCAGCCTGGTCCGTACTGTATATCGCCAGAGATACGCGTTTGTCTGCCGATATGTTTTTCATGTGCCTGGAATTCGGGCTTGAAACAAAATATATATCGAAATTTTCCCCATATGCGAAACCTACGGGACATACCCAACTGCCGTTAGCGTCTACTGTCGACAAAGAGCAGTAAAGTGTCGAATCCATGCAATTTTTTACCAGGACCGGTAGACTTTCTGAATCCATAAGACTTATCATTACGACGGATTAAAAACTTTTTGAGCCTTGCCTTAGCTGCAGATTTGCATGGAGCGCGTTGTTAAAATCAACGTAAAAAACGACACGTTACCTGCAAGAACTAACGTGATAAGCGCAGAGAGTATAAACATTACAATCGGAAATTATCTCGGCTCAAGAAGCCATTTCCATAGCGGGATTACTTTTATACCGTCTAACTCTGTTTCTTTTTCTAAATCTACCATCATCGGTTTTATTTTTTTGTTTCTAAATTTATTTGACAACCATTTTATTTGCTTAGTGTCTTCCGCTTTTAACTTTACCTCTATCGCCAACATCTGTCCCTTTTCCTCTTTTAAAAAATCTACTTCCATGTTTTCTTTGTAGAAGAACTCTGCACGGCTATGGAATAGAACGACGTTCTCAAGCACCGCCGGAAGGACTCTATCGAAATCCTGGGTAAGCGCGAATATTATGCATGGTATAGAGGGATATACTTTCTTTAATTTCCTCGCAGAAGAAACGCTACTGCCGCGGTAATTTGAGATTATTTTTATTAATAGGCCGAATTCTAAATACTCAAAATACTCCTTTATAGTCCTTTGATCCTTACCAAGATTTTTTGAAACTGCTTTATAGTCAAGAAGCATTCCCGGATTTTTGCCAGCCATATAAACTAAGCTTTTTAAAAGTTCTCTATCGCGTATTTCAAACTCGTCTGGAAGGTCTTTGTATATTATCCTATCAATTAGATTGTTAAGAATGTATTGCCTGCCGAATTCTTCGTCTTCCTCTTTTGCGAGCTCTGGCAACATCCCAAGTTTTATATACCTATAAAATGCAGATAAAAGTTCTTTTTTCCATAAATCCGGATTTTTCTTAACTCTCTCCAAGTTTTTACCGTTCAACTCTAAAAACTCCTCGAAGGATAAAGGCTCCAACATAAGGTCGATTATCCGCCCAGCAAGGCTTTCTTTTGCCTTTTTCCTTAAATTTACCGCGGCGGAGCCGGAGATCACGATTTTCAGGTTTGGATACAAATCGTACACCGTTTTTAGTTTACTCTCCCAGTCTTTAACCTTCTGTATTTCGTCTAGGAACAGGTATATTTTTTCATTGGACTCCTCAAAATTTCTTCTTAATATCAGTATCTGATAGCTTTCCAAAACGTCCTTTAAATCGAAGATCAGTTCGTCAAAAGAAAAATATAGGATGTTCCTTGGGTCTATCCCCTTATTCAGAAGTTCCTCTATCAGCTGGAACATTATTACCGTTTTACCGACACGCCTTAAACCGTATATCAAAAGAATCTGCCGCCTATTGAGATTTTTATAAGCAGTATCGTATAACTTTCTTTTGTAAGTCTGTAACAGCGTTTTTCTTACCATGCCGTTTTTCCACCATGAATTGAATTTTTCTAAGTCCTCCGTTTGCATAATTACATTATAATGTCATTATTTATAAAGTTTAATTACATTACAATGTTATAACATCGGGTGAGTTAAGTATGATCTGCCCGTTAAAACTAGGCTGTAAATAAATATTAGCACTAGCAACGCCTAGACCCCCTACTTACGCCGGGGCGTGTCGTTAAAATCAACGTAAAAAAAGACGGCATGTTCCCCGCAAGAACTAACGTAATTGGGCGTGAGTATAAAATATCAAGAAAAAAACTATTGCACAAACTATGCAAACAAGAGCGTCATGCCTAAGACGGCAAATATGACTATATGCCCATATAAACCGAATCTTAGGGTGCCGATCGCTTTTTCATCTAGTTCATGCCTTTTGTAGCTTATGACTGCAGCGCGATAGATGAATAGGTAGACTCCTAAGAACAGCGCGGCGAAAGCGATGAGCGAGTATAATATTGCCTGGAGGTTAAGGTGTGCCGTGGCTGTGGGAAGGTTGGATATGTTTACCATTACAAATATTATCGCTATCTGAAATATTCCCTGCACGCCGGCTAGCCGTATGTTCATCCCGTTGAGCTTTGCTATCCTTTCTCTGCTGGGATTCGGCTTTGCAAGCTCTATGAATATCTTCATGCTATTCGGCATGAGTATTACGAACCCTTGTACGGCCAATATGGTGACTATCGCAAGCGCAGCCACTATCCAAGGATATGCAAAATTGAATATGCCTAATTCCATGGCGAGATATATGCCGGCGATTATGGTTGTAGCGGCGAGTGAAGGCAATAAAAAGAATGTTGATGGAGTGAGTCTCTTAGCTACTTCCACTCTCTCAACTATGTTGAGCGACCTGAGTACCCTCCCGAGTACTATGGCCATGAACAGATCAAAACCGGTCCACATCACGGCTGACATGACATGTGTGTAGGTCAGCAGTGTCACGTCTTTAAGGGCAATGGCTGCCAGCAACACTATCGGCGGGATAATACCCAGCAGAAAACTCTGAAGCAAGAGGCGTCGGGTATACGGGGGAAATCCGCCCTGTTCGGTGCCGAACCGCGACTGCACCTTGCGCTCACTGGCGCTGGCATGCTGCGCCTCATCATGTATCGAACGAACTCTTGTTTTTACCATAAAATCGGCTATCTGTTATGCTTAACAAGAGGCGCCATTGATTTAGTTTTTATGGGCATAAAATTACATGCTTTATTTAGATTAAATAAACTGCTTCTAAACGCAAAAGGAAAACGGCAATGCTTTCTACCGTTTGTTTTATATATTGCATTTGTATAACAAATTTTATGCCCCTTGATTCTGAGGAATATACCGAAAAGGTGGTTGAAACGCGTTTAAACACGCCGTACGGTGCGACGGAGCTTGTGCATCAACGCACTGAGATCGGAGATACAAACGGCCTTGTGCACGTAAAGGTCGACGAAGAGATGGCCTTTGACGCGGAGAAAATAGCGACTGGAGTCTATACTCCATTAACCGGATTCTTAAACGAAGAAGAATTGAACGGCGTCATCGATAATATGTCGTTGCCCAACGGCATGCCATGGACTATACCTTTCATATTGGCGCCGAAGAGCCTGCCCCGCAATGTAAAAAAGGGCGAGAACATCGTCATAGACTACAAAGATTCTCCGGTCGCAATGGTCGAGGTATCGGAAACTTACAAGTTGGACAAAAACAGGATCGCTACGCAGGTCTTTGGAGTAAATGACGTCTCCCATCCGAACGTGAAGGAACTAGTTGAAAATTACGGTGACACTGCAATCGCAGGCAAAGTGTATCTTATCGCTCCTCCAAAACATCCGTTAAAGGAATTTGAACTGTCTCCTAATGAAGTCCGCAGGAAACTTTTCGAGATGAAATTCGGGTCTGTTGCCGCGTTCCAGTGCAGGAACCCTCCCCATCGCGGACATGAATACATACAAAGGATGGCTCTTGAGAACGCAGAGGCCCTGCTGATACATCCCGTGTTAGGAAAGCTGAAAAACGGCGACTACAGGCCGGAGATAATATACCACACCTACCGCTATTTTGTCGACAATTACTTCCCTTCGGACAGGGTACTTTTGAGCCCTCTGCTTATATCGATGCGCTACGCCGGACCAAGGTCTGCGGTGCTTTTTGCGATAATAAGGCGAAATTTCGGGTGCACGCACTTCACCGTCGGGCGTGACATGTCCGGTGTCGGCGGACTGTACGAGCCTTATGCGGCGCACAGGCTCTTCCAAAAATTCGAAGACAAATTGAACATGAAATTCATATTCTTCAACGAGATAGGTTATTGCAAACGCTGCGGACAGATCGTAAGCGACAGGAACTGTACGCATTCTGACCATCAAATAAAAATCAGCCAGACGGCGATACGGGATATTCTGTCCAAGGGAGAAAAACCACCGGAAGAGATGATAAGGTCGGACATAGCTGAAAAAATACTTGAATTTAGCCGAAAATTCGGCGGGACTTTCGTAAAGGAATAGGTTTTAGGTCTTGGTTTCATGAGAACGATAAGGTCATGGAATTTGTCTCGATTTTCACCATCTGATTTAAATCGCGGATTTTCTGCACATATTATTAACTTTGTACAAACTATAGAAGTGTACAATATCAACCTACTGTTGTACCTCTCACAGTACTGTTAAGCGTATAATTTATATTGCTCTCCAGATAAGAGAAGGAAAGATTTAAATCGTAAGATGCGCCAGTAGTCGCACCGCATGGATTTTGCGTGGAATTTTCTATACTGAATGTATTTCCGTTCAATACCAATGAGTTTGTGCTGAATTTCAAAGCTGTGTTCGGCGATAAACCATTTGATGATAAAATAGTGGGGTTGCCTTCAGGAGCTATTGAAAAGCCTTTATTATTCAGCAGAACCACAGAAAATCCGCGGTATACAGAGCAGGAATAACTTAACACGGAGAAGTTACCGAAACCTGTAGTTTTACTACCGGAGCCTGCGCTTGATGCATTGCTCTGCAAGGATAACAGAATATCAAGCGTTCCGATATATGCTGTGTTTGGAAGGCCGAACTCGATTGTAAAGGTCTCATTTCCGCCAGCGCTTATAATTTGTGGAGGCGTAGGTGAGACACTTAATACTGAGAACCCAGGCGTATCGGTAGTCAACAAGGATATGCTTGTTTGTGAGGAAGATCTAGGATACAAAAAAGTGTAATAAATAATGGCCCCAGACTTGTTTGTGAAACCGCTTAGACTAGAAATAGATACTCCTCCGACCTTCAAATCTACTGCTGTTACAACTACCCTGCTTGCATTAGGAGAATTATTTATCCGACTTGTGCTATTGTAGTGGTTGAAAGCGAGTAAGCCCCCGATTGCGATAACGGATATCAAGACTATTATAACCAACTTCATTTTAGCAGAGAGCGCATTTACGTTTAACATATTTTATATTAAAATGATTATTTTTCCATCTGTATTTTGTAGTTAATACCCTCCATCTCCATGGGTCAAATAACTTATACCGATGGCAGATGGTAATGGAATAGT
>JAKBJF010000024.1 GCA_021836125.1 Nanobdellota archaeon | reverse complement strand
CTCGGCAAATCATACCGCACATACGGGAGAAATTAAGTATAGTGGTCAGCTAAGCTAATGAATTGAGCAGATAGAATTCAAACAACTTTAATGTAAATACTCTTTTAACAAGTTAAGATACAAATTGGGATTCTTTAATCTTTTTGAAATGTATATGTTGCTTTTGTCGTCCGATTTGAATTCAATTACTCCCCAATCTTTCTGTTCGGAAGGCAGATAGGGAAAATTTGTTATCTTCACAGGTATAAACTCATAAACTTCTGACCCATATTGCGATGCTGAGATGGCTGTGGAGACATCATGAATGTATATCTTCTCTTTTCTTGGTTGCAACACCTTCTCGAACCAAGCCCAATACAAACTTAACAATTTATCATTACCCTCATTTTTTGTGAGAAAACTTTCTAGCGCGTGTGGATTTTCAAACGATATCTTATCATCTCTTGTACAGTCGCTCGTAATAAAATATATAGGGCACTTCAAAGAATCGATAACATACCTACCCGCTTGGGGATCACATGCCACGTTAAACTGTTTCATACCCCGTTTTTCCCCGCCAAGACTCATGAGTTCTACGTTTCCCAATGTTCCATACATTGCATGAACTGATTCGACCTGCACTGATAATTCAGGATACCTTACCAGCAAATCTTTCAAGCCGGTCATCGGTCCGCCGATAAGTACAATAAATCTATCCATGCCGATTCTTGCTCTTAATTCGCTTAATTCTTTAAGTTTAAGATTTTTATTGGCTTCATCTAAATCCACGTCGCAAAAACCGGTTTCATCATTAAAATGGAGATGATGTGGCACTAATGTGTGCGGGAAAATTCCTCCATCAAAAGTATCCGCATTAATGCTGTATGATCGCATAAAATTTTGGAATCTATAAGCCGTTGTCCTTTGCACGTCCAAGGATTGGCTATAACTCCATTCAGAGGTTGGTGTCTCTTTAGTCGCTTGTTTATTTACCGGTCTGCCAGTTAGCAAAACTCCCAATAAATTTTCTTTTCCCAGTAATCGTGCACTAAATGCTACCAACGCCAGGTTATCCGGGTCAGGACCGTCAATGGCTATCAGGTACTTTAAAACCATAGTAATAGTCAGATTGCATAAGATATTTAAATTTTCTTATCTCCCCTTCAAAGAGATCATGACCTTCAATAATCGTTTTTATCTTAGATTGACTTACGGAGCACCGCAATGTTCACAAGCTTTATCACATTTAGCAACAGAGCCACAATAAGCACACTTTCTAACCGATGAACTGTATTTACTTGTTGATGAGCACACCGGGGCGACATTGGGAACGGACGGAGGAATGGCTTCAGGAAATTCTTCTGGTGCGGTGATCACATGTATCTTACTTAGCTTATCACCTAATTTCCTAGCTACTCTCTTCGAATTAAGTCCACTTAAAATCCTATCCAGATAGGCACAGTCGCCAGAATTTTCAGCAACTATTTTATAAGTGTTTATCGGCTGTGGAGACTGTTTGTCATATCTTCTGATATCAACTAAAACCCCCTCTAAGAAATTTCTCGCGAGACTCTCTGGCCAAGTAGTTAATATAAAATTAGGATATGCAACCACTTGGGTCGCTGATGCGAATTTCCTGCAGACTGGTTTATAAACTAGTACATCTCCTTCAAGTTTCCTGTCGTATTTCTGTACCATATTTTTATCTGTTTGGCTTCTTAATAACCGATAGGAACTGTTCTAAGGTGATGTCCTTCAGATTTAGTGGCACTTCTTCAATGCTTTCATAGCCCACCCCGAAACGGTAGCCAAGCCCACAGACGACATCAACATAACGCCTAAAGTCGCAGCCGCCGAAGCCGCGAACCAAAGGCCGCACGCCTGTCTTTGCCAAACGCCAAACGCAATTATCGGCTCCGAATGTCTGTGTCCAGCCAGAGCGCTGTGGGAAATGTGAAAGAATGGTTACGTCCTTGTATGGATTTGCTATTACCGTGACTTCTTTTTCCTCTTCTACGATCTTTCTCGGGTTTACCATGAGTGCTTTACCACTCTGTCCGATGGCTTCATCTGGTATGCAGTAAGATGGGTAAACCCATTTTCTCCCTTTATTGTCCAAGTAAGGGTCTATTAAATCTTCTCCTTTCTTTATCGTTTCACCGTATTCCGGGTATACAGACATTTCCCTCGCAAACGCAGGGTAATAACCTTTCAATTCCGGACTTTTCCAGTCATCTGTTTCTACCAGTGTCTTCTGGTGCAATGCATTTGTAGGCAGTCCTCCGTAGGGCTCTGCTGCTTTTCTTGCTTCAAGATAACCGAGGTCTTTGTTCAATGACCTTATTTTAGGCATCTTTGTCTTTTCCCTATAAGCAGAAAGAAGACGTTCTAAATCCTTTTCCAAATCATTAGTTTCCATTGTTGTTTAGACCTCCTTAATTCGAAATTATAACAGTAGTAAGATTACCACGGCTATTTAAGCGTTTTTTACTTAAAGTGCGGTTTTTCATCCTATGCTATTAATTGTCTTCTCAAATATCACCATAACTTTATTAATGTGAGAGTGCTTCATTAGAGTAATGGAAGCCATTCTACTCTGTGTTCATGGGTACACCAAAAACCCACAGATGGAGGAGAAGGATTGGACTGGCGTAGTGAATGATAGACTAAAACGGGCTGTGAAGCTAGCAGAATTCTTTAAGAAATCAAGGATAACGACTTACCTCGTGCTTTCCGGAGGAGTGCAGAACAATGGCATGGTCGAGGCAGATGCGATATACGAATATACACGGAAAATGTTTCCAGAGCTTCTAAATACTGTAAATGACGTCATACTTGAAAGAGAATCTAAGAACACTGAGGAAAATGTTAGCGAGATAATGAAATGGGCATTAAAGAAAAATGCGGCGATAGTCGCCATAAGCAGTAAAGACCATGCATCAAGAGTAATAAATGCATGGGCGTATAACAAAAATGCCGAGCACCATCTTGCACTTGTTTCGCCATCGGAAGACTCTTATAGCGAACTTGGACATGATAAAAGGCCAATTGTCATAGAACCGCCGTTTTGGGCTTACGAAGCGCTTGAAGATATTTTTAAGGTACCAGAAAACAGACGTGCGTCTGTAAGAGATGCAATTAAAAAGGCGATCCTCGAGCAATAAATTTTCGTTTTAACCATGCACTCTTTCTCGGAGGGTAGTATCCTTCTTATAGCGATGATAAACGAAAGCCGTGTTATGGGAGCAGATAGTCATCTTTTTTGGGAAGTAAAAACATACTTTTTTTCCAGTAGATTAAGAAACTTAATGGCCTTCTGGGAGTCTTCTCGGAGTAGGGTGGGAATCATCTCGAAGCCGCCTCGGATAAAAGTCAATAATTGCTGGGTCCTGGCAGGGGAGGAAAATCTCGAGAGTTCGAGAAATTGTATCAAGAAGACGGGGAACTCGATGAAAAATTGTACGAGAAGCGTGGGAAGATGGCGTATTTGAAAAAGCTTATAATTGTAAGAGTTTGGAGTGCTAATCGGCTGCGAATAGAATCTTGGGGAGGGGCGTCGATGTTGATTTCCTAGTCGAGCTTGTTCATTTTAAAAGATTTATAGAACGTCCTACCTATAAATATCCTATATGGAGAAGACATATATTTTAACTGCAGGGTATCCTGATATAAAAGCAAGACAAGGGGATGAAATAACCAGCGTTCATAAGCTAGAAATACCTAATCAAGAACCACATCTTTTGCCTATACCAGATTTCTCGGATTACAATATTGTGATGATAAAAAGCATATGGGATTTATTAGAACAACCAGAAAAACTAGATTGTATAGGTACATATCATGGCATATTAACGATGCCGTTTCATCCGCTTTGGCGTACTTATAATTATGGAGATGCTGGTATTGAAGCGCAGGATGTTAACGGAGAATGGCACAAAAAACCGGACACATCCAAAGAAAAATTAGAAGAACTGAGTGCAAAGGCTAAGAAATTATTTATTGAACATTACTCGATTAAACTAGCAGAATATCTCGAATCCACGAAAACGAACGGACAGCATTTATCTTTGGATGATAGAACAAAATTAGGTAAATTTTTTGAAAAATATAATAAAAAACTTTCGTATATAGGGACTTTTGAGCCATCTATCTCACAAAAACTTTCAGAGGGCTTTGACGAACTCTCAACAAGATTATCGAACGCAAGCAAATCAAAAAGAGCTTCTAATTTTGAACCGTTTGCTACTAATGTATCTGGCTTAGTGGTCGGGGCAATTGTAAAAGCCGGCGAAACGTTGCTGGTACTTTATCCTAAAGTTTTCCTATATGGGGAACCCGAAGAAAAACGATTTTTAAGAACTTTTATAGCGGAATTAGAATCTATGCGCATCGAAGAGCATAGCGAGGATAGACCAAAATGGCTTTCGAAAATAAAACTTAATCGGGAGAAATTTGATCGGACTTATAAAGAATTTGAAGCTGCGAAAAACGAAATAAATTACATCGAAGATTTGTATTGGAGAGATGGAGAAAAACTAGAGAATGCGGTTTTAAGAGCATTCAGGGATCTCGGCTTTGAGGTATATGATAATACTAGCAAACGAAATACCATAGATCACATATTAAAAATGAAAAATCAGCCCGACGAATTTATAATTCAAATAAAGGGACATCAAAATGGCCCGATTACCCAAGAAGATGTATCAGAAATAATTGCAGCAAACCCACGAAAGAAAATTATATTTGTAGGCAATCCATTTCGCCTTGACGATTTCGAATTAAGAGAGCGATCTAGGGAATGTTATAGCACGCACGCATTAAAAGTAATACATGAGGGCTTAGAGAAAGGAAGCCTAGAAACGTTTTATCCAATTACATCTATCGATTTAGCCAAGTGGAAGGATTTGGGCTTAACTTCAGAACAAGTTATTTCTGAGATGAAGAAAAAACAGCCCTAGACTGGTGCTAGACAGCGTAGTATTTTTATTCCATATTCTACTTATAGTTTCTATCAAAACTCGTATATAGAATTACTGATAATTTCTATAAGGTATTGTTTGGTCCCATCCAGAATCTCTTTAGCCTCCTCTGAAGATATATCAATCTTCGTCTGAGCGATATTTTTGTATTCGTCTATTGAAGGTACGTTACCTTCTAAAGTTTTTTGTTTTAAATCAGCGAGTTTCTGACTGATTCCTTTCATGTCTTTATTATATTCGTTCATGCGGGAGGGGCCATTAAATATCCTCTCTACAAAATGTGCCGAAAAATTGCCTAGTTCTCTCAGGCGTTTAATTCCCTCTATTTGTTCCCTTGAAAGTATTTTTAGTTTGTCTTCCATAATTTTACAACTCTTATCAAAAGAAGACATATTATCATAAAAATAGTCCATGTCGGCTATTAGTAGTTCTAGATCATTAAATTTTTTTCCTTTTGCTTTCTCCAAAAGTTTATTTTGATAAAATAAAATTATAGCCCTTTGAATTGCAGATTCCAATACACTGCGAGACATGATCGCTGATGAAAGATCCTGCACAAAGAAAAAATCGTTAATCGCTTCCCAGAATTCTTCGATTGGGAATACAAAGTTACTTTGCGCATCTGAAAACTTAATATTTTTGTATTTAGTAGAAATCTTAAGTTCTAATTCCCTATTAAAATCATCGAAATATCTTTCTGAAAGATTTTTTGAGCATTGTAATCTAACATATAAGTTAGTATACCTATCCGAGTTCACTCACTTTTATGCTTAACAACCGTTGAGCCATCCTGAAGACATTAGTTATATTGGACAGTGCCTTTACATAAGTTTTAGCGGTTATATCCCCGAGTGAAATTAGCGAGGGGATATACTATACCCCCTTCTTTATTTGCCCCCGCTGGGATTTGGACCCAGGTGACCGGTTTAGGAAACCGGTATTCTATCCAAGCTAAACTACAGGGGCACTACATCTATTGCATACCTAA
>JAKBJF010000012.1 GCA_021836125.1 Nanobdellota archaeon | reverse complement strand
TCTCTGCCTTTCCTAATGTGGGGGCTTTTGATTTATAGACACGAGAGAACCACGATGAATATTGCTGGCGGTGTAAAAATACTTTTCCTTGCGCTCTTGATAGCCGTGGGAGTCGGATCTGTTTTAGCTTATGGAACCAATATTATCAGCGCTTCGCAGACCTCTTCTAGTTCCGCGTATTCTTTCATACCGATAGCCACATCCATCATACTATTCCTTTGGATGTACGGTGGATTTGAAAGCGTATCCATGGTCTATAAAGGAGAAGACCGAAGCAAAGTTGCTAGGGCTTTGATTTATGTAATGTTCAGCGTTATAGTACTTTTCGCGATAGTACAGCTTCTTGTGTATCTATTGGGTGGGAATGCCCTCAACCAGACACTTTCAGTAGTCAGTGAGTTTACTTCCAATATAATCTCGGGCCGGATTGGCGGATTGGCGCAAAATCTTATAGTTGGATTATCGATATTCGTTATATTGACGGTGGCCTTCTCAGTAGCTAACTCGGCAAACAACACTCTTGATAATATGGCTAAGGACAAGATAATGCCGAAGTTCCTTATAGGGAATCCCAACTTAAAATCACTGATAAGCATAGTTGTACCCCTCGTACTAGTCACTGTATTCTCATACCCGATAACTTCTTCCCAGTACAGTCCATTCGAGTATATATCTATAGTCGTGTTAAGCGCGATTGTATTTGTGTCTGCGTTCGTCTTCTTTTCTGTAGGATACGCGGTACATTATGCCAGCAAGAAAAAGTATTCTAGGATGCTATTTGGCGTAGCGCTTACAATAATATTATTGGCGTTTATACTGACGATGCCATGGCCGTTTCTTTTAGGGCTCATAATAATAATGCTTGTAGCACTATTGGGATACGCGCTTTTAAAGTAAAAGAGCATTAGAATTTGATTAATGGTCAAAAAAATAATAAAACAGATAGTAGCGATAGCTGTCGCCATAGCGTTTGTGGGCTCCATTTTCTTGTTTATACCCAAAGCCAGTAACAATAACCAGATAACTTTTTACATAATCGTGCCGCAGGCACTGGTTAAAAACGGCAGCCTCTTCCAGTCCGCCAACGGGTCTGTTTTCATAGCTGCGCCTCTGCAAGCGATGCCCGTATCCTCCATAATTCAGGGTACAAACGCCACAAACATGCTGTCCCTTACGGAATATTTATTGAGTACTTCTGCAAACATAACTTTTTTCAATGTTTCTGGCGGTAATATAGACTGCATAAATTCGCCTTTTTTTGTGCAGGAACTTTGTTATAACGGCTCGACCGGCGCAGGATGGCAATTATATGAGAGTGATAACGGGCAAACGTTATACGCTACAAGCAAGGCCCTCTCATCGATTTTATTGAACAATATATATAATACGGAAACGTTGTTTGTATTACAATACAACAGTCCAAGTGGCGTTTCGAATGGATCCGGAAATACACCGCCTCCACCAAAACTTTAACGGGCGATGATTTAGTGAACACCTGCTGAGCTTAGCGATGATGACAAGGGTAGCTCATGAGCCCGTTATTTTTAAATAGCAAGGATTAGAAGTAATCTTATGGCAGACAAGAAAGTATTGGGTAGAATGATAAATCCATCGCTTCATGAGATTTATCTAGGTTATGTAAATGTATTTTTAATGGTTGCTTCTGACGGCAGTTTAATTTTGGTCGATGGCGGTATGCCTAAAAATCAGGATAAGATAATAAGGTACATAAACAGTATAGGAAAAACTGTAAGTGATCTTAAGTACATACTTATCACACATTCCCATTTGGACCACTTCGGCAGCGTGTATGACCTTAAAAAGCTTACAAATGCAAAGGTCGCCATAAACAACGAAGGCATAAAGTATGTTGATGGAAGCGCCGGATTGAGGATGCCAAAAGCCCGGGGTGCAAAGGGCAAACTTATGATAGTGGCGCTTAATTTGTTTAAAAACTTCATGAAACCGAAATTCTTCAAACCGGAGATGGTATTGAAAGAGGGCGCGTTTCCGAAGGAATTCAATTTAAACGCCAGGATAATAGAAACACCCGGACACACCAATGATTCTATATCTATATATATGGAAGATTCAAAGACATTGATCTGTGGTGACTTATTCGACGGGAAGTCGGGTGGCCTAAATTTGCCCAATTTCTTTGAGGATTATATAAGTTGGCTGAACAGTGCAAAAAAGATAAAGGAGCTTAATCCCGACCTGGTATGCGTCAGTCACGGTAAAAACTATTCCGCCAGCGAGATAAAGGTTTAAATCAACCCCAATATTCTCTCGTTTCTATATAGTTCTTTTCCGCTTCTATTATCTTTTCTATCAGCTCTTCTTCTGTTCTGCTGTAAGATGACAGTATTCTACTCGCAGTAGTTGGCCCTACGCCATAAGAGGCGCCGACTATACACGCCTTTTTGCCGTATCCCAAATACAGCGATCCGCTCTGTTTTACACCTTTAATTATGAGTTCTTCCTGCTTTGAAAGCTCCTTTTTTGCGAAATATTTCTTTATTATAGGTGCGTATTCGTCCTTGTATTTTGCCTTGTAGAATCCGATGTACTTTGCGGTACACTTTGGGCACTTCAGCCCATCAGTATTGTCCGCATGTAGTTCACCAAGACTTTTACCGCAGTTCATGCAAACCATACAGAATGGCGTAGATTTCAGCCTCTCTAACACTAGGTCGCGCAGCAGTTTTCTTGCTTCTTCTGGTTTAACTAGGGATCCGCCGTAAGAACTTTCTAAGCCCTCATATGCCAACGGAGACGGATCACCGTCGTTTATGTCCAGTTTTATATCGCCATTTTTAAGGCGCATTATTATCTCTGTTGTCCCCTTTATGTCTATTTTGTCTGCGAATATTTCGTTGTATGTTTCATGCTCTATCACGCTTCCGCGATAGATATCTATCAGACCGCGTATTCGCATCTTTGTAAAGTCCGTATTCTTGTTTATTATGCCGAATCTTTTGGCTACGTTAAGAAAACGGTATTCGAAAAGCGTGCTGTTGAAAGTGCTTTTTCTTACAAGTTCTTCAACGTCTTTTATGTTTAACAGCACCTTTCTGAAACCATCGAGTGAAAGCTTGGTCTTTACCATAATGCGATAGGGGTCGATCTTTGCCATCACACTTTCACCTGTGACTTCAGTTATTACGGCGGCTATGGCTTTGGAGATACCTTCGTTTATCTTGCTGCCGAAAGTGGAATGCATTATTACAAAATCCTCTATTTTTTCTAGTAGGATGGTTTCCTTGTCCGGCATCGAAAAAGAATCTTTCTGTTCGGATAGCGCAGAAAACTTTTTAACGTAGTCTTTTCTTAGATCGGCTGCCTTTTCAGCAACGAACCTGCTTACGGGCATTAACTCGCCTTCCCATGCAGGTATCGAGCCTATGCTTCCTGGAGAACGTACAACGCTTATCTTGCCGTTCTCTATCTTTACTATTTTCCATGTCTCTCCCTTCATTATAAAATTTGAGTTTTCTCTTGCATGTTCAGCAACGAACCCTTCGTCAAGTACACCGACTCTTTGGTTTAACTGGGAGTCTATGACAATGTATGTCCTTTTATCCGGTATCGACGATATGTTTCCTATATAAAATAACAGCCCTTTTCTTGTACGTATCAGCTCGGTACCGTAATATCTTATCATATAGTGTTTCAAAAGAAAATCCAGTACATTCTTGAACTCCGTCTTATCCAAGCTGTCAAAAGCATATGATTTTTTTATAGTTTCATATATCCCATCTTCCGTGCGTACGCCGTCTATTATTAAGCCCACTATCTGGTGCGCAAGTATGTCTAAGCTATTTTTTGGAACTGGTATTATTTCCAGTTTTTTTTCGCTTATGCAATGCTGTATGGCCATGCTTTCGAGATAGTCATCAACGTTTATGGTAAGTATCTTTCCTTTAGCGACCCCTTCTTTGTTATGGTTGGATCTTCCAATCCTCTGGATCATCTTTATCACCTGCCTCGGGGACATATACTGGATTACCAGATCCACGTCACCGATGTCGATTCCTAATTCCATTGAGCTGGTCGCTATCATGAGTTTTACGCTTCCGACCTTGAACGCTTCCTCTATCTGTGTCCTTACCTCTTTTGAAAGGGAACTGTGATGTACTTCTACCTTCTCGTTTTTTATGAATTTTGTCAGTCTTGAGCCGAGGAATTCCGCTGTTTCGCGCGTATTTGTAAATAGAAGTGTGGATTTTGAGTCCTTTATCGCGTTTTTTATGTACTTAAGACCATTTGCTATAACGTCAGTGACCTTTTCGTTTAACGCAACGGCTTCGTCCTCCTTGCTTATGTTGGGATATATCACTTCAACATCATACTTTTTAGATCCGTAGAACTGTATGGCATCCGATGCGCTTATGAATTTCTTTGTTTCCTCAAAATCAGCTATTGTCGCACTTATGCCGACCGTTTGGAACTTTGCCAGAGATTTCAATCTTTCGAACCCTACTGAGAATTGCGTGCCTCTCTTTGATTCCATAAGACCCTGTATCTCGTCGATTATCACTCCTTTCAGGTTCTTCAGATTATCACGCATCCTTTGACTAAGAAAAACGGACTGTAGCGTCTCCGGAGTAGTTATCAGACAGTGGGGTGGCATTCTGGCCTGATTTGCACGTTCATAGGCGCTTGTGTCGCCGTGCCTGACATCTATCTCTATACTCATTTTTTCTCCTATTTTTATTATATTCTTGAATATGTCCCTGTTTAGTGATTTCAAAGGGGTTATGTATAATAGCTGAATACCAGGCGCTTTCGAATCCAGCCTGTCCAGAAACGGCAAAAATGCGGCTAGCGTCTTACCATAACCCGTTGGTGCGCTTACTACAATGTTCTGACCGGAATTTATCTTCGGTATTGCAAGCTTCTGTATCTCAGTAAGATCCTCGAACCCCAATCCTTTTAAAACTGAGAGTAACCTTGAACTCAAAATATTTTCATCCATGTTTATATTTCTATATTTTCTATCATACTTATGATTGGTGCATTTAATAAGATTTTCGATGACGTATACGCAAAGCTAAAACCCTCTGACAAAGAATTAAGAGGCGCAGAAAAAACTGTCGACGAAGTAATATCACACATAAAACGCTCGGCTTCCAAGGGAGATTACGGCGTACACGATGTTAAGGTTAGCGGTTCATTCGCAAAAGGCACCTGGTTGTCCGGAGAGAGCGATTTGGATATTTTTGTCATGTTTAATGACGAAAACTCTACAGAAAATCTCGATAAGCTAGTACCGAAACAGTTCGATGCCGAATTTGGTACAAGAAAGTATTTCGTAGGAAATATGCACGGATATACTGTGCAGATAGTGCCTCTGGTAAAATTCGAAGAAGTAACTAAAGTTAAAAACTCGATGGATTTTTCTATAATGCACATGGACTACTTCAACAAGAAGGCGAGCGCTTCTATCAGAAGGGACGTTATGCTTCTAAAAAGATTCTGCAAATCGAACGATTGTTTCGGCTCTGAGGCGTACATACATGGGTTCTCCGGTTATGTGCTAGAGTTGCTCGTCATAAATTACGGGAGTTTTGAAAAACTATTGCGGGATGCGTGCAACTGGAAGCCGGGCAAGTTCATAGACGGGGAACGAATTTACTATAGCAAAGAAGAAGCGATGGCAAGTATCGGGGCTAATGAAAATCCTCTTGTTTTAGTCGATCCGACAAATAAATATAGAAACGTATGCGGTTCCTTAAACCTTGATAATTTCTCCAGATTCGTTTTATCGGCAAAGCAGTTCTTAGACGAACCGAAAAAGTCTTTTTTTGACAAAAAGGACAAGAGAAAAGCCATACTTTTAGACTCGAAAAAACGCGGCACTAAGCTTTTTACCCGAAAAGTAAAGGTAGTTGGTCCAAAGACGGTGTTCTTTTCCAAGTACAATAAAGCATTAAACATGCTTGTAGAATATCTAAAATCCAACGGTATAAATTTATACGATTTTCATTCGATATACAACGACGACGACGTAGAAGCTTTAATAGAAGTTGAAAACGTACCTTCCACAAAGACCAGCAAACAGATCGGCCCTTCATTATGGGTAGACAAGAAAAACCTTGATGCATTTTTAAATGCGCACAAAACCGCATATTTGGACGGTGAGAAATTGGCGTATGACAAGCCGTATGGAATAACTGATTTTAATGGATTTATATCAAAGAAAATTAAAGAATTTATATCTCAAAAATCAATAGTAGAAGGATGAGCCCGAGTAGCTCAACGGCAGAGCAACTGGCTGTTAATTTAAAAGCAAAAACCAGTGGGTTGCAGGTTCGAATCCTGCCCCGGGCGTCTATCTTTATATTGCTGCAGTAGTAGAGTTATCTTATGGAAGAGCTTATGCAACTTATATACGGAAATCACCCCAAGAGTATGAAACTTCACGCAGAGGGTGAGAAGATAATTAATTTTATTAGAGAGAAGGCAGATGTCAGCAGAGAGGACCTGGCTAATTTTCTATCGATAGACTTGAACTCGCCAAACGGCAAAAAGCATTTTTATAATCTCGTATCACCGATGTTCTCAAAGATTCTCGTTTCAGAAAGAAGAGGAAAAACAGTTTATTACCACCTGTCTTATGATATGTTTCGAGTTTATATGGACACTATAAGAAGAAAAGCGAAGTACTACCTGCTCAAAAACCCTGAAAGCACTAGAGAAGATGAGGAAAGGCAATGAAGTATTATACTGGGGTCGGTGATAAAGGCAAGACCAGTATAGCCGGAAAACGCGTCAGAAAAGACAGTAACATAATAAATGCAATAGGAGACGTGGATGAGGTTAATGCGTCTCTGGGACACGCTTATTCTTTCATAAACGACGAAGAAGTAAAAGGAATACTGAAGGATCTTGAACGGTGTTTGTACGTCGTCGGGTCTGAACTTTCAGGGTACATCAGGGTGGTTAAGTCTAAAGTAAAGCCTATCGACGGCGAGGATTTAAGTCGTTTGGAACAGACGATAGAATCCATATCCAAGCGCATAGAGCCGATGCAAAAATTCATATATCCAAACGGTTCTGCCGGCGCTACTGCGATAAATGTCTCCAGAGCGATGGCTAGAAGGGCGGAAAGGAGCATAATAAAAGCCAATGTAAAGGATGAACCCCTATTAAGATACATGAACCGGCTCTCATCCCTTCTTTTTGTGCTTGTCAGATACGTAAACAAACTTGAAAAGACCGAAGAAGAATATTTTTAATTGAAAGCTCGGAAGAATCGCGCGAAAGTACAAGCTTCAACGTAGGTTGTTTTAAATTAAGAAGCAAGTCTTAAACTGACCCGTTCTTTGAAACTAGATAAAGAGTCCTTACGCCCAATTTCTTGCCTATCTTTACGGCGGCAGTCTTAGCTTCGTTCAAATGATCGTTGTTAAGGTGTATTTCAAACACTCTGTCGCCAGCACGTACTCTAGCAGCGAAACCTGTTGGCTTACCAAATGACTTCTGCATTCCAGAAGAGAAACGGTCTGCTCCAGCACCAGTAGCCAGCTTGTGCTCTCTCAATATCTGATGCGGAAACGAAACTAGTATAAGCTTGAAGTTCTGGTCGCCTACATTATCGGTAAGATACTTATTAGCAACTATCCTTGCGGCTTCCAGTGCATTCTCTCTTATCTGAAGTTGTTGTTTGGAAAGCACTGCTATTTTCAAATCGAATTTCTGAGAATTGTTACCGGATATGTACTGGGTAATTTTGGGCTGTTGCGATACTTTTGCATAATTACTTGACTTATATTTGGATTTCCTTGAGTAAGGGATCTTAAACGGTCTTATCGTCCTGCCCGGCCTTAGTGTTGTCATATTTACTCCTTGCCTTTCTTATGATCAAAGGACAGAACTATTTTACCAGTAAGTTTTATAGGGTGTTCAAAACTTGGCAGTTTCAATTCAAGATTGTCCAAAGTGAGCGTTATGTCTTTTCCTTTTGGTGATAAAACCGACATAAATAGTTTCGGCAGCATCTTTTTCGTAAGGTCCTGCAATAAGTCCTTTTTATCTTCTTCCGTCATATTAGCTATGTATAAAATGCCTATATTTATATACTTTCAAACGACTGTCGCCCCGTCATTTATGTCAGCCGAACGCATTAAACTCCTGCTTAGGTCATTAAAAAACGTCGGGGGCGAGATTCGAACTCGCGAAGGCTTTCGCCAACACGCTTAGCAGGCGTGCCTCGTAACCGCTTGAGTACCCCGACTCAATTACTATTGTAGGCATACAGCATCGAAATAACTATCCATAGAGAGGGTAGTAACATTTTCTCGTCACAGTTGTTTCGTAAGCACGCATCTCCCTAATTACGGTTGCTCCCTTCCGGGCCTGGCCGGGTTTTTAAGAAAACACATCCCACGAAGCTGTGAGTCTTCGATAGCTTTACTATCATTTATGGAATCATTACCCCTCAACTGTATTTTCACCGCGCCTGAAGTCCGTTTGCGCTTACAGGGAGGGACTGTCTCCCCAGCTAGCCTACCAAATATATCTCAGATTATATAATAAATAGATTACACAAATTAAATTAATTAAAAATTAAATTCGTCTTTAATCGGAATGCGTTTTTCTATGCTATCCAGGTCATTTTTAAGGATTTGGCTGTTCGGGTTTAGTTCCAGACCTCTAATCAAGCAAGCGCGTGCACCATAATAATCATTTAACTGACAGAGGGCTTGGGACTTGTGATGCCACACGGAGAAGTCTGCGGGGTACGTGCTTATGCCAGCATCGCATGCTTTTATAACCTCGTCATAATCCCGTAAAATATCGAGCTTGTGTGCTAGAACGTTAAAATTTTCCAAAAGCAGCGCTTCCGGCGGCATTTTCCTTTCAGATGTTTTACCGATAGAATTTATGTTTATGTCGTACTTGTCTTCATAAGATAACCAGATGTGTGATGGGGTGCTATTTATCCTTATCCTGTTTAGGATATCGTATCTTCCTAGCTTTTCAAGTGCGCAGATGAAAATAGTTGCATAGCCTACGCATTGCAGGTTTTTTGGGCTTTCTTCGCCGGGAAGCTCACCGAATTCTACCGCAAAAATATCAAACTCGAGCGGGGAAGCGTAAGCTACGCGCTTATCAAGCATGTAAATAAGAGTGCTCGCCGGCGCATCTGCAGGCAAATCAGACACTAGGCCCTCGAGCCCGGACAATGCCCTTTCCCTCAGCATTTCCTTTGTTAGGTTTCCCGTCTTTTTCGAATATGACGCTTCAACGAAAAGATCAAAAAGGTAGGCCTTATTGCTCTTTGGCCTCCAGTACTCAAATTGGCCATGTAATTTTTCCATGCTGATCGAATTTTGTTACGCTAAACCTTACACAGAAGTTGCAATATATTTAAGTCTTTTATAGGCGTTTGGATAGAATAATATATGGCTATTATAAAGACCTCCAGACTAAAGTGTCCGAAGTGCGGACATAGGTTTTATTACAAATGGCTTCCCGGCGGTTCTTTTACGTCCATTAGATTAGGTACGTCCAGATACATGCGTTGCCCAAACTGTAAAAAATGGTCCATGTTTAACATATGGAAAACCAGAACGAACAAAAAACCAAACGATAATTCTAAAAGGTACAACGATGCGATAACGACTATAACTTACGCACCGATGATAGCGGCATTTGTATTGCTGGTTGTTTTCACGTCTTTAGTATTTGCGTCTATCGGCACGAACATAGCCATCGAACTTATAATTATAGAGATTTCGGCTATGCTGTTAACTTGCTTCAGTCTTATTTTTAAGATCCTTCCGAAAGAAGAGATTTAGTATATTAAGTGTAATTATAACTGGCCGTCAACGAATTCAGGTCAAAGCCGAAAACGTTGGTCTTTCCGGTCAATTGTATGTTGCCTTTTTGCGTCGAATTCAGGACTACTACTCCAAACTTAAGCGGTTGAAGCATAAGATTCCCATTTACAACGGATACGGGCTTGCCGTTTATCGTCGCAGAGAATGAGTCTATATTGAAAGTATAAGCATTGAATACTACGAGATCTGTCGTGTTTCCCACGCCCTGATTCGCGCTGAACACGTTTGGTCCCGCGGATATTGGTATATTGAAGTTCGGCAGGCTTACTAAGGGGGTAGAATGGAAGACCAGTGCGCTGCCTATTATTATCACGACTATTATTATCAATCCTTCCAAAAGCGGTTTTATTATTCTTACAAGTGTTATCACTGCTATCGCTATTATGATTATTCCCAGCGTGAATTCTATGTCAATCATGATAATTGTTGTATATTATAGAATAAAAACTTAAATTGCGCAAAACAAAACAAAAAATTTAAATAAAAAAAATAAATTGCTCAGAAGTCGTGAGCTCTGACGGTCTTTCGGCCATCATTCTTCGCGCGGTCGACGGCCTTCTGGATAAGCGCTTTTACTGCTTTATCTAGACCTTCGACTGTGTCGTCCGGACATCTCATGTCCTTTCCGACCTTCTTGACTTCTTGTTTTACTGAACTTTTCCTTACAAATTCTGCCATAAAACACCTTCTTATACGAATATACGTTTTTATGGCTTAAAAAGGTTCCTGTAGACTGTTTATACGCATACTGTCACAAAATCGAAGCCGGTGAAAGTCATTTTTGACGCTTTTCTACGCATCAGACTAGATGTGTAAGGGCCAGGACTGTCCCGCCTATCGAGGCAAAGACTAAGGTCACAAAGAAAGTCACTATTACATAGAGTATTATCGATATAAGAACAGTTGATGCTATTTTATCGAACATTTCGACCTTGTCACCCGGCTGTGAGATTGTTGCTATAGAATAGCCTATTATGATGCTTAGGGTTATCAAATATATGCCTATCACTATCTGGAAAGTGTAAAGTGGCACTGCCCCGCCCGAGAGATTAAATATCCCAAAAGCAAACGGTATGACATCGGTAAGACCGCTGCCGGACGAACCTGACAATCCGGATGTTATTGTACTTATGCTCGAAGATAGTGATCTCAAAACACTGCCTATTAGCGTAGTCAAACCGACAACTATTCCTGACATCACTGGGCTCAGAAGACCAACTTCTACCCTCATACCCGAGGTAGTCTCATCAAGCAAGTTCCTTACCTGTTCATCTATCCTTTGTAGGTTTGTGAGATGCCTTGATATATACAGCATCGCTGCCGCGGAGTTAACTATGCTCTTCTGTGCCGATTCTATGAATACTCTCATCGCAGCTATAAGCATCGGCGACGGGAAGAACCTTATTGCGCCATTCACCTTATCGAATATTGCGTCTTTAAGGGACATGCCAACATTCTGCACGTTGTTTGCTACTATATTGAAAAATTCTGACACTGGTGTGTTCTTCATAGTTGCGCTCACTTTAAGAATCGTGGTTTCTGGCGGATAACCTTGGGAAAGAAATGATCCCATTTGGAAAGCGGCTGCGGAAAACGAATGTTGTATCTGATTTAATTCTTCTGCAGCGGACTTCAGCTGCACTACCGACAGTTTGAAATAAGTATACAGCCCCATACCTATGCCTGCCGTTATAAGGAGAGATATATAGACTTGGTTTGGTGAAAATACCATCAAAACCGGCAGTAAGAGGTAGACTGGCAGGTTGAAAAGTATGAAAACAGCTGCTGCAGGTATCAATGCATTGACGGGAACTTTTTTCGAGCCTATCTTTATAAAGAAATGGCCCAGTTTTGGAAGATCGGGTATAAGATTCAGGTCTGGTGCTGCAAATCCGGCCGGTCTCGTCGTAAGTTTGTTTCTTATAAGGAAGTATATCATCAACGGCAAGCCTATATCATACATAAGAAACAGCAGAAGACCAAAATCGGGTATCTCTACGAAGGCCATCATCATTGGTGCTAATACAAGCCCTAAGACGGGTAGCACCATGCCGAGCATGTACACCATATTTAGTGGCTCTTTTAGCGAATTTGCGTAAGCCCTCATTGATTCAAATGTGCCATTGAGTATCTGCTGTGACGCTTCCTCCAGAAGCGCAAGTCTCTCTTCTTCTGTCTTCTGGAAAACCGAGCTCTCTACAAGAAACAACGCGTTTGTAAATGCCGGGCTAGTCTTTGCCCAGCGTTTTCCATACTCGTCAAGTGCTTCTTTTATGTTAACATACTTCCTTGCAGCAGTGTCCCATATAAGCTTCTTTAGGTCATAAGCCAGATATGTGTTTAAATTGTCGCTCGCGAAGTTTACGGCACCTTCCAGGTTCGGTGTCTGCCTCATAAATATTATCAGATAAAGTATGAAGGTCACTAAATCGCTGGATGATTTGCTCATTCTTATTTGCAATTCCCTTGAAGGATAAGTTTGGACGGCAAAAAGCGAGATCACGCCTAAGACCATCAACACCAAACCAGGAATTAGAAGTCCTACTACTGCAACTATTATGCCGAGAAGGAAAAACCCGAAAAGACAGAATATGGAGAAGCCGTACAGTGACTTTGCATCGAAGTCTAACCCTAATAAGTAAAGTGTCGTGTTTATTTTTTTTTCGGACTCCTTATTTATGCTGAATTTTACCACCTTCCCTATAGTGTCAGAGCCAAATGTGACTATCTTTGAGAAAGTCGAGGGATTCTTTGTCTTAAAAATCTTATATTCTATCGACCTAAGCTGTGTTCTGACTTCCTGATCCTTTGAATATAATTCCTTCGGCACTATCTCGTCTGAAAGATAATAATTGTTTATTAATGAATCTATTTCGTTGAGTTTAGCCATAGATCAAAAGTGCTTGTTATAAGTTTTCCCTCTGCATACCCGTACTTTTCTTTGAGACTGTTTACTATGTCATAATACTGGTCTAAAGCCCTTGATGTGAATGGTGCTTCGAGAAGTTCCGGATTTTTCATCTTTTGCGCGTGATCGGATATCATTCTAAGCATTCTCCCTCTGGCCTGTATATTGTCCAGGACTGCGTCCCAGTTTCCTGCCCAGCCTTCTACTCTGGATGCAATCTCTTTTACTATGTAACTGTTGCCTTCTAAGAGATCCGGCGTAAGCTTTGTCGTGTCTGAACCTATATCGTAAGAAGCCAGGTCTACGAAGCCGTTCTCATATTTAGGGTCCTCGTTCCAGTCTTTTCTTACCTCCGTTATTCCCAAAACCCGTCTCTTCTCCGTTATTCGGTCTATGCTTCTTATTTTGTTCACGGAGACTATCAAGTCGGTAGCCTTAAAACTGGTCCTTGGCACCCCCAGATCGTTGACAACTCTGTCAAATACGCCGTACGGGTTTTCACCGTGTATTGTCCCCATAACGACGTTCGCAAGCGCACCTACGCGCATCGCTTCATACAGTGCTTTAGCCTCAGTGCTTCTTACCTCTCCGATTATAAGTGCACTGTCACCAAGTCTCAACGTCGTACGGAGTCCTTCTTCCGCTGAGAGCTCGGATCTTTCACCCATTATCGCACTTTGTACTTTAAGAGGCAGAATGTCATAGCCTAAGTCTATAAACGAGTCTCCTGGTATCTCAAGGGTGTCCTCCACCGTTATCACCCTATATTTCTTCATTATAAGCAGCATAAGCGCGGTAAGCAGTGAGGTCTTCCCGGCCCCCCTTGTTCCGTTTATCAATACTGTCCTTGCGCCTTCAATGCAGAACCACAGCAATCCCGCTGCATCCGGCGATATCATATTGTTGCTTATGAACAAAGGCATAGTCCATGGTTTGTCTCGGTGTCTCCTGAAAGCTATGCTTAAACCCCCTGGAGACAGGGGTCTCTGCGCAATCGCGACCCTGGCACGCACGTTTTTTGTCGTAAGTTCCGTATCTAACACTGGGTGGCCTTCGTCTAATGGTCTGCCGGACAACAGTCTGAATCTGGAAGCCCATGCTTCGACTTCCTTTGCATTAGGTATTATATTTGATGAACACTCGCCATAGTCTGAATGTTTTATAAAAAGAGGCGATCTGCTTATCGGTGAATTTATGTAGACGTCTTCCACCCTCTCATCTGACAGAACGACTTCCGTCATGCCAAACCCTACCGTCAATCTGACTAATATATTTGCAAGCTTTGTGATGGATTTAAGCGAAAGATTGTATCTGTTTTTCTGGTTAAGGTCGTCTATCTGGTCTTTTCCCACATCATAGAATACCTCTCTCATCCTTAACGGATTAGTAAATTCTTCTTGCTGCGGTTTATAATCGATTAAAGACATTCGTACTTGATCTAGCAGATTGTACTCGTCTACATTGAGCAGGAGTTCCGGTGGTGCGAGGTGATAAAAGAACTGCGATACCCCAGGTATCCTGTATATTGTAACGTCTACGTCGTCCTCGCTTCTGAGTTTGTATGCGTCCACTTCTATTGCGGATATCGGTGGCTCAGCCATTATACGCGTATAAGTAAAATTAGGCCTTATCAGCGGCTTGAAAAGCACTTTATATGGGCTCCTGTCTCCTATCTTGTAGCCGAGAAGATAACTTATGCTTTTTTTGACGATATCAAATGTCGCTATAAAATTGACTATGTCAGTCATCTTAGTCAGCAGATTATCATAGTCCGAAGACTGTAACGTTTTCGCCCTTACCTTCATTTCCCTTACGGTTCTAGTGCCGAAAACGAACGCTCCTACTGGGTCTCTCTTTATGCGATCGTATAATATAAAATTGAAAGCTGATGACTCATCGGGATAATTTCTTCTTACGGCTGCGCTTATCGGCGTAACTATATCAGACTGAAAAAGTTGTTTATACTTGTCGGCCACATCGTCAAGAAGAGCTACCTCGTCTTTCACGTAAACGTAATTTCTATCGCTCGATATTATAAGGGAGGTCACGCTGCCGGACTCCAGTATCGCGTTTATCACTTTCTCGAACAATTCTTCGCTGTCTTCTGGATTTGGATGAAGCACGCTAAGAGGAACCTTGTATGTGAGTACTATGTCGCCCTCTTCTCTTGATACTGTATATTCCTTAGCTAACTCGGCCATAAAAGTAATACCATACCGTATGTTTTATAGCTTTTCTGCAAATCTGGTGCGGTGTTTTCTATGAACTTCTATTGCTGCAAGCCCTAACAACATAACCGCTACTACCCCCACTGCGAGGTATATCTGGTACAATAGTGGGTACACTTGTACATTCAACACAGTACCGTTTTGTGCACTATAAATATAGTTCTGCCCTCCTGCGTTTACATCTACGCTGTAGTTATAGTCCGGCACGTCCAAAAACGCAGCTACCCCAAACGTGTTAGTAACAGTTCTTAGCGTGTGATTGTCTATGTAAAGAGTAACGTTCGTAAATGGTATCGGCAAGATGGAGTCCAAAAGCACATTTACGTTTATAGTATAAAGCGGCAGGTTTATGGCAGTACTTGCCTGCCCTAAAGGTATATGAACTGGTGCACTCAATACGCTAAAACCACTATAATTAACCGAATATATGACTAATGTACTGTTTGGCAACGCCCATACCGATGAATTATAGTAGGTTATATTTTTGCCATTTATGCCAAACAAAAAGGATGAGGGCGATACTTGTGTCCCGCTACTGGAATAAAATCTTATTTCGTATGATATCTGTCTTTCAAAGTTAAAGTCTATGGGGTTAGAGTAGTTTATGCTGGCAAATCGAACTGCATAGCGGTATCCTTCTGCTACATAGGATGTGTTGGTGGCATTTACTTTAGTCCCATAAATTGGGTATATTACCGACATATTTGCAGCCTGCACGGCCGTAGACCAGGTCTGGTTAAATAAAGGCCTCTGTGCAACGTAATTAAGTTGTACCGGAAAGGATGCGTTTGAAATTCCGTATAACCTGACTTTTATTGCCGGTTCGGTGGCCCATACAAAAGTTATGTTCGCTGGCGCAAACACGTTATAACTATAGTATTGGGAATTTATCACGGGCCCACCGTCAAAACTTATTCCTTTTAGAGTGTATTGTTGTTGAGTGGTATTCACATAAAGCGGAGAACTCACAGCATATGCTGAAGAAGCGTTTAACCAAACAATTCCTGTATTGGTACCGTTAATGCCTTTGAGCAACGTTTTGTACTGTTGCAGAAAGCTCGCGTACACATCCCCCGAAGAATTTATGAAAAAGGATGTTGTAGGTTCGCTACTATTTATAAGACCAGCATAATCTTCAAAAACGTATCTTGTGTAACTTTTATTTATAGCGTACACGTGCAGCGTAATCTGTTGTCCCGCCGTGAAATTTATATTGGAACCTTCGGTATAGTTAATTCCGTTTACTTCGAATATCGCTCCTGGATAATCAGAATTAAAAGATAGTTGATAAGATGTTTTTGATAGTGCCTGAATGAGTTGGTAAGCTATTGGCGTACCGACTCCAGTCACCATATTGTAACTCCCATTCGCTGTGTAATAGCCATTGCTTCCCGAAGATATTTTATGAAAAACTGACGTGCCTGAAGAATAGTACGCTTGGTAAATCGATTTTTCAAATTGGTTGCTCTTGCCCGATAATTTCTGGTTTAATATCGCATCTAGAGCAGCCCACGCCGGTGCCGCTATACTTGTGCCGTAATAATTTCCCCACTTGCCTGAAACATAAGCACATATATACGTGCCAGAATTGAATGCTACGTCTGGAACCATCCTGTTAGATGAAAGATCTGGTTGATATGCTGGTCTAGAGAATACACTGCTTTCGCCCCCGCCGCTTCCACTCCAAGCAGTTTCACTTAAGTAAGTTCCTCCAGAAGCAATGGAAAGCGTAGTACCGCCTACAGCCATAACATAAGGATCGGATGCTGGAAAATTTACATTTAGAGTGGATTGACCATTGTACGCGCCGGCATCGCCGCTCGCAGCGAAAACCATTATGCCTTTCTGATATGCATTATAAAATATGTTGTTCAATAGATCCAAAATCCCACTTTCCTGGAGCTCGGAGGACCCCCAACTTATGGATATTGTCTGCACGTTCAGAGAATTTATGGTGTAATTTATCGCATAAAACAGTGAGGTATCGTTCGGCGCTACGACAAGGTCTATTTTTGCGCCGGGGGCCATAGAATGAACTACTTCTACGTCTAACGCAGTTTCCTGTGTCCAGTTTGCGGAAGTAGAAGTCGGTTTTCCAAACGGATACAAAACGAAAAAATTGGTCCCGTTTACAAGACTCTGTAATCCGTATTGGGAATCAAATGCATTAAGATCTGAAATTATATTAGGATCTCCTACAGCCACTATTATTGCAACTGTCTTGCCGGACCCATTTAATCCCGCAGCATACAGCGGATTAAAGTCGTATGCTGTTTGTAGCTGAGAAGGCGTTAAACCTGACTGGCATGAAGATCCAGAGAACACGTTTGCTTGTTTTAGATTAGTTGATGTCTGGGCGTATGATGTACTTATTAAAGCTAGCATCAAAAACACAATAAACGGTAGTAAATATGTTGCTTTCATTAAGTTAGATGCAATCTTTAATATTTAGAAGTTATGTCTTTATTGAACACAATGTGCAATGGCGGAATGTTTTCATTTTGTCTCTAAAACAGCCACTGGAGAGCTGCCGATTGCTGCGAAGTACGAGGATATACTTGTGCCGTTTATTACGGCTATTGAATTTCCATCCGACATATACATTTCTTTAGATGCATTTATGTAGTCTATAAACGCTGGCGCATTATTTTCATTAAAGGATACGTTCGACAGCGAAGAAATGCCATCTATAACCGAAAAGGACCCCAAAGACGGGAAACTGAGGCTTACGTTTTCATTCTCCGTGTATATATAACCGTTGCTTGGAGAAAAGCCTATTACCAATGGATATTGCGGCACTGTTATGTTCTTAATGAACGAAGTCCCGCTTATTACGTAGGTCGTATTTGAATATTGACCTGCTATATAGACATAGCCGTTGTTGGGATCGAATGCGCCTTCTGTGGGCTCTCCAGGGACCGTAATGTTCTTTAATACCGTAGTCCCGCTTATGATTGATGTCATATTATTGCATATTTCATATACATAACCATTTTGCGTGTCTACGACTGCGGATGAAGGGAATTGACAAGTCGCTATTTCTTTCACTAGCGAAGTACCTGATAATATGAAAGTATCATTCTGATAATAATCACTAACATACACATAACCGTTATAAGGATCGAATACGGTGTAGTAAGGCGAGTAGCCTGTGGATATATTAGCTATCGATGAAAGTCCATCAAAAACAGTCGTGGTGTTTGCTATAGGATTTGAAACGTAAACGTAATGGTTAGAGCTGTCAAAGACGAGATAATTCGCATATGAAAACCCCCAGTCGGAACTGTTTCCTGCCGCCTTAGTTATTTTAAGTATTTTATACGAAGAGGTGTTCAAGATAGATACGCTGCCCCCCACACCTAATATATTGCCAAAATACAATAGTTTAGTTGCATTATCATACGCCATGCTCGGCGTACCTTGCAAGAAGTGCTGCGCGGGAATATTATTTGCGATCCCGTCCGTTGAGTTTATTGTAAAAACTATCGGTGTCAATGAAGCGTAAGACGAAGTAAGATAAAGCTTCTGCGAAGCAGAATCGTAAGAAAAAGAATTTATAGTCGTCGTAGGGGCGGTCAGTGTAGTGCTTATCGTCGTGGAATATATTTTGTATATGTTTGAACCAAACACTGATGCGTACATGTATTTGTTCGCAGGATCATAGGCTATCTGATTTGGGGCTCCATTAACAATTACACTTATATTTGCAAGGTTTCTTGTCACATTAAGTACGGATATGTTAGCCGAATTATAATCTGTAGAATATGTAAAATTATTGTTGGGATCAAATGTGAGATGCAGTGGTCCACTTGGCACTATCAGCGAGATAAGCAATGCATTATTCGTCGCATTTATTACAGACACATTGCTAACGTCACTGCTGCCCCTTAAATAACCGATATAACTGGAGGTGTACACGACGTTGTGCTTTGGATCATAAGATATGGAGTCTAGTTCCGCAGACCCAGTTCCAGCGTATACTTTTACATTTGCTATGAGAGTCGTACCACTTATTACCGAAACATTAGTATTTCCAAAATTTGCAACGTATACATCACCATTTTTGGAGTTGTAAGCCATAGCATCTGGATTGGACATCTGGCTTACTGTGCCGACTATAGATGTGCCGCTTATTACCGATACTGTGTTTGAGTAATAGTTTGCCACATATACATATCCGTTTGTAGGATCATAAAGCACTGAAAACGGAGCATAACCTGTCGATATATTCGCTATAATTGAACTCCCACTTATTACATAAGTGGTATTTGAAATGTAATTCGCGACGTATACATAGCCATTAGCTGGGTCGAATGCGATTCCATAAGGAAGCCTACCTACCTTTATAATAGAAGTATAATTTGTACCGTTGATTATTAGAAGCGAGCCCTGTGCAGTAACGGATGGTGGCGTTCCAAATATCGGCGTTGGATTATCTATAGGAGCATTTGTAGCAACTACATATAATAAGTTATTGTACGAGTCATACAACGAATTTATCGGATCCGCACCTATCGGAACCTGGGCTATTACAGATGCTGAAGACGCGTTAATTATCGAGAATGTGTTGTCACCGGAATTCTGGACAAACACTATTCCGGTTGGTTTGGATTGTGAAGGTCCGCTAGGAGAAGAGCCTATTGGACCTGATATTGTTGCTGTTCGCACTGTGCCGGAAGCGCTAGTAACTACGGTTGGCTGCGAAGAGCTGGTAACATTATAGTACACTATTATATTTGCCGCAACTTCGCCGGAAAAGCTACCGCTGACAGAACACGTCACTTCTTCGCCCGGCACCAAGGTAGCTCCTACACAGCCGCTTGTTTTGTAGACCTGCGAGTTTATAGTCACGGAAACATTGTATATGTATATTGTTTCGCCTATTTCGTCCGACAGCACAAAATTAAACAGTGTCGAGTTTGCGGAAGCAGTAGTTACTGGTATCCCTACTAGTCCAGTAGTCTGAAATGGTACATTTGAAGCGGAAGACGGATTAAATATACCAAAGGAGTATAAGACCGCCGCAACAATAACTATTATGAGTATCGCCCAGCCATATGTCATCATGTACTCTAGGGCTGACTGTGAGTCTTTAGTGCGTAATAAATACATAATAAACATTCGTAAACGTAAAATAAATAGCTGCAACCGAGCAACGAAATAAGGTTTATATACTATACAGATGCAATATAAGAAAATGAAATTAGCTGCTCAAGTGAACAGGTACTGCCCTACGTGCAAAACCCATACCTTACAGAAGGTGATGCAGGTAAAGGGAGGGCGACGTGGAACACTGACCTTCGGTAGCCGAAGGAAAGGTTGGAATCTGGAACACGGGTACGGTTCGACTCCTTATCCTATGTTTGAACACAAAAAGATAAGTGGTCTCAAAATCGCAAAGAGGATAGACCTAAGATATAAATGCACAAAATGCAATAAGATGACAACGCAAAAGCGCGGAAAGAAAGCTAAGAAAATAGAGATCAAATGAATATGGAAGATATATCGTTCAGTCAGATGGAAAGCCGGTTCGCAAAGGTACGCTGCCAAAAATGTAAAAACGAACAAGTCATATTTACGCGACCAGCAATGAAGGTAAACTGCCTAGTTTGCGGAGAAGAGCTCGCCGAACCTACCGGTGGAAAAGGCAACATAAAAGCCGAAGTCATAGAGAAGTATTCTTAAATACGAATCATATTTTAACGTATAAATTAGTTCCTGATTATAGTAAATTATGGGAGTATACGAGACGATAAAATCGCGTAAGACGATTTACAGCTTCTTAAATAAACCCGTTAAAGAAGAGACTATAATAAACATGCTTGATGCCGCCAGATTCAGTCCCGCTGCTGGAGGAATACATGAATATGAGTTCGTAGTTGTAATGGACAAAGACAACAAGAAAAAGCTTGCGCAAATCTGCCTTACTCCAAATATAGACGGCGCACCCGTAATGATAGTAATTATGTGCGATCCTAAAAAACTCATTAACCTATTCGGTGAGGAAGGAGAATCCGTGTTTTGCTCTGCTAATGCTGCGATGGCTATAGATAATATAATGCTCTATGCGACCGACAATGGCTTAGGGACAGCGTGGATATCGAACATCGATCAAGTAGCAGTAAAAAAACTTCTTGATATACCGGAGAATTACATAGTGCGAGGCATAATCGCAGTAGGATACCCTAGTGAGGAAAAAAGTAAGGATTACACAATAAGTCCGCCGCGTTTAAAAGACATGGTACATGAGGAAAGGTTTAATAACAAAGCCGAATAGGATATACTGATATGCTAAACAAGAAGGGTCAAGCAAGAATGCCGTCTTCATTCGGTGGGCTCGTACAATACTACTCGGAGTACAAAAGTAAGATAACTATAAAGCCGGAAATAGTGATAGTACTCGGTTTTGTCCTTATTGCAGTAGTCCTTGGACTAAGGCTTGTTTTCGGATAAGTCGTTAATTAACTTATTTAAAAAAATATCTAAATTTTCCCCTTCAGACTCATTTATCTTTTCCACTGGTTTCGTGACCTTTATATTTCCCCTGCCAAAATCTACGACCAAAAAAAACGGGAAACCCATAAACATTTCATCTTTATAGCCATAATAGTAAAATACGTTCTTTTTAGTCGATTTTATCTGTAAAAATGCGCATTTGCCGTCCTTAAACGCAATAAGATCATAATACCCCAGACTTCCTCCCGCTCTTACTACTTCCCAGCCTCTTGCTTCAAAAAGGAGTCTCACCTTTCTTTCTGAGCGGTACCCCTTCATCTTATTTTTCATTTTTGGACCTTTATTTTATGCATATAATGACATGATAAATATGTTTTAATTGCTTAAAATTGTATTTCTATTAAATTTTATTACAATCAGGTATTAAACACGTATGCTGCCGCTGCTTCTACTCCATTCGTACAACTGCTGCTACAATACGTATCCGCTTGTGAAGTCAAAGTGTGGGTTCCAGCACCTTCTGTGCAAGCGTACACTAACGTAGTACTTAAAGCTGCGCTGGTCCCTCCTATATTTTCACAGTTATCCGGCAAAATCGTGGTGTAGGGTGCCGTATTAGCCTTATCTATTCCGCTTGTTAATTCGATTATAACGTAATTCTCTTTTGTTAGAGTATAACTAAATGACAATGATCCACTACTGCTTTGTCCGGTGTATATAGATACGGGTGTAGTGCTTACTCCGACTATTGAGCCAGATAAATTCACATTGTATGGAGTATTATTCTGTGCAAAGAATCCATTGGTCGTCTGAGTCCCTATTATCGCATATGAAAGATTTATGTCGATATTCGATTTCCACGAAGCGTCAACGTTTTTAACGGTACCAAAAATACCACTTCCAGCAGCAGAAATATATTCCGGATATCCGGAAGCGCCAGTTATGGACAAAGAACCGGATGAAGCAACGCCAGTGAAAACACTGCTGAAATTGAGGGCACATGAGAATGTTATTGGCAAAGAACCTCCTGCTGCAAGTGTGCCGTTCATCGGACTTGGATCGTAGATGCAATGGTCCTTTATCGGGCTGCTTATCATGTACTTGTACGATGAAGTGTTTGGCGGCATGAATGATATCGATGTGGATATTGACGTGTTGCCAGAGATGTTTATGCCGTCGTAGCTTATTGACCAAAGTGTACTTGCAGGCAGACCGCTCTCTGTGAACGTGGTTCTGTTGACATGGTTTATCGGGAATACGAGGGCTTCAGCCACTTCCTGTCCGTAGTAACATGAACTTGTGCAGTAAAGATTGCTATAAGATGTCAGTTCATAGTTGTTTCCTGGTTGCTCTGTGCAGAGGTAAACCAGCGAGCCCGAGCCAATACCAGAGGTATAAGAACCGTAGGTGCCGTTAACGTCAGAGTAGTTAATCTGAGAACAGCCGGGCGGTGCAAGAGTCTGTCCTGGCGCACGATTAATAGTTGATTGCGTACTTGACAAAAACAACAGTACGTGCGATGTCGTTGTCAAGTTATACTTAAGAACAAGTTGGGTGTCACTTCCGCCTCCAGTTGTGTATGTCGAGTAATTGAATGTCGGCGCCTCGCTGAGTCCAGCCATAGCTTCTGACAGATAGTTAATACCGGTTAGAGAGTAGGAGCAGACGTTTGTAGACTGCTCACCTATCGACGCGTACTGCAGGTAGAAATTAGGTTTACTGAAATATTCATAGGTTATCCAGGATTCTGATGTTGACTGTGCACCGAGAGATGCGCCTGCTGAGCAGAAGTAAACGGGATATCCATACTCTGTCTTCAGGTTCAATGAACCTGATGTCGAATTGCCTTTTGATGTGCTGAAATTGAGGGCACATGAGAATGTTATTGGCAAAGAACCTCCTGCTGCAAGTGTGCCGTTCATCGGACTTGGATCGTAGATGCAATGGTCCTTTATCGGGCTGCTTATCATGTACTTGTACGA
>JAKBJF010000011.1 GCA_021836125.1 Nanobdellota archaeon | reverse complement strand
AATGCTGTCCGCTGGAATAACAAACAAATCAGTGGATAAGTTATTTGAGATTGCGAATGCGAGCGGTTCGCTCGGCGGAAAACTTTTGGGGGCAGGCGGCGGCGGATACGCATTGTTTTTTACAGACGAAAACGGAAGATACAAACTTACGAAGACTTTGCAGGATTCCGGTTACGAAACCAGCAACGTAGAGTTTACAAAATCAGGTTTAGAAAGCTGGATAGTAAAGAAAGTCTAAAATTAATATATGCTATTCATTATAATTCTTTATGAATGATTCAAGCAACAAGGTTACACTATTAGTAGAAACGTTCGATGTCTTTAGAGGAGGTATACCTAGATATAACCGCGAACTAAAAGTTAGTAACTATAAGAATATCATAACCTTTTCTAATTATATTAAAAATAACGCAATCACAGATAAATTTCTAAATTTTCTTTATAGGCGACGTGAAATATTAAAAGAACTTAAAAATTCTATCGATTCCCCAGTACTACATTTTACCCAACCGGAGATACTTTTTGAGTCTAGCATACTGCAAGGCAAGAAAATTGTTTTGACGGTGCACGATCTTGCAGTTTTTGGAGAGATGAAAAATATAAATCTATACGCGTTGTTAAGGGGAAAGCTATTCAAAAGGCAATTCAAATACGCAATATCCAGATCAGATTTGATATTGGTTAATAGCAGCCAAACAAAAGAGGAGCTTATGCGTCGTTTGAATGTTAACCCATTAAAAATAATAGTAATAAATCACGGGATTTCTAAATCTCTTCGTCCATTAACAAAGGAAAAAGAAAATACAATAGGTTATTTTGGAGGATTTAATCACAGGAAACGGGTAGACAAACTCATAGAAGATTTCTTACACTCAAAGATAAAAAGAGACTACAAACTTTTTATTTATGGCAGTGAGGACGGGGATTATAAGAAACTCAAATATAGATACTCGAAATATCGGAATGTAGTGTTCAAAGGAAGGGTTACCGACAAGGAAGTGACTTCAGTATTAAATTCCTTTAAGTATTTTGTATTCCCAACTTCTTATGAGGGATTAGGACTACCGATAATAGAGGGGATAGCTTGCGGCGTACCGACATTCATATATGAAGATGCTAAGATTCCGTATGAAATATACAGATATCCAATTAAAATCAAACAATTAGATGATATATCAAAATACGATTACGTAGAATTAAGAAATAACTTCTTAAAACTTTCTAAGACCGTAAAAGAAAGATTTTCTTGGACAACCCTTAGAAAAGAAACGGAAAAGGCGTATAGAAAGTTGTTATAAACTATTGGAAAACCATTTGGTATATTTTAGATAGGTTGTTGACGACAGCCTTTGGGCGACATTTCTCTGCGTCCGCATAAGCTTTGTTCACATTAATGGTTTTCCATTTGCGGTTTTTTATTATTTCTGCAAGGTTTTCTTCATTCCAAATCAATGTGTTCCCCTTTGTTATAGCAGGTATATTGCCATCGTAAGATAGGACAGGTATTTTACATGCTTTCGCTAATATTTGTGGCACACCAAAAGGTTCTACTGTAGAAGTGCAAAGGTAAACGTCAAAACTGTTGTACTCTTCAACCATTTTGTTCTCATCAAGAAGCAACCCAAAATATTTTATCCTAGTATCATCTTTCACCAAGTTATCAAATGGAAAAGGGGGCGGACCATATATTCTCATTTCAAGTGAGTCATCCTTTATTGTCTTAAAAATTCTAATAAATTCCCTTAATTTTGGGGCTTTATTTGGACTAAACGTGTTTATGTATCCTATAACGCATTTTTTTTGGTTTCTAAGACTCCGCAATTTTTTTAATGGTCTAAATTTTTCGCCAGCCATTATATACGCTACACTAACTTTATTGGGATTTATATCCATAAAGTCTATAATTGCGTCTCTTATTAGTTCACTAGTTGCTATTATATGATCATAACTATCAAGTTTTGCGTAGTTTTCAAGGAAGTTTTTCCCGACCGTCTTTAAAAAGACAAAGCGCTTTAAATTTACGCCTTGCGGTCTAAACAAAAAGAAATTGTCTTGTACTGTTATAATTTTACGTCTTGGTTTGTCTATGTATCTCATAGGAAAAGGACCAACCGACAAAGAATGTACGTTCTTGCAATTAAAATCATCCGGTTTCAAATCGAAAGTACTCCAAAGCCACCAGTTTAACATATTTGTATATCCCTTTCTAATGAAGGGCAATTTTCTAAAGTATTCTCTTTGTGCTATAAATTCTAAATCTAGATTAGAATACTTTTTAAGAGCATTGTACATCTCGTATGTATACGTTGAGATTCCAGATCCAATTCGGTAATAACGCGTCGCGAGCAAAGTTACTTTCATATATCATTTCGATTTTAGTACTACTCTTATTCTATGTTATCCGCTTCTATTAATTTTTTAAATATAATATCTACTATTTTTATCATAGATAATAATATTTTAAACTTTAAATATACAAAAAATTCTTTTGCAGCGTCAATATAAAATAAAAATTGGGGTAGCTGGGATTTGAACCCAGAACAACCTGAGGTCCTGAAAAGTTCCCAAGTCAGGTATCATAGCCAAGTTAGATCACCACCCCGCTATCATCTTATATTTGGTTTTGGGTGTAAATAAATTACTTTTTTCGCATTTTTTCGACGATTTTAAGACTTTACTCTAGATTTGAAAAGTTTATTATATTATCTTCGTCTATAGTGCCCAAAAATATTGCTCTGCAACAATATCTTTTAAGCCCGAGTTCGTCAAGAACCTTCTTTATGGGTTCTTTTTTCACCTTTTCACGATAGTCTTCCCAAAGGTGGGCGATCGGCTTCCCGCAACTGTAACATCGCATCGGTATCATAGTTCTATCAGCGTTACTGTCCTCACTAATCCCTTTATTTTTCTTATTTCTTTAACGAAGTTCTGTATGCCGAGAGTGTTTTCCGCAGATATAACAAACGCGGTGTCGTACTCTCCGTACACCTGCATAGCTTCCTTTACTTCTTTCTTTTCTTTTATCTCTTTAAATACTTTTTCAGTAGAGTTAGGTTCAGCATTTACAAGGACGAGCGCTCTTGCCATGCATACTATAGAGCCCTTTATTTTATAAGCTTAATCTGATCAACCGAAGTTTACGTTGCCCCTTAATATGCCTAAGAACTGCCCTTCCGTCTCAAAAACGCAAGGTTTCCCGTTCTCCGCAAAACAATTGGTTTCAAGCAGATTAACCGGTCTCTCAAAAATCTTTTCTATTACGCCGCTAAGTACCCCGCGCGTGAAGAAAGACGATTTTCTTCCGGATTCAAGCGCCTCTTTAGGGTCCTTGATAGTTATATGTGCATACCCCTTTGATACCTTATCGAACGTTATTTCTCCTAGACCAAGGGAATTTAGGAATGCGAGAGCCTGATTTTCATCCGTGCCATTGAAATAGGATGCAAACTGTTTTCCCGCCAGGAACGTTATCGTTTCTGAGGGCTTACCAAAAACACTTCTCATCTGTTCGTAAAAGCTCAGTATCGCCACGCTAAGGTAACCATCGTCAGCCATACAACTTATTAAAACGCCGGAATTTAACTTTTTAGTTAGTGCACTTATCAAACCGATAACGGTCCGCCGGGTGGTGGCAATACGTGCGCTTTAAATCTTCCAAAACCGCTAATGTCGAGTTTATAACCCAGATTAGCCGCTTAATTCAAGCGCCCCATCTTGTATCGGAGACATGCAAATAATATCATGTAATCATTTTTACAGGAATGAAAAATTAAGACGTTTCTCGGAGTTCGCATCGTGTATAAAAAAGTACATATTTATGTTAGTTGCGATTATCTACTTAACTATGCGGTCATAGTCTAGTGGTAGAACAGTGGCCCTCCAAGCCACGGACCCGGGTCCGAATCCCGGTGACCGCACTTCCGTTTCACAATTTGAGTTCTTCGGCTATGGCGTCCAATTTTTTCCATTCTTCTACGTGCGGCGCATTCGGAGAGTACAATCCATCTAAATTTATCAGGATATTCTGATAGCTTTTTCCATCAGTTGGTTTTATGCTGTGTTTATTTACGACGTAAATTGGTTTTCTATTTCCGTATGAGAATCCGAAGTCCATTATACTTGCCTGCGATTTTTCTGAATAGAACAGGTGCACCTCATCCGAGTTTAGTATTGCTTCTAAGTTCTTTGTTATTATCTTGACTCCAATCGGATCGGTTTGGTCGGTGTCTCTTGAAGGATAATGGACTTTATACCCCTGGGACTCAAGCCTTTCGACATAGCGCGACAATTTATCCTTTTCGTCAGCGGAAGCACCCCTAACCGGACATATTAGAAACACTTTTTTCATTCTAGTTTTAGAAGGCAACAGATTTAAATAACTTGCTTCGGTTCGCATTATTAAGATCAGTACGCGATGTTTTTAAATAAAATTGCTGCAAATCCTTTATCGCTGACGTTATTCTTATTAAGCAAAAAAGATTCTATAAAGTCTATGCCGGGGTCGCATAACCTGGAAGTGCGTCGGTCTCGAGAAGGTTCAAGTAAACCGATTTCCGAAAGGATTTGCAGGTTCAAATCCTGCCCCCGGCGTTCAATGTATAAATATTAGTTGTCTCCACAAATTTTTATTGGCTACAATAGTCTTGATGATATATTACGCGATGACAACCAAAACAAGATAAGCACATAGAAGGCTACGGATAATACAAGATGTAAAACAAACCAGTCTTGCGGAAGTATATTTTTAATCACCAAATCTTTGGATTATGCGATTTCAAAAGAGTAGCTAAAAGTTAGTGAACTTTATCTTCTTTAGAAGACTATAAAAGAAAGAAAAGACTAAAACTTAATAAAAGCAAAGCCTGCTGGCGAAAGAGGGTTAATATTGAAAATCCAAAAGAAAGTTGACAGTGGGTATTTCAGCGCTGTTCTTGATGGTAGAAAACCATTTGAAGTGCGACTAGCAGATTTTAAGTCAAAGCCAGGCGATACCTTGATATTAAAAGAAAAGAAGAAAGGCACAAACGAATTGACTGGCAGAGAATTATCATGTGAAATTTTATACAAATTTAACACAAGAAGTTTACATAAGTTCTATTCTAAAAAAGATATAGATAAATTCGGTTTGGTTATATTTTCAATAAGAAGAAAGTACGATCATAAACGTCTGAATCAAGAATAAACGGCATTGTCTGTGTATCATTCGATAGTTTTTTTCATAAGATAGATACTAATATATCTGCAGTAAATAATCGATATGCCCTACAACATAATAATAGGCCGGAACGAAAGGGACTCAAAGAACTACGGAACCATAGCCACGACTTTAATCGGCAAACAGTACATAGCAATGGGCAACATCGTAAGTCTCGGAAATGAGATATTACTGGACGCTCTGAGGCCGCACGTGGTCTTGATAGCGGGTAAGCGCGGATCCGGAAAAAGCTATACTATGGGTGTCATAGCCGAAGGATTGGCGTCCCTGGACAAGGAAGCAGCGGAGAACGTAACGACCTTGATCATCGATACGATGGGCATATTTTGGACAATGAAGAGCCCAAATTACAAGGAAGCAGACATACTTAAACCTTGGAATGAAGAGCCACACGGGTTTTCCAATGTTCGCATATTCGTGCCAAAGGGAGCGTACGAGTCCGTTAAGTCGCAAAACGCTTCTATGGCCGATGAGCCCTTCTCGATATCCGTTTCGGAGCTGTCAGCAAACGATTGGACCGACATATTTGGATTCTCACTAAACGACGAGTACGGAGTACTTATACAAAAGGCAATAAACGAACTCAACGAGTACGGCGTAAAATACGATATAAATGGGATAATCGAACAGATAAAGAAAGAGATGGCATCCGACGTGGTGAAAGAAGCGTGCATCCAGAGATTCGACGCCGCTAAAGGCTGGGGACTATTCGATAAAGAAGGCACTGACATTGGAGATGTGCTCAAGCCCGGGCAGATAAATATACTGGATATCAGTTTATACTCCCACTCGCTTGGCGCGTTCAACCTGCGTGCTTTAGTCATATCTCTTTTATCCCTGAAGGTGCTTGAGCTGAGAATAAAAGAGAGAAGGGCCGAAGAGCTTAAGGAGATAGAGTCCCCTCTGATCACAAAAGAAGAAACGAAAAAGAAGATACCTATAGTGTGGATGTTCATAGATGAGGTGCACGAGTTTTTGCCAGTGAATTCGAAAACAGCGGCATCAGCCGCACTTTCGAGAGTTATAAAAGAAGGCCGACAGCCAGGAATAGCACTCGTCATAGCGACCCAACAGCCCGGAAAACTTGATACGGACATAATAACGCAGTCAGATGTGATAATATCACAGCACGTAACCGCAAAGATAGACATAGACGCACTTAACCTGGTTATGCAATCTTATATGGTGTCTGCGATAAGCAAATATCTGAGCGACCTGCCGAGACTTCCCGGGTCGTGCATAATACTCGATGACAATTCTGAAAGGATATACCCGGTGCAGATAAGGCCGCGCTTCACGTGGCACGGCGGCGAGACTCCAAAGGCAGTACCTGCCCCTAAAAAAAGTTAGATATGTTAGAGTTTCCATTCTCCACCCTTAGGCAGGGCCAGTTGAAAATAATAAGTGAAGTCGAGAATTGCTTGAACAACAACGGAAAACTAATGATTCACGCACCGACCGGGCTGGGCAAGACGGCAGCTGTAATATATGGTGTGTTGAAATCATGCATGGAAAAAGACACAAGAATACTCTTTTTGACTTCAAAGCACACCCATCAGGCGATAGTCTATGAAACAATGAGGCGCATGAACGCAAAATCGTCGGAAAAGATAACTTTCTGCGGAATAAACGGCAAGAGGTCGATGTGCCTGTTCGAGAACAACGTCGAGCCGCAACTGTTCATGGAATTCTGCAGGTCCGTCAGAGAACAGGGAATATGTGATTTTTACAGAAACACGTTCACAAAAGAAAAAGAACTGAAGGCGAACGCCTTTAACACTCTCGCGTCGGACATAAGCGACCCGGAGTCTATAATGCACGCATCAGCCAGCAATATGGTGTGCCCTTATGAGATATCTCTTCTTCACGCCAAGAGATCAAAATTGATAGTCGCTAATTATGCCCACGTTTTCAGTCCGGAAATAGCGCAGAGTTTCCTGACAAAAGCTTACATAGACGCAAAGAACACCGTCCTCGTAGTAGATGAGGCGCACAGCCTTCCCAGCAGGCTTCTCGATATAAATTCTTTTTCAATATCTTCTCGTACGCTTGAAAGAGCGCGAAAAGAGATAGCTGAATACGGCGACAGGGAACTGGCGTTCAGGATAGGCAGGCTCATAGAAGGCTCATCTGGCGTAAAGACCGAATCCAAGGCGGAGATATCCTCCCTTTTTGAAGAAGGTGACGTAACAAGACTGGAGGACATAATAAAGAAAAACGAAAAAGGCTACAATATACCAGCTTCCTTCTCCCTGCGCAGGTTCGTGGAACGTGCCCTGAGCCTTGACGAAAACAAGATAGAGTGCGTAGTAAACGACGACGGCCACATAAAGCTTAACGTTTCGAATCTGGATTACTCTTCCAATTCCAGAGAAGCAATGGAAATGTTCAAGTCGAGTATACTGATAAGCGGCACATTTAAGCCGATGGACATGTTTGCAAATCTCCTGGGCATACCCGAAGCGAGGAAAGTAGAGATAGATAGCGGTTTCTCCTTGAAGAACAGATTGTTTCTGGCGGAAACTGACTTGACATCAAAGTTTACGCTCAGGGAAAAGCAATTCCCCCTTATAGCCGAAAGATGCGATGAATTGCTTTCCGATTTCAATCACAATGCAATATTCTTCTTTCCGTCATATGGCTTTATGCACAGAGTCTTTGACGGCATAAAGAACAGAGACAACCTGATACTCGAGACTCCAGAGATGACTAGAGAACAGAAATTAGCGGTAATAGAAAAGCTGAGCTTGACGCATTCCAAGCTTTTTGCAGTGATAGGCGGCAATTTTTCCGAAAGCGTCGGGATAAAGAATAATTCTGTCAAACTGATAGTCATAGTCGGAATGCCGCTGGAGCCCCCGTCTCTCAGGTTGAGAGCTTTGCAGGATTTTTATCAGTCGAAGTTCGGGAACGGGTTCGAATACGCGCAGGTGCTCCCGGCCATGATGAAAGTCATGCAGGCGGCAGGCAGGGCAGTCAGATCAGAGAGGGATAAAGCCGCGATATTAATGATAGACTCAAGGTTTGAAGAGGGCCTTTTCAAAAAATACCTCCCCGACGATGTAGTTAGCGTGTGTGGCAGTCCGATAGTCGAAATAAAGTCCTTTGGCTTAGATTAGGAAATATCGCTTCCTTCCTGAAGATCCCGGTCCAATGTTAACACAGAAAGCTTTCCTTCCTTGTCCTGTGCGCACAGCAACATCCCTTCAGAGTCAAGACCCATGAGTTTAGCAGGTTTGAGATTGAAAACGAATATCATTTTCTTGCCGTTCAATTCTTCAGGCTTGTAGTACTGGCTTATGCCGCTTAGGATTGTCCTATTTTCGCCGCCGAAATCTACGGATAATTTAAGAAGTTTTTTGCTTTTAGGAACAGCTTCGGCGCTAAGCACCTTCCCGACTCTGAGCCTTATCTTCCTAAAGCCATCTATATCTATAAGTTCTTTTACGCCTTGCTCTTCCATCGATTTATTCTTCTACGTTAGAAAGTGAACTTTTTAAGTCGGAAAGCGTCCTTTTAAGTCCGTCTATCATTGAGTTGTATTTTCTTATGGTGTCTTCTTCCTCTTTTACGATGTGTGTAAATCTGTCAAGATCGTCTTCGACCTGTGAAATCTCGTTTTCGAGCACTTTTATGTCTTCCAAGACCTGCTTGAAGCTACTGAGCTTTACGAATGCGAAGCTCTTTGGAGTTATAAGATCTATACTACCTGAAGAGATTTTCGTCGGGGTGCCCATCGACATCGGCGGCAGGCCCTTTTCGTCCTTCATTAATGATTCAGGCACTGGCAATAGAGGCACCGGGTATTTCGAGCCTTGATCTTCGCTCGGTTGTTGAGCAGCCTGTGGAGCCGTTTGCTGCGGTGCATTTTGTGATTGTGCAGCGTTCATCTGTTGCTGCGCGACTTGTTCAGGGCTATAATAAGGATTCGTCGGTTGTTCTGTCTTTTTTTTACCAAATAACATATAGCACCTACATTGATATTAAATATAACAACATCGTGGTTTTTAAAACTTCTCTTATAGCACGTTTTGTCTTGTGCAAACGCCAATTTTTTTTCAAAACTTAAATAATTGCCCGATAATATAGTGCTATGAAAGTGAGAAAAGCGGTTATACTCGCCGCCGGGCTGGGAAAAAGATTCTATCCGCTTACCAGAGCGCAGCCAAAAGAGATGCTGCCAGTGCTTGACAAGCCCGTGATACACTACGTAGTAGAGGAAGCGCTTAAATCGGGGATCGACACCATATTGGTTGTCGTCGGCAAAGGAAAAGACGCAATAATAAATTATCTGGATAGGAACTTCCTTGACGAAACTATGGCTTCCTCAGAATTCAAGGACTGGCCGGAGATATTCTTTGTAAGACAGAGGGAGCCGCTAGGTTCAGGTGATGCCCTAAAATACGCGAAAAGATTCGTGGGCGACGATCCGTTTGTTTTGCTGCTTGGCGACACTATATACAGATCAAACACCGATGAGACGGTAACTACTCAGATACTAAAAACGTATTACAAAGTCGGCGCGTCGACGATAGCGCTGGAAAAGGTCGAAAAGGACAAGATAAAAGACTACGGTATAATAGACGGTAAAAAAGAGAAGAACGGTTCCTGGAAGATCTCTCACTTAGTGGAGAAACCGGAACCGGACAAGGCACCGTCCAATTTGGGTGTAACGGGGATATACGTGCTAGACAAACATGTCTTCGAGTGCCTGGATGCCATAAAACCAGGACGCAACGACGAGTATCAAATCACAGACGCTCTCGAGCTTTTGGCGAATAAACACGCACTGTTCGGCACGGAATTTTCCGGTGAAAGGTACGATATAGGGACAAAGGAATTATGGGTCAAATGGTTCATAAAATTCGCCGAAGAAGACAAAAGGTTTTCAAGATTTCTCGGTAAATAGCGATACGATATTTATTACCCTTTGTTGAAGCACAAAAATAGAAAATGCGACAGCCGGGATTCGGACCCGGGTTACAAGCTTTCTCCTCTGGTTGGGAAGCTCGTGTCCTACCGCTAGACTACTGTCGCAATCTGTTTTTTCAGAGCTTATACTATTAAATCCGGTTAAAGTTAAATACCATAGCAATTTTACAGAGAGAATGGACGATGACGAAGAATTGGAAGTGAGATGCACCATAGAACTGTTGGGCAGACCTAAAGGCATAGCCGTCGACAAGCTAAAAGAGATACTGAAGAATCTCAGGGAAGGCGGCAAAAAACTTACAGTTTACGAAGACAATTATAGCGACGAAAAGGAGGTCGGCAACGGCTTCTTCTCAGCGTTCGCGAATTTCAAAGTCAGGGCCGATCTCCCGTCTATATTCGGTTTTGTACTGGACTATGCCCCTTCAAGTTTAGAATTGATGAATACGTCTAATGTAAAAATTTCCGCAACAGATTTGCAGGCGGCATTAAATGACATATCTGGCAGATTGGCAGAGATGGACCAGGCAATAAAAGTATTTTCCGCGCAGAAAGTGCTTCTTGAACAGGAAGTCAAAAACCTCAAGGGCGGAAAAAACGCGACGGAAAGCAAAGTATCGGATAAACCCAAAAAAGATTCAGCGCAATGACGCTGCCTTTCAGCGTTGAGTGTTAATACTTGTAAAATTTACAAAGTAGAAAGACTTATAAACACCAGATTTATCTAATTGTTAAGGCATAACGCCTTATATTTAGAATTCCGAGTAAAGCGAGGTAAAAATGAAAGCGAAATTAGTTAGTGGTGTAAAAAAAGCAGCTGCAATTGCGGCAGGAGCGATGTTCCTTGGCGCAACAATGGGAGCTGCAACAGTATTTGGAACAACTTTGAATCAACTACCGGGGCCATTTGTAAGTAGTGGTGCGGTACATGCAGTTGTTGTCGTAGGTGCGGCAGCAGCGTCACAGGACGTATTGGGTTCGGTAGATTTAGCGGCGGCTTTGGCTGCGAATGCTGCATCCACACACGTGTCACAGTCTTCTGGCGGTTCGGTATGGTTAGGAAACCTTGTACATCAGGGAGGTTCTCAGGCATCTAACGACCTCGCTGCAAATGGCACAGTATGGCTAAACTCCCCCGCATCTGTAAATATAATGAGTAAGAATTTTACCACTGCAGCGAAGAATAATTTCACGGCAGACATGAATCTTACTTTCGCCTCTGCACCTAAATTTAATGAGCTTAATGTTGTCTTACCTGCAGGCTCATGGGAGCTTCAATCATATGTTGTTAACAGATCTGGCGGTTCAAGGACCGTTCTTAATGCTCTAACAGACGGCATGAGATACCTTCTTGGGTCTCCAGACACGTTATATAACTTGACAGCGAATACTGCTACAAATGTAAGTTTTGCGGCTTCCTCAACGACACCTAATGTTCACCACGCTACAGCAAATGCAACATGGTTTTTAGTGCCGAAGACATTGACTGTTGGCGTCGATACCGTCGCGGTTGATGGCGTTGCAACGGTTTACACCAGTAATGGAAATTTCAATCAGGTGCAAATAGCAGTGAATAGTGGTACTGCTACCTATTATAATATGTCCACTACAAACACTGTAGACGGTGTGACATTCACATTGGGCCCTTCGTACATAACCAACGCTACTGGAAAATCTTATGTTTCCTCGATAACCGCGTCATCGTATGGTTTGACGCAGAACATATCGGCAGGACATAACGCAGCACTTTCGAACTTTGGATTACCGAGTTTTAATGTCACTGCAGGCTCAAATACAATAAATTTAGCACCGACATTTTCAAAAACACTGACCGGATCGCTTTCCAGTTCATCGTCATTTATGGCTGCTGGGATGATAAACGTGACTCTTGGTAAATTGACACGTGCAGTGGGAACCGCAGGGGACAATCTAACCGTTGTGACTGCTACTGCAGGTAAAGATGTACTTAGACCGGTTAACGCATCAACAGCACACACCGTTGAATTTAATATTACAACAGGTCTTAAAAGCGTTGTATTAGGTACGGACTACAGGGGAGCATTTAATAATGCGACATATAATTGGACAAACGGTCCAGATGGTACTCTAGAGCCATTCCAGCAAAAGTATGAAGCTGGAGTCGGATGGATTAACGCTTCATCTGAATATGTTTTCCCTCAACCAACATCAGTTCCTGGTGCGGTGACAACTTATGCTACAATAACGCAAAAGACTGGGTCGTCTCAGTTTACTTTTACAGACAACTCAACACACGGCGGATCAACGCGTTCAGTGACCGTTCTTTTCGACTTACCGAATGGAAGAGAGGTTGGTTTAGCGTTAAAGCCGACAGGTACAAACTACTATACATATAATGTGACCAAGGTACTTAACTATACATCACCTGGAAACGTTGGATCATTATTATCTCCGAACGGTACGTATAGATTTGGAGGATACAACGTTACATTAGGAAATGTTAAAATCAACTCTGTTGGGCTAGTGGAAGTGAATATATCGGGTCCCTCCGTTTCATTTTATAACGGTGCTTCGACTTATTCGCTTGTACCAGGGTACAATAGCATATACGCAGCTAACGGAACTCTGTACTCGACCGTTGCATTAGCAAACGGATTAGGAACTGCTGCATTCAGTAGCAACAAACTAACCGTCACCGATCCGATGGGCGGATCTGTAGATGTGCCAGTAGCTGAAAATGATTCAACATTTGCGACTTATTTCCCAACAAATGTAACTGCATCAGCAGATACTTGGGGAACATACTTGAATACTCATACAACACCAACAACAAAGATAAACGGTACTTCTAAATGGGGTAGCGGTACATACGAAGTGAACGTCCCATCACAGAACTACACATTGACTGTCGGTGGAGCTGAAGTAGTATCTGGTGCTACAAAGTACAACCTTACGAAAGGAACGGTAATTAATGGGCAGATAGTAAACGTTTCTGGCGTTTCGTCTTCATTCAGCGCGTCCAGTTTGTTCGGGACCAACGTATTTCCGCTTGGAGAACTTGACAATGCCTTTACGGGAGCGACTAACAACGTACCAGTGCTTGTTGTAGGTGGTGCTGCGGTTAACACTTTAGCACAGCAATTGCTTAACCAGACTGGCCCGGTGTACGGAAACAATTTCACCAAGCTTACTGGTGTAAAAGATAATGAGTCGTTGGTATGGATGTTCAACAACGTTAGTGCATTTGGCCACGAACCTGCACTTTGGGTAGCAGGATGGTCTGGAAGTGACACCTTGCTTGCTTCAGAAGTAGTATCTGAAAGCTTGCTTGGAACACCTGTCGTAGCTCTTAATGGCACAAAGGTCATATTAAGCACCGGTTCAGGCGTACTTTCATCCGTAAGTGTAGTAAGTTCAAGCTAAAGGTAGAAAGATTTATTTCTTTCTATTTTTATTTTTTTATTTTTAATTTATTAAAGTTTGTTTTTAAAGTTTAAATTCTATTCTTTCCTTAGGTTTATCTTATGAACATTATCATAAAAAAATCGACTGTCCAAAGAAAAATAAACAAGTGGCTGGTTTTTGCCATTGTGACTTTTGTGGCTATTTCCTTTGTAAGTTATTTCATATTGAATAGCGGCGCAAAGGTCCAGCAGACGAATGCGCTATACACCTTGAATGCGGAATGCGCTAGCTATGCGCAACTTCTGACCAGCGAGTTAGCTGCAAATTCTTCCGCCTGTCAGCAGGCAAGGGACTTAAATGTTTCCAACGGGAGTACGTTTGCCTGCGGTGCTGCGTTTTATTGCTCATATTCTTATTCATGTGCATCCCAGAAACCGGTGCAGAATAACACACTCGCATGCCTCTGCGATGCGCTTAAAAGCAACAGTGTTGTAGCCGACGGGCTGTGTTTTAAGCAGCAGCTTTCTTGATTGAACCATGGACGATTCACTTGAAAAAATAGGCGTTTTGTGCACAGTAACAAAGGACTTCCATTTCGCCGGAAAACCGTTTTCAAAACCTGAAGATTTCATCGTAGAAGAGATAACGAGCGGGGGAAAGGCGTTGTCTACGGACAAGACCAATTCAACGGCCAGCATCGGAGAAAAAAAAGATTTCCTCGTGTTTACGCTAGTAAAGAAAGGGCTGTCCACACAGGAAGCGATAAGAAAACTGTCAAGACAGCTAAACATAAGCATAAAACGATTCGGTTACTGCGGCAACAAAGACAAGAGGGCGATAACCGCCCAAAGGCTAAGCGTTTTCAAATTATCGGATGACAAGCTTTCCATTAACGATGACAACATGTTCCTAAAAGATGCAGAATATTCTGATAGGGGCTGCAAAATAGGCGATCTGTACGGGAATCATTTTACAATAAAGATAAGCGATTTCGCCGGCACCGATGAAGATATTGAAGAGTTTACAAAGCAGATGAAAAACGGTTTTCCAAATTTCTTCGGACCGCAGAGGTTCGGTTCGTCGTCTTTGAACATCGAAATATCAAAGAAAGCCCTGCAAAAGGATTTCAAGGGAGCGATCGAGTCGTTTCTTGTTTCGGCAAGGAGGGAAAGTCCGCTGGCTTCATCTTCAAGGCAGAAGATAAACGCCATTTTTACCAGACTACAAAGCGATGGCGCAGACAAACAGGCGATCTCGGACAAACAAAAGATATTTAACGAAATAAACGAGTTGCCCGGATTCATGTTCAGTGAAAAAACAGTGCTTATCCATCTTCTTGAGCACAGAAACGATTTTATAGGCGCGTTTAGGACGGTGCCAAAGTATTTCAGGCTGCTCATCCTGCAGGCGTATCAGTCTTACCTATTCAATATAGTTTTAAGCAAAGCAATAAAAGGCAAACTAGACGTCGTCAATTTACCGACGATAGGATACGACTTAAATTTAGAGAGCGTAAGCGACGAACGACTCAGGAATATAATCTCCGAAACGATGTCAGCTGCGGGCGTAACTGCCGAAACGTTTCTCATAAAGCCCATGCCGGAGCTCAGCCTGAAGACTTTTGATAGGGAAGCTTTCTGTAAACCGGAAGACTTAAGCTATCAAAGGGATGGCACAGATCTTATTCTGTCCTTTTCACTGAAAAAAGGACAATACGCGACTTCTTTGCTGATAGAGATGTTTAAAACTTATTTATTCTAGCTTCCATTTCAATATCAATCCATATGGCACTGAACAGCGTAACGATGCTCTATACATACGGCATAATATTCGTCGCACTCCTGCTCACTACCTACTGGTTGTTTCTGTACTTCGACATACGCGAGAACGGCGACATTAACGATCTGGAAAAGGAAAAGGGATCGAGATTCAAACCACGCATCGCGGTGCTCATACCTACGTTGAACGAGGGCGAAATACTCAGGAAAACCGTGGAGAACGTGGCCGCATGCGACTATCCTGTCGGTAAAATGAGCATATATATAGTGTTAAACAAAGGGTCCAAAAAACCGACAAGGGACATAGCGCGCTCTATGCATGGGAAGAACGTGAGGATAATCGATGCGCCGATGAACGGCAAATCAAAAGTCATGAACTACGCGCTAAAAAAATACGTGAAAGAGCAATTTATCCTGATACTCGATTCGGACACCCTGGTTGATAAGGAACTGATTCGCAGGCTAGTCGTCTACTTCAAGGACGAAAAGGTCGGCGCGGTCGTTTCATCGGTGGAGGTCCTGAACCCGAGGACGTTTTCAGAACAGATGCAGAGGTACGAGTATCTTTTGTCGATAATCGCAAGAAAGGCGTTGAGCTACCTTGGCGGGCTGCTCATAGTGCACGGCGCAGGCTCGATGTTCAGAAGGACCGCAATGAAGGACGTTGGATACTTCGATGAGGACAACTATTCGGAGGACATGGAGATAGGGATGCATCTCCTTACGAAAGGTTACAAAGTGGAGAGTTCGCTCAATGCCAGATCTTACACCAAGGCGCCTGATACTCTCCGTGCGCTGTTCGTACAGAGAAAAAGGTGGTTCAGCGGTTTCTTTCACAACATAAGCAAGTACAGGAAAGTGATATTCCAGAAAAAATATTCTTCGCTTGGTCTTCTTGTCGTGCCTTTCATGCTCGTGTCGGTTTTCTTCAGCGTCTTCGTCGTGGCGCTTCTCGTTTATTCTTTTCTTTCATGGGCGGTGCCGTTGTATTACCTCACAGTCAACACTAACTTTTGGAACGCGGTGTCCGTGCAGCTTTCGTCTTCCACGCCGACGGTGTACTCGATAAACTACTTGTCCGTGCTATCCATACTTTCGTTCATAGTAGCGATGTTTTCGGTGTTCTTTTCTTTGAGGGTCATAGATGCAAAGGTATCCGCGATAAAGGACAGCTTTGGGATACTTATTTATACTATATTTTATTCATTCTTCTTATCGTTCATCTGGATATACGGGTTATTGATATTCGCGATCAAAAGAAGAGGGGAAGGATGGAAAACAAATACATAAAGCTATTTTTTGCGGTTTTGGCGGTAATGCTGATGCTGCTCATAGCTTTTTTATTGGGATTTATAATAAATTCCGGCAGTACGCAATCCATACTCGGCAATATACAGCAATACCAGCAGAGCGTAGACCAGTTACAGCTGGCCGCATCCATCGGCAACGTAAAATCCCCTCTGTCTTGCGCGGTCCTGAACTCCAGCCTGCTTTCGCTTTCCACTCAGCTAAGCAGCATAGACGCCGCGGTTACCGCAGCCGATCTAGAGAACCAGTCCGGACAGCAATACACCTCGCTCATTGACCAGCTGACTTACGCCAGGACGGATTACTGGCTTCTGGCGCAGAGAATAAACGAACAGTGCAACAGTACGTTCACGACGGTGTTGCTGTTTTACGACCCGCAGAACTGTCAGGACTGCGTGCTTGAAGGGGATTATCTGTCTTTCATATCTTCGCAGAATAAGGATATGATAGTCGTCGCGATAGACAGGACTTGGAACCTGGACATAGTTTCCGTCCTCGACAGACTGTATAACATAACCTCGTCACCTTCGATCGTTATAGATTCAAAGTATGTCGTGCATGGATACGTCACCACGCCGCAGATACTGTCGGATCTGTGTACAGACACGAACCAGTCTTCCTTCTGCAATCAAAGCTAAAACGACTGCAGCTGTACCTTGTATCTCGCTGCTAGATCCTTCAGTTTTGTAGTGGCTTCCTTGGTTTCCTTAAGCGTGAGCGCCCTGCCGTGTATTTCATTCTTGTTGAATTCGGACAGCCATTCCGATTTGCTCTGTGCAAGACTGTCAGACGATTTTCTGGGTATCACGTGCATATGAAAATGATCTATGCTCATTCCCGCAGCCTTGCCTTCCTGTTGTATAAGGTCGAACTGGTTGGAGTCCGCGTATTTTAAAGCAAGAAACACGCATCTCTGGACGAAAGAGACCAGGTCTATCTTCTCCTGCGGGTTCAGCTCAAATATGGATGAGAAATGTCGTTTTGGTATTATGAGTACGTGTCCGGGAGTAAGCGGTCTTAGGTTGTACACCCCTCTAAACAAGGAGTCGCTGTAAAACTCTCTCAATTGCGTGTTTATGGGGTCGCAGAAAGGACACTCCATATCTTTACTGCGGAGGGAGACCTTTTCTATCCCTTATCTGTTTTAAGATCTGTTGGTACAGTTCACGGGGCAGCTTCTTGAATTTCTCTCCCGCGAGGAAAAACGATCCGCGTCCTTCCGATCCGGACCTTAGCTCGTTCATGAAATCGAATGATGATGCGACCGGCAGCTCCGCGGTCATTATCGCTTTGTCGCCTTCTTCCTTTATGTCGTCTATCGTTCCTCTTCGTGATTGTATGAGTGCGCTTATTCCGCTGAGATAATTCATCGGCACGTCGACCCTTATTATCTGTATAGGTTCCAGGAGCACGGGGCTCGCATTTATCATCGCGTCCTTTATGGCATCCCTGACGGCTGGTATAACCTGTGCAGGACCGCGGTGTATTGCATCCTCGTGCAGCACCATGTCCGTAAGTATGACCTTTACGCCCATGACCTCTTCTTTAGCCTGTGGACCGTTCTTCATCACGTCATCGAATGACTGCATGCACATCTCTATCACTTCACCGATGTGGATTATCCCTTTTGTTCCGTCTATAAGCACGTTGTTATTGTGTACGGTCACAAGTCCTCTTACTTCGTCTTTCGTCAATCCGGCGGACAGAAGCTGTTCTTTTTCCGCAGGAGTCAGGGTCTTCACGCGCCCCTGCGGTATGTCGCCGCTGTCCAGCACTTTTCCGAGCTCTTCGGTTATAGGTTCAACGTAAAGATAGAACCTGTTGTGCTTGTTCGGAGACTTTCCTTCGAATACACCGCTTCTGTTTGTTATGCCTTCTTTGTAAACGACTATAGGCGGAGAGCTGACTATGTCTATCCCGTAAGTACGGCGCAATTTGTCCTCGACTATCTCTAAATGAAGCGCGCCAAGACCTGCGATAAGATTTTCACCGGTATCCGGATTTATCGATACTTTGAGCGTTATGTCATAGACTGCAAGTTCTCTGAGCGCCTGTACGAGTTTAGGCAGGTCCTTTGGACTCTTCGGTTCTATGGCTTTTACCATTACCGGCTCGAGTATGTGCTTGACCGGTTCGAAAGGAGTTATATCCTCCGAGGACGAGAGTGTCTCTCCAGCGATGACGTTCTTTAGACCAGCCATCCCTATCTGATTGCCTGCAGTCGCGCTGTCAACCTGGAACTTGTGAGGTCCCTTCCATATGTATATCTGCTGCACTTTGTTGACCTGTTTGTTGTTTATTAGAAAGACGTCCTGTCCCTTTGCTATCTTGCCGGAGAATATCCTGCCTACCGCTATTTCGCCAGCCTGTGGGTCTATTTCTATGTTGGTTATGGACAGCATCAGTGCGCCGTTTATATCGCACCCAGTGAGTGATTTTCCCGTCTGCGTTTCGAGATCGCCGTGCCATATGAGAGGGATACGGTATTTTTGTGCTGAAAGCGGACTAGGCAAATGTTCTATGACCATGTCCAGCAAAACCTTGTAAACCGGGCTTTTCTTGGACAGTTCCTTTACCTTATCCTTTGTAGGGCTCGTATAAGCGTCGTACACGTCCTTGAACGAAAGACCAGTTTCCTTCATCCGCTTCATGGAAAGCGCCCAGTTTTCCCTCGAAGCACCGAATGCGACCGTGTTGCTCTGTACGTTGAACTGCCACGCCTCTTTCATGTCTGCAGGCGCCATGTCCTTCACGAAGCCGTTTATCTGCACTATTAATTTTATGAGGTGCTTCTGCATTTCCTCAGGGCTGAATCTGAGTTCCGTTATCAGGCGGTCTATCTTATTGATGTAAAGGATAGGTTTAACTTTGTCTTTAAGAGCCTGCTTTAGAACCATTTCGGTTTGAGGCATTACACCCTCGACTGAGTCCATAACGACTATCGCACCGTCTATCGCTCTTATCGCCCTTGTGACGTGTCCGCCGAAGTCAACGTGTCCGGGCGTGTCGATAAGGTTTATAAGATACTCGTCGTTTTCGGCGCGTTCGTATACCATGTTTACGTTCGAGGACTTGACAGTCATCTGTCTTTCCTGTTCTATTTTTTCAGAATCGAGATAAAGTTGTTTTCCCGCCTTCTCTTCGGACAGCATGCCGCAGCCGGCAAGAAGACTGTCGCAGGTCGTTGTCTTACCGTGATCTATGTGGGCGATTACCCCTATATTTCTTATTCTGTCCTGCTGAGTCATCAGCCTTACGACCTTGTCCGTTAAAGATTCCTTTTCTGGCATTTTTAGACTTCAACATCATTCTATTTATATCTTATTCCATTCGCCAATAGCAAGCTTTGTACAGCTGCAAAAAGCAACAGATCGGAATATATCGACGACCGCATTATAAAGTGCGGTTGAATCCGTAGTTCGTTTCTCCTGAAAACATAAATCGACTGAAACGCCAATCTAAAACCTATAAGTATAAACCGCTTTAAAGCTAGTAATGTCAATGCAGAGGTAGCGAAGCCCGGTTAAACGTGCTAGCTTCAGGGGCTAGTGGCTCAGGCCTTCGTGGGTTCAAATCCCACCCTCTGCAAATTCAGTAGATGGACAAGTAAATTTTGGCAAATCTGCTCTGCAGGATTGCAGCAGCAGCTTACCAGTTGCGTTTTCTGAAAAATGGACCCTCTAGAACTCGACCGTAATAAAGCTCTTTTTGTAAATCTGGGATGCCTCTTTTAATGCCGCTAGTTTAGACTCATTATGAACAGGTACAAATCGGAAACCAAGGATCTAGCCAGAAAAATGGTAAGCGAAGGCAAAATGATACGGACTGTAGCGAATGAGCTAGGTTTCCATATTTTACCGTATGCAAGAAAACGACACGACAGATTGCAAACTCTACTCATTCAGTGCGCTTAAACGTTTCATGATTTCCTCAAAAATAAGTCGTTTCTTCTCTTTGCTTAAGTGAAACACCGTTTTTAAAATAGCTTCGCTCGTGATTGTGAATATATAATTCAATTTTATTATGCTCTCCTGAGCGGCGCCCTCGTGCACCGAAAGCCGAACTCCCTTCATTTGCATATTCGTTGTTATTCCCGCTATCACTACATTGCCCATCTCCTCGAAAAGCACCAGCGCAGGGCGTATTTTAAAGCCCTCGCCTTCTACAAACTGCACTCTTGCTATTATGACGTCTCCCGTCTTAGGCGTTCTCCCAAGCAGCATAGTCTCCATTTCCCCACAACTCCTTCATCTTAGTCTTCTGGCTTTCTTGTATAAATCTATCAAACTCTTTTGTCTCTTCCGTGTCTTTTATTAGCCCCATTATAATCTCGTTATAGGTTTCCCGAGGATATTTTTTAACCCGTTTTAGGGCTTTGACAACGGATTTGTCTAACTGGATAGTGGTCGTTTCATATTTCATTATATATCACCTATAACATGAACATAGTTCATTATATATAAACTTAAATGTTAAAGTTTTTGCGGTTAATGTCGTTTTATACGCTCCAACGCTAAACTCTGGTACATCGCCATATAAAAGTGGCAAATCTGCTATGGAGAAATACCTTTGGCAATATCGGGTTACTAGTTAATTTTATAATGGCGAGTTGCCTCCATAGAGAATGAAAGGAAGCGGTCTCTTGATGCTATTCTTTCTTATTGTCCCTTTTTTTCTTGTCATCGGAGTGTCACATGCGTCGTCAGTTTCGTCAAGCGCGACCTATAATCCCATCTCTCAAAACAATACCGTCATCTTGGCGACAGGGATAAACAGCGTAGATACATTCTCGGCATACCCTATAGCCAACCTGTACGGCGTCCCTATCCTATCATTGAATTCCACGGAAATGTCTTATTCTCTTGCTCAGAATCTTTCTGCCTCTGGGATCAAGAATGTGATAGTCCTTGGCGGTCCGGCAGTCATTGCAAATTCCACCATATCTACTTTGAGGAGCGCGGGATTAAGCGTGATCAGAGTATGGGGCGTAACAGCACCGCAGACAGCTTTGGACATAAACCAGTATTTCGCTCCAAGACCCATTTTCAATTGTACGGCATTTGCATTTTACAATGAGTCCCCGCAGTTTGATTATCCGTTCCAGTTCGCTGCAGCAGCATATGCAGCCGCGAACAAATGCATGGTCTTTCCCGTTTATTTTTCCGTGATACCTTATTATGTTCTGAAATACCTAAGCTCCAATAATATTTCCAATGCGACTTACTTCGGCCCATCAGATTTGCCCGCTTCCGCAGTCTCTAACTTCACCACTTTCAAGAGTTTTGTAGGAAATAGTTCGTACATGAGCCAGGTGGTCTCAGCCATAAGATCTGCAAGACCAAGCAGAATGCTCATTGTCGGATCATCTGAGAATACGTGGCGTGCCGCTCTTAATCTGGGTTCGCTACCTTCGGTCAACTCCTCGTTCGCCATGGTTACGAACGTGTCCACGCAGATGCCGGGAATAATAGACGTTATAAGAACATATTCGATCCAGGAGGTTGACGTGGTTGGGGTACCATCGGTAGTTAGCGCAATAGACTTATATCTATCAGCGCAAAACATAACGTTCAGCAGCTATTCGGAAGTCGGCGAAGCGCAGAGTTCGGCGGTCTTAAATCGTTTCAGGGGAGACGTGAGCAGTATAAACTGTAATGTCTGCGGGCCGAAGGATGCGGCTTCAAGCGCTGTGGGAGGGTTAATCGGATCTGCGCTTCAGAAGCTTTCGGATTACAACAATACGCTCAATTCCCTGCCCAAGAATAACACAAACCTGTCAGTGCTAAGATCAGCCATAAACGCGACTTACGGCATGCTGCAGCGCGCAAGTGCAGATTTAAGTTCTGGCAACGTGTCTGGAGCCATGAGCCAACTTCAGTTGGCAAACAGCTTTTTACAACAGAATCTCTACGATTACCTGAAGGAGACAATAGTATCACAGCAAATAGAATCAAGTTTCAATAACCCGTTCCTTTCCGTGTCGGATGGCCAGCAGCTTCTCGGCAAAATATCCTCTCTTCTGTCCAAGCAAACGGCCAACGGCCTCAACGTGTCGTTTTTCACACATAATACGATAAACATCGGTAGTCTGCCAGGCAACAGCACGGATTACTACACCGACCTTGCGTTCTACGGCAAATCATACAAACTTTCGCTATCAATTCCCCTGTCATTGCTGAAAAATCTCCAACAGGCACAGGCATCTGGCGGTTTTTCGAATATTTCTGCGGCGCTAACGTCGAAGTCGCTTAACGAAATCGTCGTGTACAATGGCACAAGGGTGCTGACTTGCTCTAACGCAAAACCCGGTCTCCCGTTATATAAGGACACCTTCAACAGTACCGAGTATTGCGCTTACTCAGGTTCTAACGCAGCTCAAGAGACCCTGTCCCCCGGAGCGCTCTCATTTTTGGCGTCTAATATTCCGCTTTCTCTATTAGCGTCTAATATTTCTTCCACATTTTTATTAACGTCCAGTGGCGTGCCGCTTAATTATACTCCCGTTTCCCTAGAGGGCACAGAAACAGCTGGCGGTCATGTCTGCTCGCTTTTAGCTTTAAACGAGAACTCGACACGCGCTTCCCTCTGCATATCGAATACGTTTGGAGTGCCAATGTTAGCTTCCGGCAAGGACAGCTTTCGACAGAAAAGCAGCCCGTCAACAACGATCACAGGCTTCTCAGGAGCATCGGTCTCAAGCGCGAGTTGCGCGGCGAATAACTCCCTCAACCTATCGATTAGCGATGAACAAGGGGTATCTATAAACATAACCGGTCTCACAGTAAACGGCATGCCGGAGAAACTGCAGGACAATGTACATCTTGCGCCCGGAGGGTCGCAGGCCGTATTTATGCCGGGTGGATGCAGCAATAATGTACATCTATTCCAAGTCACAATTAATTATACGGAGGTTAATTCGTTTGGAACTATAAGATATTCTTCTTCGGGCAGCATATCAGTGATCCAGGCAAGCCAGCCTACGGATTTTATAATTAGCTGGAATTCTACTGCTTCCATCGAGCAAAACCCGACGCAAGGCACAGTGATTTCTTTACCTCCCAACGTAATTTTTAGCAATTCTACAAGTGCAGCAACCCCGACACCAGTGAGCTCAAGTACCGGGTTCTCGCCATTCACGGTCAACTCATCCTACTGTAATTCCACAGGACTTTATTTATATTTGATCAATAGCATTGGCTCGACAGCGAGCATAATAAACATCACTAGTAGCAGCAGCACCGGTATTATAGCAAACGCCACACAGCCGGCGTTCAATAAGATAACACTCTCTCCAAACGCAGGGGCTCAATTGAAGATCGGCGCAGCTACATGTAATGCAGGGGTCAAATACTCGACGCTTTTAGATATAACATATACGGAGCCGGGGCAGTCTTTCCCAGGTCCATATACTTCCAGCGGTAGAATAGCCGGTACATCAAGCTGACATTCTATGAATAAACTGCAATACATGTTGCGGTTATAGCAAGTAATCAGTACTAGTTTCTGAAAGTCCGTCTGCAAGTAGATTCTTAATAATCCTAAGAGCATAAGGCGGCGCCAGCTATTCTAAGTGCACAGTATTTGGATATATTTGTTTTATTTTTTTTTGCAAGTTTTCCGGGTAACGTAGTAAATAATTACTTAATTTTTTGGGATTTAATTTAGAAATTAGTTTTTCTAGCGTATCCCTCCTGAGATTTATCCCAAAATATACTATATCTATAAACGTTTTCTCTAAATCAGATACTGGATAATAAAATCGCTCCCCTTTTTCCATTGTATAACCAAAAAATAAACGCCGTGGCAATCTGAACACAGAGATGTTCATGCCCATCGATTTCCTTTGCCCAGTCCTAACAATGCGAGTTGTTAATATGACTCTGTTCGCGCGTTCCTCCCATATGTTATGGTATGATAATGCATCGGCAAGACCATAGTAAAAGGGAGAGAACGCAAACCCTATCACTTCGGTACTGCCGTGTATCGTGTATACTCCTTTAGCGACCCTAAAAATCTTTTTTTCCGTGGATAAGA
>JAKBJF010000023.1 GCA_021836125.1 Nanobdellota archaeon | reverse complement strand
AGCAATAAACGCGATGGGAAAAAGCGTATACGCTTATCGACCTACTAACTATGAAGACTTTGAGAACATGGATCTGTCGGAATTCAATAATAACATAATAATATGCGATATGTTCGTCAAGGAGGACGATCTGCGGCTTTTTAAAAAATTCAATCTGTGTATAGTTGACCACCATGAACTTATTAAACCCGGCAACGTACTCTACATAAACCCTAAAATGTGGAGTGACCAGAAGTATACACCTTGTTCGTTACTTGTATACGAGCTATTGAGGGAGTACTGTGACGACACCATGTGGATAGCTGCAGTTGGCATAGTCAGCGATTCGGGTGGAAGAGAAAACCCGGAATTCATAAAAGAGGCCGCAAAAAGATATGACGTTAAACTGAAGAATGACGTATTCCTCTACGACAACGATTTTGGATGTGCTAGTTCAACGATAACCGCTATGCAGATACACGGCGGAAGAAGCGGCCTGGAAGAGGCTCTTGAAAATTTGTTAATAGCCAATTCCGTTGATGAACTTATAAACAACCCAAAACTAAAAAAAGTGCGCCTAGAGATAGCCAGACATTTCAAAGAAATAACTGAAAAATTTGAAAAAGAAGCGGAAACTTCAGATCAGTTGATATATTTCTTCGAAATTGGCGGACAGAAAAGCAGGTATTCGACTTCTGTTGCAACGGCGCTCAGTCATACTCAAAAGTATTATGATAAGGTGATAGTGTTCATACGAAAGATACACGGTGACAGCATAAGATTAAACATGCGCACTAACGACAAAAGAATAAAACTTCCGTCTATTTTCCGACAAATCTTCCAGACGATGGAGGGAGAAGGCGGCGGACACGATGCCGCAGCAGGTTGTACTATAAGGGCAGAAGATAAGGATAGATTTATAGAGAAATTCAAAGAACTAATTCATTCAAGCATTAAACAGCAATAAGGTTCAAGGCTCTTCTAACATCCTAGAGACGTCGGTTATTGATAGTTCCGCTTCCTTAAAGGTCTGAAATGCCGCTTCCAGCTTAGAAGTTCCCTCGGCTTCCTCAGTTATCAGAGTTACATTAAGGACATTGAGCCCAAATGCAAGTGGCTGTACATCCATTTTGTACACGACTCCGTGTTTTGATAAGAAGTCCTTTACAGATGAACTTAATACTTTGACATCCTGTGAGGGATCCTTCGGCAGAGCCTTTATGTTCAGTATAACTTTTGCCATAATTTAAGGCCCTGTGAACCCGCACACAGTACAGGTGTATTTTACCCCTTTTATCCTGCATTTCCCACATCTTGACAGAGTATTGGAGCAGTTTGGACACTTGAATACTACAGAATCCTTTATTGCGATTATATCTAAGCCGCACGATGCGCATAACTTGGTGTCTTTATTTTCTTCCATCGTAGATTTTAATGTTTACTCGTATTTATAAGTTTTACACCTCAGTTATTAAATACTAACATACTATATATGAATTATACGCTGTGGGTTAACAGAAAAGTGGTATGAAAACGTTCAGCAAACGCGATAATGTCGACAGAAAAACGGAAATAAAACAGGTTATAATAGTTAGAAAAGACCTTAAAATGGGGGTTGGCAAAATCGCTGCACAATCATGTCACGCGAGTCTTCTAAGTTTCATCAGGGCCGAAAAAAACGATCGCGACATGGTTAACACGTGGCTTAATGAAGGCGGGACCAAGATAGTGCTTAAAGCAGAAAGCGAAGAAAGCTTTGGAGAAATAAAAAAACTGCTTAAAAACAGTGGCATACCTCACTTTGTAGTAAGAGACGCTGGACAAACACAGGTTCCTCCCGGCACGGAAACTGCTATAGGCATAGGACCTTATTACAGTGATAAAATAGATTCTATAACGTCTAAGTTGAAACTATTGTAGATTTATGGTAAATGCGCTGGAATTCAGTATATTGGTCTTACAGCAGTTCGATCCGGATGTATTCTACGGTTTCATTGCTCTTATATTCATAGGCACTGCAGTCAGTTTTTTACAGGGTTTTAAAGTAGGTTTGGCCACGACGGCAATTGTCTCTGCCGTCTTTTATTACGCAGACTTCTTTTACCCGTATTCCCTTATAATCTCTGTTATTGCTGCAGTCCTTTTCGTAATAGAGCTAATAACCGTTTCTAAAATAGAGAAGACGATAGATAATTTTATTAGTGGCATATATCTATATTATAGGATAGTTAAAGGTAGAAGAAAGCATCGATAGTCCAGTGGTAAGACACCACCCTGCCACGGTGGTAACCCGGGTCCGAATCCCGGTCGATGCAATCCATATATATAGTATAGACATAATATGTTTTTTGACGCGGACTTCAAAGCGAAAAAATTAGATTGGAAAAAATTCGAAAATGATGTAGCGGATATTTTCAATAAATTTGATTACACCGTAGAACAGGACCTGCATCTAAATAAACCGAAACGGTTCCAAATAGATCTTATAGCCTACGACAGTGGCAAGTGCTTCGTAGTAGACTGCAAGGATCATTCTTATATATCTCCCAAAAAAGAAGAGGATTTTATAAAAAGCCAGGTTTCCCGTGCAAATGCGCTTATTGCAAAAAGAAGTGTCCTTTGCCAGAGAAAGATCTTTGTATTATTGATAACCAGAAACAGAAGCAGCTCTCTGCTTAAGTATAATTCGTTTGGCGGCAAAATTTACGGTGTGGACATACAAAGTCTGCCTGAACTTTTGAGAAATATAGATATCTATGAAGACAGTTTGCTTTTTATAGGGCCGTGAATATAATGTCGATGCTTACTCAAGACGGTTCGCGAGAACCATAGCTATCTTCGCGTCTTCGCTGAACTCGTGGTCCAGCCTCAAAGGATAGTTGTTAGACATTGAAAGCTTGACCTGCTTTTCCGGGTCGATAGAAACGAAAAACTTGCTAAGGTACTCTATCGAGAATTTAGACTTTGTCAGGCCTTCGCTCTTTAAGTCAAACAATTCTTTGTTCTCGTTTATGTTCAGCTCTTCTAAAAATTCCTTCTCTTCACTCTTTGCGCTTAATGATAGCTTGTGTCCATCTATAGTGAATGAAAGAGAATCGTCGACTGTTAAACCTACTTTTAGTGCTTCCTTTACGACTGAACTTAAAAGGGTCGCTTCCGCGGTGAAATTAAGCTGCGGAATCTTTTGAGCGGTGTAATTCTCATCTATCAGAGGTATAACGAAACTCATTTTATTTTTGCCGAGGACATCCATGTGCAGTTTTCCTTTTGCTTCTGTTAATTTTAGCCTGTCGTCCTTCCTAACGAACTTTAATATGCTGTTCATATCTATCAGAGAAACGGATATCTTTGTTGGTTTATCGACTTCAAACTTCGAGAAGAGTCCTTTTTTACCATCGAATAATATCATCGCTATGTTTGCGGGATCCATCGCTCTAACTGCGAATCCACTCTCGTTGAAGTCAAGTGACACGTCCTGCATCAGGCTGCCGACAGTATCCATCAATTTTTTGAAGAGTTCTATGTCTTTTATCTCTACTTCCATTGCTTAATCAGTTCCTCCTTTAGATTTAAATAATTATAGTAATTTAAATATTCTTTCTCGGATATTTGTTCGACATGTTCAGTGCGAAGTTCAATTTCTTCTTCTCCAGCGGATGTTGCTCTTCCTGTCAATACTACCAAACTGCCCGCCTGCGGTATGTTCTCCTGCACTGGCGAAGGCAAGCATGTAAGGTTAGCACCGCTTGCGTCGGATATGACAAAAATGCCTGTTTTTTGATCTATTTTCTCTATTTTGCCGACAACGCGCACCCTATTGTCGTTTGCCATGTTTATATCGCTTATTTTACGTTCTTTTATTACGTTACCTTCCATCGATATTTATTAACTTGTTATGTTTATCGACACAGGAAATGAAACTGATTTCTCACAGTCTCCGTGTATGGCAACTATGCGCATTTGTATCTGGTATTGCCCTGTTGTCTGGAGGTTAGGCAGCACATATTGGAAATAAACGGTGCTACTTACATTGTCCATGACCGACCCAGGCACCTCAACCTTAAATGGCACGGTCCCGATTGGCGTAGCAGAAATACTTACATTTTCAGTAACATTGCCTTTATTTGTAACATATAGCTCAGATATCGATGAGGATCCGGTTTTGGCGGATACGTTTGATATAGCACCATAATAAGAAAAATTAATATTCGGTGACGTACAATTAGACACATAATTTATGGACGAGTAATTAGAATTATGACTGGCTGAAACGGACGAAGATTGATTCCAATAATAAGGGGATATGGCCTGGCTGCCCTTTGGAGACAAGAGGCCGACTGCTAAAATAAGCACTATACTTGATACAGCCAATCCTATCAGTATCAACATGGGTATTCTCATATTATCAGATAATTGCAGTGGTGTGTATTTATAGATTACCCTATATATTTGGAATTGAGAGGCATGCGTGCCGATAATTAAGGCAAAAGCCCCCTGTATGTCTTAATCCTGCGTTTGAAATGTATAAGCAATTCCAGCACAAACAGTGCAAGTACTATTTCTACCGCAGCAAATAGCGTTATAAAAATCAATGTTGCTAAACTAAGGGAAAAAATGAAATATCCGAAAAGTGAAGCTATATAATCTTCTATGAATGACGCCACTATAGAAGCAAGTATTATCTCTATCGTTATTGGATGTTGCATGCATATCTTACGTATTAATGTTTTAAAAGCGTGCAGCAAGCTTTAATTTGGATTAAATCTAATCCTATTATGGAATTTAGTCTGCTTGAACTAAGGTTGCTTAAAGAACATGAAGAGATTGATCCGAAACATGTGGACGACTTACGGATAGAAATACAAAAGAACCGCTATGTAAAACCTATAGTTGTTGACGCAAAGTCTATGGTTATACTCGATGGACATCATAGATACAACGCACTGAAAAAGCTAAACGCAAGATACGTTCCTGCCATAACTGTAGATTACGGCGACGATTCTATAACAGTAGGTCATTGGCGTGAAGAGTACAAAAACATAACAAAAGAAGATGTTATAAACGCCGGAAAAACCGGCAAAAAATTGCCCTGTAAAACTTCAAGGCATTACTTTCCATTTGAAAACGAATACGAAGTCCATTTGAACGAACTCCTATGAAATCGGTGTATGGCACAAATAGATGAAAGCGACGACGTTTACCCTGTATCGGATGATTCTTTGCTATTATTAGAAGCCGTAAAATATGCGCGCGGCAGGGTTTTGGACATGTTTGCGGGAACTGGTGTGATAGGATTGAATGCTTCGGAATCTGCTGAAAGCGTAGTTCTTACTGACATCAGTGATGCGGCTATAAAACTGATAAAACACAATATAAAAAAGAACGGCATAAAAAACGCAAGAGTAATTAAATCTGACGCCTTTAAAAATTTACAAAACGAGAAATTCGACATAATATTGATGAACCCGCCGTATCTCCCGGATAACAGTTCTGTTTCAACTTCTCTGGACTTGTCAACTATAGGTGGAAAGGAGGGACAAGAATTAACCATAAGAGTCATCAAAGAAATTAAATCCCACCTTTACAAGGGCGGCATGGCTTTCTTAATTCTGTCTAGTGCTCACAGCTTGGAAAAAGTTTATAAAGAGATAGAATCTAATAATTTAGAGTACAGTATACTTGATTCTAAGAAGTTCTTCTTCGAGGAATTGATTCTTGTAAGGATACATGAAAAGCGCAGGGATATTGTTGAGTCGAAAACAGATAGTGTTGGCCGTAATAATAGGAAACTCGGTTCAGATATATCGCTTAAAGGACGTAAACGACTTGCTTAAGGTACTCTCAACTGCAAAGCCAGACGTCGTAGGTGTTGAAGGCAGTGCTGCGGATTTATTTGATGATGTGTATTATTCCTTCAATGCCGTAAAAGTAGGCGAGATTAAGGATACAGATATTAAAGAAGCCGACGAAAAGCTGACGAAACTAAACATTGTAAAGGACAGGGACGAAAACAAGGCTATAGCCGTAGCTTATGTAGCAGAATCGCACAAAGAAAAAGGCGATTCAAGCGTTGGTTAAAACGTTTCCCTTCTCGACTTTTACAAAATTAGGAACTATAAGCACGTAATCTTCGTCTATGCCGACTATCTGCGCCTCGGCTGCATCCGCACTTTTCTTAAGTTTGGATATGGTCCTCTTAAGTTCGTCTATGCCGCCCTTTTCTCTCAAATCTTTTACTCTTACGAAAGAAAGAGTATATCCGGAACGGATATCATTTAAAACCGACGCGGAATCTTCAAACTTATTGACAGTATAGTATTTCACGAATAACTTTGTAGTGGGCTTATCCTTCTGTTCAACTTCAAGTTCTACATATTCATTCGAGTCCTCAAGGTCAACTTTTCTCTTGAAGACGTTCAGGAACTTATCTATTGGTAAATCCATAGCGCACCTCTCATTAGTTATTTTACTATACTATAGATAACAATTATATATTTAAATCCTTAATTTGAAGGTGCTAAGACCACGTATACATAATAAAAAGCGTAAAATCGACGATGTCGATTATTAATACCAGCATTTGCGGACTCAAATAAGCTTTTTATACTACAGAATATCTCTAACTGGATATTATGATGAGGGGGCTTTCTGATGAAGCTATATGGAAAAAATTGGATGAGATGTTGTCAAGTTCTACCTGCCTAAAGACACAGACTGCTGCCGCTATAATCAAGGACAATGAAGTCTTATCTGTCGGCTGTAACTTCTGCGCTCCTGAAGGATACGATTATAGGGAAAAATTTTCATGCTGCCCGAGAATGGCAATTAAGACCGGTAAAAATTATGAACTGTGCAAGCCGATCCACGCGGAAGTTGTCGCGGCACTGGGAATCCGCAAGGACAGAAACTACTCTGAACTTGGAAAGTACGCGAGCCATTTGAGCTTATCAGAAAGCGACATTCGTGCAGCTTTTTCGGAAGAAGAACTTAATAAGCTCAGCGGCGCAACTCTCTATTTGATAGGTCACTATAGGGCATGCGAAGGTTGCGTGAAGTTCTTAGACACTGTAGGGATAAAAACGATAAAATTGAATGAGAAGTCTTCAGAAACTATAAAATCTAGATATACAGATCTAAAAATAACTTAAAAAGTTATTTTTATAATATAATGTCCCTTTCTAAGTCCATAGAGGTTAACGTCTTTGTAAAAAATTGCAGAGGGTGGGATTTGAACCCACGAAGGCCTGAGCCATAAGGTCCTAAGCCTTACGCGTTTGACCGCTTCGCTACCTCTGCTTGTGCTTTATTTCTACTACGTCGCCTATTGTAAGATTGGCGTCCTTCGCCTTCGTTTTTTGCTTGTAAGTTATTGATTCAAACAACTTAATATCTAATAGTTTCTCCAGTTTTCTAGACAGCTCCTCGCTTGGTAATATCTTACCTGAGAAAATCTTATCTAATGTTGAAGGAGATTCTTTTAGCTTATCGGCTATTTCTGCAACGGTTATGTGTTTTCCTGCCGCCGCGCTAGAAAGAACTTTTTCGTAATCGGTTACAAAAGAAACTTCGCGCTCCGATTTTATTACTGGTGCGCTTTCATCTGACAGCTCCTTGATCACTTTACCGGATTTTGCGCATTCTGTGCAGACCACCATCTTTGAGCCTTCTATGTCAACTTCAAAGAATTTTTTGTCGTTAAATCCACAAAGCTCGCAGTTCATAATATTTCGTCTAAAAATATCTCTGCAACAGATACTGGCAGTTCTAGTCTAAAATTGTTTAGTACATGTGGATGCACTTCTCCGATGAAACCCACGTCCTTATCTTTTATTCTGACTGCCCCTACCCTGCCGTCTATAAAAGCATCTCTAACCGGCTGTAAATACTCGCTTTCATCCAGTGATATATCCTTTATTTCTGCGCAATTCTTTAACGCCTGTTCAAGCGCAAGTCTTACGACACTTAGATTTGAAACTTCACTGCAGGAGACGATACATAGTTTGATTCTGTTTTTAAACGATACATCACAGTTTTCCGCTTTTATTATTGTACCTATCTCAAACAGGTTTTGTG
>JAKBJF010000022.1 GCA_021836125.1 Nanobdellota archaeon | reverse complement strand
GTATTGCATATAACTGATGGAGAGGCTTTCGACAGGCCTCAAAGCTTGGAAGAGATTTCTAAAATGATACCAAAGATAACGCGTTTGATGTATCTGCAGATAGGTGGCATGGATAAAAGTTTTGGCGATGATCTAGAATCGAGATTTGGGGATAAGATAAGAACTAGTTATATCAGCCCGCAAAATACTATGTCAAACGTAAAGAAAGCCGTTACAGAATTAATGGGGGGAACAAACAGTGATGGAAGCTGATGAATTCTTAGTAAAAGAGGGTGCTTTCGTGAATGATTATTATACTCAAAAAGCAAGAGAAATAGCGAAGTTCATGCGTGAAAAACTTGGCTTATCGTTCGATAATGCAGAATTCAGACTTGTGAATAATGATGATATGGCGGAAAGTATGGCAACGTATGGAGACCCATTACCAACATGGGCTACTGGGCAAAATTACATAATAAGCCGGACGGAAATGATGGATTTACACTACAGTTTATACGAGATGGTAGGTCATTATACTTATGATTCTTTTAGCAATGGAAGAAAATTTATAGTTTACATAAACAAAAGTGACAGGGAGCATGAGATACTTGGAGTTATAGCTCATGTTTACGGTCACTTACACATGGACAAGAACAATTTTGTGTGTGCGGATAATTTATCTGATTTAAGCAAACATTCTGCTCTCAGACGTCGTTATAGAAAGTTGGAAGAACTTGTCGGCTCAAAAGAAGTAGAGCGGGTCTTCGATCTCGGTCAGACTCTCGCAGGGTTGATAGATTTATACCCTACGTCAAGAACAGAAAAAAAGCAGGAGTATTATTCTACTGACAAAGACTCACCAGGACACGATGAATATGATGTGTTCGATTTTGTATTAAAGAACGTAACTATGTTACCTTGGGAAAGAGAAATTTTAGAGATGGTAAAAGACATATACAGCACTTACCGCACAGTGAGAGTAAAGATAATGCATGAAGGATTCGCATCATTTGTACAGGAAAAGTACGCTGAAGAAGTATCAAAGACGGACATTGATACCGGCCTAAAGATGCATGAACTCCTTTATGCTATAGCAAATCCCCTTAACGATTCGCAGATGCCATATGCATTTGGACTCAGACTGTTTAAGGACATAGAAAAAAGATGGAATGAAGGAAAACATGGGCTGGTTTACTCACAACTGCCAAGACAGGACAGATTAGAATACAAAACCGATGAAAAAAGGGGAATGGAAAAGGTCTTAGACATAACGCGCTCGTGCAGTGATTGGGATTTTATATTCAAATACTGCGACGAGGACTTCATGGACAAGTACACAAAAGAAACACTGGATATGCTTGAAGTAGAGCTAAGAAGGGAAGCCGTAGAAAGAGACGAAAAATATGAAAAATCATGGTGGTATAAATGGATTATGAGATACACGAGAGAAAGGACAGATCCCGAAGAGTTAAAGCTAGAACTCCTGACTAGAACCGAAAGCTATTCGCCTACCGTATATATTCCAAAAGGAGGTTTCAATAATCAAGAAGGACTTACTTTAAAACAGGACTTGAGCGTACTAGATAGATACGTAAACTCCACGGACCCGGACAAAAGAGAAGAAGAACTGGCAGAAGTTAAGGCCAGATTTGCGGAACAGCTAACCGTAACGAATGGATTCACGTATGCGGCACTTTCAAGAGTATCTAATTTCATAAAGCTTCCCGTACGCCTTCAAACAATAGACGAAGAAGGAAATGATATAACAATAGTCGCTGATGGCGAAGATGTATACGCAGAATAGAGACGATTTTCCTGTGCTTTTGCTACATTTATATCTGATTACTATATGTTTATTTAATGCCTGAAATAATCTGCAAGAACCTTTCAAAAAGGTATGATAAGGACCGTCTGGCGTTGGATAAAATAAACCTTTCATTAAAATTAAACGGTGTTTTTTCTCTTATAGGAAGGAACGGCGCTGGTAAGACGACACTGGTAAGAATATTATCGACTACTCTTCTGCCAAGTGCGGGTAGCGCTTACATAGACGGCATGAATGTGATGAGCGAGGCGGGAAAAATAAGAGAGCGAATTGCAGTAGTTCCACAAGAAGCAAGACCGATAGGGTGGATGACTCCTAAGGAAATGATAAGCTCGTACCTGATGTGGCGGGGCTTCAGTTATAGGGAATCGATAAAAAGATCTGAAGAAGCGCTGGATCTGTTAGGAATAACTAAATTCGCTAATCGGCTCAGCCAAAGGCTGTCTGGTGGAACAAAAAGAAAGGTTTTGGTAGCGACCGCAATAGCATCAGATGCGGACATAATATTTTTAGATGAACCGACTACGGGTCTTGACCCTATATCTAGAGGAGAGCTTTGGGATTTGTTGTTGAAATTAAAGAAAACCCGTTTCATATTCCTAACGACGCACTACTTGGAAGAGGCCGAAATTCTTGCTGACAGGATTGGCATACTTGAAAATGGAAAACTTTTGTCGGTAGGAAACCTGCATGAACTTAGAAACAAGATGGGCTACCCATACAGTATAAAGATTCTTGGATCTGTAAAGGAGATAAAAATCAATAAAGGCAGGATAGTTAAGGGGAGAGACGGCCATACACAAATATTCACAACGGAGAAGGAAGCACGAAGACTAGGTAGTATCTTAATAAAGAGAAAAACTAGATTTTCAATAAATCCGGTGTCTTTAGAAGACATATTCTATTACTTCACTAAAGAAGAAGTGGGCGAGGAGAGCTGAAAATGAAGAGAAACGTTGCCAGTCAACTGCTTGCATCGATACTTGTTAACGCAGTATACGCGATGAAGAATATGCCCGTGATGCTTATAAACACGCTTCTTACCCCTTTCTCCTTTCTTATCGTTATAACTTTCATAAGCCGCGGCTCTTTACTAGGTGTAGCTATAGAGGGCGCACTTATAATGACTATGGTATCCAACGGACTTGGTCTGCAGGGAGACCTTTCGCACCTAAAAAATGATATGAAGTTGCAGGAGATGGTCGTAGGATCGCCGACAAGTGCGACAATATATTTGACAGGAATGGCGATTTCAGAACTGATATATGCGCTGCCAGCCCTAATTTTACTTGCTATACTCGCGGTTTTGTTTCTTAGTCTTACGCCTTTTGGGATAATCTCCATTGTGGGCGCAATGGTCATGATCTTCATAGTCTCTGTCGCACTTGGATTCTTTTTTTCAACGCTTACAGCAGATGTTATACAGAGTTTCGCATTTGGAGGTATGCTATCTACAATATTGTCGGCTTTACCCCCCGTATATTACCTGATAACGTACATACCGATGCCGTTTAGATACCTTGCGTATATATCACCCACGACATACGCTGCCGAAATAGCACAAAATGCGGCCGGTTTCATAAACATATCGACTACGAATCTGGTACTAGACTGGTCCATTTTGGCTGTATTTGCAGTAGTGTTCCTATTTATAGCCATAAAAAAGAGCAGATGGGTAGACATTTAAATGAAAACACAGAAAGAACGCACATATAATGCGCAGAAAAGATTCATAATACTGAATGCCATAATTTTGGCAGCGATGATTGTCTCTGCAACGATCATTGTAGTTTACCTAATAAAATGAATTTACAAAAGAATTGTTTATCTACACAAAATAAAAGTTTAAAATAAAAAAACCGGGCTACCACAACGTGATACCCGGCGCAATTACTTAATTACAGCAACTGCAACCGCACGAGCACTTCGCTTCATTCTCGTGAGAACAGCTGCAGCATGCTTCCGTTTTTTTCTCTGCTTTTTTCTTTGCCATATAATACTAGATTACAAAACGGATATAAAAACCGTAAACCGACGCAAAGCTTTAAAAAGCTATAAACTTTAGACTGGATACCTATTTAAATTAGAATCTTTTCTAAGAATAAATCATGGTGGACGTCACATTAAAGTTTCATGAAGATGACAAGGGTACGACCGTTGAATCTTTTTCCGATGCAGAAGCTAAAAGATTATCTAGATTAGTAACTAACGTAAACAGCAATATATACGCAATAAAAATAGGCAGGTACCTGCCTCCAGAACAGGCTGGTGCATTACAGTCAAGATACAGCAGGACGAGTCTCACTGGCAGGGCACTGCTGCTTAAGGAGTTTCTTCCGAACAGAAACAAGGGCAGGGAATTTTTTAAGGCCTGGCTAGCTGACTTCGGTGACGACTCAATACAGGAAATGCCTGGTGGACTGCCTCTTTCCTGCGAATTTATATCGGATCTTGCCGCAATGAAGATAGAAGAAAGCCGAATAGGAGCCTCCTTCATAAGAAAATCGACAAGATACGTAGCTTTTGATAAGAAACTGCCAAATGGAGAGTTCATGTTCTACAATGATAAGCGTATAAGTGAATCGAAATTTTCGGATGAGTATACCTCTTTGATGAGGGCGCTATTCGAATCTTACACTAGAAATATGCCAGTAATGCAAAAATATGTCGCTGAAATAAATCCTTTTGAGGAACAGACCTTCTCGATAAATGGCGAAAGCTTCAAACTGCCCGAATTTAAACATGGGCTAGAAGAAAAACTCGGAATAAGCGAGGAGGAACTAAAGAAAGCGTACGATTCTTCAGTAAAGGCCTATGCTCTTGACTTGTTGCGTGATTATCTGCCCTTATCCACACTTACTCACATGGGTATAAGTATGAATGCCAGAGCATATGACAACTTGATAAGTAAATTAAGTGCGAGTCAACTGGCAGAGTTCAGATGGATAGGCAAACGCATATCCGTTGAATTAGAGAAATTAGCGCCTTCTTTAATAGGAAAGTCCAGGGAAAAATATCAAAACAAGCAGGTGGAATTCCTGACAAAAAAGGAAATTAATATTCGCAATTCGCTTCAGGACATACTATCCAGCGCTACGCCGACGGAAAACCCCGAGAGTTGTTCTTTGTTCGATTATACAGGTTATGGAACAGATAGCCCTGATGCATACTCTCAGACAATTCTTGCCTCACAAATATTGCATGACAATAGCCGAGGACTGTCGATATCAGACGCGAAACGCATAATTGAAAGCTTGTCAGCACAAAGAAAAAAGGAGATAATAACTGCTTACGTAGGGGACCGAAAGGACAGAAGACAAAAGCCTGGCCGGGCATTCGAAAGCGTTAATTATTCGTTTGATTTGACAGGGCGCATAGGCATCTTAAGGGACTACAAAAGACATCGCATTGGCACGCAAATAATGCAGCCCGTGTCACCAAACCTCGGATTCGAAGTACGAAAGCAATACGACGCTATAGGGATAAGTGATGATTACCGAAGCAAAATGGCGGAGGTAAAGGCGCTCTATGACAGAATGTATACGGAACTGCCGGACGAGGCCCAGTATGTAGTCACGTTCGGATTCAAGTCGCGTTGGTCATACTCGTTCAATGCAAGGCAGGCATTTCATTTGATAGAGTTAAGGACATCACCACAAGGACATGAGGACTATCGCCGTCTTACGCAAGATATTTATCGCGCTATAGATAAGGTTCACCCAACTATCGCAAGTTACATCAAATATGTCAATCTTAAAAGATTCGAACTAGGCCGCCTTAATTCTGAGATAAGGATAGCGCTTAAACGAAAACAGGTTAAGAAAACGGCATAATTTTATACTATATATAGTGTAAAATCAGCTTCTTGGCCTGAAAAGCGTAGAATATTGAGATATCGCCACGATGTTCCCGGAAAAGTCCTCGAAAACCTGTGCGTGGCCCTTACCGGTTCCAAACGACACAGAATAGTTGTTTACATGCACAAGCGAACCGTTATAAAGGTCTATTATATACTTATTCTTACCTTCCGAATATACTATATATATTGAGCTTCCGTTTATTCTCCTTCCCTTCCTAAATACATAGCCCTGTTCGCAATGTGCTTTTTTGTTTGATTTGCTTGATTGTGCGTGATAATTGATAGCAAGGGTAATAAGTAGTGCGGCCTCGGGATAACCTGCGACGTTATTTGCCAATGCCTCACCGATATCTATCGTGCTGCCGCTGGTTAATCTGTAAGTGCCTCCGTCGGACTTGTACCTGATCATTTTTCTAACCGCCTTTATAAGTTTGTTCATGGAGTGCTGGTCCAATTGCTCGTCGTCTATCAAAGACATTAGTCTTCCTATCGGAAGTCTACTCAGCGAAGGTATCTTTGAGTAATTTCCTTCCGAATAAATTTCTACAACATCGCCTGGCTTTGGTTCCGACGACCTCAAGTCACATTCATCATATCCGTGGATTATTTCCTCTAAATTGAGTTGTGTGCTTATGCTTAATCTTTTTTCGAGTCTATTCATATAATATATTAGAGTCATGAAATAAATTTATGCGTAACGCATGTGAGTATCTGTCAAGTTTATATCTTATAAGATGCAAATTACCTATATGTCCAGAGTGGGATTTATAGGTGCGGGAAGAATAGGTCAGACGATAATATATTCCTGTGTAAAAGACGCATTTGCTGACGAAATATTCGTATATGATTTGTCTAAAGACGCTGTAGATAATTTTAGAGAGGAATTAAAACATGCGCAAGCGACTAAAGGCTCCAAGGTGAACATTGTTGTCGTAAAGGACGTTAGCGAGATAAAAAACTGCGATGTGATAGTAATATCTGCCGGAAAGCCAAGGAAGCCTGGGCAGAGTAGACGCGATCTTTTTGCAGACAATGCATCTATAATAAAGGGATTTGCGGCAGTACTTCCTTCAAACAACCAAAAAGCAAAATTCGTCATGGTGGCGAACCCCGTGGATATGCTTGCATCTGTATTCATGAAATTCTCGAACAGATACACTATAAGTTCTGGTACACAGGTGGAAACCATGAGAATGCGCTCGTTCATAGCCGACAAATTAGGGATTCCAGTCAGTTTAATAGATGGATATGCCGGCGGCGAGCATGGAGAAGCAGCCGAAATATTCTGGGATAGCGTAACTGTAGACGGCGTGCAATTCGATTCTGCTGCAAGTGGAAAACTAACAAGACAAGATGTAGAGAATTATATGAAAGGAATTGCGGCACAAATAATAGCCGCTACCGGCGGCACTACTTGGGGGCCAGCAACTATAATAGCAGACATAATAAAATCAATAGTGCTTTGCAGTAACAGAGTAATGACAGTTGCCGTACCTGTGAAGGTGAACGATGAAACGATACACGTTGGGATACCTACCGTAATAGGAAACCACATCGGTCCGGCGCTGGAATCGACACTTTCTGAAAACGACAGGAAAAAACTTGATGATGCAAAGCAGAGAGTTTATACTGCCTACAAAGAAATGCTGGACTCTTTGTCTAAGTGAGTCGCTGACTAAGAGAAAACATTGAAATTTTCCATGAACAGACATTTTACGCATAAGACGACTCAACGTTCGGAGCGATTATAGTATAATAGCTATTTTCGAATCCCCGATGTAAAAGGCATTCTTTTTCAATAAGGTACTTATGTTTTTCCAGATGATTCTCTCCAAAAACTACGTATTCAAGCCTTTATTTTTGGCATCAGAGATTACTTCTACTAGTTTTTCGGTTAAGGAAGGCATACTAACTTATTTTTAATATTTTCATCCTATTAAGAAATCCTTCTGCCGTCGCACGGACCGAATCATCTATTATTGTAATATCCACCCCTTTTAACGGGATACCAAACAATAATGCCCAGCCTTTTGGAGCGAGACAAGCACAAACAAGTGCTGCCAAGTCTTCCTCACCGAGTACCTGTATAGCCGTATTCTTTTTATTTTTTATGGCCTCTTTAAGCGCCTCCCAAAGATCGAACGTTATCTGTGCTTGTGGATTGCTTATAACTTCTTTTTGTTTATAGTGCCCAATCAATATGTTGTCAGTCAATTCGTGCCGCCTTGTCTTTAGATCAAATACAGCTATCTTCGGCTCCATATTGTGCCTTATCAGCGTCTTTGTCACTTCGTCACCGACGGACATTATTGTATAATCGTTTGTGTTAAGCTTTTTGATCAAGGTTTCTTCTGTAAGGACTTCTCCGAACGGCTTTGCAAGTTCATTTCTTAGTTCATCCGGAAGGACCAGATATGTACCTTTTGTCGGTTCCATGATTTCCAAACGATAATTAAACGCTTGAGATC
>JAKBJF010000010.1 GCA_021836125.1 Nanobdellota archaeon | reverse complement strand
GCAGCATGCCAGCGCCAGTGAGCGCATTTACGTTTAACATATTTTATATTAAAATGATTATTTTTCCATCTGTATTTTGTAGTTAATACCCTCCATCTCCATGGGTCAAATAACTTATACCGATGGCAGATGGTAATGGAATAGTGTTGCTAACAGAATTAGTAGTAGTATTTATTATCTCTACTTCACCCGCACTGTAGCAAGCTGCGAAAACTAGTTTCCCGTTTGGACTTGCAGTTATAGCCGAATCCGAACATGATACAGATATTGATCCTGACACAACATTTGTTGTAGTATTCACAATGTCTATGTAACTGCTACTACTTATGTAAGCTAAGTTTAAACCTTTTGGAACGACTATGCCTTGAGGGCCCGATATAGATAATGTAGTTGTTACAGAATCTGAGGATAAATTAAAAGCTATGACTTGATTAACGCCAATTTCACTTATGTAAAGAAATTTTTGATTATTTGACAGTGCTACTGCTCGGTTTTCTGAATTAGGAAGTGCATAAGTAGCTTTTATTGTGTTCGAAGTCAAGTTTATTACATAAAGGTCGGCTAACCCCCATCCACTAATGTAAGCAAGCGAATCATTGTTATTGAATATCATACCCATTGTAGACGCGCCTATACTGATAAATATCGGATTAAATGTTGCCGATGTAAAGTTATATAATCCTATATAATTTCCCTGATATTCCGTAGTATAAGCCAGTTTATTGTTTTTTGTGACTTCAACAGCCCATGCGCCTTCGGATGCAGACATATTCGATATTGTAGCGCCTGAAGTCGCGTTAAGGAGAGATAAACCATAATTATACTGTGCTACAAAAAAGTATTTGTCGTTTGGGGTTATCGCTATTCCTCTTGGCGTGCCTGGGACTTCGAGCGATTTGACGAGCGAAAACGCCGAATTATATATAAAAACGCCCTTAGAGTTGTTTGCTGCATACCAGTAAAGCGGATTGAAAGAGCTGCTATTCGAGGAATTGCTTTGCGAGGAAGAAAACGCTATCCCGACAGTACCTGACAGCGCGCCGATAGACGTATAGTTAACGCCTTCATATGTGAAGACAAACTTAAAATCTAAAGCGTAGCGAGAACCGGAACTTGGACAGGGCGAAGCCGTAGAGTTTATCACATCAAATGTGCCTCCTTGCAGAATATAGGCCGGACCGCCTTTTATGGATAGATTTAAAGCGCTCATCTCGCTGGAGCTGACCAAGGAAGCGTTATAGATCTTTATTACGGAGCCGAGGTCATTACCGAAAACCGCGGAAAAACCTGTCTGTGGCGTGCATGAAAAATCCAGTGGCGTGAATTGAGCGAAGCCGGTTGCAGTGGTGTTTGATGAGGACGAAGGATTGAAAATGCCCATCGAATACAGTACAGCAGCTACTATCACAATTATCAGTATGGCCCAGCCATAAGTCATCATGTATTCCAAAGCCGACTGAGACCGTTTTGAAGGAAGCCCCGTCAGTTTAGTTGTGTATGTGCCTCTAACCATATATTATATTGCACTTGCCGTCTCTATGCTGCATAGAGGAGTAAGCCCGCCGGGGGATTTAAAGGTTGAGCAGCCATTTCCACAGCGGGACGAACTTTATTGTTTTGCCCTCTGTCTTTTCTTCAGCCTCGTAGTCCCAAGTTATTATTAGGAGATTATCGCACTTGAATTCTTTTGATGCGGACAATATTCCGGCGATTTCCCTAGAGTTTAATTCTTCTTTTGAAGAGACGTAAGTGACTTGTATGAGTGCCTTCACTTTTGTCCCGCCCCTCAACACGAAGTCCACCTCGCTTTTTCGATCGTTCCAATAGAAAATCTCCAACAGGGGATCATTTATACGGGATTCTTTAAGTTTTAGGAAGACGGCATTTTCCATCGTCCTACCTAGGTCATCAGATAGATAGAACCCGGCGGCAGTTCTTAGACCGTTGTCCACTAAGTATTCTTTATCTGGATTTCTAATCTGTTCCTTCGGCGAACGGGAGAACTTAGGAATTAAAAATAACAGCATCACTTCCTGTAGTATCCTTACGTAATTCATGACGGTCCGCTTTGTGATCCCTTGCTTTTGCTTGTAAGTTTTGTACAAACTTGAGATGGACAGGAGCCTTGCCACGTTTGACAGGGAAAATCTTATTATGTCTTTTATGAGCGCCTGATTACGTATAGCGAACCTCTCAGATATGTCACGCGCAAGCAACGTATTCAAATACTCTTGCAGAAGCCTTATGCGAGTGATTTCGACTCTCTCTAATACGACTCTCGGAAATCCACCGAATTTCAGGTAACCTTCAAGAGCGGATTTTATCTGGAATCTTAACTTGCTGTATTGGATGTCCTTTGTGATCTCGATTCCTTTGGCAAGTAAAACTTCTTCAAAGGAGAAGGGAAGCATTTCATAACTCAAAGTCCTGCCTCTCAATGAGGTGGCGATCTCTTTGCTCAAAAGGCGGGATGAGGAGCCGGTTATGAACAGCCTCACTCTCTCTTTGTCGTATATTCTCCTGACTGCGATCTCCCAGTGTTCTATATTCTGCACTTCGTCCAAAAACAGATATATTTCGGCGTCCTTGTTCTGCGGGTATAACTCATAATAGGCGTCCAATAGTCTCTCGAAGTCTGCAAGCTCGAATGGCATCAAGCGTTCGTCTTCGAAATTAACGTACAGGATACGATCTTTCGGCACTCCGCCGCCTACCAGTCCATCGATAACCTGATAGAAATAATACGTTTTACCACTCTGCCGCGGACCATAAACAGAAATTATGCTTTTACTGTTGGTATCGATCTTGATTATCTTCCTTTTTACGATGTCCTTTGGCGATTCACTTTCTTGGAACTCTTTGATTACAAGCTTAGCTTTCTCCTTGTCCATATGGTATCATATAAGATACTATAATAAAAGCTTTTTGGTATCACATAAGATACTGCAGATAGCGCGCCCTTCAGTATTATATAATTTATGTTAAATAAAAATGACCTAAACTGTAGGCTAGATTATGTGACTTGAACTAAAAATAAGCACAAAAGAGATGGGAAAAACGTTCTTCGTGCGCCAAAACGGGTGTCTATATAAAATGATCTAAGCAAGAGCAAATAAGTTTTCAGGCTTTATTTTCGTGAGAATAATGCAATCCGCACTCCTTTGTCTCTTTCTCGTTTTCCCACCACCATCTTCCCTTTCTTAAGTCTTCTTCAGACACGTTTTCTCCCTTCAGGAATGTCGGCTTGGTGCACGGTGCGCATCCTATGCTAGTATAACCCTTGTCGTACAGCGAGCAATAAGGGATTTTATTGGATCTTACGTAATCCCAGACCTGTTTCCACGTCCAATCTGCTATTGGTGAAACCTTCACCAGATTGAATTGAGAATCGATTTGCACTTTTCTGGTGTTTGACCTCGTCGCTATCTGCGCACGTCTTACTCCGGAAATCCAAGCGTCGTACTCTCCTAACACTCTCTTTAAAACGTTGACTTTCCTTACGCTGCAGCATATTATCCTATACTCCGGACTCTTATAGAAGAGATTTACGCCGTACTTTTGCACCATGTTCTCTACTTCTTTTGAGTCTGGCGTGCAAGACTTTACCTGCAGGCCGTATTTTGAACGGATTTCTTCCACTAGATCGTATACTTCATTGTTTATCCTGCCGGTATCCAACATAAAAACGTCAATGTCCTTGCCGCGTATCTTATGGAACATGTCTAATATAACGCAATCTTCCGCCTGTCCGCTGAACGCAAGTGTAAGTTTATTGTCAAAACAGTTCGACGCCCAGTTAATTACTTCTTCCGCGCTTTTTCCTTCGAAATCCAATGGCTTCGGTTTCTTGTCCTCATCGCTCATATTACTATAATTATAGGATATTATTTAAACGTAGAAGATTTTCACGAGAATTTATCCGTTTTCCTTGATTTTAATAATTTAAAAAAATAAAAAATTAAAAAATCGAATTTAGCTTGCTACTGTACCTTGTACTGTACCAGTTGTATTGTAACCGAGTCCATTCTCTATATACTTATAAGTGAACTCTACACTGTACTTACCGCCTGCAGAACCACATGCGCTTAGTGAACTACTGTTCACAGTAAATACACCACCAGCTACAACCGATGTTCCATTTCCAGCTACATATTTGGTAACCATACCACTTGGCGTGGATGTCAAAACGAGAGGCGATCCTCCGGTCAACGTGATAGTATGACCTTGGTTATTACCAAGGGTTACGGAAAGACCTCTTGACGCTGAACAAGAATAACTTGTCACCGAAAAGCCTCCGAAACCGCTCGAGGTATTGCCTGATGCAGCTGACGGGTTAAAGATACCCATCGAATACAGTACAGCAGCTACTATCACAATGATCAGTATGGCCCAGCCATAAGTCATCATGTATTCCAAAGCCGACTGTGCTTTTGTTTTCATATAGAATCAATAAATTGCGTATATTTAAGGATTATCAAAGCCTTGTAAATTTTACAAAATTCATTTTGAGAATGGCATGTAGACTGTTATCGAAGGATAAGCATTTTCCTTGGCATATAGAGTATACACTCCTGCGGGAAGCCCCCCTAACAAGAGGGATATCGTGTACGAGAATGTTGGCGATTCGTTTGATACGAATATTGTTGTCTTGTTCGGCTCTACCAGATAAAGACTCACATTGGAGCTGAAACCCCCTCCATAAACCTGAGATGGTTCGGAAAGGCCGTTGTTGCCGTAAAGATATGCCGCAGAAGCTATCGTACCATTTGAAAAAAGTACCAGGTTTGACAAAAGGAACGATTCATTCGCTGTTGCAAACGTGTCTGCGCCGCATGATACTGCATTCGTCCTCTGATTGCCGTTTGTATTCGAGACTATTACGATCCCGTGCGATATGCTTATGTTGTACGTGTTGTACTGCGTGATGTTAAGCAGCGGCATGTAAAAAACCGAGGATAATCCGCCATAATTGGAAACTGAATTTATCGAGTTTGCTATAATAGTGCATATGTTCTGCATCGTCGTGGCGTTCTTTGGAGGATTAAGGAACTGCGAAAAGAATATGCTTATAAATGCGACTATAACGAGCACAACTGATACGTCTATAAGAAACTCTATTGAAAACTGTGCCTTCATTCTAATAATTGCATTTGGGTCTATTTATGCGATGGCGCAGGTCATCGACCGATTGTATAAAAATAAAGACACGAAGCCGCAATATTCCGTTAGAAGAAAGCCACAAAAAACTGATTGGTATAGTGACGTACGGATCTGCGCATCGGCTCGAAAGCATAAATAATACCTGTATTCTTAATAAAATTGAGTGGGGGAAATGACAGGTAATACGCTTGGCAGATCTAAGCTTGAGGGCATACTGAATAGTGTCTCTGAGAATGATACAAATTACAGGCACCGTCTTATGCAGGTATCTTTGTCCGCATATCTGCTGGAAACAGTTGGTTTCGACAAAGGATACGGCGAGTACTGGCTTACGGTCGATAGCAGGATGAAAAAGAACCGCTCCCGTGAGGCGAAGTGGCCTGCGGACATCGTGCTGTCTTATTACGAAAACGGAAGAAAGATCATAGAGATAATAGAGGTCGAGACTAGGGCAATTGAACGGTACGGCGGAAGGTTCAATAACTTAAAACAAAAGGAAAAACGTGCCGACGATGCGGTCTATTTCGCATATTTAAACAAAGTAATGCGTGATGCGGATGAAGTAAGGTTTTCTGTGGCATTGAACGCCAGCTGCATAACCGACGATAAAGACTTCCACCAGCAAGTAAGGAACTTTGTGCGTACTTTCGATAGCTTTGGAAAAAAGGTCAATATAAAAGAACACAATATGTATCTCCTGAGAAAAAACTTGGCGGAATTCATGCCAAACAACAGACATCGTGATAAAGAATGCATAAAGGCTGACCTTACACGCGGACTGGACAGCATGTATTCGAACGGCATATCGTCGATATACACAGCCATAAGTTGGGAAAAGGCGCGCTCCTATTGAGTTTGTATTGCGCGTGTTTATAGTTTCTTAACATATATAAGGTGTGGCTAATTATATTTAAGATAAATTTAAAACTACTAACCTATGAGCATAAGAAGTTCGTTGAACGGTCGTCTTGACGCGATAGTCGACTATTACCTGAAGAACTATAAGAAGATGGTTTTCATACCGATAGCTATCGTCATAATCCTGGGTGCGTCTATACTTTATCATAAGTATACTGATGTACATTACGTTAACGAGGATGTATCGCTTACCGGCGGCATATCCGTCACGGTAAACACCAATGAGACTTTATCTCCGTCATATCTAACAAACAACATAAGTTCCGCACTGGGAGGGAGAAGCGTATCGGTATCCGTACTGCATAACCAGCTTACTGGGCAGACAAGCGGTTATATCGTCACCGTTGGTGGAGACGTGAATTCAACGCTTTTCACGCAGGTCGCGTCCTCTGCATTCGGATTTAAGCTGAATTCGAAGAACTCCAGCTTGGATTTCGTGAGCTCTACACTTGCGCACAGTGCGCTTTATGACTCGATAATACTTCTTGGAGTGGCGTTTTTCCTTGTCGCAATGGTGTCTCTTTTCTACTTCAGAAACCTTCCTCAGGCTTTCTCTAATATAATAAGCATAGTGGCCGACGTGATAAACGTCGTTGGCGTGATGGACCTGGCAGGATTGCCGTTTTCCACCGCATCCATAGCAGGGATACTCATGCTGATGGGTTATTCCGCCGACAGAAACATAATACTTGCTACAAACATACTGAAAAGGAAAGAAGGATCGATGAGATACCGCTTAGCGCACACCATAAAAACTTCGATAACGATGGACGCCGCGGCGGTGCTTACTTTCCTTGTATTGTTCTTTGGCACTACGAATCAGCTTATACAGAGCATAGCGATAATACTTGTCATAGGCGTAATATTCGACGACTTCACGGTCTGGATACTCAACGGTTCCATACAGCTTACCGGCATACACTTTAAGCCGACAGAGGAAAAGGGCGCCTGAATATGGTCGAAGCAAAGAAGATACTGAAAGACTGGAGGATAATAGTGCTCATAATCGCAGTCATAATCTCTTTCATAGCGATACAGCCGAAGATCTTTGGCATGAACGGCGCACAGGTGGTCTACATATCACCGGATTCGCTTATAGGAAATCTTAGCAACAACGGTGCAACAACGTTCAACACGGGTTCGATTGTGACGTCCATAAACGGGCGCAGCGTCTCCGATTCTGCCCAGTTTTATTCCCTGCTTAACCAGACAGCGCAAGTGAATACGACAGTCACAATAGGCTATGAAAACCAGGTTTTTCCGTACGTTTATTCGCAGAACACGGTGCAGATATTCATCAGCAAAGATTCTCCATTGAATTCATCGATCATACAGGTACAGGATGTACAGCCGACCAACCTGAATTACGGACTTGACCTGATAGGCGGAACACAGATAACGATAGCCCCGAACTCTACTAATTATACGTCTGCCACTGTTTCCAATCTGCTCGCGGTACTCCAGACCAGACTTAATACCTATGGCATAAGCGGCATATCTATAAGCCAGTTTGCGACGCTCAACGGCGCGAATTTCATAATGATAAGCATGCCTAACGTTGGTGAGAGTCAGGCACTATCACTTATAACAAATCAGGGGAAGTTCTATGCAAAGGTGGGCAACATTACCGTCTTTAACAGCACCGTCCCGGGAGACGGAGTCATACAGAACGGCGTATGCGTGACCTCGGGTTGTCCATACGGCGGCGAACAGCTTCCCACGCTGACGAACGGCGCTTATCAATTCTCATTCGGTATAGAGCTGACTAAACTTGCAGCCCAGAATTTCGCGAACGCTACGAAAAACCTTACAGGAAGCGCGCTTAATCCGGGTTACCTGTCGAAGCCGATAACGTTATACTTGAACAACAAGCAGATATCATCGCTGCAGATATCAGACAATCTCAAAGGTGCAGCCCAGCAGAACATACTTATAACCGGTTCCGGATCTTCCTATAATCAGGCTTATAATCAAATGAAGACACTGCAGGCAGTGTTGGAGAGCGGAAGTCTCCCGACGCCGATAAAACTTATATCTGTGAATGCGGTATCCTCCTCGAACGGACAACAGTTCATAAACCAGATTTACATCCTTCTTGCAGGCGCGTTCATCGCGGTCGCTATAGTCGTTTTTGTAAGATACAATTGGAACTATAAAGTCGCATCGCTTATACTTATCACAAGCCTTGCCGAGATATTCATCGTATTCGGCGTCGCAGCAATGATAAAATGGAGCCTGGACATACCGAGCATGGCAGGTATAATCGCAAGCATAGGAATATCGGTAGACGACCAAATAATAATAACCGATGAGATAATACGTGGTTCCAGGAAAACGGAATTCGCAAACGTTAAAAGACGCGTCGAGCGTGCCTTCTTCATAATAGTCGTATCGTTCCTTTCGTTCGGCGCTATAATGCTGCCGCTTTTCTTCTCTACCGCTAGCCTATTCACCGGGTTCGCGCTTACGACCATACTCGCCGCATTCATAGGTCTTCTTATAACGAGACCCGCGTACGCTAAAATGATAGCTTTGGTCAGGGGAGAAACCTAGTATGAACGAGTTCAGGCTGGACCCAGAAAGACTTGACTTCACTTTAGTTGGCAGTAAAAACGACGGCTGTTATGCGTGCTCGATAAAATCCCAAGAAGTTGCGGCGATACCTTTCGGCAACGGATTCATACGTTCATATGAAATAAAGAACGACATACAACCGTCTAAATACGAGCTTAACGGCGGCGTTTACAAGTCTTCCAATGCACACGGATACCAGGAGATAATGATTGAAAACGCTGAGCACAAGGATAAAATAAAGAGTTACTCCGCCGAGCAATTAAACGTTCTAATCGATTCGTTCATGAAGCGGGCTGGTGAACTTTCCAGACATAAACTCGGAGACAACCTGTTAATTACCCGATATCTCGGCGGGCACGGTTATACCGAACTGTCAATACTTCCAGTTCCAAAACTTGTAAAGAGCACGTGCTTTGAATGCGCGGCAGCGGCATCCGTCCAGAACAGAGAGCTAATCTCATCCGAAAACTTTATAGCGTTCTCCCCTTTCGCTCCGCGTTTTGAAGAGGAAATACAGATATTGCCGAGAAAACATCTGGATTTGCTTTCCATGGATCCGGTCATGACCTTCGACCTTGCGGGAATACTCAAAAAGATAATAGGCGCAATAGGTGATGACAGCACTATGTCGATTATACAGAGCGGCGGTTCGCATCTTAAAGTGCTGTTTGGCAAGAGTAACCTAACTCCATATTCGATAATCGGCATAAACAAGATATATAATAGCCCGGAAGAATATGTAAAAAGCCTTAAAGCTAAAATAAATGTATGATCGATAACAGGATAACACTTATACTCATCGTGCTCATAGCGCTGTTTTCGGTGCTGACTTTCATCGTTTATGCATTTCCAAGTCTTTTGTTTTCTGCACTGAATATCCATTCCGCAGCGGCCGGAAACGGAAAAAATCAGGCCGTTTTTGATGCACAAAACAATCAGTCGATTTCAAATTTCATCGCGCAGTACGGCTTCGGAAACGACAGTTATGTAAGACAGTTATATCCTGATAATTCGACAAACGTATTGATCTTTGATTGCAATTACGGTATCGTGCCGCAGCTGTTGCCTTTACTGTCGACAGTGCAGTACAACAGCACAATAATATCGGCGTATGATAACTCCACGCGATTGGAGTTCGTGCACACTCTGTGCGAGGCGAATCTGACGACGGAAAACTGCTCGCAGAACATTCAGGATCTTTATGCGAACGCAATAGCCAATCAAAATACGCTGAATCTTAGCGTCTCTTCGGTTTTCATACCATTGCAGCAGGAGGTAAATTACACTTACGGGCTACTGTCGAACGTTTCATATTTCGGCCTCCCTGCGCTTTATTTTCCCGAATATTCGTCGCTTAAAGCTGATTACAGAATAGTAAACAACGTCAGCAATAACAGCATAGATATGCTTAAGGCCGTGCTAAACATACGCCCACTGCCAATGTTCGAGTTCCTTCTCAATAATTCCGTGCAAAAGTCGGCGGGCCAGATAACACCGCCCGGACAGTTCCAGCTGGAACAGTATCCCCAAATAAAGTCCTGCAACGCCTCCACGAACATATTCAACTTCATAACCAGCCCGGCGATGCTGAACAGTAGCGCTTACACGTACATGTATTCCTGGCTTGCGCCAAAAGTCACCAACGTGTGTGTCTACACGAGCTCCAACACCTGCAATGCACAGGAGATGAAAACGTATAACTTTTCGTTCGCGGTATGAAAAAAATTAAAAAGGAAGACAAAACGCTAAAATCACTTCTGCTAACGAAAATGAATTTTGGAAGGAAAATCGTCATCGCGTATTCTGCGATTTTCGCAGTCCTTATAGGTGTGGTTATTTTTCTGGTGTTCCAGATAAATTCCATAAACGCCCTTTACGCGGTGCATTCCACTTACATAAATGAATCCGGGCTCTGTTCGCCGGCCAACAAAACGACTATGTTGCTGTTCTATGCTTCATCGAGCTCGTGCCCATCTTGCAGCGTGGAATACAAAGCATTCATTAACGACACCACACTTTTGGGGATCTGGTCTAACGATACGCAGGGATCAATTTTCGTGGGCCCGTTTTGTGCATATGCTGTGAACCTGACTCTCTACAATGAGAACCAGAGTGCTGTCTTTGCGCCTTTAAGTTCAATAAGCATATTCGAAGAATTTTCTCAGGACAACGTGCCGTTCATAGTCTTCGGCGGTAAATACTCAAAGATAGGCGGCTTCTCCAACCAGAAAGTCGCCGACGAACAGATATTAAATTATATATGTCTTTCTATAAACAACAGCCTTCCACAATGCGGATAAAATGGTAAAACTAATAAATCAGGAACTTTTCAACGACATACTTGCTCTTCTTACGAATAACAGGCTTACCGGTTCCGAATTATATGCAAAATTAAAACATAAACATGTAAAGTTATCAAAGAGACTGGTTTATCACTACCTCTACCTTGGCGTAGAAAAGGGCTATTTGAAAGTAGAAGCTAGGAACGAACTGGGAGATTTCAGTTGGGGAAAAAGCGTCACAAAAAAATACTATACTATAAACCTGACTAAATGAGGCCCAAGCGCTCGCCTATCTTTACGATTGATATCATAGCACCAGGCCTTCTTTTTTCTATTTCTTCTAGGAAAGTCATAAGATAACCTTCGTTTCCTTTCTTTTTGCTTGGCTCTTTGACTGCCAAGCCCTTCGACATAAAAAAAGCAGCTATCTCCTTTTCTGAAGTAAGGTAAAGAGTGTTGAAGCCGTTCTTGCCATTTATTTTAGCCTTCGGCTTTGAGCCAGTTGTAAAATACTTGAACACTTCTACCGCAAAATCTTCCAGTACTTCGTTTCCAAGCTTTAAACCGCTGTTCGAGCGCCGGGTGAATATGAATTCGTTCATCTTATAGCCGATGGACCCATCGTCCTTAAGGCGGTAAGCTGGCTGCCTTCCCAGTCCGTGATTTATAAGTTCCCCATTTATTCTCCGAACAAGCATTTTTTCAAGATGCTTTTTGCACAGCGCCTGCTTCAGGTATTCAGAATAAAATGCTGCCTCTCTGCCGCAAATTCTGCAATTTTGATCTTCTTGTGCCGCCATAATTCTTTATATCTGATTTAATCTCTAAACGCGTTTATGTGTTTTTTTATGTAGTGATATAAGCTGTATTCGTCTCTGAAGAAAAGGGATGACGCGGCCAGTTCTGGGTTGTGTATCCCTATAAACTTTACCCTTGCGCGCCACGCTGCCTCCGCGTCATATATGCTGTCGCCGATGTACACGGTGCGTCCTTTATTCATGCCTGTGAGTCTTATCGCAGTGTTTATTATGTATGGATTCGGCTTGTCCTTTAGGAACGAAGGGGAATTTATTATTGTCCTGCTTATGCCGTGCAATTTAAGCGAAGGGATGAACATCGACAACTCCTTTGAGTTCATTGACGTAGCAATCGCTATTTTTATAGCGTCGTGCTTCAAAAGTTTAATTAGCTTCAGTACGCCTGGAAAAAGCTTCACGCGCTTTACATCGGCAGGAGTTATGTACGAATCTTTTAACTGCATTATCCTGCTGCATTCTTCCGCAGATAAGTCCAGACCATATCTTATCGAAAGATATGGAAAAAATCTGTTTAATGGCACGCGTATGTGTCTTTTTATCACATCCAACTTTACCTTGTTTGTGCCTAGCTCTTTATCCAGTACTTTCTTTATGAATTTAGAATGAAAATATAGGCTGTCAGAAAGCGTGCCGTCAAGATCGAAAATTATTCCCATTAATTGTTCTATTAAGGTGTGATATTTAAGCGCATTGCGAATAAGCGGCTTCTTAGTAAAACTGGCCACGAATTTTAGATTAACGGCGTCTTTTATCACACAAAGACAAAATTATGCACTGCAATATGGTAATTTATTTTGATTCAAAGTTTAAATACGACTTTGCATCATTTAAATGAAAAAGTGGAGCGAAACGGCGTAATACATGATTGCAAAAGATTCTGAAATGGAAACGATTTTATGCGATGAGGGTCTCGGCTACGAAAACAATCTCTATGTCGAAGCGGCTCTGCTGCTGAAGGATTATATATACAGAAGAAACGAAAACGGTTTCAACGTTAAACGCAATGCCGAAAAAATGTATTCCGTGCTTAGCAGAATAAGCGAATTTGTCACGGAAGATTGCGCCAGTGACGGTGTCCAGGAATCACTTACTAAATATGGCTCAAACGGAAGCCTTGACTGCAATAAAGGCGATATCAAAACGGCTGCATCGTCCATAGCTGGATCTCTTTACGACGCCGTATCATCCTATTCTAACGAAGTTAAAAAAAGGCTTATAGAAAGCGATTATTACAGCATTTTCAAAATAATTACCTCGTCACCGAAAGAGTTTCCGGACCTTTACTGCAAGATAGGCGATGATCCCTGCCGAGTAAAGGAGAGCATACAAAATGCAGGCGCTGTCGATACAATCATATCGGCTATGCTAATCAAAAGGCCGGAACTCTTGGTGTATAGTTTGGCTGTGTAAATTCGGAATCAGATTCTCGTGCCGACGGTATTTTTTGAATTCTGATACTTGCCATTGTAAGGCTTGCCTACCTTTGATATAGTCTTATCCAGGACCAGATGCAAGAATCTTGCATCCCTTTCTATGTGCACCGGTACCATCCCGCCCGTGATTTGTATAGTTAAGTTCCCCTGATACCCTGCATCGACTATCGTCGGCGGGCTCAGGAAACCGAGTCTGGCCATGCTGCTTCTCAAACCGCAAAAGCCCACGAGATCATCGGGCATTTTTATAAGTTCTTTGGTCTTTATGAGCACTCTCTCATTTGGATGTATTACAAATTCTTTTTCTATTTTTTCCGGTCTGTATATTTTTTCTAGGCTCTCTTTAGTCAGACTTACTGGAGAATCTGTGTTTTGAAACCTGATTATCTCGTCTCCTACCCGCAGATCCACTCCGTTCTCTCTTATTGTTTCTGCGGACAGCGGTTCTATGGATAGCTTTCCATCGTCGATGTATTTCTGTATGTCTACGTCTGCGAGCACCATTTATTGATGGAATTGGTTATAAAATAAAAACGTTTTGAATGTAGCTATTATCCTGAGTATATGCCGAACTTCTTCAGATCGCATCTCAATTTTTTCATGGTCGTGTACTGCACCGCATTCAATCCTGATTTTCTAGCCGTAAGTATATTTTCTTCAAGATCGTCTATAAAAATTATTTGATTCGGGTCTACATTTAGTTCTCTGACTGCATAATCGAATATGCGCGGGTCTGGCTTCCTTAATTTTATACGATACGAGAGAAAACGCCTGTCAAAAATGTCTTTGTCGAATTTTTCAGCACAAACTCTGTATTCGCCCGCTGCTATGTTGCTTAGTATCGCAAGTCTGTAGTTCTTTGAAAGTTTTTCTGCCAACCCGATAAGCGCTGTGTTAGGTCGTGTAAAACGGCGCATGTAATTGTTTATTTCTATACGCGCTTTTGGCACGTCAAATATACGCGATATATCCGTGATTATGTCTTCAAGTTTTAACGCACCTAGCCTTGCGCCCCTTAGCATCGGTTTGATAAAATAACTCAATTCTCCGGCTTGAACACCCATTTTCTTCGCCAAGTATCTTATGCTTTTGTCGCTATTCGGGTACACCAATGTGTCTCCTATATCAAAAAGTATGGTATTTATCTTTGTCTTCTTGTTTTTCATAATTCCTCCTAAATTTAATCGTTCTTGTATATGCGAAAGTTTATTTACGGCTGCAGAGCCTAAACGGTATTTATTCCTCCCTCGGAAACCAGATAGTACCTTATACTTCTGTTTCGTGCGTGTTGTTTGAGTAGGTCTATATTGTCCTGCTTGTCTTCAAACAGCATGACTCTTTTGCAACCTGCTATTAAGCTGTCAAGTACACTAAGTTTCCATTCTCCGTCGCCGATAGAATGATCGGGAGCGAGGACTACGGAATCGTATGGCACGTTATATTTATTCAAAGCTTCGCGCGTTTCCCGCATGGTCTCTTCGCCCCTAGCCGAAAGTATGATTATCTCATAACCTTCTTTTTTGTAGGTCCTGTAAGCCTCTATCAAACTCTCGTTCGGCACAAGAAGACTGCTGTACTTTCGGTTTGCGAGGTCGTATATCCTGCCTTTTATTTGCATCGGCAGCTTACGCACTTCTGCCACCAAAAGCTCCTGGCCAAGCACTTCTTTGCTTGCTGCCATTAAACTCTTCTCACCAAAGAAGAGGGTCCCGTCGAAGTCGGATACTATTATGTCCCTTCCTGACTTTGTGTAGTATTTCTCTTTTGTTTCCATTTTTTCCTCCATACTATGACATGGAAAAAGAAAAATATATACATTATTGATATAGTATATATACATGTAAATACATATATTCATATGGAAAAACAGCTTTTCAAGTTCGGGGAGGCAAGCTTGGCTTTCGTAGTGCCAAAAAAATGGGTGGACAAGAAGGGGTTGGAGAGGGGGAGCAAATTGTTCGTTTCTGAAAATGATGAGGGTGACATGGTGCTCTCAACGCACGAAACGGCGAAAAAAGAAAAAGAGATAGTCATAGACAGCAGCTTCAACGCGAAGATATTGAGCGGGATAGTCGGCAGATCCTATATGTACGGAACGAACATACTCAAGATACGCAGTTCGGACCGTGTTTCTCCAAAACAAGTGAGCACCGTCGAAAAGGAGATAAGGGAACTTTGCCCTGGTTTTGAAATAATAAAACAATCGGAAAAGGAGATAACAATAAAGGATTTCACGGACCTCAAGGAAATATCAATAAAGAACATAATAGAGCGGATGAAATACCTTGTTTCGGAACAGTTTGATGCGATAGATTCGGGGGATGTCCAGTCCGTAAACGATTCTGAAGAGATAATAGACCGACTTTACAAGGTCGGGTTCCGGTACGCAAACATAATACGCCCGGGAAGAATAACTGAAATAATAGATATTGTAAGGCGCCTGGAAAACATGTCAGACAACCTTGTCGTAATGGCTGAGAACAGGAAAGACGTCTCTGAAGAAATGAAACTGCTCAAGCAGATGTTCGAAAGCGCATTTGAGGCTTACAATGGAAATCTAAAATCCCTTACAAAGTTCGGGGATTTAAAGGAGATTCTTACCCGTGCTATAAAAAAGAAAAACGCGTCGTCGATACAGAAAACTATAATCCTGAGAATGGCAGGACTGATGTTCGGCATAGCCGAATTCGGTGTAATCTATTGAAAAGTGCGTGCAGCGTTTACGCATGTAGATCCAGATAATAAAGCGTATGCCGATGAATGGAATCTAGATTAGTGCTAGAACTACAAGTCCGAATATTATCGAAATTACTCCTATTATTTGTGTCTTCTCGAGCCTTTCCTTCAGAAATTTAAACGCCAGCAGTACGCTTACCGCTGGTGACGCTGCGCTCAGAGGTGCCATTACAAGCACAAAACCGCTGTTTATGCCTTGGCCGTAAGACGCCATACTAACGACGCCCAAAAGTCCCAAGACAAGCACGTATGTTCCCATTCCCCTCTGTATTTTGAATGTGCGTTTCTTTACGGCCATCAGCGAAGAGAATATCAGGAAATAAATTGTCGTGTAAAGTAGAAACGGCAGGAACCAATTAAGCCCGATTATGAGATAATTTACAAGAAAATATCCGCAGCCCCACCCAAGGGCGGAAAGGATGCCATACTTTGCACCTGTTATTATTTTATTCCCTTTTTCTTTACCGAGTTGATTTAACTGCAATGAAACCAGTACGCTTCCAGCTATAAGCATTATTATTGCGATCGCTTCAAGTGGCGAAATTGGCAGATTTAAGAAGATTACACTGAGGATTACGGTTATACCGGACCATACCGAAGTTACGGGACTAACTATCGCCACGGAGCCCACTTGCAGTCCTTTCTCATACGAGATAAACGATGCAGCTCCCAAAATGCTTGCTACCACAACTATCAAAATCGTAATGCTTGTGAGGTCTACTGTCTTGTAAAAGACCAGAAATATTATTAAAAAGGAAACTAATAAGATTGTAGTATCCCAGAATATTGTTCTTAAGACCCCTATTCTACGTACCGTCTTAGCTGCAAATAAATCGCCAAAACCATCGCTCAGCATTACGATAAGCCCAAGGATTATTGCCAATGCAAAATTCATTCTATTATCTCTAGTTTCATACTTAAATTAAACAGCAGAGTGGCATTCGCTGTCGGAAAGCTCTATAAATTTAGCGGGTTAGTATCCTTGGTTCAGGAAGGAGTCTATTATAAGTTTTCTGCCCTCGCTCTTAGAGAATCCGCGGCTTTCCAGATAAAAAATCTTGTCATCATCTATGTTTTCTATCGCAGATGAGTGCTTGGCAATAACATTCTTAGCGCTTATGTCCAACATCGGGACTGAATCAGTAAACGCATCTCCTTCGCTTATGTTCAGAGTCTTGGTGCTGAAATCCCCACTGCATCTTTCATTGTATATTTTCAGCATTCCTCTGAAGATAAGGGACGATGCGCCGTTTATTACGCCCCTCCCTATCACTTTTGATTTGCTGCCTAAACCGTGGTTAACGTTTTGCACGCAATCATAATGTGCAGAACCGTCGGAGTGTGCATAAATCCTGGATTCAAGCTGTGATTCGTCCTTCAAGTCGCAGTCGCTGGATAGGAAAAGAAAACTGTCTTTTATGTGGCTATTTACCAGGTCAAGTCTCGCGTTTTGCCCTATCTCCTTTTTGAAGCGCAGATAGGTTATCCCTGAGTTACTTGAAGATACGTGCAATTCGCACTTTGAGTCTTTTGTGCACGAGATTGATATGATGAGACAGGCTAACTTGTATTTGCCTAGATCCAGTTCTAGTCTGGGATTTCCGGACATGTTTATCTGCATGCTGCCTATGAGAGACTCGTTTTCACTGAAAGTTATTTTTTCTTCATTGTTAACGTCCACTGAAAAATTCAAGTTCTGTATGCGCCTGTTAAGTTCAAGCAGGGGATCATGCTCTGAAGCAAAAATATCCGTGTATTTTGAATTAACGACTTTTTTACCGCTAAAAGCGACTTCATCATCTATTTTTATTCCGGAAAGGTCTAATTTCGAAAAATCTGTATAGCTCCTGACGGTTGGAGAATCCCTCCATTCCTTTTTTTGAATAAGTTCTATGTTGTTCTTTTTTATGACGGATTCTACGCTATCCATATTTTAACCTGTAGCACCGGGGAGCGTAGATATCTCAGTCTCTATAAGCCTGTTTATCTCTACCGCAAACTCCAGAGGTATCTCCTTAAGAACGGAATCTAAAAATCCTAGAACTATAAGCGATCTCGCCTGAGATTCTGTAAAGCCCCTCGACATCAGATAAAACAGTTTCTCCTGCGATATCTTGCCCACGGTCGCCTCGTGGTATATTTTAGCGCTGGAATTCAAAACTTCGTTGTGCGGAAAGGTGGAAGTCACGGCTTTGTCATCAAGAAGAAGGGAATCGCACTGTGTGTAAGCCTTTGCGTTCTTTGCACCCTTGTTTATCCTTAACAGTCCGCGATACACCGCTGAGCCGCCGCCCATGCTTATCGATTTGGATATTATCTTTGCGCTCTGGTTCTGTCCGAACATGAGCACTTTTGATCCGCTGTCCTTCCATGTCCCCGGCTGTGCAAAGGAAACTGTCAAGTTAGAGCTGCTCGCGCCATCCCCGTGCAGGTAGGACGCCGGATAGAGCATCGTGACTTTCGACCCAAGTGTCGCTTCTACCCATTCCATGGCCCCGTTCTTTTGCACTATCGCACGTTTCGTATTGAGATTGTAAACGTTCCTGCTCCAGTTTTCGGCCGAGATGAACTTTACCTTCGCACCTTCTTCTACAAAAACTTCCACTATCGCTGCGTGCAACGCCCGGCTGTTCGGCTCAAACACTGGTGCGCTACATCCTTCAACCCACGTGACCTGGCTTCCCTTGTCTGCAATTATCAAAGTGTGTTCGAACTGAGCGCCGTCTTTCCTATTCATTCTAAAATACGTCTGCATAGGCGTGTCTATCTTTACCCCCGGAGGTATATAGACGAACGGGCCCCCGCTCCAGACTGCTCCGTGCAATGCAGCGAATTTGTTGTCAGTGCACGGCACGGCCTTCATAAAATATTTCTTAACAAGGTCGGGATGCTCTTTTAATGCGGTGTCCATATCGGTAAATATAACACCCTTATCCTCCCATTGTTTCCTTAGCTTTACGACTACGCTGTCGGAGTCGAATACGCTCAATGAGCCTGCCAATATTTTTCTTTCCGCCTCCGGCACCCCTAATTTCTCGTACGTATCCTTTATTTCCTGCGGGACATTCTCCCAGTCATTCGTTAGTTTTGCGTTCGGAGGCGAATAATAATAAAAGGAGGTGAAATCCATGTCCTTGTCGAGATCCGGATAACCCCACACGGGCGTAGGTCGCCTTAAAAACTCTGCGTACGAATTTAGCCTGTGCTTTAGCATCCATTCCGGCTCTTCCTTTATGCGTGATATCTCCCTTATGAGCTGCTCGTTTATGCCCGTTCCGAAATCGTACTTATACTTTGTCTGTGTGTAAAATCCAAGTTTGTAATCGGACCCTGCGCTGCGCAGCTCAGCTATAGTTTTTTCTCCGTCCACAGAAAACCTTCCCTTTCTATTTTTTCCACCATGTTTGCGCCGCCAGAAGCTATTATTTCTCCGTCCTTTATGACGTTTATCTCGTCTACCTTCAGCCTTTTAAGCACGGCCGGATTGTGCGTAACTATAAGAAAACCGGAAGGCGCGCTGTTTATTGAATTTGATATAAGCTTCACGCTGTCTATGTCCAGGCCGGAATCGAATTCGTCCACAAGGGCGTACTTCGGATCCAAAAGAAGCATCTGCAACATCTCGAGCTTTTTCTTCTCCCCGCCGGACAGTGTCACGTTAAGCTCCTTGGACAGCAGCTCCTTGTTCATGTTTATCTTCTCCGAGATCGCCGAAAGCTTGCTTTGAAAATCGTCCATGTTCTTAGTCCTTTTTGAGTAGGCCGACCTGAGGAAACGCATTGCATTAAGTCCGTCTATCCCTTCCGGCTCCTGAAATATCATAAAAAGTCCTAGAAGTGCTTTTTCATCCGTCCTTAGCCTGGTTATGTCTACTCCGTCGAGTAGAACACTGCCCCCTTCTATCTTATAGGCAGGATCACCCATTATCGCTTTGCATAGTGTACTCTTGCCGCTTCCATTAGGCCCCATTAGCACCACTTTCTTGCCGTTCTCGACTCGCAGGCTAACGTTTTTGAGTATTTTCTTTTCACCAGCACTAACGCTTACGTTTTTTATCTCAAGCATATCTAGACCTTCCTTACACCATTAAGCTCTAAAAGACACAGTTGCCTGTTTCTATCGACGCTCAATACGCCATATTCGCGCGCTTTTCCGCATATTTCACACACTCTAGTGTTTATGTCGGCGTTCTTACCGGTTATATCCGTTATTAACGCATCTATGTAACGCAACATGTGCTTGTTTCTAGATATACGGGATGATAGCGAACCCCTTAACTGTTTCTTGTATTGAGCTATCGCTGGTTGCGTAGTACCAAGCTTTTCAGCTATGTATGACTGCCTAAAACCCTGTTCTAACATCCTTACGGACAGTGCGGCTCTTACGGACGGCATTACGTTATTTATTATTGTACAGCAAAGCAATTCAGACATAAACAATTAAATTAAAGATTGCCAGTATTTATAAATATAACGGTGTTATCTAAAATCTGCTCACAACATGAAGTTTTGCGCGCGGCGAGCCACTGAGTCGCTAAACCGTTAATTTTGCCGTTTAACCTTAAAAACCCGGAGCGGATACCCAACCCGAACCTTTGCATACGCCGCAATTTGTTCTTCCATCCTGTGCACGACCCGTCCCTCCGCATATTGGGCAGCGCACTCTTGGAGTTCCCATGACATTTAATATGGTTATCAGAATAAAAAATATGCTGGCGTCTATAAAACGGGCACGTGACCAAATCTAGAAGCTTTTAATAGATTTCCAGCATATTTACTGAAATGGCAGTCCATTACGATTTCAAGGTCGTAAGTGGCAGAGCAACAAAAAAGGAACAAAAATCAATCGCTCGATTCAAAGCGGAGGACAAAGCCGAATACAAGCACGCGCTTGAGGCGTCGAACGCAAAAAAATCGAAGAGATTCTTAGAACTCATACTGGAAAACTATCCGGATTTGCGGGTTCCTAATCTCGGCAAGCCAATAGTTGACTTTGTTAAGGGTTACGATAATCCCATTCAGAAGGCGTATTACAAAAAAACTAAAATTAAACCTGGAAAAGCGTATGAGGTGGCTCGCTTGCTGAACGGGGGCTACAGGCACGTCTATTTCCCTGCGCAGATAAAAGCGGGCGATTTGTGTTTTAATAGCGGTTACGCAGTCGTATTGCCGAAAGGCAAAAACTTCTACGGATTGCTTTCTGAATTGTCATGTGGACGTGAAATCGCTGACTTGAATGCTTTGGTCCGACAGGTAGATCATATATACAACAAGATAAGGCATTTTGTCCGTGCTTTTGACCCCTCTCATAAAAATGAGTTCTTTCTGGCGGCGCCGGCATACAAGAAATATCACGGCCGTTCCATGCAACTTGAAGAATTTTTATCGGGAAGACTGCCGGCAGCATGTTTTGAAAAGGCGCTGTCTTTAGCCGTTGTGCTATCGAGCGATGCGACACTGAAACGCCTCAAAATAAAAGCCTGTCTCAACCTCGGATATATGCTGGGCAAAGACAAAAAGACACAAAAGTGGGCCAGAAGAGAGTCTGGCGGCCATGCATGGGTGCAGCTTGACGTTCCATACGCTGCGAAGAAATTCGGTTTAAAGGGCGGAAGCTACATTTTGGACCCGTCTGAGGATGAAATTTACATCTTGAATGATAAAACTAACAGAGCATACAGAAAATATATTCCTCTTGCCAGAAAGCCGCTCCAATTATACTTGAGTTTATTCAGACCAAAGAGATATTAGTGGATAAAAAATTCCTGTGGCATTTAATGTTCCACGTTGCGTGTCAGATTCAAGGTTTTATATGTATGATGTCAAAATTGTCGTTCTGTATCTCCTCTATAACAGTCCCGCCGAAAAACGATCTTATGCTATCCCTTTCCTCTTTTGTCCACCATTTTGATATGTAGCCCGTTCTGCTTATGAAGAGCCCCTTATCAAAGTCAGTCCTGTTGAGGTCCACGGGGCCGACCATGTTTTTAAGACTTGAGTATACCTTAAGACCGAATTTTTTAAGACCTTCCTGACAAAACAGGGACAATATGACGCTGCCCCCTTGTTTCTGTGCAAGGCTTTTCATTTCGGCCAATACTTTTTGGTAAGCGCCATCTGCGCCCTGTATTATACCCAATGTGTTTAGAAGGAGGAGTATAACCGGATTTACTATGGTTTTACCCTGTAACATCGTTGATAAGTTGGTTATGTCGCCCAAAAGCGCTTCGCAGTTGCCTAATTCTTTAGAACGTTTATTAAGTTCGATAAAAAGCTTTGGACTTAATTCTATAGAAATAACGTTTTTTCCCAAAGCGCTTATTAACGGAAGTACTCTACCATACCCTGAGCCGAGGTCTATGAACGTTCTGTCCTTGGCGTTCTTCACGTGTGAGACGACTTTTTTCTCTGAAGCCATATATGATTGCAGCGTTTTGTTGCGGCTGTGCTCCATCAACTTTATGTATTGTTCTATGATGTCTTCGTCTTTTCCCTGTGTAGCAACTATGGCCATATAAAGAATATTCACACGGATTATTAAAACCTGACAAACTATGCTTTTGCTTGATGTCAGATTTTCATATAAATATGGTGCTGTAATAGTTAGAATATGGAGCTTATAGCTGAAAACCTTGAAAAACACTTTGGAAGATTTGCTGCTCTGGATAAAATCTCATTCAAGATGAAGGGCCACGGGTGTTTCGGATATCTTGGCCCTAACGGTGCCGGCAAGAGCACGACGATGAAGATATTCACGACGCTTCTCAGGCCAAACGGCGGGAATGCGATAATAAACGGTATCGACGTCGCAAAATCTCCAACGAAGGCTTTGATGCATGTTGGTGCGCTTGTGGAAGACCCTGAGCCCTACAATTTCATGACGGTGAAGGAGTTCATAACGTTCGCTGCTAAGATAAGGAAGATTAAAAGCGTAGACATGAAAATGCTTAACGATCTTCTGAAGCTTCCGCCTATGGACAGAAGATGCAGCGCGCTCTCTAAGGGACAGAAGAGACGCGTCATGATAGCGGCGATAGTCGCACAGGATCCTGACATCCTTATACTTGACGAACCTTCTTCCGGTCTCGACCCGGCAGAATCCATTATTTTCAGGGACTTAATACTTAGGCTAAAAAAGGAAAAACTGATATTCCTATCGTCGCACATACTTTACGAGATAACGCAAACGTGCAATTATATATTTTTCATAAATAACGGTCGGATAATCAAAAGCGGCAAAACTTCCAGCTTCATAAAGAAATTTAAATCAAAAGCCATAAAGATAGCGTTTATAGACTCTGTGCCGGAGCACGCGATGACTTCTCTCGTACATTCCGGGCTTGTCAAGGACTATGAGAAGGATGGGGGAAAGAATTATACTCTAAACTTTGACGGAAAAGACAGCACAAGAAGGGAAATAATTGACAGAGTGCATAAGTTCGGTATAAGAACTGTGGAGGACGCGCAGTTAGGTCTAGAAAAGGCCTATCTGGACTTGATAAAGTGATATGGGTTTCCTAATACTATTAAAGGCGTACCTGAAATTCTACATGAACACGAAAAGGTTCATTAGCCTTTTAGCTTTATACGTCGGCGTAAGTATACTTGAAACCGCGCTTATTATGAGCGGCATACTACCAAAGCCGGACACTATGTATTCTTTTACCAGTGGCATGCTTATCGGCTTTGATTCGTCTATAGCGCTTATAACCGGGCTTCTCGGGGGCGATGCACTCTCAAAGGACTTCAGCAGAGAGGGCCTGTTCACTCTTACTCAGCCAATCCACAGGGTTGTGATAATGGTATCTAGGTACAGTGCAGCGATCCTGGCATCTATACTTATAATTTTCATTGCGACGTTCGGGCCTATACTAACGATGAGTGAGTTCTTATATGGCGGATTAGTCCCGAACATATTGTCGATACTCTTGATGACCGTCCTATTCACTGCTTCTATGCTTGCATTCGTAATGTTGTTTAGCGCAATATTCAGCAATCCCGTAACCTCAATAGTGATGGCTGTATTTGCTGTCGTGATAATCATGCCGGTCATAAGCGGGATAGTCGGCAGCATAGGCTTTGAACCGTGGTTCCTGCTCTCATACTCCGGCAGCTCTATAAGCAACCTTGCATTGCAGTCGTATCCTCCGTTCGAAACTACACAGCCGTCGTCATTTTACGGCAGCAACTTCAAGTTATTCAACCCGCCCGTACCGGAAGCTGCATACATCATGATTGGCTACCTGGTAGTCTCTCTGGTCATATCGTTCTTTATTTATTCCAGAAAGGAAGTGCGCAACCTTAGCTGATACGTCCTTAACCATAAAATATTATAAAAACGTGAATCAGGAAGAAATGGTGTGATTTTATAACTCATTTATAGACACTACGAAAAATTCCTGACTCTTCCAGGACTTGCCTTACCGACTTTCTGCTTTTGTGGGTTTCGTTTAGCGCTGCCATGCCCTGTTTTCTAGTTATAAAGCCGACTGTTATCTCTCTGGATATTCTCGGCGTGTCTGGATGGAAACCTAATAGCCTTTTTGCCTTCGACTCCGCTGCCTTTGCGAAAAGACACGAGTTGGCGTTTGATTCCACCAATCTTTCCCCTTTGGGCGGGAGCCACCCCATCCTATCCAATATTCTCAATGTGTCCGGTAATTTTCTTTGCAGCATGAAGGGGACGTGCACCACGCTTATCGAAGCGCCCATATGATTGGGCTTAATCAGTCTTATGGACGAGAACTTATATTTTTCGTGATTTTTATAATCCTGACTCAAACCCGCCCATTCGTTCATGGCGAGTGCCACTACAGGTATACCCCGGATCTTGGCTTCACGATAGTAAGCGCGTATTACCGCACGCCTGCAAAGCTGGCAAGTCCTTACCACGGGTCTGGAACTTTTGGTCCTCACAGAATAATATTTGTGGCCTTCAGAGTATATTCTCATGAAGTCCTCCTTTAACTTTTTGGAATAGTTTCTTGAATACAGCTCGGCAGTCCTTTTGTATGCGACCAAGTCGTTATTGTTAAGATACTTCTGTATCTTTATTACCACATGATCAACGCCGAGTTCGTTTGCTACCTCGGATGCGCGTAAAAATTCATGCCTTGGATAGTATCCGATGTCAAATGTGAATGCGAGAGGTCTAAATCCCATCTTCTTCAGCGTGTAAAGCATCGCACTACTGTCTTTTCCGCCAGATATCCCGGCCATTATATCGTATTTTTTGCCCTTACCAACGAAAGCATCGAACAGTTCCTTTTCTTCTTTTAAGCTATGCGCATCGAAATTACTTTTGTACAGGTCGCATATCTCACAAAGACCGTTTTCTAATATCTTTATCGCGGGATTTTTCGTCGAGTTTAAGCATTTTCTACATTCCATCTTTGGCCTGCTTAAGATAACTCACCACGGAATTATCATAAGCTATGCATCTTTTAAACGCCTTTACTGCCAGATTTTTTCTGGTCTTAAAACTGACTCCTCCATTTTTGCGCAGTTCTCCGAGCACTTTTGGATAATCTTTCGTATCTACAAGAACCGTCCTCAAAGAGTAATGTTTTGCTGCGGCCCTTACCATACACGGACCGCCTATATCCAAGTTACGTATTGCGTCTTCATGTCTGAAGTGCTTAAGCGATACTGTGGTTTCGAACGGATAAAAGTTACACACGACTATGTCAAACGGAACTATCTTGAATCTTTTCATATCGTTTATGTGTGATTCGTTGCTTCTGTCGACGAAAATCCCTCCATAGATTCTCGGGTGTATTGTTTTTACGCCCTGCGGGTTCATTATCGGCGGCCAGCCTGTCAATTTTGAGGTTTTCGTAGCTGGGATCCGGTATCTGTTTAGATAGTCAGCGTTTCTTCCTGAAGCAACAAGGGAGAATCCACATCCGATAAGTCCTCTGGCAAATTTCACTAGTCCTTTTTTGTCCGAAACCGAGATTAAAGCCGTTAGTTTTGCGTTACGTTCGTTTAGCATATAAATTTTAGATTGGTATCAGGAAGTATCCGAAGTGTATGTCCTCGGAATAAGGCGGGCTATGATTTTTTATATCGATTCTGCAGATAACAGTTTCGTTTGCTGAGCGTTTTTCGTATGTTCTTGAGTGTTGTGATCTGTAATCCTCTGTTTTTACCCTGAAGCGCGGTGTCAGGCGGTATTGGAAGTACATGTCTTCGGAATAATATGGGCTATACGTTTGTTCTTCGGTACTGCAGACAACTGTGTAGTCGCCTAATTCAAAACTGGCTTCGCCGGCTATGAGGTCTTCTCTGTTGACTTTTATGACGTTTGTCGTCTTAAGGAGCTCCTCCAACTCGTTTCCGTTTAGTTTTTCAATTCTCAACGCCTTCATCCAGTTTTCCGTTTCTCTTTTCATGCGACACCTCCTCCTGTTTTTAATAAAATGTCGGAAATAAAACTATTAATATAAAACTCTCCAAATTTAGAGAGTATGGATATAGAAAGCGCTCTGGCAGAGCTTGGGCTCACGCCTTCAGAAGCGAAAATATATGTCAGCTTACTAAAAACAGGCAACGCAAAGGCTGGCGAAATAATAAGGGACTCTGGGTTGTACAGCTCTGTGGTTTACAACGGCATAAAACGGTTGCTTGAACTCGGTCTGATAGGTCACTCTACGAACGGCAAGCACAGGGTCTTCTATGCCTTGGACCCCCATAATCTGCTCGAGATTGTGCACGAAAAAGAAAAGACTGTAACAAACTTGCTACCGCAGCTGATCGAATTGGGCTCTTCTGAAAAACAGAAAGGGGACATATTCGTCATGGATGGGGTTAACGGAGTAAAATCAATTTTTTATGACATGCTAAGAAAACTCAAAAAGGGCGATGAACAGGCTGTAATGGGGACTAGCGAAACCGAGAGTGAGTTGGGAAGCTTTATAGCGAACTGGGATGAAAGGCGTATAAGAAAGGGCATAAAAAAACGAGTGTTGCTTCCTGCAGCAGAAAAGAAATGGTCGAATTTTTATTCGAACAGGAAATTGACCGAGGCAAAAATATCGGACTCTCTTGCAAATGTAAGTCTTACCATAAACATGTACGGGAATTCTACGGCAATAATAATGTGGGGTAAATTCCCGGTAAGCATTCTTATAGAAAGAAAGGGAATAACGAGCAATTTCAGGAATTACTTTGAAGCGCTTTGGAAGTCTAATCGATAGTGCGTTGGATTAAAGCCCGATAAGATTTATATCGATGAAGTCCAGATATTAAATGGAACTTGAAGAGAGGTTGAGGCTTTTAAAGAGAAACACCGTGGAGATACTGACAGAGGGGGAAGCTGAGACTCTATTGATGGAAAAGCAGCGTCCTTCCGCTTACATTGGACGGGCAACGACAGGTCCTCTGCATTTAGGCCATCTCATAGCGATAGGCAAGACTCTGGATTTTCAAAAAGCAGGAATAAACGTAAAGATATTGCTTGCGGATATACATGCGGCTCTTGACGACCTTAAAGCAAAGTGGGGGGACTTGACAAAGAGGGTAGAATACACGCAAAAGTGCATAGAACTTGCAATAGTCTGGAAGGAAAAGCCGACGTTTATAAGAGGCTCTGAATTCCAGCTGGAAAAGGACTACCACATGGATCTTCTAAAAATGTCAACCGTAACTACTGTTGATAGGGCTATGCGCGCAGCCTCGGAAGTCACAAGGATGAAGAATCCAAAGGTAAGCGAGTTGATATACCCGATAATGCAGGCGCTTGACGAGCAGTACCTTGATGTTGATATACAGCTTGGCGGTACCGACCAGAGACATATACTTGCGTTTGCGCGCGATTATCTTCCTATAATAGGATACAGGAAACGTGTAGAAGTGATGACTCCTCTTGTTTCTTCGTTACAGGGCCCTGGTAAGAAGATGAGTTCATCAGTTCCAGAAACCCACATAAAAGTCTACGAATCGGAGGAAAACATACGGAAAAAGATCTCCGCGGCTTACTGTCCCGCCGGAATAGTACAAGACAACTTCATACTGCAGTTGTGCAAATTCTTAATATTCACATCAGAGGAAAAAATTAGCATAAAACGAGAATCGAAATTTGGTGGCGACATAGAACTGACATCCTACGACGACTTAGAGAGGGCGTTCTATGAGAAAAAAGTACACCCGACGGACCTGAAGAATGCTGTAGCAGAATATTTTGTCGGGAGACTGAAGCCGGCCAGAGATTATTTTGAAAAGAGAGTTGACATGCTAAAGGAATTGGGGCCGGAATTTCTTCCGTAATTATAGCTCTTCACATAAGTAAAGCGACACCGGAACAATGTTTAAATTAACCTAAGACACTGGCGATTGTTTGTACGCCTTACGTAGTATTAAGATAAGAATAATATTTTTCAAGAGCATTTTTCTTATCGGATTCTGCACCTATGCGTAGAGAAAGCTTAATGCGGTCTATATTTTTTGGCACGTAGATTGTCCTTCCGGCCTCTACGCCAAAGCAGGGATACGCAGTCATGTATATCTTTCCTTCTCCTCTTTTTATATCGTAAGATATCCTGTCTATGACGGCGTCAGAAGAATGCATCAGGGACACGACCCAATTCTCTTTTCGTTCATCTTCGCCAAGAACCTGGGCCTGAAGATTAAAACCAAAGTCGATGAATTTAACAGGGGAGACTATATTGTAGAAGTTTACTCCTATCTGGCCGGTCATCATAGTTAGTCCTGTATTATGATCTATACTTTCCGCAAGGATGCCTTTAAGCTTATTAACCGCTTCCTCACCATAGGGCTTTAATCTTTCTATTACATCAGAATTAAGAGCAACAAGCTGTTCTAGAGTCTTGTCTTTCTCTCTCTTTAAAGTTATCCATTCCGCCATGTGTACTGTAGTTATGGCTGATATAAACGCTTTTTGGGACCAGGTCAAATCGATTATTAGCCGCTGAGCCCGCGGTCAAAATCCAGTTGATCACATAAAAAATGAAGATACGCCGCCGCCAGAAGCACTCTCTTTAAATCTTCTTTTTGTGAATGTAGTATAAACTCTTCGTCGACTTTCATAAAAGATGAATCAACTTCTGCAACAGATTTAGGTGACCCGCCGTTACGTCCATAAAATATCTTTGCTCTCGCAGAAGGTATGTACGCAGGTGCAGTTGTCTTATAATCCTTGAAAAGCTCTTCTTCGGCATCGGTGTAAAGTGACTCTGCAAACGTGAACGGCAGGATATCCGACAGTGGGTGCCGTGTGCCACTGGTTGGCGAATCGTCAAGTGATTTTTTTGGAGAATAGACTCTTTCTGGCTTGTATGGACTAAGGTCGCCGAACCACTGTTTAAAAGTCCTGCTCACTATTGAAAGAGCATGTTTTTGATCCTTGTTTTTTATTTCCCTCGTCGGATTAAACGCATTTTCCGTATCTATAGTAGATATGTCATCTATGATGTCTTCTAGCTTGTCACGAATCAGCCTTATCTTGTTATCAAGCACCATATTCTCCTACAATACAGAGTAACTATTAAACTTTTGTATAATAGATATTTAAATGGATACGTCCAACATTATCATATGGTAAAAGGAAAAAGGCCTTGCCCGGTTTGTAAAAACATGTATCCCGCTAAAAAGGGATGCAAGATGTGCGGCGGCTCAGGCTTTATAGAGTACGATAGCTCGTCCGGCGGTTGGTAAGTTGTCTGATCATAAGAATGCGTACCGAAAGCAAGTTGTATCTGTAAAGACTTAGATAGCCTGGTTTTTAAAACAATAAAATCCTAAGAAAATCAAGAGACTTGCGTATATAGAGAGCGCAGATGATGTCACAGTCGTTGTTTATACGGCTCAAGATTACAAAGCAAGCATATATGTGCGGTTCCACGTCTTTCCACAATAACTGCAGATGAGACGCAGATGGCTGCTTCTAAGATATTTGCTTTAGAATTATTTTGTATAAGAAATGCTCTGCTCGTGCATGAACTGTTGCAGATAGAACCTGCTTCCCGTGCCTTTGCCAGTAAGCCCGCTACCCTTCCAACCGACAAAACTGTGTCGACCTACTATAGCACCTGTGGTCGCACCTATACCGCGATTTATGTACAGCACTCCGGATTCCACGTTATCAGAGAAAAACTCTACCTCCGTCTTATCCTTTGAGTATAGCCCTGCAGTCAGGCCGTATGCAACGTCGTTAGCTTTTTTGATCGTATCCTTGAAATCCGAAAACGTGTATATTAACAAAAATGGTACGAACAGTTCTTCGCGAAACAGTTTGTTTGAATGAGGCAGCTTTGCTATCGTTGGCTCAACGTATATCGAATGCGCACTATCATCCAAAACTGCCCCACCTACAAGGATCTGTCCGTTTTTTGAGGCTTCGTCTACCGCATATCTGAATTTATCCAGCGCCTTTTCACTTATTAGCGGTCCAACATAGTTCTCCTTTACAAGCGGATTTCCTATCTTAAGGCTTTTCACGCGGCCGACGAGTCTATCGATCACTTCATTGCTTATTGATTCATGAACGTAGAGTCTGGACGCTGCACTGCATTTCTGGCCGGCAAATCCGAAAGCGGAGCTCATAACGCCGTTGACTGCAGTATCGATGTCTGCCGATTTTGACACTATTACTGGGTTCTTGCCCCCCATCTCGACGACAAAAATCTTGTTTTGCCCCATTTCCAAACTTCTTCGCATCATAGACATCCCTGTTGACCTAGAACCGGTGAACGCTATACCGGATACCTTTGGACTTGAAACTAGTTTTTCTCCTACTTCAGAACCGGGTCCCGTTATGTAGTTGAACACTCCTCTTGGTATCCCTGCCTCGGAAAACATCTTGTATATGTAAAGACCAGTAAGCATTGTCATATTATCGGTAGAAGACGGCTTGAACACGACTGTGTTGCCTGTTATCATAGCACCTGCAGACATTCCAGTTGATATCGATACTGGAAAATTGAAAGGCGCGATTATTCCAAAT
>JAKBJF010000021.1 GCA_021836125.1 Nanobdellota archaeon | reverse complement strand
TATTTCCTTTAGTTTTTGTTTTAGTTTTTCTCCAACAAATTCTTGTATTATCTTGTCAAAATCTTGCGACATACTCTTATTACTAATATCTTCATTTAATATTTAAACTTGAGTCGTCGGAAACGCGTCTTGACGTAAAAATTTCCGCTGGAAATTTAACATGGGTTTTTCCATACTTTTAAGTTTTGGTGGTCAAAAACAAAAAACTAAAGGATAAAAAAGGATAATGATAGATTATTGAATCGAGGTCCGTTAGCTCAATGGTGGAGCGCCTGTCTTATAAGGCAACGCTCTAACATGTTTTAAGTAAACAGGAGGCCGGGAGTTCGATCCTCCCACGGACCAAGTAAACTTATTTTAAAGGCTAAAAGCCGAATGTAAAGCTTATAAATGCGACATTTCTTAATGTGTGATGAAGACATTCTTTTGGGTAAACCTAAAGAAAAGTCTCAGGAGGAAAAAGTAGATGGCAAATCCAAGATTTGCAGCACGCAAGATGTACAAAGCTACTTGCTCCGACTGTGGTAAGGAAACGGAAGTACCTTTCCAGCCGCAAGAGGGCAGGCCAGTATATTGTAGAGATTGCTACATGAAAAGAAAACCACAACAGTAAAATCTGGTGCAAAAACTAGATAAGGTATTATATTTTTATTTTATTTTTAATATAATTTTAGTCTTCTAACGTTCTTAACTGCGGGAAAGGTATAACGTCCTTTATGGATTTTGAATTTGTACCTATCATCTGCAGCCTGTCAAGACCTATCCCCAACCCGCCAGTAGGCGGCATACCGCAGGCGAGCGCTTCTATAAAATCTTTGTCAAATTCCTGTGTCTCGTCTATGCCTCGTTCCTTTCTCGATGCTTCCATATTGAACCGGTCTATCTGATCGATAGGGTCGTTTAATTCGCTGAACGCATTCGCTATCTCCATGCCTGCAATGTACAGTTCGAACCTGTATACGAAGCGCGGGTCGTCCTCCATCTTTTTTGCTAAGGGCGAAGTATCTATAGGATGTTTGGTTATGAAGGTCGGTTGTATTAAGCTCTTTTGGACCTCTTCTTCGAACAGGACGTTTACTGCCTCCCCATAGTTTATGACTTTCTTGTCTATTCCCTTTGCGCGGTCTATAATCTTCTCTTCGCTCAAATTTCCAACGACTTCCTTTACGCTGTCTTCCATTGTCTTCACGAAAAACTTTGTGAAATCAAGTGTATGGTCGCCGAATTTTACCACGTAAGTGGCGTTAGCCGAGTATATCGCTGCTTTTACTATGTCCTCGGTTATCGATATCATGTCTCCAAGATCCCCGTAGGCCTGGTACAGCTCCATCGCCATAAACTCAGGATTATGTCTCGTGTCGACTCCCTCGTTCCTGAAATTTTTACTTATGTCGAATATCTTTTCGAATCCGCCTACAAGAAGTCTTTTTAGGTATAGCTCTGATGCTATTTTCAGGTACAGGTCCCTGTCCAGAGCTTTGTAATGGGTTACGAACGGAGTTGCGTTAGTTCCTCCCGGTATCGGCTGCAGAACCGGTACAACGACTTCTATGAAGCCCCTTCTTTCCAACAAGTCCCTTATGGCAGACACTATCTTTGCGCCCTTCATTATCCTGTCGCGTGCGTCCGGGTTCATTATAAAATCCATGTGCCTGTGCCTGTAGCGTTTCTCCGTATCTTCAAGACCGTACCATTTAGACGGTAGCGGCAACAACGATTTAGCCAGGACCGTTATCTCATTCGAAAGTATGGATAGTTCTCCCCGTTTCGTCTTGGACACTTTTCCTTTTATTCCTATGATATCCCCGCTGTCCAGCCAATCTATGAGTTTATTGGAGCGCTCGTCCATGTTGTCTTCTGCTATGTAAACCTGTATGTTACCGGTCTGGTCGATGATGTCAAAAAACTTCAGTTTACCGTGGTCTCTCCTTGCCAGAATGCGACCGGCGACGCTGACTTCCTTGCCATCCAGCTTATTGAATTCTTTGCGTATCTCGTCCAAAGAATGAGAAACCTCGAACTTCTCGCCGTATGGATTATACCCGTTTTTCTTCATCCAGTCGAGCTTCTTAAGTCTCTCCGGATCAAAATCCATTTTAAATGCCATATTCAAAGAACCATACTGTAGATGCTATCAATATTAACCCTATTATCCACGAATACGCGAACACCGTATTTCTTACGATTTTGTTCTTGGAAAGAAGGGCTATGAATCCCTTTTCTATCACGCTCGCGCCCATTACAAGTCCAAGCAAAAGAGCAAGATACTGTCCTGATATATTCCCGTCCAAAAACAGAAGTCCCAAAGACAAAGAGGAGCCTGCGACGTTGACAAGTCCGGACAAAAACATCGTGAGTGGAAGATAGTTTGGAGCTATTGCATTTATTAATTTTGATGCCGTCAATATGATGAAGAAAAACACTGCGAACTGGAGTGCCTGAAAGAATGGCAGCGGATTCGACGGCCCTTTTATCCTCACCGCTTTTTTGTCCCGCGTAAGGAAAAACATCGCAATCATAAGAAGTACTGATACGCCCGCTATAGGTGCCATGTAATAAATAACGCTGTTGGACCGTGTAACGAAGTAGACGAACGCTATCCCTTGTATAAAAATCATGGGGATGTTTGCCGAGAACATTATGTTGTAAGTTACGGATTTGGCTGCTTTTTTTATCTTGTCTGCAAAGTGCACGAGTGTGAAAGTCACTGCAGTACCGGTTACTGCGCTTGAAATTATAGAAGAAAGGAAAAGACCGTCGTTCGTGTGTTTTAGCAGCAGGTACTGTACAAAGAACACTATGCTTATTGTCACCACTATTATCCAAAAATTCAGCGGGTTAAAGAAGTTGTACGGCCCGATGTCGCTGCTCGGCAAAAGAGGGAGTATAACCAGAGCGATGATCAGTATGTTTATGCCAGCTATAAGCTCTTTCCTCTTTATCTTGTGTATAAAGCTCATCATTTCCTGTTTATAGAAGCTTATTGCCGCCACCAGCACCGTAAGTATTATGCCATACTGGTAGAAACCTAGCCCGGTGACCATCCCTATAAAGAAAAGTATCATGGAACTCGAATAGGTTGTAGCTCCCGGTGCCTTGGTTATCTTCGTTTTAAGCACGTAGATCGCCGTCGATATGATTATTGCCGCTGCTGCCGCGGTGATTATCAGGGATATATCATTAAACATGAGATAAAGCGATGCGAATATGAAGCCCAGTATGGAGATGAACATGCTCGTACGCAATCCGACGAACAGTTTTACGCCGTGTGACATCCGGTACTCGTTGCCGAGTCCTATGATTGCACCCAGGGCTATGGCGAGCAACAGATACTCGAAATTCGGTGAATAACTGGATACTAGCATTTAATTCTAAGATTAAGCCTAAATTTAAAAGTTCTATGCCGATGTTGATCATACAAAAACTACAAAGTTCGGCACCTTGGGATTCGCTTTTATAAGCGCTTAGCAAAGCGCGTCTTTAACATATTAATACGCAAAGCCTTCCAATTATCTGATGGGAAAAATGTATCACATGACCAAGAAGGGATGTCTTTCTTCTATTTTGAGCGAGGGCCTGAAGCCGCCGATGGAAACGGGTATACAGAACACTTATGACGGGATACGCGGAGACAACAGGTTTGTGTATCTTAACTCCTTTCGCGGAGCACTGTTAAACAAAAAAAGAATAGACGATGGCGAGATGGAAGAGCAGTTTTGGAACAGCGAAAGCGTGCTTCTTGAGATAACTTTACCGGAAAATCACCCTATAGAGAGGGATTTCGACCAGGTCCTGCTTATTTACAGGTGGTGGCATCAGACCGGCGATAAAAGAAAGTTCTACAGCGCGTACTTCAAAAAGAAATTCAACGTCGAGTTTGACGCGGAACCTACTGATGACAACATAATAAAGTTCTGCGCGGAAAAGGTTACCGACGAAGAATGGGAAAATAAATTCAGCGCTTACAGGACAAGATCGTCAATACCCCCTGGCTGCTTAAAGGTAATAAGATTTGAGGATCTGTAGACTCCCTATAGACGCTGGTTCATCCTGCGGACATTGACTTGTACAGGTCAACGAACTTCTTGGCCCTTTCTTTCCATGTTATCTTGCTTAATTCGCCGTTCGCCTGCCGCGTTATGATTTCGTCGAGCATCGGATAATTCAGTATGCCCAAAATTATGTCTGCCATCTGGTTCGTGTCCCAGAAATCGACCTTGAAGACGTTGCTCAGCGTCTCTGAAACTCCCGACTGTTTTGATACTACTACCGGCGTATTGTAAGCCACCGCTTCAAGAGCCGTTATGCCGAACGGTTCTGACACGGACGGCATCACGAATACCTTTGCTACGCTGTAAAGATAGTCTTTTTCATCCTCTGATACCCTGCCGAAGAAAATTACTCTGTCCTTTATACCAAGAGTTATGGACAAATCTATTAACTTAAGCATCTCGGGCCCCTCGCCGGCTATGCCCAGCTTTACTTCCTTGTCGTTCGAAGCGACTATCTTAAAGGCCTGAAGAAGATTGTATAATCCTTTTTGCGGCGACAGCCTTCCGACGTAAAGCACTAATTTCTTCCTCTGGCCTGTGTCCAATTTTTTTAGCCTGTCCATGTCGACTGCATTGTGTATGACGCTTATCTTCTCCGGATTACAGTTATAGAATTTTATTATCTCTTCCTTAAGTCTTCTGCTTACGGCTATCACCTTGTCCGCACTATTCACTGCCCTTCTCTCTCTTTCCTCTATGTCTTTGCCCGGCATCCCCGCTGTCCTGTCATACTCGAGGCTATGCATCACAAGCACAAGCGGCTTTCCCGTGAGTCTTCGTATCTCGATGCCCGCCTCTGCAGTTATCCAGTCGTTCGCTTGTATTATATCAAAATCCCTTCCGATGGCGTTTCTGGCGGCTTCCCTCGTGTAAGCATTGACCGTTTCCGATATGTTATCATAAACTCTTTCCGATCCGTGTGTGAGCGAGTATACTCCGTATTTGGCGCCTACAGGGATATTGACTAATTCTACGCCGGGGACCTTTTCATATTTTCCGGCTGGAAGAAAAAGAGTCACCGATATGCCGATGCGCGATAATGCTCTAGCCAACCCATACGTGTGAGTTCCCAACCCGCCAACAGAATTGGGCGGGAATTCCCAGCCTAATAATAATATATGCATAGCGCCTATGCCACGACACTAATCTTAGTTGTTCGTGGAATATAAGCTAAAACTGGACATTAGCCCTTTTTATTGCCGAATCGGCGGCTGGAAAACCGGCGATTTGACGCTTTTTATTAGGGCCCACTGGGATTTGAACCCAGGTCAGATGGTTACTCCCATCTGCGGCATTCGAAGCCATCGATCCTATCCGCTAGACTATGGGCCCACTATAAATTTTATCATCAAGGTTATTTAGCTTTTATATGCCGACTTTACATAAGCAAGACTCAGCTATAAGATAAGGAATTGCACACCCTTAGTTCCTAAGCAACAAATCCAGCCATGATATTTTAGACACGAGTTTTGATTGTATCCCCTGTCTGATGCGATAAGAGCCAGTACGCCTATCCCATGTTTTTGTCGGTATCTTGTCTATGAAGTCCTTAATCTTTTCCTCGGTTTCCAACGTGCCCAAAGGCACGGCACCCCTGCTCGACAGCGATCTTGCCATACGGTACAGCTCGTCTTCCCGTTGACTTCTATATATCAATAATTGGTCATAATCCCTTTCGACTTTGGAATCTTCAGGCAGCTCTACCTTCAGCACCGAAAACTTGTGCGGTAGACCGAACTCCCTGCTTTCTTTTTTGGAGATTTTTTCCTTTGCCCAAACGAAAGGAGTGTAGAACAAAAGCAGCGGCGTTAAAAGCTTGAGCACACCGCTGTCCGCGGAAAACGCGTAAACATAGCCCGGATTGCCGTGCATGCCGTACCAGTCGTTGTTCTTTCCTATTTCATTGCCAGGCAACAAGCCATTTTCAAGTATGCTTTTTGCGTTCTCCGTGCGAGTCAAGTGGTAAAAGACTCTCGTATTATGACTCCTCATCGGATTATATTGAATATAACTTCTATAAAAATATGCGATGTCTCTTTTTTCTGCGGCTTTTGTTCAATGAAAAAGCGCTTAAATCTCTATCACTTTGCCTTTCGGACCTGCGTTTATCACAGTAGTGTCACCGAGCTTGTCCTCAAGATTGAACGTTTCGTGTATGTGCCCGCATATACATTTGTCCGGCTTTAGCTTCTCTATCATTTCTCTTACGGCCGTGCTTCCCACGTTCATATTTTTCCCTATCACATCTAGTTTTGTTTTATATGGAGGAGTGTGCACGACCATTATCTTTTTCTTTGAGCTTTTTATGTAATCGAAAGACTGCTGTATCCTCCTGCTTATCTCTTCCTCTGGAAGCTCGTTTGGGCCTATATTTGCAAGACCGCATCCAAAAAAGCCTATATCTCCTATCTTAAATGCATAGTTGTGCAGGTCGTATATCACGTCCGGATACCTGCGCTTGAGCATGAACACGTCCGCCTCGCTCTCATGATTGCCCGGTATTATGGCGACTTTTTTATTCGATTCCGCCAATGGCTTTAATAAACCGTCCAGTCCCGTGCCGAATATCGACAGGTCACCGGCGAGTATAATCAAGTCTACATTCTCCTTTTTTGCCTTCTTGGCCAGGTCCTTCATCGCTTTCTGGTCTGCGTGCACGTCTGAAGCTGCAAGTATTTTCATATGCCTATAGGTTAGTATTATGGTTCGACGTAAATAAAGGTTTTAAAAACGGGGTATTAAATAATTGGCCAGTCTGCGCATTCCGCCATGTTTCACGACTACCTTAGCCGGATCGCCTGCAAACGGATGTGACAAGGCTGAAAGAGCCAGGTCGTCCAAGGATTTTGAATATAATCCTTCCAGATCCACGAATATGACGGAATCGCTTAGCACCTCCTTTGCTTTTACGAGCTGATTTCCGCATATGCATAGGGTAAGCTTGCCTTTCGGCAAGGATTCAGATTCCGTTTTTAACGCTGCCAGCGCTTCCTTTGAAATCCCGTCTTCAATCGCCTCTTCATCTGAAGTATACAGCGAATAGCCCTTCTCGTACCCACATCTGTCACATTTAAAATAGACGTCGGGTATGGTTAATCCGGTTCTTTCGGCGAGCGTAAAAAAGCTTAAGGAATGCCAGACGTACATTCCTGCCCAAAGATACATGCATTCTTCAAACTTGCTTTTCAGGTCGTAGTAATGCTCCGTGTCTCCGGTTTCTTTTTTCAATTTTTTCCTGGTTTCCTTTGCGATCTCAAATATTGAATCTATGCCCGCAGCCTTATTTATTATAACGTGCAGATTCTCATGCAATATCGTGGCTTTTAGAGAAATACTTGTGCAGTTCTTGAGATAGGTAGTGTTAAGTCTTATTTTCTTTTTGTAAGTCAAGCCGTTTGGTCCCCCACCATAAAGATTTAGCTTATATTTATAGGGATTGGTTATTACAAAGTTTGAGTATGCCGGATTGACCTTTAGTAAGTCCTCGACTATCTCCTTGATAGCACTAGAAATTTTCCTGCGTTCTGTTTTGTACTTGTCGAAATGGTTCCTTAGCCTGTTAATAAGAGACATATTGCCGGATACCACTTCATCCAGGGTCTGAATGCGGCGTTTAAAACGCGATCGACTGATATAATCCCGTGCCTCAATATCAATAAGCAAGTCTTGGATTGCACCTGCCATCTAACACTATTGAAAACGATTTTATTTAAAGAGTCGTGTACGAATCTTTCGTAATAAAAACAGGCTAACCGGAAAGTGGCGGTTTATAGGGCGTCTGAAAGTTCCGTCTGTTTTTTATCTTCCGCGTGCACGTAGCTATAAACGGATTCGGAGATCTTTTTCCCGAGAAGCGCCGACAATCTTTCAACGCTGGAATTCTTAAGGTCCGCGATCGTCTTTAGCCCTGAAGAGTAAAGCTTCCTGCCCCTTACTCTGCCTATTCCTGGTATCGAAACAAGCTGGATAAGTTCTTCCTTTATGCCGTGCTTCAGCCGGATCTCCAGTTTTATCATGTCCTTCGTCTTCGCACCGGAGGCCCTTGCGATTTCTTTAAGGCTGTGTACGAGCCATATCACGTTCTGCAGCGTAGAATACAATTCACCCGGCTGTATCTTGAAGTCCTCTTCTATGGTTCTTTCTGAATCCTCGTCTATCCATCTTTCCATCAACTTTGCCATCCTTATAGCCGAAACGAACCTGTCGTAGTCCACGATATTCTGGTCCGCATGCAAGTCCATAGAGTAGCTTTCCTCTTCGAGCTTCTCGAATTCCTGTCCGGATATCCTTATGAACCTGAATTCGTCGCTGCAGAATATAACGTGCAGCATGTCCAGAGGCGCTATGATATCGTTCTGTTTCACGGCTTCTATGAATTTTATAAACGCGAGACCTGTGCGCGGGTCGAGATACAAACTGTTGATAAGCCTTCCTATCTTTGTCGGTGCTACGCCCTCTTTAGATGATTCTATAAACCCCGAGTCATCGAGAAAATCTATCGATTCTGATACTTTGCCCGACAGATCGACGCGCTCCGAAGCGAACAGGCTTTCGAAGAAATCGTCTAGTTTATCTCTTTTGTCGTAAATGTCCATGCACGCCAGCGTAAGGATGTACCTCCTTATTGCTATGTCATTGTTAAACTTTGACGTGATCGGCTCAAGCTCCCCTTCGAAATACTTCTCCTTTACAAGGTCGTACGTCCTGTCGTTGCCGGCTATTATTATTGCGGTGCCTTCCTTGTCATACTTCGGCCTGCCTGCCCTTCCCATCATCTGGTCCACGTCCATCCTTGACAGGGGTTCCATCCCATAGTCGCCGTACCTGTATATCGATGATATGACGACTGTGTTTGCAGGCAGGTTCACTCCCATCGCAAGAGTCGGAGTCGCCACTATGAATTTTATTGCCCCGTTCCTGAAATTGTCTTCGACTATGTGTCTCTGTTTGTTTAATAGCCCGGCGTGGTGAAATGCCACTCCTGATTTTATCAGCGATGAAAGCACCTCG
>JAKBJF010000009.1 GCA_021836125.1 Nanobdellota archaeon | reverse complement strand
AAATTTTAATAGTATAAAAGAGCATGAAAGGTTTATCCCTAAAAAAGATTTTTGTGACTTGATTTTTTTGTTGATCTTTCATAATATCTTTTCTAATTGATTATTAATCATGCTCTTTTATACTATTAAAATTTATAATGCTGCGCTGACTATGCGATTTTATGCTTAATGTAACGCTTTATTTTCAAGTGCATCAACCTTTTAGATTAAAAAGATCTTTTGGCTTTGATGAAAAAAACGGGATAATAGACATACATAAAAATAGAGAAATATTTGATAGAGTAAAAAACAAATGTTATTTACCGACAACAAAACTCTTAATAGAACTCGTTAAGAAACACCCGGAATTAAAATTAAGTTTCTCCTTTACTGGTACTTTCGTAGAACAGGCAAAGATGTTCGACGAAGATGCGCTTAATGTGTTCAAAGAACTGTTCGACACGGGTAACATAGACATCCTTGAAGAGACTTACTATCATTCGTTGGCGTACCTTATAGACAAAGAAGAATTTACAGAGCAGATAAAAATGCACAGGGATATGATAAAAAAAGAGTTTAATTTTGTGCCAAAAATATTCAGAAACACCGAAGCGATGTATTCTAATGATATAGCGAACGTAGTATCCAAACTCGGTTATAAAGGGATAATAGCGGAAGGGTGGGACAGGATACTTGACTGGAGATCGCCTAATTATGTTTATTCACCGCCAAGCGGCGGGATAAACGTCCTATTAAGGAATTACAGACTAAGCGACGATATATCATTTAGATTCTCCTCAAGAGAGTGGAAAGAGTTCCCTCTTACTGCGGACAAGTATTCAGATTGGATATCTCGCTCTGACGGTGAAACGGTGAATCTTTTCATGGATTATGAAACTTTCGGCGAACATCAATGGCGTGAGACTGGCATACTGGAATTCCTAAAACACCTGCCATCGGAGCTTATCAAAAGAGGCGTCGGATTCAATAAAATATCCGAAACCGCTTCGCTAAAAAGCGTCGGTATCGTAGATGTTCCTTATCTTCTTTCGTGGGCAGACGTAGATCGCGACGTGTCGGCATGGTTAGGTAATAAGATGCAAGATGCCGCTTTCGAAAAGATAAAGAAAATGAGAAATGATGTATTGTCTTCTAACAATGAGGAACTTATAAGAGACTGGAGAATACTGCAAACATCTGATAATTTTTATTATATGTGCACGAAGTGGTTCGCTGACGGAGACATACACAAGTATTTCAATGCGTACGATTCACCATACACAGCATATGTAAACTATATGAACATCGTTTCCGGCCTTGAAGACCGCATTAAACTTTTCCGAGCGCAGTCTCATAAGCTCTGAAATAAGTCGATATAAGATGTTCCCAGTCAAACACCTCCGCAACCTCTCTGGCTTTGAGTTTAAGGTCTAATATGTTGTCGTCGTCCATTGTAACTAATCTAAGCATATCGTCAGCTATGTTATTTACTGCGCTCTCCCTTTCAACGTTAAGAAGTCCTTCTACAAACACTCCATTCTCCGCCAATTTAAGATTATGTAAGCAGACTCCAAATCCGCTATGGTCGGTAGTAAACGGAATTGAAAGGAAGGCTGCGGCTTCTATCGGCGTATATCCAAAAGGCTCGTATCTTGAAAGGAAGAAACCCGCTGTTGATACCGCGATAAGCTCATTATACGTCAGATTTAGGAGCTCCTCCCCGACTGTGAGGTACTTTGGATAAAATATAACCTTCACATGGTTTGATGGTGCATTTATCAAACCGTTGTCCTGAAGCTTGTTTATTATTGAATCGGTCTCTTCTGGGTAAGACAATCTAAATGGGCAAAGCGGTGGGAACGTCGGTTTAGGCCTCCTTAACTGAGTTATTACCATTCTTGAATCGTTGACTATTTTGCTGTACACTTTCTCCAATGAAGTCTGAGAAGTGAAGTCGTAGGATGATACTACTCTATCAAAATTTTTAAGATCTGCATCGAGAGAAGATTTTATGCTCATGTAAGTTATATAGTTTGCAACCACCTCGTTCTTCAAACCCACCGTACCTGCTGGCACAGTTATCATGGCTATGACGCTTTTATTTTCGGGCATCATCTTGTCAAGTTTTCCGAGCGCGTCTATGAAAAGATCAAATCCTTTGTTAAAAAATTCATATCTTCCGCTGGTAAAGAATATCGGTACGCTCTTCGGGCTAAAATCATAGTAAGGAAGAAAATACGAAGTTATAAAATTATAAAATTTGGTCAGGGCGGAAGATCTCATTTCTGTTAACCCGTCTACATCTGGCAGGTCATCTTTGTCCAATCCGTTTAAAGTTATTACATCTGCTTTTCTTTCTAGTATGAGCTCCGCTTCTTTTGCGACTATGTCACTTACTGCCGTGAACACGTTAGATTCCTTCGCGGATGCCTTTTCCGTTAAGTGCTTCGCCGCCACCCAATACTTGTATGCTAGCGATTGATCTATAGTAGTATTTGAGTTTACGAATTCAAGGGTATCGATCCCTGCGTTTGCCATAGCCCTGCCTAGGACAGTTGCATGGACCGTAAAAACCGTCGGAACTTTTATGCCGTTAGATTTTAAGTATAGTACTGTCCCGCCGGAAAGCCATTCATGGACCTGACATACTATCTTTTTATTTAGTTTATTGGACAACGAAGCTACAACGGCGCCTGCTACGTATGACCATGCAAGTGGTGTGTTATAGTCATCCGGTGCATTGAGTGAATCTATGCCGAATTTTTCCCAAAATGATTTTTTAATGTCATTTACGTGCATGTCTTTGAAGGAAGAAGAATCTATCAAAAGCAGGTTAACATCATTTGCTGATACCCATCTGCCAAAATGGAATTCTACTCCTTCAAGTTTTACTGCAGCAAGCGCATCCTTAATCAAGTCTGGAGGGTCCGATTCTATAAACTCTATTGCCGCCTGCGTCGGATTATAAAATCCTATTGCAAGGTAATCCGTTCCGAACGTGTCTTTTATCTTGCTGGACTTAGAGGTAAGCACTGTCCATATCCCGCCGACTTTATTGCCTGCCTCAAATGACACTTCTGTCAGAAAATAATCCATAACTTTCTTTTTTTATATCAGCGCCACATAAGCTATATATGATGTTACAAAGATAGCTTTGTTGCGTCGACTATTAATCGATATAAGCTTATTACTGCAGTAGTAAAATTTAAGCGCTTTAATTCCGGAATTCTACTGCCTTCTTAAACTATTTTAAATTATACGACGCTCACTTAAGCAATTTTCTGAAAGATTCCGAGTAAATCTCCGGTGGAAGCTGATTAACGAATACGCCTTCGCCTAGCTCTACGCCCGCAAATTTAGCCAAACGCGGGTATATTTCTATATGCATATGGAAATCTTCCATCGCTTTTATCTCATGCGAAACAAAATTGTACGAAAGATTACCAAAAATTGATCTATTAACCAGCAATGTCTGCTTCAAAACTTGTACCAGATCCTCTCTTTCCTCATCTGTAAGGTCTCCTAGGTAAGCAAGGTGTCTTTTGGGCAATATCATTGATTCACCAGCCATTCTGGAGGCAAATGGCGCTATACAGACGAAGTTGTTAGTTTCGATAAGTAGCCTATATCGTTCCACATCCAAAATCTTTTCGTAAAGACAGCTGCCATTTTTCTGAGTGTATTTTGAAGCTGCATCGTACTCTGTGCGCACCCTTCCTATAAGTTCTGGCCACGCCATTATCTGCGTGTGGGCGTGGTCTAAGCTCTCACCCGCGTCTCTTCCCGAATTCTTGAACATATGCACATGTTTTATGTACTTTTTAAGATATAGCGCATCTTCTCTTTCTATTATCATATTTAACCACAATAACAACCTGTCATTGTCCATAGATTCGAAGGGTTCATTGTGGCTAGGCGTGTCTATTACAACTTCGTTATAGCCATAGCCGCTAATCATAGCGAAAACGCCGTCACGCTGGTATACTGGAATATTCCCATAAAGCTCTGGAAACTTGTTTTCTACCGCTCTTATCTGCCATGGATCTCCGACTCTCATTATTTCTGTATTTGTATTCTCCTTTCCCCTTTCAAAGGGGCAATTTTCGGGCGTAGAATGTTCTGGAACTTTTGGATTGTGAAAGTCCTCCGGTCTCTTGCCACGATCGGGAGCTATTATGGCATAGTCGCCAGTTCGATAGTCACGTCTTATTTCGTTCTGGCCAAGAATCTCATCCGCCATCTTATTGGATGGCACGTGAAATTATTAATCTTTTGGTTTAGAATATTAAAAATGCGGTTATTTGTCTATTTTTAGATTATAGATATGGTTTAAGGCCTTTAAATGAAAGCTATAAATACTAATCAGAATAGTATATTGGATTGTAAAAAATGGAATATTTTAGGAGGTAAATTATGGCAGACGCAGTTCAACCAATTTTCATATTACCTGAAGGATACTCAAGGACTTCGGGCAAAGATGCACAAAGAAATAATATAGCCGCAGCAAAAGCGGTTGCGAATAGCGTAAAATCCACTCTGGGTCCACGAGGCATGGACAAGATGTTAGTGGACAATATAGGTGACATAACGATAACGAACGACGGTGTTACCGTATTAAAGAACATGGAAGTCGAGAATCCTGCTGCGAAGATGATTGTAGAAGTAGCGAAGACACAGGAAGAAGAAGTCGGAGACGGAACGACTACAGCAGTTATTTTATCCGGTGAACTGTTAAAGAATGCTGAAACGCTGCTTGACCAAAGCATACACCCTACACTTATTGCAAGGGGCTACAGATTAGCAGCCAATAGAGCGCAAGAGGTCCTAGATAAACTAAAAATAAAGCTTGATGTTAACAGTAAGGAGGACCTATCAAAGATAGTCAAGACCGCAACAATCGGTAAGAGTACCGGTGCAGATGAATATGTAATATCACTTATAGTCGATGCTATACAGCATGTGAAATCCCACAGTGGAAACAATGAAAGCGTCGAACTTGATGACATAAAAGTAGAAAAGAAGATAGGCGGTGGATTAAGAGATTCAAAACTTGTGGCTGGTGTCGTTATAGATAAAGAACCGGTACACCCAAATATGCCTGAAACCATGAAGGACGCAAAAATAGCCCTTTTGAACCTTGCATTGGAAATAGAGAAAACGAACATCGATGCTCAAATAAGGATAGAAAAACCCGAGCAAATAGAAGCATTCTTAAACCAAGAGGAAAAAATGCTTAAGAATATGGTAACTAAAATAAAAGATTCCGGTGCAACCGTAGTTGTATGTCAAAAAGGGATAGATGATGCTGCACAGCATTTTCTCGCTAAAGCCGGTATACTTGGCTTCAGGCGCGTATCGGAAAGCGACATAAAGAAGATAAGTAAAGCGACTGGCGCAAAGATAGTGTCGACACTCGATGAGCTTGAAAAATCGTCTCTAGGAGACGCAGGATTGGTCCACGTTGATAAAATAGCCGGTGAGACTCTGGCATTCATTGAAAAATGCAAGAATCCAAAGTCGGTGACTATACTGGTAAGGGGCGGAACCGAACACGTAGTAGATGAAATTCAACGTGCGATAGAAGACAGCTTGGGCGACTTAAAGTCCGTGATAGAAGACGGCGGTGCTATAGTAGCCGGCGGCGGAGCATGTGAAATGGAAGTATCCAAGCAGTTGCGCGACTTTGCTACTAAACTTGAAGGCAGAGAACAACTTGCTGTTAACGCTTTCTCAGACGCACTCGAAATAGTACCAAAGACTCTTGCTGAAAACGCAGGAATGGATCCCATAGATATAATTGTAGATTTGCGTGCTGCACATCAAAAAGGACAGACATGGGCGGGCGTAGATTTACTTGACGTGTACAAACCGAAGATATCAGATATGTTTAAGCAGGGCGTTTTGGAGCCTTTGAGAACAAAGAAACAGGCTATAAAAAGCGCCAGCGAGGCTGCGATAATGATATTGAGGATAGATGACATAATATCCGCTGGCAAATCGGCTGCCGGTGGGCAACCAAGAATGCCTGGTATGGGAGGATACGGTGAAGAGTAAATGGTTACGGAAAACAATGCAAGACCTTTAGATTTGCTCAATAGTTCGAAGGGCAAGACTGTTCTTGTTGAGCTAAAGAATGGACACACGATAACTGGCAAATTGATTGCCTTCGATGTCCACATAAATATAGTACTTGAAAACTCTGAGGAGAAAAAGGAAGGTGAAGTCGTAAGGAAACTCGGCAACGTTTTCCTTAGAGGAGATACTATAATCATGATATCCCCTACGTTATGAGCACCGCAGGAATGGGCTTGCATAACAGAAAACAGCCCCATGTAATGTGCAGACGATGTGGAAAGGAGTCCTTTCTTAAACGTAAAGGCTACTGTTCACATTGTGGATATGGAAAAACTGCAAAGATAAAACAATTTTCCTGGAACAGCAAAAAAATAAACGGTATAAGAAAGTACTAGCTTTAAACGAATTCTGAAGATACGATGACGTTAGCTTAACTGACATGTATTTAATTATATATCAACAATTTAGAGTATGAAAAAGGCAACGGTAATCGCTATAATGAGCCCGAAGGGAGGGGTCGGCAAGACTACTACTTCGATAAATATCGCGATGGCTTTGGCTTTGTTGAATCATAAAGTGCTGATAATAGACACGAACTTAGAGACTCCTCACGTAGCTGTGCATTACGGTTTTAGCGACTTCAACTACGCACTTCAAGACGTCCTAAACGGGACTGTACAGATGGAAAAAGCGATATATCACAACGATAAGATAAGTCTGGATATAATACCTTCAAGGATATTTAAGAAACTTGGTGATGGAAACGCGGATTACAAATTAATAAATCTTTTTCATCACTTGAATCAGATACGCGACAAATACGATTTTGTAGTGCTAGATTCGAGACCATCCAGCAGTCTGGACTTTATAAAACTTATAAACGACGTTAACGTTCTTCTTGTAACTTTACCGGAGATAACATCCGTAATAGAAGCTAAAAAACTTAAAGAAAAAATTGAAGAGAACAAGATTAAAGTCCTCGGTATAGTCATAAACAAAGTCAACATAAAAAACGAGTCTAACATGTCGAAGAGCGACATTGAACATATGGTAAGGACAAAGATAGTTGGTGAGGTACCGGAAGAACCAAAAATGTCGCGTGCACTGATGACTGGCACTCCAATAACTGTTTTGAACACTAAAAGTAAGACGGCTGCATCTTTCATGCAAATTGCCAGCAATATAGCGTCGATTAGGAATTAAACCATATGAAAACTTTGATATTAAAATGCCCAAAGTGCGGTAAATTCAGACGAACCAGCGCAAAATCGAAGGCTGCGTGCTTTGGTTGTGGCCATGTTTTGGCAATAGCAAAGAATTCTGTCACAGAGGCCAGCTATCTTAAAGAGATAAATAAACCGGCTCTTTTCAAATAAATATACGCCTCTGTAGCTCAGTGGTAGAGCGCCCACCTCGTAAGCGGGAGGTCGTGGGTCCGATCCCCACCAGAGGCTTTCTTTTCACGCACTGCAATTTAATAAGCAAAAAAGCATTAATGTAATCATGAGAAAAGGGCAGATAGCTATAGAACAATTATTGGTTTATAGTGTGGCGTTCACCACTATAGCAGTTGCACTTGCGGTCATATACATATTTTATCCGCAGGCTTTCGGCAGCCCTTCAAACCCCTATACCAACGGATTCCCGGGGCTTAACGTTGTAAAGCAGGGCTACCTTAATGGCAATTTTATTATAAAATTCCAAAATCTGCTGAATGAGAATATAAATCTTACCAATATATACTTTAGCGGGAACAGCATAAATACCAACGGGATTCTGTGTACCAATACGTTCGTACCGGCACTTAATTACACTGAATGTAATCTTTCCGTTTCTTCTCTGCCGTCGCCGTTCACCGCGACTATAACCATAGAGTATACGCCCACAAACATCTCATTCAGCAATGTTGAGATAAACATAACCGGTACTGTAAACAATTAATTATATTCGGTGACATTTCCATGTGGTCTCGATATTCGTAAAAATACGCCTACTCGCCCTGATAGTTATTTATACTCAAAAATTCATATCTTAGCTTTATGGGAGCTTTTAAGTACATAAGACAAAACGAGAGACTTATAAACAAGAGTAAAGAAAGAAAAGCAGAGATAATCCAACAAGTCACCAAAGAGCCAATCTTGGTTAGAGTTGATAGGCCGACAAAAATTGCAAGAGCAAGAATGTTAGGGTACAAAAGCAAGAACGGCTTTGTAGTTGTTCGTGTACGCGTATCAAAGGGTAGTTTTAGAAGGCCCCGTATCAATCACGCAAGAAAACCGAGTAAGACGGGAATGTACCTTAATCTATCAAAAAGCAAAAGGATTATAGCCGAGGAACGCGCTTCAAGGGTTTACCGCAACATGTCATTGGTCGGGTCTTACTTTTTAACAGAAAATGGACAATACAAATGGTTTGAAGTCCTGATGAAGGATCCAATAATAGTAAAATAATACCTTAATACTATAGTGAAGGCGGTTGATGGCGGTTTTAGTCCTAACAAAGTTAAAATATTAACTGCTGTGTAATTAGGTTATGCAGACGAGCGCTGAAGAATTCATACTTATAGGGGTATTGTTCGCCATTGTAGTAGCAGTAATAATATTCTTAGAATTCTCAGCGAGTTTTTCTGCAGCCCTATTTATAGGGCCTAACCAAAACAATCTGTGCGAGAACCAATTTACTGCCGCACAATACGGGTGGCCAAATAGATATGAAGGCACCGCATTATTCCGGTCTTATCTCACCGATTGTTGTTATAACCAACAGACTGCTAAATCCACGTGCATAACGCACTGGTGTTATTACAATTACAGTGGAAACCAAAATGCTGCTCTTAACTGTATAAGCAACCCGCCCCCGGGCGTACTTGCCGCATGCAGCAACTTGTCCCCTTCGAATACAGCGGCATTGGAAAGCTGCGATAAAAGCACTATTGTGGCAGATAACGCAACGCAAATACAGAGTTGTGACATATCAAATCCGCAATGCATACCTGGAGACAGTAAGTATTGCGCCCCGTGCCTAGGACAGTAAAATATGAATAATAAAGGAGACATAGAATGGAGAATAATATGGTTAATCGCAGTGATAGCCGGCTTAATAGTTATGACAATAGTCATTGTTGCACTGTATTATGCCCAGATCAACACACAGTCTCCTTTTTCATTATTCTCTAATATATTCGGAGGAGGCGGCTGATGGCAAGCGGGATGTGGCTCACATTCATAGAAATATTGATAATAAGCATAGCTGGTGTTATTTTGTTTGTAGTCGTATTGGTGTTCTCGATGTCTACAGGTGCTCTCAGTTTCGGTTTCAACTGTTATTTCGCTTTCGTCGAGTACAACCTTGTTAATAGTTATCTTGAGCCGTTCACATCGTTTATAAGCGCAGTGGGTTTCAATTATCTTTCCCCAAGCAGTGCTTCCGCTGCACAAATACAATCTGCGTGCATAACCGAAAGCAACATAAACGCATACAGCACGGCAGATATTGCGACTCAAATATATGGAAAGGCTGCATCATGCTTTGATCTGTTTGCCGGAAACAACCAACAGACTGGAAATACGCTTTTAAGCAAGGGCAATTTCAATGACATATTCAATTGCTATTATGGCAAGATATACAATTATGAAAGCGGCGATATAAGCAACTTCAGCAACGTAATAAATTACATTGATAAAAATTATTACAACCCGAACAGCCCATTGCAGATAGTTCTTATAACGAATGGCAGCGGAGAACTGGCTAATTATACTAATACATCGGCGCACGTTGAAAATGGTTCGTATTATGATATTGTATACTTCAGATATCCCGGTGCATCTGTTTCGCTATCATTTCCAGCACCTGGTGCGATACCAAATCCTACACTTGTGGTCTCTTTTGCCTGCCCTATAAACTGGGCTTCTTCATGTTACTATGATTCGAAATTCGCACAACCGAACATAACGTCATCTGAACGAGCGTCTGTATGCAGTTACGCTAACTATTCTGCAGCCGCAACAACAATGCCTGTAAGTTCACTTAGCAACGGACTGATTGGAGGTTTTAACAGTCTTCTAAATACGAAAATTTTGGGGTGCGCACCAGAGAATTATACTGTCCCATTCTGCGGCATACTCTTGAATACTATGGTAAACGCGCAGAACAGAGTGTTCGTTTGCATAACAAATCCCGGCTAACAGTCTAAAAACCTTATATTTAGCCCGTTTAATAATTCTGTATGGCTGAGACTGGCGGTGAATACACCGTATTCTGGATAGCTTTTGCGATAATAGCGTTTGTAATAATATCTATATTTGCGTATTTTCTGCTGTTCGGTTTCGGTTTTAGTGATAGTTCGCTCTGTTTCGCAAGTTCTGGTCTTAGAAACTTCATAAACACCGGTCTTTGCGTAACCAATGTGGCATGTCTTTCCAGTACTTTGAATTCGTTAGGGTTGGTACCTCCTCTTTATGGCTGTTCACCGTCTACTTCTGCTTATTCTGGAAGCAACGCAAATACTGCTTTTTCAGGAATCGTTACTGCATTATCGAGTTGCTGGTATCAATATGGGGGCGACCAGGGGTGGGCGGTAATACAGGATCAAGCGCCAATTTGTAGCGAGATAAGCCTTAACCTTAATTCTAACGTTACATTCTATAACTTCACCAAATATCTAAACGTCACGGCTTATTCTTCTACACCTAGTTGCGTAGGACATACAGCAGAGCAAGCTTGTCCTAATTACGCAAAAGGATATGCATGCGATACTCAACAGCCAAACCTTTGCGAATTATCCACAAACAATTATTTTCAATGTGAGGATTCTGTGAATTACAATGCAGGCCCGGGGCAGGTTATTAACATACCACTTAACACTCCGAACAAAGCTACTACAGCAGCTAACAATATGTCTGAATATCTATGTTCGCAGGTTGGATGCTCATTTGTACCGACTGCAGATTCGGGCGCGGGGGCGTGTGAAAACGCTAGCGGCTCAATAAACGCATGTACGCAGTATTACCTTAATTTTTGCAGCCAAAATCCGACGTCTGAGCAGGGCTTTGGTAAATACAACTGCTCTGTTGTATATAATTCAGTCACAGACTCTTTTTACGCACCTGCTAGCTGCACTCTGACTGAGAACATAAATTCCGGCATAACCAGCAACATGACTTTCTTCAATTATCTTCAACCCGGCATAAACCTATTCATGACTTGGGTCAATAAAACAAGTGGAGCTTACGAATATGTAAGACCTGGGGGCGCTACAGATGAAATACCCTACACAAATGGCAGTTTCAAAACTTTAAGCTCCCCAGACGCTATAAACAGGAGTATAAGTCATGCACAATTGTATATACTATTCCTTAATTCGCTCTCCGGGACACGCTTTGTACCAAGTACTATAAGTCTGCCATCGGAGTGTGCGCCATTCACTTACCTTAACAATTATCCAGGAAGCTGCTATGATTACTGTGCAAGGGCAGCAATATTCTATTATGGCTTATACAAAGGGGCTGGAAGAAAACTGGGTATAACAACGGTATCTGCATTAGCTGTAACGGGTATTGCTGCTGGTTCTACGACGGCAGCTTGCAGTTCAAATTCCGGATGCAATCAATACATACTGCAACCAGGATATAATGATTTGACGAATGTGATAAGTACTGGACTTTTCACTACCAGTGGTCTATCTCAATGTGTTTCATGCATAAGCGGTTATCTATCGAATGCGTTTGGCCATCCTGGCGTACTGGGCGAAAACGAGATGTATATGTGCGCTGTAGTTTCTTAGTATGAAAAACAAAGCTGCATCAACGATAGAGATAATAGTAAGCTTGATGCTCGTCATCATCTTCTTAGTAATAGTATTGATTCTTACAATATCCGGATTCTTCGCCGCGATATTCGGCTCAGGACCAGTAACTGTAAGCCCTGGAAATACCCCTGCGACATGCCAGCTTGTGACACACACAATAACAGATTCCGGCGTGTGTTCTTTTTATGTTACGGTAACCTTGGGCACTCCCGGACTTAATTATTCTTTGTATAATTCGACTGGAAAAATGTGTCAATATGTGCCAGGTGCATCATCATGCAATATTACGATATTGAACGTAGCACTTAATACTCAGAATTTGTATGTGTGTAACACCAGCGGCGGAAAGACGGGCGGCGGCACATTCTATAACAGTGGGGGAGAAGGTGGCGGTACAATGTACTGCTAAACCTTTAATTTAGTAACGTAATAGGTATACTATGAATAAAAAGGGAGAACTTCCATTAACAGAGATAATAGCGATAATCATAGCGATAATAATACTCGTAGCTATAATCCTGATACTTATCGTTTTCAGCGGAGGTGGCTTTTCAGTAAGCCAAGAGCTATGGAGTGTAGTCTCTTTCAGCTGGCTTTTCGGCAATGGATAAAAAAGGAGCTGTGGAGGGAAAACTGCTAGAATATATAATGGTAGCAGTTGTATGTGTAATTATAGTAATCGCCGTGCTGGAATTCTTCACGCCTTATAAGATAACTAATATAATAACCAACTTTATGAAATACACTCTTGGGATGAACTTCAGTAACTATGGATAAGCGCGGGATGACGGAATACTTAATAACTTTGATTATAATTCTTATAGTATGTTTGATAATAGTCATTTTTTATCTGGTTGTGTTCGCACCGGATTTTATCGGAAAGCTTATGCCGTCAATCCCGGGGTTGCCTTGACTTTATGAAAAATAAAAAAGGCATGAGTGAGACCTTAATATTCTATATAATACTTCTGATTCTCGCATTGATAGTAGTGATAGCATATTTAATATTTGTCGGTCCAACATCTATAGTCGCTCCAGTTGCTAACTTTTTCTCTGCACTTAGCAAGGGAATTTTCGGCCCTGGTGCGGGGGTGTAAAAGGTTAATATCTTGATTGATATAGAGATTATCTATGATAACTTACAGCGAATTCATAAGATTAAGAAGAGCTGAAGATGAAAGCAGAGGTGAACTTACTCCGTTTAGTGACAAGACTTTGGATGAGATGAAAGAATACATCGCAATAAACAAGCAAGCGCTCGAAGAGTGCAAAAAATCGAACGATGAAAATCGGGCTTCCGAAATATCCACGAAAATAAAGAACGCTTTAGAGGAATTGAACAAAATAATAAATCGACGCATAAACAAGCTGACGCAAATAGCGATAGAGGGACGCGGACTGGATCCAAAGACGCGACAGAACATGCTGTCACAAGAAGTGGTCCTATTTGATAAATTAAAGGAAGTAATCGATTCGTATAAGGGCAAGGTAATACGTGAGATAAAGGAAGCTGAACCTAAGGCGGTACAAAAAAGCGATTCAGAGGATGACGGAAGCGAAAAGGCAGTAATAAAGATAATGTCCGATGTGCCGAAATTCATATGGAAAAATAACAAATCATATGGTCCTTTTTCTTTTCCGAATGTAATAGAAATAGACAAGGACGTTGCTGATATACTAGTAAAGGGCGGAAAAGCAACGTTCGTATGAATTTTATAAAAAGAGATCTTGAAAGGAGAGAATATCAGCTCAGCATCGTTGACAGTGCAAAGGATAAAAACAGTTTGATTGTAATACCGACGGGCCTCGGTAAAACGATGATAAGCATAATGCTCATAGACTACAGGCTATCCGAATATCCTGATTCTAAGGCTCTGTTCGTCGCGCCGACGAAACCGCTGATAAACCAACATTTCAGGACTTTCGATGAATTTGTGTCCCTGCCTCTTGGAATCGTGAGCGGATCCGTATCAAAGGAGAAAAGAAAGAAAGTGTACGATGAAAGCCGAGTGGTGTTTGCTACGCCACAGACAATCGAAAACGATTTGAAAAATGAGGTTCTAAATCTGGAGGATTTCAGCATATTGATCGTAGACGAAGCGCACCATGCGATAGGTAATTATTCCTATGTAAGGATAGCTGATTCTTTTTTACACACGTCGAAACACCCTAATATAATAGCGCTCACGGCTTCTCCGGCTTCAGATCACGACAAAATAATAACGATATGCAGGAACCTGAATATCTCAAACGTTGAAATCCGCGGAGAGGATGATCCGGACGTTAAGCCTTACATAAAGGCGAAGCTCGTGGAAGAGCTTAGAGTCGATTTACAACCAGAGTTGAGAGCACTGACTGAATCGGCAAAGAAAGTGCTAGATTCATATATAAGCTCACTAAAACAGAGCGGATTCTTCAAGGACACGCTTAACAGCCGTATAAACCGTATGAGCGTACTGCTTTTGCAGAAAAAATTGCAGGGGCAGATGATAAGGGGCGGGCGCTCGTTCTACACGATAAGAGGTATAATAGCGACAGCGAAGATACTAAAAATCTATCATGCAATAAACTTGATCTCGACGCAAAGCTTGCGTGCATTCGAAGCGTTTTTAGAGAAGATAATAAAGCAGGGTAAGTCAAAGACCGACAAAGAAATCGGAAAGGATCCGGAAATAATACAATTATACGAAAAAAGCAAGAGCCTGCTCAGTGATGGAATCGAACATCCTAAACTTTCGCTTCTGAAGAATATACTTGAAAGCCAACTAAAGGGCTCAGAACGCGCTATAGTGTTCACACAGTATAGAGACACGGCCGATGTGATAGAAAAGATGCTTGGTTCATGTCCGAATGTGCATGCGGTAAAATTCATAGGTCAGGGAAAGAAAGGACTGACACAAAAGGAGCAAATAGCTACGGTAAGGGACTTCGAGGCAGGAGTCTACAATGCGCTGATATCCACCAGTGTAAGCGAAGAGGGCATCTCTATAAAGGGTGTAGATCTTGCGGTCTTTTATGAGACAATACCGAGTGGAATACGCAGTATACAGAGACGTGGACGCGTAGGGCGCTTCAATGTGGGTAGAGTATACGTTCTTATAACTAATGATACGAACGATGAAGGGTATTACTGGATATCAAAAAGAAAGGAGAAAAGAATGAAAAATATAGTCCAAAAAATAAAGGAAAACCCTTCGCTAATAAAAAACGACGGAACTTTAAAACCGTTCACTTAATCAAAAGATATCGAACTTGGAAAGAGGGTTCAAAAGCTTTACCCTTCTCTTGAATTCCTCATATATAAGTGACGAGTCGCTAATGGACGTAAACAAACCAAGTTTTAACGCATCCTTCATCTTAAGAAAACTTTGTCTTTTGTTCACTATCATAGTATAAAGTGTATAAAACTCAGGATTCTCCGGGGATTCCGATTTAAAATTAGTAGGTATATACTTAGTTACTCCAAGGAAATCCTCCTTAAAGGACTGGAATATGTCCATAAGTGCGAATTCGTTCGGTTTTTTCTGTTTGTCCTCCTTCAACTTTAACTTTGAGGCTTCTTCCAGGTATTTGTCAAGATCGGATTTCATGCTTTCCAGCGAAGATGTTAGTACCTGGTCCATGTCTGCAAAAACGGTCTTCCTTATCTGTTCTTCAAGAGCTGCTTTGAAAAGGTACCATTCCTCCAACGTAAAACAGTAGGGAGTAAGTTTCAGATCAAGAGTTCCCTCATACTGCAGTGGCTGTTGCGGGACATCTTCCGAAAGTATTGGTTTTTCTCTAAATGAAAATTCGGCCTCTATCGCGCTCATGACTATAGGACCGTATTTTTTTACCTTGTCATATATGAATCTTCTCTGGGTTTCCCTGCCGCCACGCGTCATAAGATCGCCGCTGTTTGTCTTAAGAGACGCCGATTCCGGCAGCTGTATTCCTTTACTTCCAAAAGGTCTTGACCATTCTATGTCGTACTCTCTCATAAATATCTCTTTAAAGCCCATCATATTCAAAGAAAACACAGCAGTATTGAATATGTCGGGGGTCTTAAGGGATGACATATATTTTCCAGCAGACTGTGGGGGAGCCTGGTTTATTCGTTTCAATATGTTCAAGTACTGGGATGCCCATTGTACATACATCTTATACGAACCTACCTGACTGGTAAGATACTGCAAAAGCATGGATTTTCTGTTTCTAAGGTCCGTCTCGTTTATGCTCTTCCACTGGATATATTCTTCTACCCTTGGTTTTAGTATGTTCTTTACCTGCTCATTAAGACTCAATTTATCCACGTCCTTTGCAGACTTGATGCTTGGTGAGTAGAACGCTGCGACTAAAGTAGTGAAACCGGGGCCTCCGCCGCCTGATTGACTGGCAGCCCTTACAAGAGAAAGCATACTGGCCCCTCCTTTCCTAGAATCGACTGTATCTACGAATATTCTCTTTATTGACATCTCTGCATTTTCTATGGTCTTAGGGTCCTTGGATTTAAGTTGCTCATAGAATATTACGTTCCTGTCCAATTCCTTTAATTCGTACAGTATTCTCAATACTGATTGAACCACCTGATTTATACTGCCCATCAACTGCATTACCCTATCTTCGAAAATCTTTCTTTTTTCGAAAACGAGGGACATTATCTGTGACATGGCCGATGGATCGATAGACTCAATCTCTTTCATCCTCGAATAACCAAAGAACGCGAACTGCTGTGAAAGCGAATAATATTCCGTCTGAAATTCGTATCTCTTTTTTATATCTTTAGACACGGCAAATCCATCTGGCTTCCCCAAAAGGCCTACATCCGGTATCTCCTCATCATTTATGTATCTCATGTTTACTGGTCCACCGTAGTGTGTGTTAAGGCCACTTGCTCTTAATTTTAGTTCCTTTATAAACGCGGAGAGTTCTCCTGCGCCCATCTTAGTAACTCGTTTTCTCACTTCCTGCAGTTGAGAGGGGTTCAATGTTATTGGCAGCGGTGCTTGTTTGCTCATAAAACCTATTTGGCAATAAATGTATATAAACAGGAAGAAATATATAAGATTAATCTGTTAGAATTATCGGAGGTAAATATGCATCAGACTGAAAATAATGACCCATCGGAAAGCGCTTTGAACAAGCTTTTTTCGAACATAGATCTTCTCTCATCGAAGATGGATGAAGTTGACGAAAGGATAGACTACCTTGCGTCGTTTGTCGGGCTTGAAATTGGTGAAGAGGGCAAAGAGCATGCCGAGCCACCGGGTCAGCTTGCAGGACTGTCTTTAGATGTGCTGAACAAACTGCTTAGCGCAAAGGATGCTAATGCACTAAGGGCTTATTTTCTAAGAGTGCTTAGTCTTTTTAGAAAATATATAAAGTCGATAATAGTATTCGGTAGTTCGAAGACAAAGACTGGCGTCACAAGCACCTCTGATATAGACGTAGCATTTATCGTTGATGATACTGATATACAGAAATTCACACTTGAACAGCTAAAAGAAAGATTATTCGCTAAAATGGCCGAGATAGCACGGGGATTCTCGGAAAAGATACACGCACAAGCTTATCCTCTATCTGAATTCTGGAGCGCTATAGTACGTCCGGATCCGGTAATAATGACGCTCTTGCAGACCGGTGTAGCTGTGTATGATACTGGCTTTTTCGTGCCTATACAACTGATATACAGGAACGGCAACATAATACCTACGAGGGAATCAATAGATGCAAACATAGCCAACGCAGAGGCGCTCCTTTTATGGGCGGACGACACACTTTCAAAGAAGCTCAGTGAAGACCTGTTTAGGTCCGTCGTTGCTGCCGGACAGGCGCTCCTAATGGAAGAAGGCTACTTGCCTCCGGTTCCTAAAGAAGTATCAAAGAATCTAATGGCTATTGCTGTTGAGAAAACGAAGTTACTCTCAAAGGAAGATGTGGATAAATTGGATGACGTTGTGAAATGGTTCAAAAGGATAGAGCATGGCGAGGTTAAAAGCATAAATGGTGACGAATATTCAAAACAATACTTAAAAGCAAAGGAAATCGTGGATAAAATACTTAAAACCATCGATGGTCTAAGAGAAAAGAAGGGGCTTCCAAAACCGATTATAGACAAGGACTTAAGACCTCCTTCACAAGAACAGGAGAAATACATCCCTAAGTCTCCGGAAAAGAAAGTATGAACCAGAAAATTCTCTCTTTTAGACGTGGCAGAAAGACGCAGACGCTAAATCAGGCGATAGTTTCCACCACAGCGAAAAACCGAGAAGAAGCAAAAAAAATGATCGGCACTCGTATGGAAATAAAATTTTCAAAAGCAGTCATAAAAGGAGTTGTAACTCGTGTGCATGGCAGCAAAGGCAAGGTTGTCGTAAGGTTTAGAAGAGGCCTGCCGGGTCAAGCTATAAACCGGGAATTAAAATCTAGCAAGTAGAGACTTCCAGTCTTCAATTATTTCATTTAGTGCTTTTTTAGTCCGAAAACCTTTTGGATCAAACACCGTCCTGCTGCCGAGACCATTGATTGGTATTTCCTTTGTTTTCAGATAAGAAGACAGTTCATTTGTAGTATAATACGAGATTATGTGTTCTTCATTTGCTAAATTTTCGACATAACTCTTTACTTCAGAAGACACTGAAAACGCTGAAATGTTGGGCATTAATTCATTTGAAAATAACTTTCCCATCCATAATGGCCCTATACGCACCAAATTTGAGCCGCAAACTGGACATTTTTCGCCGTATCCTTCTGTTAATCTGTAAGGACAGTGCTTGCATTGGAAGATATACCCTATCGGTCTTGAACTGTCTGGTTTGCGTACTTTTAGATAAACTCTTAGATAATGCCTTCTTACATCGAATAATATCGGTTCGAGCGAACGTCCATAAATATTCGCTATTTCTTCCGCACGTTTTATTAGTATCCTGAGCCCGACCTCATTATAATATGAAGTCTTTAGCGACACGGCCCCATACTTAAGAATGCATGCTTTTGGTGCCCTCCCGTATAAGGGTGCTGAGTCCGTTGCTGTTATCGCAAGCGTACCACCATATCTTAATTTCTGGATTGCGGACGCAAGAAACCGCACGGGTGATCCAAAAGGATCTATGTCTATATAATCAAAGCCATCTTCCAAAGAATTCACATTTGCTGCGTTTATGCAAGTCTGTATTAGTTTTGTTCTTTTTATATGATTCAGGGTGATATTCTTCTTTATCGTGTGCGAGGTCTTTATGTCGTTTATAATAATACTAGTGAACGCCCCGGTTTCCTTTGCTAACCTGAGTCCACGAACTCCGCTTGCGGCAAAAAGATCTATTCCCACTATATCCTTAGCGCTTAATGCTTTGATCAATGACACGTTTAAGTCTCTATCGAATCTTCTTGAGGGATTAAAAAATACTCCTGCCTTTTTGGTTTGATTGTCTTCTGCAAAGAAAGTTACTTCTCCCTCTTTGAATCTCTGCATATTGGGAGCTTATTCTTCTATCTTATATCGTTCTTTTAATTTCAACACTTCGTACAATTCCTTGTACCTATTCCTTATGGTTACTTCTGTTATGCCCGCTGCTTTGGCGGCATCGCGCTGCGTCTTCTTTTCTTTATTTATCAAAGTTGCTACGTACAGTACTGCGGCTGCTATGCCCATAGGCCCCTTGCCGCTTGTAAGTCCTTTATCCTCTGCTTCTTTAAGAAGTTTTAATGCGTCGGCAACGGTCTTATTGGAAACTTTTAACTCCGAAGCAAATTTGTATATGTAATCTTTTGGAGAAGTTGGCAGTATCTTTATACCCAATTCCCTGCATAGTAGTCTGTAGGCCTTGCCCACCTCCTTTCTCTCTATGCTGAATGTCTCAGATATCTCGTCTAAGGTTATTGGTCTCATGTATTTTCTTGCTGCAGCGTACAGTGCACCGGCTATTACGCTTTCCATTGAGCGCCCTCTTACAAGTCTTCTGCTTATGGCTTCCCTATACATTTTTGCTGCTTCTTCTTGTATAACATTTGAAACGTGCAATTGATTGCTTGCGTGTCTTAATTCTGTAAGCGCAAATTTAAGGTTTCTCTCAAAGGCCGTCGAAATCCTTGGTTGCCACTTTCTTAACTTGTAGAAAGTTCTTCTGTTTGCGTTTGAAAGTTTTATTGATTCACTGGCTTTTCCTATAACTGTACTAGTACCTTTATCATATTTTGCATAGCTCAATGGGGAGCCCATTCTGCCTTTTCCTTCGTTTCTTTCATCCTCGAAGGATCTCCATTCCCTGCCGTAGTCTATAACATCACTTTCAACTATGTATCCACATTTTTGACATACCAGTTCGCCGGTACTCTTATCGTATATTACCGCTTTGCTGTCACATGATGGGCATTTAGAAGCTGACTTTTCTGTTATGACCTTCATAAATATAGTAACCTTTTTATATTATGAATAAGTATTGTATTTAAAGCTTTCTATTATGAAAGAATATTTGAATATTTTATGAATTAATAGTGGTAAAATTTTATGTAACTATGGCTTTGCGGCCCGATTCTTCCTTTGTTTATCGAAAAGTATAAGCGCTGCGACTGAATGAACGTTCTTTATCTTTCCGCTTTTAGCCATATCTATCGCTTTATCTATCGGGATTTTTAGAAGTTTTATGTTTTCGGACGGTTCTAATTCCTGCCCTACCTCCTTAAGGTCGCTCGCAAAGAATATATAAACATGCTCATCTGAGAAACCTGGGGACGAGAATACGTCGATAATTCTGTGCATTTTTGCAGCCAAAAACCCTGTTTCCTCTCTGAGCTCCCTCCTGGCGGCGTCTACTGGCTTCTCACCTGCGTCTATAAGTCCAGCCGGTAATTCGTACATCCACTTCCCTATAACCGGCCTGAATTGCCTCAGCATTATTACCTGTCCACTAAGTATAGGCAATATTACTGCAACTTCTGCTGAGTGTGCTTTCTCCACATTCATTTCATTGCCGTTTGGCAGGATTATCTTGTTCGTCTCTACATCGAAGCGCCTACCGGAGAAAACCTTCATATTATAAAGAGAAGTATATCAAATAAATAAACGGTTTTCGCTCGCCTTTAAATCATATCGTAGCTTAATTCCTTGAATCGCAACGGTCTATATATGAAATTTTTGAATTATTTGTACGCAGCTAGCATCGTTATCATACTTGTAATTTATGCTGTAACAAGAATAAACATCGTATGGTTAGTGGGATATCTAATAATTCTTTTAGCGACGAACCTTGTACAGAAGAAAATCTTTATACAAGTCGTTACAGCTTTCGCTATATTGGCAATAACGGTATACGTTGCTAGTATTGGCTCTTTATCAATTGCCGCTCTGTTGACTGCATTCCTTATGGTTTCAACAGGTCTGCCGGGCATAATTTCTTACGCATTTGTCGTGTTCGCAAACTTTTTTCTTATAAAGTCTCCTTTGTTGTCATCAACCATAGGCGTAGTACCTTACTACATACTTGTGTTGTTGATAATATTGCACTTAGTAAAGCACTTCTCTGATAAACTGCTAAAAGCGATTTGGTTTATACCTGTAATAGATCTTGCGCCTCTGATTTTCGATATCGCTATAACCTTTATTATGTCATTTCTTATCTTTACTCACATAGCGCAGTTGTATCCTGCTGTGCAGTCGATTGTTGCCTATGTCTTGGGCAAGTGACGCAATGTTCGTTTACTTGCCTAGATCGGCATAGTGACCGCACTTGTCGCATTTCCCACTGGCAGAATTTATATTCCCTGCAGTCTTATTGCCGCAATGGCATTCGCAGTTGGGGCTCTCTTCACAACAGTCGCACATATCCTGATTATGTTACTGGAGGATAAAAGCTATTTCGGATCTATGAATGCTCAGCAAAAAACGGGTTTAATCTGGATTTTATAAGCTCTTTCGCTTTTTCAAGGTCTTCTTTATTTTTTATCTTGAATCCTAGTTCGCCGCCTGCCGCAAACACGTGTCCTCCACCATTAAAAAGACGCGCTATAGCGCCGCAGTCTACCTCTATTCTTTCATTACTGCGCCTTATCCCAAAAGAGCCGTATTCGCTTAGAACTATCGCGACATCGGCATTGTAACGTGATATTAAGTTTCTTCCGGATATCGTCGTCGAAATTATCGGCTCTGCAAAACCTAGTACTACTTTATACTTTCCAAATTTAACGTTTTCTGCGGAATCTACGCATTTTCTGAGTTCGGATTCCTCCAGTCTCTTGTATGCGAAATAGTCCTCTTTCAGTCGCTCGTCCAAAAAAGGGTTCTTAAAGTCCTTTGTCAATATTCTCTCCAAACTTGCCGTTGAAAGCTTCTTTACAATATAAAATAAAAGCTCTTGTCTTTTTCTGATGTCTCCCCTCGATATATAATTATAGTATGTTATGACGTTTCCCAAGCATTCCGTTAAACCGAAATTTGGAAACGGCGGCTGTTTTTCCCACATATCTAAGTCCGCATCCCTTCCTAATTTTGCCAATCCCTCCGAAATACTGTCATCGTGCATGAACTTAGCGTAAGTCAACTCGGCGCCGCAATGCTCTTTTGAGCCCGAAATCGTTATCTCCGCGTATTTAGATAGAGCATCTTTAAACTTTGTGTCCCACGTGTGATGGTCAAGCCAATATATTTTAACGTTTTTATCGTGCAACTCCTCAAATGCTTTTAGCGCGGTGCTTTCCATCGTCTTGTTCGCGCCGAAGTCCACTAAGACCAATGTAGAATCCTTTGGGATTTTTGTGACACCTGCGAATATCTCCATTAACTCTTCCAGCGGACTATAATCTATAAAATCGATATGTCCGGCTATCTTATTCTTATCGAGATATCTTTGCATAATCGCGGCAGAAGTTATACCGTCCAAATCCTTTTTGTGTGTGTATATGTACCACGTCATACTTTTATTTTGGGCGTTACGGCTTATAAAACTTAAATGCGCGCAAAACAACCACTTATATGCGAAAAAGCAGAAAGTCGCAGACTTATACCGAATACATGATAGTCATAGGTATAGGCTTGGCTGTGATTGCGGCGTTTATGTATTATCTTTTTGCATATTCATCCGCGATAAATAATAACACAGCCTCTAATTTAGCGAATAACATCGTTAATACAATAGTATCCGAGGCAAACTACGTTTCATCCCAGGGAGTAGGTTCTATCTCGACATTTCCCCTTCAATTTGGCAGTCTTGACCTTAGCGGCAGCCTGTTCTGCCAGAATTCCATAACAATAAGCGAATCTTCGCACAGCGCCGTTGGTTATGCTAATGTCTATCTTGAAGGGCTTTTACCGACTACTACTGGTGTATACACAGCTTACGCTAAAACCGTTGTGTTCAACGGCTCGTCTGCAGTACAAATAGGTGTTAACGCGCCCATATCATTCATAAATTACTCATACAAGACATACAACAATTCCAAGATGCAGTACATAGTCAGTTTCTACAATTATTCGGGCTCTGTGCTTACAAACGTGCAATTCAATCTTACTGTTCTCTCTACGTCTGGACAACAGATGCAGAGCTATCTCTTCAGCACTGGCGCAACCGGAACCGTTAACGGCAACATCACACTGAATTCCTTTAGCAATGCGTACCTGATAGACATTGTACCTTCTGGGTACAATATTGTATCTCCAAGCTGTATACCTGGAAAGAAGCCGCTGCTAAATCTGTTTTTAAACAGTATTGAAGACGTTAACAATTCCATAGTATACGGGACGGATGCAAACTTCACCGCTTCCACTATAAAAATATATGTCGGTATTTACGTAAATGGTGTACTTGTCGCACCACTCGCAAAGAATTATAGTACAAATGTGGTACTCCGGGCAGCCGGCACGTATAAAGTCACCGCTTTCAGCAACCTCAGCGGTGTGAACAACATCACTTTTTGGGAGATAATAGATAAAGCTGTCCCTATACTGACTTTGACGCTTCCCCAAAGTCAAAACACGACTTTCAACAGAGTACTTAGGACGACTACGTTCAGCATAACGACGGTAAATAACCAGCTCTTTGCAAACATGTCGATAAATAACTCATTGATATATAAAAACATACTTTCGGGAACAGCTAGCAAAACTTATATGGGTTCGTATCTTTACAATCTGTCTACAAACGGCAACCAGAATTATACGCCTTCTTCTATAGCGAGAGTTCTGCATATATGGAATCCGATGCTGCCAATAACTTTTGCTAACGCGCAAAATGTTCCCACTCTGTCCGATTTTCAGCAGAATGTGACAATAAACTCGTCCGCATACGGTTACGCAGAGAGTAAGAGCCTCACAAACGTTTATTTCATGTGGCCGAACGGCTCGGTAGTCGATTCGTGGCTGGAGCACGGTGGCTCTAATGCATCTAAAAGCAGTTTATACTGGCTGAAAGTGGGTACGATACCGGCTTTAAGTACAAAGACCGTCTTCATGGTCATACAGAATCCAAATTTGAACGATTTCAACAAACTAACGACTGGTGAATCTGCTCTGTTATCGCCCATTTATGGCGAATATGACGATGGCGCTAGTGTTTTTGACCTGTTATACAGCAATTTTACTGGTCCCTCTGCGCCGAGTGGCTGGACAAGTGCCAGTGTCACCATAAACCACGGGGTGTACCTTCCCGCATCGACGAGTGTTAATGAATTCATTGATTCAAATTCTTATTTCGGGGCTAACACTACGCTTGACTGGCTCGGCAACTTTACCGAAGCTGCAAAACGATCTTATACGGTCAATGGACTTTATTATTCTTCAAATCCGACTAGCAGCGCAAATTATGCTGCAAATGGATGGCTTTCACAGTATACCTCTAATTATTCATGGGGGTACACTACTTCCGGATCTTCCGTTACATCTACCCACTACAATGTAGCTTATAATACGCCAGATCTATTCACTGTTTCAAACAATGGGAAAAATGCGGTATACTCTCTGAACTATTCAAATATGTCGAAGGAATATGCTCTCCAGTCAGAAGCGCAGGCGCCGGCTACCGCTGACAATTACGTGGAATTCACAAATACCGGCGGCACGGGAGGCTTTGCGATGACATTAAAATGGGCAAGGATACGGGATTTCCCCCCTAACGGCGTAATGCCCTCAGGGCGAGTGGGAAAGACTTACCTATATTTGAACGGCGTGCTGGACGGAAACAGTTCCATAACAGGCGGCGTGGCCTCAAACTTCACTGCTACTCTTCCTTATGGCTATGTGGGGATAACTTTGAATGGACTAGTCATAAAGAGCCTATCGATTAATAAAACAATGTATACTTCCACCCTATCGGCTGGCACATATAAGATCACTGCCTTTACGAATAACACCCTAGTCAGAAATGTAACTTATTGGCAGACTGTGTCGTAGAACTTTTGGTTATTTAAAAAGGAAAATCATCTAGGGTGTCGTCCATCAGAATCGGAAGTATACGGCGAGCACATGCCACTCTTATACGAGACAAGAAGAACAAGAAACTATAAACGTATGAAAGATAAATTAGTAATATGTTGACGGTGTATATGCCAAGCTGGAAACGAACAAAGAACGGAAAGAAACATCCTTGGACATTTCGGCTTCAACGGGATGGTGTCTGGAATCGGAAGGACATCATAATATGTGCTTACACTGCGAGTTAAATTATACGTGTGATATGTCATGATAAAAAAACGATTGAAGATCGCTGTCTTTGTACCGTGGATAAAAAGCAAGGGCGGAGTGGAGCGTGCCATGTTGAGCATCCTGAAGAACAGCAGGCACAAGATAGACATTTACACTTTCACTTATAACAAAGAGAATACTTTTAAAGAGTTCAAGAAATTCAACGTAAAGGAACTCAATGGAAGTTCTAGCGGCTCGATGCTTATGAGAGGTTTCAAGTTGTTTTATAACATGCTCACGACAAAAATCCCTTTGAAAGATTATGATTTGTTTATAATCTCAACTGGTGGCTTAGCGGAGTTAATAGTGTACCGAAACAGTCCTAAAGTACCTGTGATCGCGATAACTCACACCCCTCTTAGGATAGCCCACTCCATGTATGACTATTACAGAGCTAGTAACATAAAGTACCGGATGTTACTTCCTCTAATAATCCCTATTTATCGGCTTTTAGAGAGAGGCGCGTGGAAAAAAATAGACTACTCATTTGTTTACAGCAACGAAGTTAGAAGACGCATAGAATCGTACGGTCTAATGCAATCGAATAGAATATTTAGTATACTTCCAAGCATACAATATAACGGAATAGGACCTAGCCGCGTACACGACAAATATTTCTTTTACGCTAGCAGGTTCACAAGATATAAGAGGCAAGTGTTGGCTGTAAAGGGTTTCCTTAGATCCGGACTGGACAAAAAAGGCTTCAGACTCATAGTCGGCGGTTTCGTTGAGGATCAAAAATATCTGGAAGAAGTAAAAAAGGCCGCTGGAGGAAATCCTTCAATAGAAATAAAAACGGATCTTTCGAACGAAGGCATATCACGGCTATACAGGAGGTGTTACGCTACTTTGTTTCTTGCGATGAATGAGGATACTGGCTTAGTGCCTCTCGAATCTTTAGCGTACGGAAAACCGGTGATATGCGTTAATGAAGGCGGGCCGAAGGAATTCGTTGAGAATGGACGTAATGGGGTGGTCATAGATGCAGACGAAGAGTCTCTGGCTTATGCAATGATAAAGATAACGGAAAAGAAAATCTATTCAAAACTTGTTAAAGGCGCTATAAAATCCGAAAAATACGACGAGAAGAGGTTCATAAAGGGATTTGACGCGCTTGTAGAAAGACTGGTTTCAAAAACTAAAAGTAATAAATAGTATGATTGTATCATACTCAGTATGAAAACCCGTATAACCATAAGTTTAAATCCACAGATTCTTAAAGAGCTAGATTCGATAGTCGATGGAGAAAATATACTAAACAGATCTAATGCGATAGAAAGGATATTGAAGGAGCGTTTTTCTCCTAAAAGCATAAAGAAAGCGTTCATACTCGCCGGGGGGCAAGGTATAAGGCTGCGGCCGCTCACATACGAACTTCCAAAACCGATGGTGCCTATAAAAGGAAAACCGATAATGGAGTATGCGATAAATAAACTCAAGGAAGCAGGGGTTTCTGATATAGTCATATCTGTTGGCTATCTTGGCGACAAGGTAAGAGATTACTTCGGAGACGGGGCGAAATTTGGTGTTTCTATAAAATACCTTGAAGAGAAGGTTCCACTTGGTACTGCCGGTCCGCTTAGACTTTCATCAAATCTATTCAATGACGATTTTTTCATGCTAAACGGAGACGATCTTTTTGATTTCGACCTAGACAAGATGTACGAATTCCACAAAAAGAACAGGTCCCTTGCAACGATAGCGCTCACTACTACAGACAACGTTTCACAGTTCGGTGCTGTTGAGATGGAAGGAAACAAAATAACGAAATTCGTGGAAAAACCGACTGGAATGCAGAGCACCCATCTTATAAACGCAGGTATCTACATTTTAAATCCTCTGATAGTGTCGCTTATACCTGAAGGAAAATCTTCAATGGAAGGTTTGTTCGAGAAACTTGCGACAAAAGGCAAATTGAACGGTTTTCTGTGCAGCGGGAAATGGCTGCCTTGCGACAACATGCAACTTTATGAAAAGGCGCTGAAGAATTGGCCTTAAATACGCTTTATTTTTTGTATCTTTTGCAGCGCATCGTTATAGTCATCGCTTAACATCCCCTTCACGTCTACGAATTTAATTATGTCTGGCAGGCTTATGTCTGTATAAAGAACCTCTCCATCAAATAGGTTCCTGTCATACACGGCATCGTCTATGCTAACCGCAACCTTTTGTCCCTTTACTGCAGAATCCAATTTCTTTTTGTCGTCCTGTATCTCCTGTATTCTGCCCAAATTTGCGCCTTTATGATTTATTACCCTATAGCCTGGCCTTATCTCGCCGGCAAGAACCTCAACGCCTATGACGCATGGATTTGACCGCCTGAAAACCTTGCTCTTTATGAACACAAACTCGGCGGGCAGTGTCATATCCGATGTCTTGTCGTTAATGACTTCCTTGTTGAATGCAGATTTGAATTCGTTATACTTCTCGAATATTGTGTATATCGAGTTGCTGCTTATTATCGTTACTCCTTCGATGGCTGAGAGCTCCTCTATCTGCTTGCTGATAGGCACATTAAAACACAAAATTACCTTCTCATTTAGTTTGGCCGTTGTTATCTCACGTTTTGTCGGTTCGCCTAGCCTCGTCATGCCTATCTGTATGGAATTTGCTCCTCCTATCTTCTTTATCGCGTCTATACTGCCTATCGAATCCGCACAAATGACTATCCCCTTGGCTTTTTCATCATTGTAACCTTTTGTTACTCCTTCTAGGGCTCCGATTATCCTGTTCTTTTCCTGCTCGTTATGGAATACAGATATTGAAGTCCCTATCAAGACTTCGGAGTCCTGTAGTATAAGCCTTATCGGAGTGGCGGCGCTTGCTGATTTTATACTCTCATACGTCCCGAAATTCTCGCGGCTTTCCTCCATCGGAACAAGTTTGAACATCGCCTTCACTTTTGTTTCTGATATCATGTCTTTTTTCTGTATCACTACCTTGTCCCCTACGCTTATTCTGCCGGAATACACTATCGCATCGTACGCCTTACCCATGCCTTTTAATTGCTTTTCTTCCAGTATTGCTGCCTCGTCGCCTGCGGGTTTATTCAGGTCTATGTATCTCTGACTAAGACCTATCAGCATGACAATAAGATCCTGTATGCCAATATTGTTCACGGCACACACTGGGACTATTGATATCTGTTTGGTGAAGTCTATGACGCGATCATATCTTTCTGCCTGGAAACCATAATTTGATAATTCTCCGGCCATCTTATATATGGCCGCATCGAGGTTTTCTGAGTATTTTCTGTTTTGTTTTGACATGAAGTCTATGAACGAAATGTCTTTTCTATCTATATAACCGTCAACGCGGTCTATCTTTGTCAATGCAACTATGAAAGGGGTTTTATAGGACTTTAAGATGTCTATCGATTCTATAGTCTGTCTTTGTACCCCTTCTGTTACATCGATTACAAGTATTGCTATATCCGCTATTGACGCACCACGTTCCCGTAAGGTAACAAAAGCTTCGTGTCCGGGCGAGTCAATGAATATTACGCTGTCCACCTTTATCGCAATGTTAAGTTTCTTCAGAAGTTCGATGCATATCTTCTTTATCCTATCCGTAGGGACCTCAGTTATACCTATGTTTTGCGTAAGCCCGCCGGTTTCTTTATATGCAAAGGCTGTGTTTCTTATGGCGTCCATTATCGACGTCTTTCCCGCGTCGACGTGCCCCAAGAACGCGCATATCGGAGATCTCATATCATGCTAGTAAATTTATTTATTATAAATGTGCTTCGAGTTAATATGCTTGACGTAGGTGAAAGTGCACCGGGATTTTTCGCAAAGGCTTATAACAACGGAGCTGCGGGCGACTTCGGATTGAGCGATCTGGAAAATAAATGGAAAGTTATGTTGTTCTATGTTGCTGATCTGTCCAAGGTGTGTCCGACTGAGATATTGGCATTTAGTCAGGAATTGGATAAGTTCACTGCAAGCGGCGCAGCGGTTATCGGAATAAGCACGGATGATGTTCATACTCACGAAAAGTTCGTCAAAGAAAGCAAAACACCGATAAAGTTTCCGTTGATAGCAGATGATGATGGCGTTGTGTCGTCGATGTATGGAGTATTTGATAAAAACGAAAAAAAGGCAAGAAGGGCTACGTTCATAATAGACAACAACGGGCTCATAGCCTATTCTTGTGCATCTAACAACAAAGTCGGCAGGAGCACGAAAGAGATTTACAGAGTTTTGAGGGCGCTGCAAAGCGATGGTGCATGTGCAGTTAATTGGGAGCCATCAAATTAAGCTTTCAATCAAAAAATATTTTTGTCTGGTTTTCTGTTTCCTTTTCGTCAGAAGACACGTGAAGAACGTTCATGTTTGCCCTGCCCTCGGATGTAGCAGTTACTATAGAATCTGATGAGAAATCACCACGTATTGTTCCTGCGGATGCCGCGGCACCATCTGTAGGACCGACTAGTTTCCTCGCAACCGTCATGGCGTCGTTCCCGTCTAGAACCATTGCTACAACTGGGCCAGACAGAACGTAGTCCATAAGCCATTGTCTTACCTTTTTACCGTGGGAAACGTTATCGTCCTTTATGTCCTTACCGATTTTATTCATTGATTCCTTTGCTTTCATGCCAAGATTCTCTAACCACTGTTTGTCGCTTGGATAAAGCTTATCGGCCATTGCTTCGCTCAATTTTAGCATTCTCATCGCAACTACTTTTAGCCCGGCGTTTTCGAACCTGTTAACGCATTCGCCCACTAACCCGCGCTTTACGCCGTCTGGTTTAATCAATATGAACACTTTTGCCATCCTCACCACGCCCTATAAAATTCGTCTTCGTTTGCTCGGTTATACTCTAGTATCTCAGAATCATTAAACCATGTCTTTATTTCCTGTTTCGCCTCTTCGGCGTTTCCAGACGCATGGACTACGTTAACCATCGGTCTGTTAGATGAATTGCCTAATACGACGTTATCTATAGAGAGATCTCCTCTTATAGTACCTGCCTGTGCCATCAGAGGGTCTGTTTCCCCCACAAGTCTTCTAACATTGTCTGCTGCACGATTACCCTCCAATACCATGGCTACTACATTACCGGAAGACAAGAATCTGACTAACCATCCCTTTATTGTCTTTCCTATCAATATGGGATCATCGGTACCGAATTTTTTCTTTATGTCCATACCTATCGATGCGAACGTCTTACTGCTCCTTTCACCGACTTTCTTGAACCATTCATCCGTGTCGGGATAATTCTTGGCCGCGAGTTCTTCTGTTGGTTTTAACATCTTTAAAGCCACTATCTTAAGACCTGCTTTCTCAAATCTTCTTATTATTTCGCCTATCAGTCCTCTTCTTACGCCATCAGGTTTAACTACAGCAAGGGTACGTTCCATTTTATAGTATCTCCGGGTACCCGACAACCCTTAACATTCTTATAGGCAGATCTTTGTTTACAAGTACCATTTTGTCATATTTATCGAAGACGAAGTTCTTATCCGATTCAAAGTCTGCGCTTATCTTGTCGTTTTCTTTCTTCACATTATTTAGAGTAAGCGTACAGTTTTGCCAGTTGCATATCAGATTCAATTTAGTATCATCCTGTATGTCCTGCTTGTATAACTTGGACAACTTTATCTGAAGTTTACCGCTTTTTACATCTTTGTATGTTTTGGGTTGCCTCAATTCCGTGCCGCGCGGGAGATCCCAGGGCCATACGCCTTTTATGCTTACACCAGCCCTGTCGCCGGCTTCGGTTGATTGAACGTCTTCTTGATTTATCTGTATACCGTTCACGTTTACTTCTTTTGTGAACGGGTCTGGTGTCAGCACTGCATCGCCGTGCACAGCTATCTTGCCGGATATAACAGTGCCTATGGCTACCGACATTCCTTTTGATTCGAATGCGTGATCCACGGCAAACTTGAATGGACGAGTTATCATTTCTGATTCGTATGGTAAATTCGACAATTTTGCCCGCATGTCAGCTATCTTTTGATCATCGTATATATTCATCTCAAAGAGCTCCATAGACTCCATGCTTGTTGATTTCAAAAGCGCTTTCAACTTAGCTTTTAGCGCGTCTATCTCCTGCGTGGTCGACATATCCGTCTTTGTTATACACACTATGCCTTTACCGAGTTTAAGCGTATCCGCAAGCACGACTATTTCGCCTACCTGGAACGTTATCCCTACATCCGGTGATATGCAGAATATCATCGCGTCCGCTACGCTTAGCACAGATGCCATTAATACCGGGCTGTCGGTATCTCCTGGCGTGTCCATAAGTGTAATGTTCTTCCCGCCGTATTTAAAAGAGAAAAAAGACACATCGCCTTCGGCTCCTAATTTCTGTTGCAGCTTGTTCACAAGCGTTGTTTTGCCTGAATGATACGGCCCTATTACTGCTACCGAAAGCGAATTCATATAAAAATCGATTTTAAAACCATTATTTATAAGATTATGATTCTTTAATTTAAATATTTAATCTTAGCCTATTCAACGGCAAAAACTTCAAAAATTTATCCTCTCAAAGTCGTTTGATACAAATACTTTCGGCTTTAGTTTTAACTTTTTTACTATGTCCGATAGTTCTTCCTTAAACACTGACATATCTTCATATCTCTGGCTAAAATGAGTAAGATAGACTTTTCCCACATCTGCATACTTCGCTACTTCCAATGCCTGTCTGGCAGTAAGGTGCCCAAATTCCTTGGCCTGGTTTTCGAACTCTGAGGACCACGTAGATTCTATTACGAGAACATCTGCACCGCGTGCGAATCTATAAAGGTTCTTATCATAACCCAGATCTGTAAGGTAAACCAAAGATTTTCCGCGCTTTAGATAAGTTGCTTCTTTAGCAAGGAACTTCTTCCCCTCATAAACTATATCCTTGCCTTTCTTAAGGGCTTGAAGGAACACGCCCGATTTTATCTTGTTTTTCTTAAGAAATTCATGTTTTATGTTCAGCTGGTCGTCTTCCTTGATTTTATAGCCGATGCACTTTGTAGTATGCATCACGTTTATGCCGTATACGCTGAATCGCCCTATTTTCGTTATAAAGGTCTCTTTTTTTAGATCTAATGATTTTGCTTTTATCTGTATCTCAGAATGAAATCGATATGTAGCTAGTATATGATTTACACTGGAGCCAGTGCCTTGTGGTCCATATATATAGAGTTGCTCTTTCCTTCTCATCATATTAAGGCTTTGTATTATACCACCCACTCCCAAGGAATGATCTCCATGCCAGTGTGTTAGGAACATATAATCTATGGACGGGCTTAAACCTGCTACACGTATCTGCCTTTGTGTGCCTTCCCCGCAGTCAAAAAGCACGCGTTTGCCGTCAAGCGACATATAAAGCGCGGGGTGGTTCCTCTCCTTTGTAGGAAATGCGGAAGAAGTCCCTAGTAGCATCACGTTATCCATAGAACATCTTGCAAAAAGATAGATAAATACTATTCTTAAGTTCGATTGGTTTTGTTCCGATTATACTGGAGATATA